>NZ_CP148093.1:0-910611 GCF_042140505.1 Rhizobium sp. T1470
ACCCTCACCCTCAACGTCAAGGCATCCATCAAACCCTGCGACCGCGACAACGATCGCGCCCCGGACTTCCGGGTCACAGCAACCGGTGTCGAGTTCGGAGCCGGCTGGAGCCGGACCGCCCGGGAAACCGGCGCCGAATACCTCTCGCTCAAGCTCGACGATCCGTCCTTCACGGCTCCGGTCTACGCCTCCCTCGTCCAGGGCGACAAAGGCGACCACAAGCTCATCTGGTCCCGCTGACCAGCACCAAGGCGCTCCGCTCACAGCGGGGCGCTACCCATCAACCCTCGGAATTATGCGGAGTAATACCAACATGCATTGATCAAAACCGATGCGCCCACTCGCGCAGTCCAATGGACATTATCTTCCAGGGTTGCGCGACGAGTTTGTTCCAGGCGGCACAGCAGTGAGCGACGATGTCCTCGTAGTCTGTGAAGATGCGGTTCGACAGCCAGTTGTCCCTCATAAACTGCCAGACGTTTTCGACAGGGTTCAATTCAGGCGAACGCGGCGGCAAGAACAGCAATGTGATGTTGTCAGGGACGCTGAGCTTCGGCGTGACGTGCCATCCGGCTTGATCGAGGATGAGGACCGCGTGAGCGCCGTCATCGACTGCCTGGCTGATTTCCAGCAGATGTTGATTCATGGCGTCGGTATCGCAATAGGGCAATACGAGGCCCGCGCCCTTACCTTTCTTGGGGCAGATGGCACCGAAGATGTACGCCCACATCGTCCGTTGATCCAGCGGCGCTGAAGGTCGGGTGCCACGGCGAGCCCATCGGCGGGTGATCTTGTTTTTCTGACCTATGCGCGCCTCGTCGGCCCACCAGAGTTCGATCTCGGTATTCTTCGGGAGGCTGCTTCTGATGGCTGCCAATGCGGCAGGGAACTCTTTTTAAAAGCGTCCACTTCGGGTTCATTCTGGGCGTAGTGGCGCGGCCGGGCAGACAGCTTGGCAAAGCCGAGAGCCTTCAATTCGCGACCAACCGTGGTCTCGTCCATCGAGATCCGGAATTCCTGGAAGATCCATTGGACCAGATCCTTGCGCCGCCACCGAACGACACCGTGGATAGCCGGGATCGGACCACGCTCTACAATCTTGGCCAAGGCCTGGCGCTGATCATCATTCAGCTTGGGCCGATTGCCGGGAGCCTTGCCGTTGAGGAGCCCGGCCGACCCGTGCTCATTGAAACGAACGACCCAGTCGCGAACAATCTGCAAGGTCACGCCCCCGATCCGGGCCGCATCTGTACGCGAGCCGCCGTCATAAATTTCCGCCAACGCCAGAAGCCGCCGCGCTTGAGCGGCATCCTTGGTCCCTTTCGCGAACTGCCGCAGAGCAGGACCATCAAAATCATCGCGCAATGCAATCGCCGAACCCATTGCAAACCTCCCGTTTGCCCCATGGATTCAGATTTTCACCGATTCGGGAATCCCAAGTGAGTCGCACTCTGCGCTCGCTGGTATAAAATCCACCGCAAACACCGGCAAAAGCAGGCTTCAGCGGCCAACACTCCGCATAATCCCGCTCTCTGCATATGGGTTTACCGCAGGCGTCGCATTCGAAGCTTCCTTCTCCCTTCCGCCCATCGAATGAAACCGGTTCTCGCCGATGCAGACCCTCATATCATCCCGCCGGAACCAGATGGCACGGCCGCATCTGAGCGGCGCGTTGCCGGCCGTGAACACGATCTGTTCGTCGGCCCGCATGCGAAGGACTTCGTGCGGTTGGATCAACGGTCGTGCCGCAAGCTGCTTCGACCGTGTTCGCGACGATCCCTTTGCATGAAAACTGCGGCTGACCTGGTCGATCTCGACCGTGGTCATGCCGCAGCGCTTCGATATGTAATCCGCGGTCTCTGGATCGTTGATCGCGGCGAAAGAGATCCAGCTGGCACTCTCGAACCACTTGCTTGCCGCGTCGCGGCCGCCATAGGTGTCACGCATCTGGCCGATCGACTGATAGATCATCGTCAGCGTGATCCCGTATTTGCGGCCGGCGTCGCGCGCGGTCTCGATGATCCGCATGTAGCCGAGGCGGGCGACCTCATCGAGGAGGAACAGCGCGCGCCCTTTGATCTGTCCGTCGCGATTGTAGATCGCGTTGAGAAATGAGCCGATAATCACGCGCGCAAGACCCGAATGGGTCTCCAATGTCTTGAGGTCGATATTGATGAAGACGTCTGTATTGCCTGCCGCGATGTCGCTGGTAGGGAACTTCTTCCCAGACACGAGCGCGGCATAGTTTGGATAGGAAAGCCAATGCGTTTCCTTGACCGCATTGGCATAAACGCCGCTGAAAGTTTCCGGCGTCATGTTGACGAAGGCAGCGACGTTCTCCTTCACGAAATCCGAGCCCGAATTGTCGTAGATGTCCTGCAGCCGCTTGCGCAATGTCGGTTCCGGCTCCGAGAGATTCATGCGAACCTGCCGAAGCGTCTGGTCCTTCTCATCCATGTGACCGGACAGGCAGACGTCGGCGATCAGCGCCGTCAGGAGCTGCAGCGCCGATGCGCGAAAGAAGTCGTCACGGACACCACGCGCGCCTCCGCTGTCGCTCATGATCCATGATGCGACCGAGGCGATATCCTCTTCTTTGGTTCCGCCGAAACGTCCGACCCAGTCCAAGACGTTGAAGCCGATATCTGGCTTCCTTGGGTTGAGGACGAACACGTCTCTCCCCGCTCCACCGCGATGCGCGATGACTATCGGCGCGACCTCGTTCGACGGATCCAGCACGATCAGCGTGCCGCCCCATTTGAGGGCTGTCGGGATCGTCACCGACGTCGTCTTAAAACCGCCGGAACCGGCAAAGACGATCCCGTGCGACGAACCGAACGAGCCATCGAAGCACAGCAACGGCGACTTGCCGCCTGCGCCCCACACCTCCGCACTGTCGGCGCGAAACGCTTGGCTCGCGACACTGTCTTTGTCGACCCGATAGCGCTCGCCGATGACGATGCCACCAGCATCGGGAAACAGCTTTGCCGCCTCTGTGAGTTTCATCCAATCCGCCTCGCCATGGAGCGCCCGCTTGCCCTGAATGCGCCTCGGCTCGGCCCCTGCGAATGCCGCATTGCCGATGAGCGCTACTCGCAGTGCGAAGCAGGCACATAGTAGCGCCGCACTCGCTCCGATCGACGTTGCCGGATCGAGAAAGGCCAAAACCGTCTTGTCGGCGGGTGCCGTCTTGATGACAGCGGAAAGGCGCATTGTTTCGCGGACTGCTGCGACCAGGATTGTCCCACTCGATCCCGCGACGACGCCCCAACCTGCCTGCTTGATATTGATCGAACCGGCGCTCGCGAAAAGCAACAGAACTCCGATCGCCGCACTGGCGACATAGGGCGATGCGATGCCCGCCCGCCCCCATGCCAGTCGCGCGGCCTCGGTCTTGCCGAAACCCGAAAGCCACTGCTCGACCCCCGTCATCCCGATGACGACGAGGATCATCAACGCTGTTGGTACGACGACGAGCGCAATCCTATTGATCGTCATTGCCGAAGGCCTCCACGCCGATTGCCATGAGCCTGGAGCGCTCGCCATCGTCACCCTTGATGCGGCGCGCTGCATCGATCAGCGTGCCCAGCAACAGCGCTCGCTTCTCGTAGCGCAGACCGGCCTTGACGATCAGGCCGCCGAGCTCGATCTTTTCGCGCGTGTCCCTTTTGCGGGCGTCGGATGTCATCGTCCTCGTCATGCGCTCAAGCCTCGCCAGCGCTGCCCGCACCCGCGCCAGACGCGTCCGTCGCGGTCGGCGTTGCGCCGCCGCTCTCGCCGGCGCCCTTCTTCCCTCCGGTTGTAACGCCCTGCCCTCCGCGGAATCGCTTGGTCACTTGCTCAAACGCTGCCTGAAGTTCCGCCTCGTCGATTTCGATCTCGCCAAGGCCCGCCTTGAGCGCGATCCGGCCGATGCGTTCCGCTTCCCTGGTCTCGGCAATCTTGAGCTGTTCCTGCAGCTTGGCGATTTCGTCGCGGATTTTCGCGGATGGCTTCTTCATTCCGATTGTCTCCCTGGCTGAGAAAGCGTGTCTTTCGAAGTCAGTTTTTTTCGGAACAGAGTGCGGAACGCACTACTGTGAATCCTACAATCGCCAACGGCGATGCTTTGGTGGATCATCCCGGCCGTTCCGAAGGAGCGGCTTCCAAGGGCGCAATTATACGTCGCTGGCGCGACTTGTTGCTGAGAGAGACTGACGGCCGCCGCTCCCGACGAACGCATTGATTTCGTTCGCAACCGGGAAAGAACTCCGCCGTGGCCGTCCCTCACTTCTCCGTCAGCGTCGTCGCCCGTGGCTCCGGCCGCAGCGCCGTCCTGTCGGCGGCCTACCGGCACTGCGCTAAGATGGAGTTTGAGCGGGAAGCCCGGACGATCGACTACACCCGAAAGCAGGGGCTCCTGCATGAGGAGTTCGTGATCCCTGCCGACGCGCCGGAATGGGTGCGCAGCATGATTGCCGATCGCTCGGTCGCCGGCGCATCCGACGCCTTCTGGAACAAAGTGGAAGGCTTCGAGAGGCGCTCAGATGCCCAGCTTGCCAAGGATGTGACGATCGCGCTGCCAATAGAGCTAACGGCCGCGCAGAACATCGCCCTCGTCCGGGATTTCGTGGAGCTGCACATCACGTCGAAGGGTATGGTCGCCGACTGGGTTTATCACGATGCTCCGGGCAATCCACATGTGCATCTGATGACGACATTGCGGCCGCTCACCGAAGACGGGTTCGGCTCGAAGAAGGTCGCGGTTCTCGCCCCGGACGGCAAGCCGATCCGCAATGACGCCGGCAAGATCGTCTATGAGCTATGGGCCGGCAGCGCTGAGGATTTCAATGCGTCTCGCGACGGCTGGTTTGCCTGCCAGAACAAACATCTGGCGCTTGCCGGCCTCGATATCCGCATCGATGGCCGTTCCTTCGAAAGGCAGGGCATTGCCCTGGAGCCGACCATTCACCTCGGCGTCGGCACCAAAGCCATCGAGCGCAAGGCCGAGCAGACCGATCGGAAGCAGGAGACCCCGGCAAGCAAGCTCGAACGGGTCAAGTTTCAGGAGGCCCGCCGCAGCGAGAACGCCCGCCGCATCCAGCGCCGTCCAGAGATCGCGCTCGACCTGATCACGCGGGAGAAGAGCGTCTTCGACGAACGGGATGTTGCGAAGGTGTTATACCGCTATATCGACGATGCGAGTCTGTTTCAGAGCCTGATGGTGAGGATCCTGCAGAGCCCGGAGGCCCTCCGGCTCGAACGCGAGCGGATCAACTTTGCGACCGGTATTCGGACACCAGCCAAGTACACGTCGCGGCAGATGATCCGACTTGAAGCCGAGATGGTCAACCGGGCTATCTGGCTGTCCGGCCGCGCCTCTCATGGTGTGCGCGAGGCGGTTCTGGAGGCGACCTTTGCGCGCCATGCCCGTCTGTCGGTTGAGCAGCGGACGGCGATCGAACATGTGGCTGGCGGCGAACGGATCGCCGCCGTCATCGGCCGCGCCGGCGCCGGCAAGACGACGATGATGAAGGCGGCGCGCGAAGCCTGGGAAGCGGCCGGCTATCGTGTCGTCGGTGGTGCGCTTGCCGGCAAAGCGGCCGAGGGCCTGGAGAAGGAAGCCGGCATTCAATCCCGCACACTATCGTCGTGGGAGCTGCGCTGGAACGAGGGTCGCAACCACATCGACGACAAGACGGTTTTCGTGCTGGACGAGGCCGGCATGGTCTCATCGCGGCAGATGGCGCTGTTCGTCGATGCCGTCACCAAGGCCGGTGCGAAAATGGTTCTGGTCGGCGACCCCGAACAGCTTCAGCCGATCGGGGCGGGAGCCGGCTTCCGGGCGATTGCCGACCGGATCGGCTATGCCGAACTCGAAACGATCTATCGTCAGCGCCAGCAATGGATGCGCGACGCGTCGCTCGATCTGGCGCGCGGCAAGGTCGGCAAAGCGGTCGAAGCTTATCGTGCGCATGGGCGCTTCAACGGGCTGGACCTCAAGGCGCAGGCGGTCGAAAGCCTGATCGCCGATTGGAACCACGGTTACGATCCTTCGAAGACCACCCTGATCCTCGCACATCTTCGCCGTGATGTTCGGATGCTCAACGAGATGGCGCGAGCCAAGCTTGTCGAGCGCGGCATCATCGCAGACGGGTTTGCGTTCAAGACAGAGGACGGAGCCCGCATGTTCGCGGCCGGCGACCAGATCGTGTTCCTCAAGAACGAGGGCAGCCTTGGCGTCAAGAACGGTATGTTGGCCAAGGTCATCGAGGCAGCACCTGGGCGGCTTGTGGCGGAGCTTGGCGAAGGGGAACATCGCCGTCTGGTCACTATCGAACAGCGCTTCTACAACAACCTCGATCACGGCTATGCGACGACGATCCACAAGAGCCAGGGCGCGACCGTCGACCGGGTGAAGGTGCTTGCTTCCCTCTCGTTGGACCGCCATCTCACCTATGTGGCGATGACGCGCCATCGCGAGGATCTCGCCGTCTATTACGGCCGACGCTCTTTCGCGAAATCCGGCGGCCTCATCCCGATCCTGTCGCGCCGAAACGCCAAGGAGACGACCCTCGATTACGAGAAGGCGTCGTTCTATCGGCAGGCGCTGCGCTTCGCGGAAGCGCGGGGCCTTCATCTTGTCAACGTCGCCCGCACGATCGCACACGATCGCCTCCAATGGGCCGTCCGGCAAAAACAGAAACTCGCCGACCTCGGCGCACGTCTTGCCGCCATGGGTGCGGCACTCGGACTGGTCCGAGGCAGCAACAAACACTCCATCCCGGACACAATCAAGGAGGCCAAGCCCATGGTATCAGGCATCACCACCTTCCCGAAATCGTTCGGCCAGGCTGTCGAGGATAAGCTCGCCGCGGATCCCGGCCTAAAGAAACAATGGGAGGACGTCTCGACCCGTTTCCACCTCGTCTACGCGCAGCCGGAGGCGGCTTTCAACGCAATCAATGTCGACGCCATGGCCAAGGACCAGTCGGTCGCGCAGTCGACCCTCGAAAGGATTGCCGGCGCCCCTGAAAGCCTCGGTGCGCTGAAGGGCAAGACCGGTCTTCTTGCCAGACGTGCCGACAAGCAGGAGCGGGAGAAAGCGGTCGCCAATGTGCCCGCGCTCGCCCGAAATCTTAAACGCTACCTTCGTGAGCGGGCCGAGGCCGAATTCAAACACGAGACGGAGGAGCGCGCGGTCCGGCTCAAGGTTTCGGTCGATATCCCGGCGCTCTCAGCATCTGCCAAACAAACGCTCGAGCGGGTCCGCGATGCGATCGACAGCAATGATCTCCCGGCCGGTCTCGAATATGCGCTGGCCGATAAGATGGTGAAGGCCGAACTCGAAGGTTTCGCGAAGGCTGTGTCCGAGCGCTTCGGAGAACGGACATTCCTGCCTTTGGCCGCGAAAGACACGAGTGGCAAGACCTTCGAGACCGTCACATCGGGCATGACGGTCAGCCAAAAGGTTGAGGTCCAGTCCGCGTGGAATTCCATGCGGACGGTCCAGCAACTTGGCTCTCATGAACGAACGACCGAAGCACTCAAGCAGGCTGAGACGCTGCGTCAGACGAAGAGCCAAGGGCGCGCTCGCTGAAATGACCGAAGGGGCTGGAATACCTTGGGCGGTGACCGCGCAACAACGGGAAGCGGCACAGATCATTTCGATGGCTGCACTGGCCGCCAGCCTGGCGATCGTCACTGCCGTCGCCGGCGGTTATCGCCTCAATTTGACCCCGAGCGAGCCGCTTGGTCTCTGGCGCATTGTCCCGGCTTATCGACCTGCGGCGGTCGACGACCTGGTGTTCATCTGCCCGCCGGACACGGCGGGAATGCGGGAGGCGAAAGCCCGCGGCTATCTTCGTTCCGGTTCCTGCCCAAGTGGCGTCGCGCCGCTGATCAAGACGGTGATTGCCGTTGCAGGACAGCATGTCGAAATCAGCGCCAGCGTGACTGTGGATGGGCGGGTGGTTTCTTTTTCCAGTCTCGCATCACGAGATGGAAAGGGACGGCCGTTGCCGCCGTTTCCGAGCGGCACTGTCCCGCCAGGATATGTCTTCCTACATTCCGCGTTCCCCGGCTCCTACGACTCCCGCTACTTCGGTCCGCTGCCAGCTTCCGGCATTCTCGGTCTGGCGCGGGAGGTACTCACCTATGCGCCGTGATCACCTTCGAACTACGCTGCTGTTCCTCGCTTCGATTGTGATCGGCGTGGTGGGCTGGAGTGGTCATGTGTTGCTCCTTC
This sequence comes from Rhizobium sp. T1470, assembly GCF_042140505.1. Lineage (NCBI taxonomy): Bacteria > Pseudomonadati > Pseudomonadota > Alphaproteobacteria > Hyphomicrobiales > Rhizobiaceae > Rhizobium > Rhizobium sp. T1470. The sequence goes on from NZ_CP148093.1 coordinate 8,228, forward strand.
CTGCCGCCCTGGGATTTCCAATTCTATGGTCGCTCGCGCAAACGAGATCGGTCGTGGCACTCGTCTCCGCCGGATATTTCCTGGCCGCATCACGTGGTTTGCCCCAAGGCGTTGCCACCTTCTATGCGGCGGACATTTGGCCGGGCCTTCTGCTCTGGTTGTGCGCTTCTTTGAGCTTTGTGGTGGTGCATTCCGTCCTTTGGACGAAGAACCCGAACGTTCGTCCGTTTCGCTATCTTCTCGCGGCCGTCATCATGTCCATCCCGCCATTCGGCATCACGGGCTGGGCGCACCCGGTCACTGCTGCCGGTGTTCTGTTTCCAGGATGGGGGTGGTGGGGACTGAACTTGATCACAGCTGGCCTTGCGGGCCTCGTAACCCGCATTTGGCCCGCTGTCGCCATCGCCTTGACTGGCTTTTGGCTGTGGTCCGCCGCGTTCTGGACCGACCCGAAACTACCAGAAGGCTGGCGCGGCGTCGATCTGGAAATGGGGGCTTCGCTCGGTCGGGAGGCCGGACTTCAACGCCAGCGTGACTTGATAGCGACAGTGCGGAATGCGGCCAGCGATGGCGGCCGCGTCGTGGTGCTGCCGGAAACTGCGCTTGGCTTCTGGACGCCGACCATGGAGCGGCTGTGGGTAGGCGTCCTCCGCGCCGGTGATGCGACGGTCATCGCCGGCGCCACGGTTCTCGATGCCACCGGCTACGACAATGTCCTCGCCGCGATCGACAGGAAGGGCGGCCGCATCCTCTATCGCGAACGCATGCCGGTTCCCGGTTCGATGTGGCAGCCATGGCGATCCTGGTTTGGGGAGAGCGGCGGCACCCGGGCGGATTTCTTCGCGAACCCGGTCGTCTCCATCGGTGCCAGCCGCGCCGCACCACTGATCTGCTACGAGCAACTGATCGTTTGGCCCATCCTTCAGTCCATGCTGCACGATCCGGACTTCATTATTGCTGTCGGAAACGGGTGGTGGACCGAAGAGACATCAATCGTTGCTATCCAGCGAGCCGCTACCACGGCGTGGTCAAAGCTCTTCGCAAAACCGCTTGTTGTTGCCTTCAACACCTGAGTGCTCAGGAGACACCATGATCGACGCAGCCCTGATAAAAGAATGCGCAGACCCTTTGCTCAAGCCCGCAATCGTCGAGCAGTTCGTGATGGCAGCGGGCTCGGCTGATCCCTTCGCCGTCACCGTTAAATCAGGCGGCCGATTGATCCTCGTTCCGAAAGCGGCATCGGCCGAGGAGGCGATGGCGATCGTACGGCAATATGCTGGTCAGGCGGTCGTTCGCGTTGGGCCGACCCAGTTCCCCGCGGGCGTGGGAGTCAAGGAACAGGCGGATCTGAAGCCCGACCTTGTCGATCCCTGCCAAAACCTTCGCAAAGGCACGGCGATGTTCGCGAAGGTGCTCAGGATCGTTGCGAAATGGTATGGCGGCAACCCCACGAGCAAAGACGTCTTCCCGAAGATTGTCGAGGATGCGATTTATGCATGGAAGACCGGTGAGTTCGAGGGCGTGAGCGTGTTTCAGGCGGAGGACCCCGAGGGGGCACTAGCCAACCAAAAGGAACCGCGGGGCGATAAATCGGAGGCGGGCACAATCGATGCCGGGGCTTTGCTGCAGATTGAGGCAGAACCTTCGGACGAAAGGAAAATTGGCACTGCGGGGATACGGGTCGATCGTAAGCGCGATTTTCGATGCGTATTGACGCCTGTTCCACACCGAACGGCGGATAGCATCGGTCGCGGTATCCGGCTCTATTCGGTCGTGGAGGTCTTGGAGAAGTTGAACGGGAGCAGGTCGCCGATGTCGGCATTCTCTTCGCGCTGTGGCAACTCGGTGAGTACGTGGCGCAGCCAGATCAGAGGGTCGACGCCACAGGCGCGGCATGTCAGCATCAGACTGTAAATCACAGCACTGGCCTTGGCTCCGTCAGCAGTGTCGCTGAACAGCCACGATTTTCTTCCGGTCGCAAAAACCCTGATGTCGCGTTCCAGGATGTTGTTATCGATCGGCATCCTGCCGTCGCTGGTGTAGCGCGTCAGATAATCCCATTGGTTCAGGGTGTAGGACACAGCATCGCCGAGCTTGGTATCCGGCACGACCTTCGGCGCGATGTTATCGAGCCACGTCTTGAGGGCGTTCAGGACAGGCAAACTGTGCTGTTGCCGGAAGCGGCGAATGCAGGCGGCCTGCGTTTCACCGGCGTCGGGCTTTATCTCTCGCGCCTGCCTCTCGATCCGGTAGAGCTGCTCGAAGAACCTGAGCGCTTGCTCCGGCGGGCCGCCGCCATTCTTTCTTGCCTTGAGGGCTTCGACGAAGCGCCGCCTGGAGTGAGCCATGCATCCGACATGGGTTGCGCCATGCAATGTGCGCCAGGCTGTGTAGCCATCGCTCACCAATATGCCGCGGTAGTCACCAAGGAAGGTCTGCGGGTGGATCTGGCCGCGCCCGGGCTGATAATCGAGCAGTACGATTGGCTGGTCACTGTCCTCGCCGCTGCGATAGGCCCACATGTACGATGTGCTGGTGGCCTCCTTGTCCTTTTCCTTGAGGACTTGAACCGTCGTCTCATCGCCATGAATGAGAGGCTGCGATCGCAACCGCAGTTTCAGCGCATCATAGATGCGGTGCAGATGCTTCTCGCTTGAGCCGATGACCCAGTGAGCGAGAGCGCCGCGGCTGATCGGAACACCAGCACGCTCGAATGTCTGAGCCACGCGGTAAAGCGGTGTGCCGTCGACGTATTTGTGGACGAGCGCGAAGGCTAACGTCGAGGCGGTAGCGATGCTGCCCGGCAGGGGCTGCGTCGGCATCGGTGCGATCACGACGGGTGTGTTGATCCCGGTGCGGTCGCAATGGCGGCAAGCGTACTTGAACCGCACATTCTGTAGGACCTTTGCCTTGACCTCGATATGGAGCTGCTCGGTAACAGCCTCGCCCATGCGATGCATCTGACCCTGGCAGCAGGGACAAGACTTCTGATCGTCGGGGAGGTCATATTCGACGCGCTCGCGTGGCAGGTCTTCTGGCAGAGGTCTGCGTCCACGCTTCTTTCCCGTTTGACCTTCTACCGCTGGCAGGCCGGTGTCCGGAAGCTCGACAACATCGCCTGCTTCGCTGCCATCCTCGACCGCAGCCTCTTCGGCCTCGTTGAAGAGACGATCAATGTGCTTTTCACTGCGGGGGGCAAAGCGATGGAGTTTTGCCAGTGCAAGCTCTTCTTCCAGCTTGACGACCCGCTGCGAGAGCGCTTCCTTCTCGGCTTTGAGCGCAGCGATTTCGGCAGCATTGGCTGCCAATTGCGCCATCAGTTCTGCAATGCTCGGTTCGCCGGTGCGAGTCATCAGATTCTTGAATCTGAACCGCCCAGCCGCGTCAACTGCTCAATTCGACATCCGTCAGCCGGCAATCTGATATTGCCGCACCGGATGGCGCACCATTGCGTCGATATCGATGCCATCGAGGATCCAGTGAAGCTGTTCTGTCGTCAGCATGACCACCGGCACCTCGCAACGGGGCCATCTGAACCTGTCCTCGGTCAACCGCTTCAGGACCATCACAAAACCGGAACGATCAAAAAACAGCAGCTTCATTCGGTCACGCCGGCGATTGCAGAAGGCAAAAACCGCAGGCGCAAACGGATCCAGCGCCATCGTCTCCTGGACCAGGACCGCCAGGCTGTTGATGCCCGCGCGGAAGTCGATCGGTTCGCGATGCAGGTAAACCTTGAGATCACCGCCCAGTCTGAACATGACCCAGCGCTCCTATGATTGCTTCCAGCACTTCCACACCGGCGCACTCGACGGTCAGGCTGACCCCGTTCGGCAGGAGTGCGCTCACCTTGGATGCGGGAAGGCACTGGCTCAATGGCTTGGTCTTCTTCAGATCGCCAGCAGAACCCGAGTGCATATCCGGAGCAATCTGAACCGGAACGAACGCCGAGGCCAAAGGCAATTGACGCTCCGCTCTGGACTTCTTCATCCACTTCCGGACGAGATTCGCATTGACGCCGTGCTCCAGCGCCAGCCGCGAGACCGAAACGCCGGGTTCTAAGCACGCCGCGACAAGCTGATCTCTCGACGCAGGGTCATATCGACGGCGGCCGTCGCGACCAATAAGCCGTACCTGCAGTTTAGGAGCATCTTCATCCATGATTTGGTGTCCACCTATTTTTTGGTGGACGCTTCATGCCTCACAGCACTCCGCTACAGAAGGCGCACAGAAATTAGCGCTTACGGTCGATCTATCTCGCATTGCTGGTCAGCAATAGCGTTTGTCTTTCTCCGCGAGGCATGTTTGGCCGTGCGAGAACTCAGCGCAAGCCCAAGCATGCACTTAGTGTGTTTTCGACGCATGAAATTAGTGTGAGCCATATGCATAGTATTCGGGTTTGTTGGGGGCCAGCCATTACGAGAACATCCTGCCCTCACCAAGTTGAGTCCGAGTGGCTCAACGCGGCACGGTAGGCATTTAAGGATGCGGACTAGGCATGGAAGACGGGAAATTTTGAGCGTGAATGCATATTTCAAGCTCTTTTTTCGGAAACTACCGTCGAATTGCCGCGGCAAAGCGAGAAGATACGTCCTACCGAGGAACAGGAGCCGTGGAGGCAGTGCGACGTCGGGGCGCGGGGATTCGGATCGATCTGTCCAGATTGGCGGGAATTGACCTTCACTCTACCGGTGGATACCCGCGTCAGGAGGACGTCGTCCTCTTCGAGAGCGACGTCGACCGCTTCGTTCGCCAGGTCTTGGCCGCGCGCGGCCAAGTGCTCCCTCGCTCTCGCGACGTCGACGATCAAATAGTCGTCCGCTCTGACCGTGTCGGCTTCAGGATTTTCATCGAAGGCGGCAAAAAGGCGTTTCCGGCGCTCGGTGGAAAGGATCGAACCAACGCCGAACCAGAGCTTCAGGCGCAGCAGATCGTCCTCAGTGATCGCACGGCTTCGGTGACTGGTATAGGGTATTCCAATGATTCGTTTGTCGATCGCGTTGGGTACCGACTTCATGCCGATCTCACTCACGGCAGCCGCCTCAGTGGGTGTGTTTTCGCGAAGTGCTGCAGCCATAAATTATTCTCCTTCGAAAGAATAATACGATGCGCGGGCAACTCGCAATGTGGCTGGCATAAATCAATTCTCGTCATTCGCGCGGCTGGGCATGAACCCGGCAGTCCGCAAGGCAACTTTTCTTAATCGTCAAGCTCGGCGGTTGGCATCTCCTTCGGCGGCCGCTTCAGCAACTCACAGGCTTCGATGTCCAAGACTGTCGCCAAACGTTCCACGACATCGATGCTTGCATTGTAGACGCTACGCTCTAGCGAACTGATGTAGGTGCGATCGATGTCCGCGCGATGCGCGAGTTCCTCCTGGGACAAGCCTTTAGCCTGTCGCGCAGCTCGCAAATTTCGCGCAAATACCTCTCGAATATCCATGATCGAGAGAACAGCGGCTTGATGAGTATCCTTCCACGGAGTATTCTCTACAGCTCAAGCGAGGGTCGAATTCTTTTGAGCAAATAAGCAAGACAGTTTCGTTCAAGTCCGTGCATCTCTTCGACGTCGGTATGGGGAGGCGTGAGATGAAGTCGCACAGGATCCAGTTGCCCATATCCAGAAATCTCAGATGGATGACGGTCAGTGGATATTGTGGCGGCGCTCAACCGATATAATCAAACTGCAGACCTAGGTCCGGGCGGCAGAGAATGAAGTTAGGGGAGAAGCGGATGAACGATGTGGGCTCATCTCGCTACAGTTCGATGCAAGAGTCAGAACTAGAGGTGCTGGCAGTTGCTGCAATCCGTGAGCACCGCCATCTTATTGCGGCCGATGAGGCTGTCTACGAGGAATGGACTCGCGCGAGCGCAGATCCGTCGGTTTCCGTCGCCGTACTCAAGACTCTGCAGGATGAGTATGTCGCGCGTCAGAAAAAATCCGAAGCCCAGCAGGAGGTGTTGTCGGAAATCATCGATGCGCTTGGCTACGTCCCTGAAGTTGCTCCAGATGGCGAAGACTGACGCTCATACCAGACCATGGTCTTTGGCGATCGCGACAAGTTGCGCAACGGTTGCTGCTTCAAGCTTTTCGCGCGCTTTATCGAGGTAGTGCTGCACTGTCCTCGGGTTGAGCCCCGTCAACATTGCGGTTTCCGGAGCGCTTTTGCCTTTTGCCGCCCACATGAGGCACATTGCTTCTCTTGGTGAAAGCAACCGTTTCGGAGCGACAATCGTCGCCGCAGCGATGATCTTCAGGCGGTAATGGATGGCCAGAACCGCCCGGATCGCTTTTTGCGCATCCTGCAGTTTTGAAACGTCAGCCGTCTGCGCTGAGGATGCAAACGTCAGCATCATCGTGGAGCCGAAACTTCCTTCGACGGGTATCGTCACCCCACTCCGAATGCCGTGATCGATCGCCTGGTCCCGAAAGCGCCTGAGTTCGGAGGTCCCACGAGCGGGCCAATCATCGGCCGTCCAGGAAAACATTTCCATGCGACGCTTGGCTTCCGTGACGACCGGGTCGATGCGGGAATACTGGCTTTCGAGATAAACGCCCTGCCATTCCTCCGGATAGGAGTTGAATGTGCGAATTTCCAATCCCTCAGTCTGCAGATACGCAAAACGCTCGAACCCACATGCGTTGGCAAATGCCTTCAGAGCACCTTTGATCATACGTTCATCGTGCGCGGCTTCTGCCATATCGATGAGAGAGCGAAGGTCACCGTCCACTGAATTTCTCCTACTGCGCAGCTGCGAGCCTCCCACTCGTCACGCTGTACTGGCGCCGCGAGTTACAGGATGCCACCGGACATCGGACCATGGCTGCGAGTTCTCTGTTCCCATTCGTTCCGATGAAAAAGCAGCTGCCTTTCTACGCGAAGCATATCCACGGTCGTTGCAAGTCATAGGTCTACTCACCTCTTTTGAGTATTCAAGTCCTCACGAGCTAAAATATGACTTCTGAGGAGAAAATTTAGGCGCACTGATTTTCGCCACGCTGGATGGCCCTGTTGACGCGCAGCGAAATGGCGGGGATCTCAGATTTCTGCGCGACTTAGCGGTCGCGATAGGTAGACGGGAAAACGATGTCTTGGTCGACCAGCACATTAAACTTGTAGCCCGGACGGATACGGATCGTCGGCTGCACGTTCAGGTTCTTCGATATCGTCTGTTCCGCGACTCGACCAAAGCTTTCGGCAAAATTCCGCCGTTCTGCATCCGAGGCGGTGTCCTGCGTCGCCAGCGTCGAACTCTCGGGCATCGACATATCGATCCCGGTCCCGATGATTGCCACGAGCGCTGCGGAACCGAAGGTCCTCCAGAGATGGCGGTCGACCTTGTCCCGGAAGCCCCCATATCCTTCGGCGTCCGTGCCGGCCATGCCGCCGATCTGCAGCGCAGACCCATTCGGAAAAATGAGGTCGGTCCAGACGACGAGAACGCGTTCCTGTCCGAATGAGACCTTGGAATCGTAGCGGCCGAACAGCTTTGCGCCCTGCGGGATGAGAAGACGGTAGCCAGTTGCGCTATCGTAGACATTCTGGCTGACCTGAGCGGTAATGGGCCCTGGCAGATCGGAATTGAGGCCAGTGATCAAGGTGGCGGGAATGACTGAGCCGCGCTTCAATTCATTGGGTGACATCGGCGGCACCACCTGGTTTGGCAGGTAGCCGAGATCCTTGATGTCCTGATTGAAGAAGTCCTCCTTCGACGTCTGCCCGTTCTGATCGACGTTCTGGCCCATCAGGCCCGATTTCATAGCCGCGGCATAAAGGTCTGACGCACCGTTTGTCGCGATTTTTGTCGGCTGACGGCCGGCGTCGGTGGTGGAGTTTGCGGCGTCCTCGACGTCGGAGAAGTCTACCTCCAGCGGCGAATCGAGCGCGGTAGCGCGGGCCTGGAGACGCGCCATCCGTTGGCGCAGTGCCTCGCGCAGGTATTGTTCATCCTGCTCTCGCTTCAGGCGAGCCTTCCATTCTTCTTCTGGCTCGAGACCTTGTCGATGGTCTTGTCGCTCCACCGGTTGGCGCGCGACGACCGGTTCCTGCTTTTCCGTTTTCTCCACCACGACAGGTGTCGTTTGAAACACCTCCTGTTTATCTGGCTCACCGATAATGCCATCCGTTACACCCCGCTTGAACTGGTCGCCGAAACTGGTCGCAGGGCTGTTGGAAGCACTCTCGATGTCGCCACGATTGAAAGACAGCCCGCGCAGCGAAAGACCAATCACCACGACCCCGACGAAGAGCACGATGACAATGATGGCAACGATGATCGGCAGGCGGTTGAGCCGGCGCATGCCATTCTGATCGGCGGCCTGGCTGGACGTGCCAAGCTGAAGCGATTGGACCATGTTAATCTCCGTCAGTTGCGCTGCATGATCGAAAGCGGACTGGCCGGCGTGGCGCCGGCCGCCGTCGGCTTGTAAGCGCGGCCAAGAGCGATGGAAGGTGTTGAGACCCGCGCCAAAACCTGTCCGTCGAAGCCCTCGATTGCATAAGCAAGCTCGACCGGCTTGATGTCTTTGGCGACCTTGCCGTCCGTGACGACAGTGTAGCCCCACCCCTTCAGGGCCGCTTCGAGGGCAGTCGCGAACTCCGACGTGTCTTTCTCCATTTTGATCGTCGTCGTAGCACCGGCCGGGCCGATCTGTTCAGCCAGGCGGCTTGCCATGTCCCCGGCGATAGCGCTCGCGGCCGGTCCGGTGACGGCAACGGGGGTGGAACTGGTGGTCAGGGCGTCGTCGGCCGTCTGGCAGCCGGAGAGCAGCGTGGCCACGACGAAATATGCGAGAAGCTTGCGCATTGGTCAGCCTCCCCGCCGGATGGTGATCTTCTGTTGCCGCCAACCGACACCGGAAACGAGGATCGCCTTGTCGATCGCATAGTCGACGGTCATCATGTCGTTCTTCATCCGGTAATTGACGATGCGATTTTGACCGCCGGAGACGACGAAGAGCACAGGCGCATCCTGTGCGGAGATCGCCTTCGGGAACTGGATGTAGGTCTTCATCCCGTCCGAATAGACTCGCTTCGGCCTCCAGGGAGCGCTCCCGCTCACCGAGTAGGAGAAGTTCAGCTTGTCCGGCGCGGTGCGCGGAATGCCGCCCGTTTCGAGACGAGCGTTGATGTCGGCGAGCTTGGTCGACACGTCGTCCGGATATTCGAAACCAACGCGCGCCATGTACTGGCTGGGATGGGACTTGAGCTGGATATGATAGGTGCGCCGCGATGTCGTAACGACCATCGAGGTGAGAAGGCCTGGCTCCGATGGTTTGATGATAAGATGGATCGCCTGTGGTCCCCGAGGTGGCCGGCTCCACCTTCCAACGCACCGTGTCGCCGACCATAACATCGCGAACGATCTCGCCACCCTGAAGTTCGATATCGCAGACCTGTAGCGGCGAGCAGACCACGGAAGGTTGGGTCTCGCCGAACAGGAAGATCACTTTTCCATCCGGACCTGTCGTCACCAGTCCCGGCGTGCCGCGCCACTTTCTGGAAAGATCTGTTCCCTTCACCTCGTTGCTCGTCATGCTTTGCGCCTGCGCGCCAGCCGCAAGCAAGAGTCCGGCCATGCAGCCGGCGGCTGCGATCAATCCCGTTTTTGTCATTGAAAGAATCCCTGCCCTTAAAGCTGTGCCGTCCAGTCGAAATCCCGGACGTAGAGGCCGATTGGATTGAGGCGGATCGTCGCCTCATCCTGTGGCGCGGTGAGCGTCACCGTTGCGATCCCGCGGAACCGCCGCGTGCCGATCTCCTTGCCCTTGCGGTCTCGCTCGTATTCCGTCCAGTCGATCTGATAGGTCTGGTTCGAAAGCGCGACGATGTTGTTGACCTCGATGGCAACTGTCGAAGACTTCGCCTTCTCGAACGGAGAATTGCCTCGAAACCAGGCGTTGACCTTCTCGGTTGACGGGTCGGAGGTGCGAAGAAGGGCGTAGGTGCGGTCGATATATTGCTTCTGCACCACCGCATCCGGCGTGATCGAGCGAAAGTTTGTGATGAAGTTGCCGAGTGTGGCGCGCACCACGCGAACATCGGCATACTCGATCTGCTCGGGGAAACCTGCCGTGACCGCAGTTCCGAGCTTGTCGACCTCGACGATGTAAGGCACGAGCCTCACTTGCGTGCTCAGATACATCGCGTAGCTGAAGCCGATGACGGCCATGACCAGACCGAGGACACCAACAATGCGCCATGCGGCTGCGGCTTTCACATAGGAGCCATAGCGTTCGCTCCATTCCTGGCGGGCGGCAAGATACGGGTTTTCCGGGGCGCGGTTCGCTGCCATTTATTCTTCCCTTGTCTCGATTATGGTTTGTCGTTGCGTTCGGGAGGAGGCTTCGGTCCGCTATGACCGCCGCGCTGTTCATCGAGCTTGGCGTTGGCCAGTCCGAGAATGGACCCGGCATAAGCACCCGGAGAGCCGATTGCCTTTTCCTTCGCGGCTGATCCGGCTGCTTGCGCGCCGGAACCGAAGCTCGCGCCAACGCCGCGAAGAGCGGCACCTGCAACAGGTGAACCGCCAGCTCGTGCGGCCTGCGCGGCCGCAAAACCCGCGCCGGCAGCGCCGGCGGAGAGGAAGCCAGCGCCGGCGGCGAAGGATGCCGTTTGCCCGCCGTGGCGGATCGCTTCCATCCCTCCGGACACCGATGCGCCCTGGACAACGCCCTGGATGATGTTCGGGACATACATGGCGATGATGAAGACGACGACGGAGATGCCTGCGATGGCCAAGGTCGTGACGAACTGATCCGACGAGGCGGTGGGCGCTTGGGCAAGGCCAAGCAGGACGTTCGACCCGATCTTGGCAATCATCACAAGGGCCATGAGCTTCATGCCGACGCCGAAGGCATAGACGAGGTATCGAATGGCAAAGTCTTTCGTGAAGGACGAACCACCCAGTCCGAGCATGATCATGCCGGCGAGCAGGCCGACATACATCTCGACCATGACCGACACGAAGATCGCTGCGACCAGGGAGAAGCAGATGACCACGATGCCCATTGCGAGAACGGCGGCAATCGCGAGCGCATTGTCTTCGAACACCCCGAACTGTGCTTGTTGCGACATTTGGGAGGCGACGCGGATGCCGGCGTCGAACACCTCGGCAGGCGAAGCGGAACCGCCGCCGGCGCCAATCTGGAAAAGGCTGTCGACCACTGCTCGCGCAAAGGTCGGACCTTGGGTCAGAACGAATGCGAAGAACCCGATGAACATGATCCGCCGCACCAGTTCAGCGAACCAGCTGTCCAGCGAGGCCGACTGGATCGCCAGCCAGACGGCCGCGATGCCAATCTCGATGGTTGCGAGAATCCAGAACAGGGATTTCGCCGCATCCATGATGGTGGTTTCCCACCCCTTCGCAGCGGACGAGACCTGGTTTTCCAGTTCTGTCAGGACCTGTCCCTCCTGCGCGAAGGCGGGTACGGCAAAGGCTATGCAAAGAAGCCCTGCAATCAGAAATGAACGTGCAACAATTCCCTTCACCATCTCGGGCGCATCTCCTGACCATCCTCGATTGGCGGCAGCTCCTTGTTGGAGCCGAAAAATTCCTCCCGGGCGGCGCGCTCCTCGGTGAGCGCAGGTTCTCCGGTGTTTCTGGAATTGACGATCAGCACTGTCGCTACTGAGGATGCAGCGGCGAGAGCCAGCAGCAAGGCAATGAGGACGGAGCGGCTCACCAGCGCGGCTCCATTTTCTGGCCTTCCGGAACGATCTTGACCTCGGCGTTGAAAAACTTTTCCCGCCGCGCCTGCGCCAGGTCCTTGTCGGTTTGCTCCGTCTGAAGCCAGGTTCCCATCATCGTCATCTGTTGGGAGACGAGACCGCGAAGCTTCTGCATTTGTGCGGCCTGTTGTGCTGCGATCTCGTGCCCAACCTGCAGAGCCTTCATCTGCCCGTCAGCCGTCTCGGACATCGACCTCAACGAGGACATCGTGTCTTCCTCGCTATCGAACTGATCGGCCGTGAGGCTCGCCGCCTTCAGCGAGCTGGCGATGGTGTCACGGTTGGTGTTCGACCAGGACTGATACGTCGAGGAGACCGTCCCGTTGTCCCGCAAGTTGGTCTTGAGATCGGCGTAGCTCTGAAAGCGCTGCTGAAGAACATCGTCCGCATTCCCCATCGAAAAGGCGATGCCCTGTCCCTCGTCGACGATACTGCGCAGCTGGTTGAGATCGCTTTCGACCTGCCCCCAGACATGGTCAGGAAGCTGCACGGTGTTTTGCATCATGTTCTCGTAGATTTTGAGCTGGTTCTGAATCTGCTCTGCAAGCTGGCTGATCTGGGTCAGCTGATTGTCGACCTGGATGCCGGAGCTTTTCAGGAGGTCCACGAGTTGCGCATTGTTGGCGAGCTGCGTCCATTCCGTCGCAGCGCCGGTGGCTGTACCGGCTTGCACCGAGCCCGAGGTCACGATCATGAGGGTGGCGGCCGCGAGGCAAGCAAACCATCTATTCGTACTTGAGTAGCGATGCGGCATCGTGAACTCCTCTCGTTTCAAGCCAGTGGATCGGCCAGTCGCGGCCATGTTCGGATTTGAGTGCGCGGATGCGCTTGAGGTCCTCTTTGCCCGACGCGCCGACAAAGCTCAGCGCAACCGGCCCCAACGACATGTTGAACAGCCGCCGGCCTTCTGGCGTGGCCACGTAGTATTCGCGCTTCGGCATGGCGGTAGCGACGATCTCGATCTGCCGCTCGTTGAAGCCGATGCGCTCGTAGAATTCTCGCGTCCCCGACTCGCGAGCGGCACCATTTGGGAGGCATATCTTTGTAGGGCAGGATTCCTTTAGGACGTCTATGATCCCGGACCGCTCGGCATCGGAGATCGATTGGGTCGCAAGAACGACAGCGCAATTCGCCTTGCGCAGCACCTTGAGCCACTCGCGAATCTTGTCGCGGAACACAGGGTGGCCGAGCATCAGCCACGCCTCGTCGAGCACGATCAGGCTCGGCGACCCATCCAAACGCTTTTCGATCCGGCGGAAGAGGTAGGTCAGCACCGGCACGAGATTGCGCTCGCCCAAATTCATCAGGTGCTCGATCTCGAAAGTCTGGAAGGCACCGAGTGTGAGGCCGTCCTCTTCCGCATCGAGGAGCTGGCCCATAGGGCCATCGACGGTATAATGATGCAGTGCGTCCTTGATCTCGCGCAGCTGCACGCCGCTGACGAAATCTGAGAGCGAGCGACCGGATGCACTCGCCATCAGTCCGATCTGCCGAGAGATGGCGTTACGATAATCTGGGGTGATGGTGACGCCCTGCAGACCGACCAGCATCTCGATCCATTCCGTCGCCCAAGCCCGGTCGGCATCACTTTTGAGTTCGGAGAGTGGGCAGAAGGCCAATGCCCTCCCCTCTTCTACATTGTCGCCGCCGATCTCATAGTGATCGCCGCCGGCTGCGAGCGTCAGGGGTAGAAGTGAACTGCCTTTGTCAAAGGCGAAGATCTGCGCATTTTCGTACCGCAGAAACTGCGCGGCGATCAGAACCAGAAGTGTCGACTTGCCTGAACCGGTGGGACCGAAGATCAGCGTGTGCCCAACATCATCGACGTGCAGATTCAGGCGGAAAGCTGTCGATCCGCTCGCAACCTGCATTAAGGGCGGGGAATTCGGTGCGAAAAAGGGGCATGGCGCAACGGGGTTTCCGGGCCAGACCGAGTTCAGCGGAATCAAGTCGGCGAGATTGCACGTGTTGATCAGCGGCTCACGGATGTTGCAATACCAGTTGCCCGGCAAGCTGCCGAGATAGGCGTCGGTGGCATTGAGCGTTTCGATCCGCGCCCCATAACCTTTCGCCTGGATCAGCCGGCGGACCGCTTCAGCTTTCTCCTGCAGTGCCTCGCGATCGCTGTCGAACAGCACTACGACCGGTGTGTAATAGCCATAGGCAACCAGCTGCGACGAGGCCTGCGCGATCGCATCCTCCGTCTCGACCACCATGCGCATCGCGTCCTGGTCGACGGATCGACTTTGTGTCTGGAATATCTGGTCGAAGAACGGCCGGACCTTCTGCTGCCATTTCTTGCGTGTGCGTTCGAGCTTCTGTCGGGCTTCCTCGGCATCAAGGAAGATGAAGCGCGATGACCACCGATAGGTCAGCGGCATCAGATCAAGGCTGTTTAGAATACCCGGCCAACTTTCGGCCGGCAGACCGTCGATCGCGACGACGCCCAGGAAGCGGTTTTCGACCTTTGGCGTCAGTCCGTGCTCAAGCTCCGCGGTGGCGATCCAGTCGAGATACATAGGAACATCGGGAAGCCGGATAGGATGGCTTTCCCCAGTGGTGCAGAATCGGGCGAACTGCAGCAGCTCGTCATATCGGGCGATTCGCTCCCCTCCCCTTTCGACCGTTTCGCGAGTTTCCATTCGCCGGATCGAAAGGGTGTTGTCAAAATACTGCTCAAGCTCTCGTACAGCGTTCTTGAAGACGAAGAGCACCGTGTCCGCGTAGGACTTTTTCCGGCTTTCCTCATCCGAATAGATGTATTTGCTGAGAGCAGTCTTCTTGGACTCGAGCGGCCGATAGGTCAGGATCAGCGCATGCTTGCTCTCGAAATGCCCCTTCTCGCGCGCGAAATGTGCGCGCCGCTCAGCATCGATCGCGCGGGTCACCGGGTCGGGGAAATGGCAACGGTCTTCCGATGGATAGTCGACCGTCGGAATGCGGATGGCTTCGACCTGGATCATCCAACCACTTCCAAGCCGCGACAGAACGGGATTGATCTGCCTCGATAGTTCGTTGCGCTCGAAGTCGGTCGCACTTTCGGAGTCCGGGCCAGCGAAGTACCAGCCGGCCATCAGGCTTCCGTCCCTCAGCAGGAGGACACCATTGTCGACGAGGCCAGCGTATGGAACGAGATCGGCGAAGGATGGGCCTGTGGCCCGGAAGCGTTTGAGAGCTACCACTGCCGTCTCCTCAGTACCGCCGCCAGGGCGAAGTGGTCGCCTTGTAGGTCGGCTTGTAGGAAATGTGCCTGATATAGACCTGCCGCATGTGCGGATCGGACTTCGCCATCATCCTGAGAGCCCCGACGATCACGACCCAGACAGCAGCACCGAAGAACGCTGAATAGACGGTGAGGACGACGAAAATCAGGATCACGGCCGCAACGCCGGTCAACACCAGTTCCCGGTCGGCGCCCATCAGGAGGTTCGGGCGGGAAAGCGCGCGATGGATGCGGTTGCGCCGCAAGCCGGACAGGGACTCAGCCATGAGCCCCCTCGCCTTCTCCGTTCGAAACAGTCGTCGTGATCTGCTCGTCGGCCAGCCCGACCGAAGCGCCGGACGCACCAAACAGGCCGACGATGGTTGTGGCACCCAGCAGGATGCCGGCGACGAGAACGACGTACACAAGGCGTCGTGCGAAATCGTTGAGCTCGCCGCCAAAGATCAGCATCCCGCCGGCAATGGCCACGGCTGCAAGCGCGATCGCACCCGCGACCGGGCCGGTGATCGACTCCTGAATCTGCTGCAGTGGCCCTTCGCATGGGAGGCTCCCGCCGGAACTAGCGAGTGCCGGCGCGACAGAGGCAAGAACGATTGGCGCCGCCACGAGCGCGGCGGCGATGAGGGTATGCTTACGCGACATGGCGCGCCTCCTGTTCTTCCGTGAGCTGGTGGGATTCGATCTCGTACTGGCCGCCCGCGAACCGCTCGACGTGAATGACGTCTCGAATGCGCCGTCCATGCGGCGTCCGCTCGATCGAGATGACTAGGTCGACGGCCTCCCCGATCACCTCGTGCATCGGCTGCTGGCTTGCTTCGGCGGTCAGCTGTTCAAGGCGACGCAGTGCCGACATGGCGGTGTTCGAGTGAATGGTCGCCACGCCACCCGGGTGACCGGTGTTCCAGGCCTTCAGCAGCGTCAGGGCCGCGCCGTCACGGACCTCGCCCACAACGATCCTGTCGGGACGCAGCCGCATCGTGCTCTTGAGGAGCCGCGCCATGTCGATCGTATCGCTGGTATGCAGGAGAACGGCGTTCTCGGCCGCGCACTGGATTTCCGCGGTATCCTCAAGGATGACGAGGCGATCCTCTGGCACAGACTTGACGATCTCGTGGATCACTGCGTTCGCTAGCGTCGTCTTGCCCGAGCCCGTTCCCCCGGAAATGATGATGTTCAGCCTTGCGGAAATCGCGCTGCGAATCGTCGACGCCTGGTATTCTGTCATCACGCCAGTACGGACATAGTCTTCGAGCGCAATGAGGCGCGATGCCCGGCGTCGAATCGTGAAGGCAGGCTTGGCGACGACGGGGGGCAACAGACCTTCGAAACGGTGGCCACCGATTGGCAACTCGCCGGAGATGATTGGCTGTTCCGTGTCGACCTCTGACTGAAGCGCGTGCGCCACTGTGCCGATGACCATCTCCGCGGCAGCCGACGACATCTCGCCGGCAGGTGCAACGCCGTGACCGAGGCGTTCGATGAACAGCTTTCCGTCCGGATTCAGCATGATCTCGACCACATTCACGTCGTCTAGGGCGACACAAAGCTGATCGCCGAGCGCCTCCTGAAGTTTGCGGACAAGCCGAGGGTGAGAGCGAAGCTGGTTCACGGATTTCTCCTTACGCTGCCTGGCTGAGAGGGGTGAGTTCAGAACGGTAATTGGAAGGACGGAGCCTGAGGAACGTCTCCGCATTGGCGGGCAGTGTGCCCGCCACGGCCATTGTCACGCCGATCTTCTTTGGTTCGCCCAAACGCTGTAGAGGCCATCCGACGCGCGCGAGGATTCGCTCGAACCTAAGATCGGTCACCGTGACAATCTCGGTGTAGCCATTCGCCAGGCACCATTCGATGATGCCTGCGAACATGGTCAGGGTCGCCTCATGGACCGAGCCTGGTCGCCTGTTGTTTGAAAGCATCGTGTCAACGCAGAAGCGGGAGCTTTCGATCATGGCCGAATGGCCATGGAGCCGTCCTCCTGGAAGTAGCGAAGGAAAGACGTTTTCTGCCATTGTTGGACCCAAGGCTGGGAGAAGCCTGGCGCAGCCGACGACGCGATTGTCCGAAGAGACCGCGAGGATGTAAGCGGGCCCAAGCTTATCGAACGAATCCGCCTCTCGGCCGTCGACAACGTGAACGTCCCAGCCGAGCCGATCGAAAAAAACATTTGCCCGCAAGGAATGGTGCGCTTCGAGGAGTTGGTGCTCGCGATGAGTTCCGGCGGCAGAGATAGCGACAATGTGCATAATTTTCTCCGTCAAAGAATGACGGCTGGAAAAAGAGCACGGATGACAGCTATGCGGCAGTTGTAGAGTTCTACAAGGTGGGTTCAGCTGAGCGCAGATCTTAGTCGATGACATTGCATGGCAGCAGGCCACCACTTCAGGCAGTCATCCAGTGGCATGTTGATTGCCGAGATTGATGATGCCAAGAATGCGTGGCCGCGGAGCGTCGGTAACCGCTTGACCTTCTATGTTGACACCCCTGCACATACATCTCTGCTATCGTGGCTACCAGCGCCCAGTCGGAGCGCCGACCTCATTCGAATAGTTCTGTTGAGAAGTGCCCCAGGCGATCCTATGGAACCCGTGCGCTCGCGTTTTGCCGCCCGAGTATCTCGTCAATCTCCGCTTCCAGCACCTCCTGCATCATTGACGGACTGTCCATGACCGCCGCCTTCAAACGATTTGCAGGACCTTCAATTCACTACCTGCCTTTGTAGGATTCACAGGAGAACAATTCGTGATCAAGAGCATAGGAGGGACGGGTTAACTGTCGGAGATGAAATAGAAAAAGCGGAAATATCGCTTGGAGATCATTTCCAAGCCTTTACGAAATCGTAACCCTAATCTTCTGGACGCGTTCAGGAGAATCGTGTTCTATCCTTGGCGGGCAATGGCCGGTAAACCGGTAGAATGCCGCCAAGAGGAATAGATGGCGATAGCAAACCGAGTAGAATCAGTTGTCGGCTCCAAGGAAGATGCTGGCAGCAAAATCATGCGGCATGCAGGGCTTTTGTCCGGGCAATTGCAGCAGCTTAGAACCCGCATGTATCCGCCAAAGTCGGAAAAGATCCTGCGTCCGTTTCTGACAAACGAAGTGTCGAAGCTTACCTCTATCCCAGATTCCACGCTGAAGCTCATGTCCATCGAAGGGCGCGGACCGGTTCCCAGCAGGTTGGAGAACAACCATCGCGTCTACACTCTGGCTCAGATCAATGAGCTGCGTGCGTTGTTCGCAATGCAAAAACCTGCGGAGGCAGTGCGATTCCTTCCTCGCCGTCGCGCCGGCGAGCATCTCCAGGTGGTTGCCGTAGCGAACTTCAAGGGTGGCAGCGCAAAGACCACGACCTGCGTCCATCTATCCCATTATCTCGCGCTTCACGGTTATCGCGTACTTGCATTGGATTTGGATCCGCAAGCATCCCTGTCCGCTATGTTTGGTGCTCAGCCAGAGATTGATGTTGGGTCAAATGAAACAATTTACGCCGCTTTGCGCTACGACGAGGCCGAACGTCGCCCAATCCAGGAAATCATCCGCAAGACATACTTCGATGGCATTGACCTGATTCCGGGAAATCTCGAAGTCATGGAGTATGAACACGAAACGCCACGGGTTTTGGCCAACAAATCGACCTCGGGCGCGATCTTCTTCGAACGATTGAAGTTAGCTCTTGCCGAAGTCGAGGCGGACTACGATGTCGTGATTCTCGATACTCCGCCGTCGCTCGGCTTTCTGACCCTGAGCGCGATATTCGCGGCAACGAGCATGATCATAACGGTCCATCCAGCCATGCTGGACGTTGCATCAATGAGCCAGTTTCTCCTCATGATGGGTGATTTGATTAGCGTCCTCAATGAGAGCGGTGCCCAGCTGGATCAGGATTTTATCCGATACTTGGTAACACGGCACAACCCTAATGATGCTCCGCAGTCACAGGTCGTTGCGATGCTGAGGCACTTGTTCGGCTCTGATGTCTTGCTGCCGACAGCCATAGAGAGCACTGCGGTCGAGGCTGCTGGCCTGGCAAAACGTTCGATATACGAGCTCGAGATGGGACAGATTGGTCGCGATACACAAAAACGCGCCCGTGAAGCGGTAGACGCCGTAAACGAGGCGATAATTGGACTGATCAACGATAGTTGGGGGCGGACATGAGCAAATCACCTCGGAAGTCCATTGTCGCCAGCTTCGGGCTACTTTCCGCAGAGCTTGAGAATGATCAGGCTGCGGATCAACTGCCTCCGCTGGGCCCTGCCCCCGTTGCCGGCAATCGTGTCGGAGCAGGTGTGATTGGTGCGGCCCATCGGGCCATCGATGACATCAGGACAGAGCGAGATCGTTTGAAGGCTATCGTTGAGTCGGGCGGTGGTGCGGTTAGCGAATTGGATCCTTCGCTCATCGACCCCTCCCCTTACCCGGACAGGCTGCCGGATGATGACGTCACGAGCTTCGAGATGTTCAAGCGGTCGATCGAAACCGAGGGGCAAAAGGTCCCCGTCCAGGTCCGCCGTCACCCGTCGTCTCCTGGACGTTACCAGATCGTCTATGGTCACCGACGCTGGCTCGCTGCCATGCAGCTCGGCAGGCCCGTTCGCGCCCTCGAGATGGAAATTTCCGATCTTGATCTCGTTCTAGCTCAGGGCATCGAGAATGCGGGCCGCCAGGATCTGACCTGGATCGAGCGCGCATTGTTCGCATCGCGAATGGACGACGCGGGGATCAAGCCGCGCTACATCTACGCCGCGCTTTCGATTGAGGATGCCGAACTTGCCCGAATGCGCAACGTCTACCGGGTCGTTCCTGCGGACATTATCACGGCCATTGGGCGGGCGCCGAAGGTTGGGCGGCCACGTTGGGTCGATCTCGCCAAGACAGTTGCCGGCAATCCAAGAATTCTTGATTCAATTCGGGCTGCATTAAGCACAAAAGCCGACGGCAACGAGACATCCGACCAGCGATTTCAGCGTGTTCTTAACGCGATCAAACCAGCCGACAAGAAGGGTGCGCAACCTATTCCGATCTCCGATAACAGGGGCACGAAAATTGGTGCATTGGTGATGTCCGCGAAAGAGGTCCGGATTTCGGCCGAGGGCTTACTCGGAACTGAATTTCTGAAGTTTGTCGAAGCGGAGCTGCCAGGACTTGCTGAGCGCTTTGCCCGTCAACGTGAAAGCCAACAATCCTGACAGCTGTCAGGATTCCGAAGATAAAAGAAGGGAAGCGCTGCAAAAGAAAAAGGCCCCCAAACGTTGCCGTCGTGGAAGCCTCTCTCAATGTGTGACAACTAGAGAATCGCATTTCCCCGAAACCCAGTCAAGAGTCTTTGGCACCGTAATTTGGTGGGCAGGTTTCTTTTGCCTCTTTGAAGGTGAAGAAAATGCAGATTGGAAGTGTGACGACGCCCTTTGGGCGGCGGCCGATGACGCTTGCCTTGGTGAAGCGACAGCTTGCGACGACCGAGATCAAGCCAGGCAAGTCGGCCGACAAATGGAAAATCTTCCGGGATGTAGCGGAAGCACGGGAAGTGCTTGGACTACAGGACCGTAGCCTAGCAGTCCTTGACGCGTTGCTAACTTTCTATCCTGATAAGGAGCTACGCCAGGACGGGCAGCTCGTTGTCTTTCCATCCAATGCTCAGCTGACACTCCGCGCGCATGGCATTGCTGGCGCGACGCTTCGCAGGCACTTAGCGCTTCTTGTCGAGGCTGGTCTGATCGTGCGGAAGGACAGTGCCAATGGCAAGCGCTACGCCAGAAAGGACAGTGCGGGTGGGATCGAAAGCGCATTTGGCTTCGATGTTTCACCGCTTCTATTGCGCGCTGAAGAACTCGCAGTCATGGCGCAGCAAGTCGCTGCCGATCGAGCAACCTTCCGCCGGGCAAAGGAAAGTCTGACGATTTGCCGACGGGATGTTCGAAAGCTCATTACTGCCGCGATCGAGGAAGGCGCATCAGGCGACTGGGTTACCATCGAACAAGTCTATATCACTCTGATGAGCCGGATTCCGCGCACTCCGACCCTCAGCGACGTCGCGTCAATACTGGACGAGATGTCGCTTTTGCAGGATGAAATTATCAACACCCTGGAAATGCAGCAAAATAACGAAAGTATGAGCATCAATGATGATCATCGTGAGCGCCACATACAGAATTCAAAAACCGAATCCAATCATGAACTTGAACCAAGCCTTAGAAATGGGCAGGGCGCGACGGCGGTGGACGATAGTCGGCCGCCGCGGGAGCCACTCCGGAATTTTCCTCTTGGAATGGTGCTGCGGGCTTGCCCCGAGATCGCGATGTATGGGCCGGGCGGTTCGATTGGGAGTTGGCGCGAAATGATGGGCGCAGCGGTGGTCGTGAGGTCGATGTTGGGCATCAGCCCGTCGGCCTATCAAGAGACGTGCGAGGTGATGGGGCCGGAAAATGCGGCCGCCGCGGTGGCCTGCATCCTAGAGCGGACAGGGCATATCAACTCGCCGGGGGGCTATCTTCGTGACCTCACGCGCAAGGCGGAGCGGGGCGAATTTTCGTTGTGGCCGGTCCTCATGGCGCTGCGAAGAGCTCACGGACAAGGAGATCGAGCAGTGGGCTAGGGCTGCCTCAGCGAGACAAAACCCTGACAGCTGTCAGGGTTTTGGTTCACGTGGATTTGTCGCCCGCTCCTATCGATATGAGTAACGATTCAACGAAGGCTGCCGGCCATAGAGAGCCGGTTCGACCGAATGTTTTGCCGGGATTACGATTCACTTTTCACCACCCAGCAATGGTCGGGTGGTGCATCGCCGAAGGAGACGGCGGGCGAGAGAACTGGCTCTCGCCCGCGTCTATCGCGAAACGCATCGACTAAACGTGAAGCGCCAGCCTTTGACGCATCCGTTGCCCCATGTAAGCGGCACGTCCGGGAGGTTTTGAGCGTAGCGAATCTGTGCGCCGACCATCCGAGGAAGCCGTGCGATCACACGTGTGTTCGAAGCCCCGACGACGGTATTCTCGCGATCGCAAGTACATTTCCACCCATTCGAAACTCCTCGATCCGCACTTTTTATTTGGCATTTCGTACCGAATTAGCCTGAAAAGAAAACCAGGACCGCGCGGTTGATCGCTCTGCAGCCGACTTGCACATATTGCGGAGAGCTTGAGGCTTCGACGTCGCGAGATCACTGCCCGCCCATAGCTATGTTCGATGCCGCACAGAGACCACCAGGACTCGACGTGTTTTGAATGTCACGAAGGCACGCGCGCAATTGATCAGTTCATAGCTATGTTTAGCAGGCTCAACCCGAGTGATCCGACGGATGAAAGGCGACGTGAATTGGTCAAACACGTCAAATCTTTTTCCGGCAGATATCCTGAATTAGCAGCTAAGATGCCTAAACCGGGCAGGGACCGTCCTACATGAGGGACTGAAGCGCTTTCCAGTTATAATGGATCGAGATCCTCGAATTGACCGCATATTTGCCGCGTTCGCATCGAGACTATCTTTGGTACTGCACGGAAATCATCGCGGTGAACCTGCTCCTCCAACGGCGCATATCGGGACCAACTGGATGACAAATTCGATCTCGACTCTAATGCCACACTAGATCAATTCCTGGCCCAACTCGGTGGTATTAGAAGCCTAGGCCAAGGCAGATGGCATGTTGCTGAGCAATTCCGATATTGGTGCGCTGGAGCCAAGGATGATCCGACCGCTTCGTCGCGTTTCGAGAATCGTTCGGCTTTACAGGCGTTGGCCGCCAGCGAGCGACGTAGGATCGGAACGACAGATGATGCCGATGAGAGCGAATTCTTCGACTTGTCCCCGTTGTCAGTAGAGGAATGGTCATGACGGAATATCGCCATCTGCAGCCGATGTATCAAAAGTATGCTGACATGGGGATCGAAGAACGGGTCGCCTGGATCCGGGCGGATCGTTGGTTGGAAACGGCCGATGCAAGGGCAGCTTTGGCACGGCTTGGGGATTTGCTCTCCTATCCGCCGCGAGATCGAATGCCATGTCTGCTTCTCTACGGCGACACCGGGATGGGAAAGACCAAGGTCATCCGAAAGTTCCTTCGCGATCACCAGCCCACTTTCGATCGCGGAACCGGGGTGACGACCATGCCGGTCGTGGCGATGCAGATGCCAGCCGAACCTGTTGAGCGCGACGTCTATGGTGAGCTTCTCAATTCGATGAGCGCCCCTGGTCCGGGAGGAGATGCAACTTTTCGCCTGAAGACCACTTGCCGCACCTTGATGCGCAAGATGGGGGTGCGGATGCTGATCATCGATGAGATCCATGCCATGTTGACCGGCACCTATCGGCAGCAACGGATCTTCCTCAACGTTATCCGCTTTCTGGCAAATGACCTGAAAGTTCCGCTGATTTGCGCCGGCACGGATCTGGCCCGCCAAGCGTTGTTGACGGATCCGCAGCTTGCGGAGCGGTTCGAGGCCTTTCAAAGCCGTCCGGACTGGGGCGGAGGCAATCACATTGGACAGTTTCGACGGTGACAACCTCGTGCTGCCGCTGGTTGCCATGGCGCGGCGATCGGAACGCCGCCTACAGCGGCCGGCAAGCTGATGAGACAGGTGCGGCTGCTGGCCGTCGCACCTCGTCCTTTTGACGACGAACTCCTCAGTTGTTGGCACTGGCGGGTCGCAAACCATTATTCCACCTCGCCCCAGCAAGTTGAAAGCTGGATATCCGGGTCGCGTGGCGGTCAGAACCAAAATTTCTTCAGCTGCGACTTCCATCCTGATCGAGACCGAACTCGGCTTTGGGCACTCGCCTGCCGCATCCGTAAACCCGATCTGGACCGACTGTCACTGCAAAGCGCCGGGCGGCCCAAGAGCTCTTTCGCGAGTGATCCCATGGACAGAGGCGTCTGTCCGGTGTGCTTTGATGGGGATGCCGAAGAGGGGAGGGACCATTATTGCCGGCGATCGTGGGCATGCGTCGAAGCAGTGGTCTGTCCTCGGCACGGAATAGGCCTCGAGATTTACTGCGCTGGGTGTTTTCGCAGCGGTCTGTTTCAGTTTCGGCAGACACCCGCCGGCGTTGCCAGGCTGTTTTGCCGTCATTGCGATACGGTTGTCTCGGCACGGCGGTTCCAGCGTCGCGGCCAGGCAGACTTGGTGCACGTCGCGCCTCTGATCGGCGAGGCCATCCGCAAAGGCGGATTGGAACTTGATCGTATCGCTACGGCAAGCCGCTTCCTGTGGCTGCCGACCCGGGAAGGGATGCCCTAACATCACCTCGTTAGGTCTACCGCTGCCCTATGGCCAGCGACCGTCGGTCACTGAAGATTTGGCGCCAATGGCAAACCTTTCACTGGCATGGCGAGCGGTGACGATTGCGGCGATCGCGGAACTGTTCTTTGGGCTTACCTCCAAAATCACCCCACTTCCGCCTTCCGCTCGAAAGGCCTTTCGGCAATTCGAGCTCGGGCCCACCGTCCAAGACCCCCACGCCCCTTTACCAGCGCAGGTGACTTCAGCCTTGAAACTCCGTCCTGAATCCGAACCGGAGGCTCGCCAGCGACATCATCCAGAGCCAAGGCTGGAAATCTCTGCGCAAAAATCAGCCAGGGCGAGAAACCGCGCAATCGGCAAGTTGATGCTCCGTGCCCTCAATGACGGATGAGACCAAACCGATGCGCCTCATCCAGCAGGTGACGAACGGATGATGGCTGCCATTTGCGTCCGCCGCGCGCCGGTCGCTCTCCCATCTGATCAAGCTGGCTGGCAATGTCGCGCAGTGATAGGCCGGGATCGGCAATGGCAATAGCTGCGACGAGCTTCATGAGGTGATCTTCTGGCGCGCGGCGCGGAGAGCGGACTAATAGCTCAGGCTCGGCCAGCTTCTCGCGGACCATGCGATGCACGGCGCGGCGTAGCCTTTCCACCGTCCAGTCATGGCCTCTGCGATTGAGGACCCGCACGACATTGTCCCAGCTATG
This sequence comes from Rhizobium sp. T1470, assembly GCF_042140505.1. Lineage (NCBI taxonomy): Bacteria > Pseudomonadati > Pseudomonadota > Alphaproteobacteria > Hyphomicrobiales > Rhizobiaceae > Rhizobium > Rhizobium sp. T1470. The sequence goes on from NZ_CP148093.1 coordinate 33,125, forward strand.
CTTTGGGCGAAGTTGCCGAACAGTCGGGAGCCAGGTCTGGGCAGAGGAGATCAGCTCGCCGAGATAGAGTTTCTCCCGGGCCTTCGAGACCGCCTTGATGGCTTCCGGTCGCCTCTCCCGAAGGCCTGGATTGCCTGGAAGCTTGCCGCGGGCTTTTGCCGCCTTGATGCCGGCCTTGGTTCGCTCAGCCATCAGCGCTCGCTCGAGCTGCGCGACGGCACCAAGGACCTGGAGTGAAAACATCCCTTGTGGCGTGGACGTATCTATCGGATCGCGGATCGACCGAAAGTGTACGCCGCGCGCCTCGAGGTCTTCGATTACGGATAAGAGATGGCTGACCGATCGGGCGAGGCGGTCTAACCGGACGACGACCAGCACGTCGCCGGCGGTGAGGTCGCCGAGCAGTCTTGTCAGAACCGGCCGTACCCGCGATGCGCCTGAGCCGTGCTCCTGAAATATCCTCTCACAGCCGGCGGCACGCAGCTCGTCCATCTGTGCGTCATGTACCTGATCGTCGGTCGAAACCCGGGCGTAACCAATGAGGCGCTTAGGAGCGGGCGGCGGATCGGCGGATTGTCGTTTTGCCATCGGTTTTTTCGGTTCTTTTATGGTGCTTTATACAAATAAGGAATGCGTGAGAAAATGACCAGTTGCAAGCGCGTTTTATGGGATAAATGCAGCCCCGTCAGACTCGAAAAGCCGCGTCGGACGAGCATACGGTCATAACCAACATGAAACGCGCTCTGGTGGCCGTCTGCGGCCAAAATGGCCCAATGACCTCATAGCTGTTGAAAAACGACAACGAAAGGAACATCCCAGCAACTCCGGCCAAAGGTCTGGGTAGGATGGCGCTGATGAATACTCGAACGAGGGCGCGCCGATGGGCCGGACTTGGAGCAGACAAGAACTCGCGGAACACTGGAGCCTTGGGTTTGAAGAGCTGGCGCGGATCGAGGCCAAATCGGAGGCATTGCGGCTCGGCTTCGCGGCGCAGTTGAAATTCTACCAGCTAGCGGGACGGTTTCCGGCATCGGCGGCAGAGATTCCCGACGCGGCAGGATGCTACCTTGGCGATCAGCTTGGGCGCCCTGTGGCGGAACTGATCGATTATGATTGGTCAGGCCGCAATGGCCAGCGACACCGCGCGGAAATCCAGGACTTTCTCGGTTTCCGCACGCTTGAAGCGCCCGACCTTGAGGCGCTGCGTCGCTGGCTCGAAACGGAGGTCTGTCCATCCGGTGCGGCGCTGGAGGCGACGATTGAGCCGATCGACCGCTGGTGCTGGGCCCGCAAAATTCAGCCGCCAAGCAAATCTGCATCGCAACGCCTGGTCCGCTCGGCCAGACGGCGTTTCGAAGAAGGGCTTCTGAAACAGATTACGGCGTCCCTTGCTCCGGAATCGATCGAGCGGATGGAGGCATCGCTGAGCGATCCAGACGCGCTGGCCGGGTTTTCTGCGCTCAAGGCCGATCCCGGTCGGATTGCCCTGGATAGCCTCCTTAAGGCCGCGGCCCGCCTGTCGTTCGTGCGCCGGCTGGGGCTGCCACGCGGCATTCTCACCGAGGTCGGCGCACCAGTCATTGAGCGCTTTCGCCGCCGGGTCGCGCAGGAGACGGCCTGGGAGATACGGCGGCATGCGCAAGCGCGTCGGTTGGGCATGTACGCGGTTTTTCTGATGGCGCGCGAGGCGGAGATCACCGATGGGCTGGTCGATCTTCTGCTTGAGACGGTTCACAAGATCGGGGTGACCGCCGAGCGCAGGACAACGGCGGCGCTCGCACGCGATATTGAACGCGTTGTTGGCAAGGACCGGCTTCTGGCCGACATTGCCGAGGCGGCAACTGGAAATCCGGACGGTACCGTGCGCAATGTGATCTTCCCCGTGGCCGGGGAGACGAAGCTCAAGGCGATTATGGCGGAATACAAGTCCCGGGGCGCCTGGGACCAGCGGATTCATCACACGATGCGCGGCTCCTATGCCAGCCACTACCGGCGCATGCTTCCCCCGCTCCTGGAGGTTTTGGAGTTTCGTTCGAACAATGCTGCGCACCGGCCCGTTCTGAATGCGTTGGCATGGATTCGCCGCGCGCGGCGCGAGGGCCGCCGGTTGCTCAGCGTCGGCAACGGCGTTCCGATTGACGGTGTGATTCCGGTCAAATGGCGCGATTTCGTGATGGCGGGCGACGGGCGGATCAACCTGATCGACTACGAGCTTTGCGTACTGCAGGCGTTGCGCGAGCGCATCCGGGCCAAGGAGATCTGGGTGGTTGGCGCCGATCGGCACCGCAATCCGGACGATGATTTGCCGAAGGATTTCGACCGTCGCCGGGTCGAATATTACGCCGATCTGGGTCTGTCGATGGATGCTCGCGCCTTCACCGCCGCGCTCAAGACGGAAATGGAGGAAGAATTGCGCCGCCTTAACGCCGAGTTGCCGGGCAACCGAAGCGTCCGCATTCTCTGGCGCGGGGCGAACCGGGTTTCCGTTTCGCCAACGCCGCCGCAACCCGAACCGCCCGGCCTGACGGCGGTGAAGGCGGAGGTCGCACGGCGCTGGCCAATGGTGGCCTTGCTCGATCTTCTCAAGGAAGCCGCGCTCGACACCGGGTTCCTCGACGCCTTCAAGACATCGGGCGAGCGCGTGGCGCTTGATCCCGCTACGCTGCAACGCAGGCTTCTGCTTTGCCTGTACGGGCTTGGAACCAATGCCGGGCTCAAGCGCGTCAGCGCCGGCGTAGAGGACGTAAGCTATAAAGAGTTGCTTCATGTCCACCGGCGTTTTATCCATGTGGAAGCCCTGCGCGACGCCGCGCGGCGCGTGGCCAACGCGACCCTGGCGATCCGTAATCCGATGATCTGGGGTGACGTCGGCACGGCGTGCGCGTCGGACTCGAAGAAATTCGGCGCCTGGGACCGCAACCTGATGACGGAATGGCATATCCGCTATGGCGGTCGCGGTGTGATGATCTACTGGCATGTCGAGAAGCGTTCGACCTGCATCTACTCGCAGCTCAAGCGTTGCTCGTCATCGGAGGTCGCCGCCATGATCGAGGGCGTGCTGCGCCACTGCACCGACCTGGAGATTCGCCGTCAGTATGTTGACAGCCACGGTCAAAGCGAGGTGGCGTTCGCTTTCTGCAAGCTGCTCGGCTTTGAACTGGCGCCGCGTCTGAAGGCGATCGCGCGCCAGAAACTGTGCCTGCCGCGTCCCGGCATGAAGGGTGAGCTGCCGAATTTGATGGGGATCCTCTCAGACGTCATCGACTGGGCCAGTGTCGAGCGGCAATACGACGAAATGGTGAAGCACGCCGTCGCCATGCATCGCGGCATCGCCGATGCCGAAGCGATCCTGCGCCGCTTCGCGCGATCGGAGATCATGCACCCCACGTACAAGGCTCTCGCCGAACTGGGACGGGCGATCAAGACGATCTTCCTGTGCCGCTATTTGCGCATGGAGGCATTGCGGCAGGAAATCCACGAAAACCTGAACGTGGTCGAGAACTGGAACAGCGCCAACAGCTTTGTCTTTTTCGGCAAGGGCGGCGAGGTGGCGACCAACCGGCTGGAGGATCAGGAAATCTCGGTGCTGGCGCTGCACCTTCTCCAGAACTGCCTTGTTTACGTCAACACACGGATGCTGCAATCGGTTCTGGGCAATCCGGTCTGGGCGGCGCGCATGACGGCGGAAGACCACCGCGGCTTGACTCCGCTCAGCTATGCGCACGTCAACCCCTATGGACGCTTCGAGGTCGACCTGGAGCGGAGGATTGATTTCGGCATGAAGGCGGCCGCGTAGCCAACTCTTTACAGAAAGCGCATTCTGTGAAGAGTGGCGGGATCCGGGTCAAGGAAAACATCGCGCCGTGCTACGCCCTAGGCACATCGCCAACCGGCGAATTGTAAAGAGTGATGTGGTGCTGGCCGCCGGCGGCCATGCACGTCGCAAGGATTTCCTCGGCGAGGCCGATATCGCTTCACTGCTCGAAGCGGCCCGCAAATCCCGTCACGGCGGCCGCGACCACCTGCTCATCCAGATGATGTACCGCCACGGTCTGCGCGTCAGCGAGGCAATCGCGCTGCGCCTCGAAGATGTGAACCTGAAACAGGCACGCATCTGGATCCCGCGCCTCAAGAACGGATTGTCCGTCGAACATCCGATCGCCGGCGATGAACTGCGTGGCATCAAACGCTGGCTGGTCGCGCGCCGCGATCATCTGCCGTGGCTCTTCGTCTCCGAGCGCAGCCAGCCGTTCACCCGTCAGGCCGTCAACTACATCATCGCCGCAGCCGCCACGCGGGCCGACCTGGCGAATGTTCATCCCCATATGCTTCGGCATTCCTGCGGGTTCTCGCTCGCCAATCGCGGCTACGATCTGCGTCTCATCCAGGATTATCTCTGCCATCGCGACCCCAAGCACACCGCCCATTACACCCGTGTCGCCGCTAGGCGATTTGACGGGCTGTGGGGAGCATAACCATGGCGACGCGCAAAACCGTTACCACCAAGAACCTCATTGCGCTCGGAGCCGAGCGCTTGGCGGAAATTCTTCTCGCGCTCGCGGAGGAAGATCGTGATATTAAACGGCGTCTGCGGCTGGAGATTGCCGAACAGGATGGTGAAGACGAACTTGCTGCCGAGATCGGCAAGCGACTGACATCGATCAAAAACGCCTCGTCCTTTATCGATTGGCAGAAACGGAAAGCTTTCGAGAAGGACCTGGATCTGCAACGCGAGATGATCACCGAACGCGTTGCGAAAACCAGACCCGATTTGGCCCTTGAATTAATGTGGCGCTTCATGGCCCTCGCGGGACCGGTCATCAATCGGGTCGATGACAGCAATGGCATCGTTGGCGAGATCTTTCGGCAGGCCGGTCATGAATTGGGAGGGGTCGCCATCAAGGCCAAGCCAAAGCCGCTGCTGCTTGCCAAGCAGACGTTCGACGCCGTTACCAACAATCATTACGGCGAATATGACCGATTGATCCCCGCCATCATGCCGGCGCTGAGCAAAGAGGGCATCGATCATTTGAAAGCCAGGCTTCATGACGCCCTTGATCGACTCCCGCGAAGAAATGGCGAATACGATCATCGGGCGCCCGCCATTGCGCGGACCCTGCAGGAAATAGCCGATGGCGAGAACGACGTTGACGCTTTCATTGCTCTTACCCCGCTGAAAGCGCGGCAGACACCGAGGGTCGCCGCCACTCATGATCTCTGGATTGATGGATACCATAGTTATTTTGGTCACTCCGAATGGGAGGACGTGTATATCGATGTGCTCGACGCGACAGGCGAGCCTGAAAAGGCACAGCAGATTCGTTGGGACAGCTTTGAAAAGCACCTTCTCCGTGACCGTCTGCGAGACTATCTGAAGCGGCTTGCTGACTTCGACGATGTCATCGCCGAAGAAAAAGCTCTAACCCATGCGTTGACCTTCCCCAATATGGTGTCGGCATTGGATTTTCTCATCGAATGGCCGGCGCATGAGCAAGCCGCCAAACTCATCCTCCAACGCCATACTGAGATCGATGGCAATGCCTATTATCTGTTGGATCCAGCCGCACGAACCCTCGAAGGAGCCTATCCGCTCGCCGCCGTGCTGCTGCGACGCGCTATGATCAGTGACACGTTGGACCGCGCAAAGTCGACCCGATACCGTCATGCCGCCCGCCATCTCGCGGAGTGCCAATCGCTGCACAGTGCAATTCCGGACTACGCCAATCTTGGGGATCATGCCGCCTTCCTGGCATCGCTACAGGACAAGCATCGACGCAAGGAAGGCTTCTGGGGGCGTGTTCGGGAGTTCTCGACAAAGAGATAATTGCGTTCTTCTTTTGTTCGATTGGCTGTCGTTTTTGAACAGCTATGAGGTCATTGGGCCAAAATGCCTGAAAATAAGGGGATCGGAGAAGAGGGAGAGCATGAAAGCTCGTTTGAGCGAAAAGATGATGGAGGAATCTGCAGCTCATCGGCAGGGAGGGCCGCTGTAAGTGGCCTGCAGAGCAGAGACGTTGCCGCCGAACCTCGCCGAAATCTGCTCGAAAGGCCGGAATACCAAGCGTTTCCGGTCATCCAGGACGACTGACATGGGTGATTTGCGGGCTGAAATCAATCACCATCGATAACCAGTACTTATCGATGGTTAAAATGTCAGCTGTGGCTCATGGTTGGTTGCGGAAGCAAAGGTCTAGTTAAATGCCGTTAGGCGCTCTAGTAGCCTATAATACAATGGCCTAACTGCCGCGACCCGGCGGAAACAATGGTCAAATTCGGGGTACGTGGAGCAGATTTGGTGGCACTGCCGGATCGTTGGGCAACGTCGCTGAATGCGGCCGAGCCGTGCGGCTCCGGTGTTTAGGCCCTGGCGAGAATGATCGCCGGCAGCGGCGGGATCGTGTGACCTATGGTGCCAATGCCGAGCCGGTCCCCAAGGAAGTGGTAGAAGGAAAGCCCCAACTTCTGGCACGTCTTCATCAAACCAAGCATGACATCGCGCGCAACACGACCATCCTCGCTCATCGTACCGCCGGAGATCTTCCGCTTCGTGACAAACGCTCGCAGGTCATTCTCCGATGCATTGGTGTGCAACGGAATATCGGGATGTTCGAGGACCTTCAGCAGCTCATTCTTTCGTCGATGCAGCCGTTCGAGCAACCTGTCGAGGGCCTCATAACCGGTGCGCTGGGTAAAGATCCTGTCGAACCGTCGTCGAAACGCGGGTGCGGACTGAGGGGAAGGATTCTGCTTGTAGGCTTTCAGCGCCTTGTAAAAGCGCCACACGAGATCGCGGACCATCGTGAGCAGCCGTTCCTCCTTCGCGGTCGCCGGCATCAGCTTCTGCAGAAGGCGCTCGCCATGCACCCAGCACAGGGCGTGATTGCCGACTCGGAACTGGCCGGCGTCGTCGGACACGATCACCATGTTGCCGACCAGGCCATGATGGCGGATGGCGCCCCAGAGGCCGGCCTCGGCAAGCGTGCCAATCTCCTGGCGATCAAAGATGTCGATACCCTTGTCGGCCAGATGGGCCATGAATGGCACCTCGTTGCAGAAGCGCTGCGGCTCAAGAGCGCGAAGTCCGGCAGTAGTGGCCGCATCCGCACGGCGTTCTTTCAGGTAATCGAACGCGGCATCGTTCAGCACATAATCCTGGTAGCCGCCGCGCAGTAGCGACAGGAAATTCAGGCGGGACTTCGATTTTGTGGTGCGAAAGACAGTAAAATTCGGGCCGCCGATGTGTGTGGCGTAACATGGATTATGGGAATGTCGGGCGCCGGTGTCGTCGACGGTGACATAAGACGACGACACCAGGCCGGCATGCAACACCGCCGCGTCCTCGGCAACAAAGCCATCCAGCTGCCGGGTCAAAAGCCGTACGATCTGGCGTTTTGAGATGTCGATACCAATGTCATTGAGCAATGTCGTCAGACGCGCCGTCGTGACCTGTCCTTGTGCATGCAACATCAGGCACAGCCGCCTGAGATTGGCGCCATAGCCACCGATGATCCCCGCCGGCAAGGCTGCCAGTACCGTCTTTCCATCCGGCGTCACCCAGCATTCGCGACGGTAATGCACGAGCTCCGCCTTGAGAACCAGGTCGCGAACATAGATGCTTTTGTACCCCTTGAAGCGTGAGCCGGCCGGTGCATTGACGCGCAGGATCTCCTGCCCGCTCACCCGCTTTACGTCCAGCTTCGGGCCACGTGGCTTTCTCTTCGATGGCTGCTTATCGCCTGGCTTGCTGTCGGTTGCCTTGTCCATGCCGGAGGAGCGAAACGGCGGGCGCGGCGGCAGGTTCTTCAGTCGGGCGATCTCGTCGCGCAAAAGCTGGTTCTCGAGTGTCAGGCGGGTGTTGTCCAGCCGAAGGGCAGCGTTTCCCTCCCGCAGCTGGATGTTGTCGGCCTCGAGCTTCCCGAGTCGGGCTTCCGACTGCTGCGACCGTTCTAGCAAACCCGTCACCAGACTGCGTAACGCATTCAGTGAAAGCGTGTCGGCATGCTCGGGTGAGGGAAGCCGCTTCTTTGCCATCCCCGGAGCGAATCATGATTTGCCGCGTTTTAGGAATCCCTGCGCCGACCAACAGGATTCCACGCGGCGGCTTATGCACACTTTTCATAAGAGAGTACTAAAATGTTGCCACCGATTTTGCCCCGCTTACCAAATTCGGGCGGCGAGCCTCGGCGATCGGCGGGGAGGGGACCTTCTGAAAGAATTCGAAGGCGGAGAGATCGAAACGTTCGTCGCTGCCCACCACCGCGACCGTCCAGAACTCGCAGGCTGCGCCGAACACCGTCGAGATCTGGACAACCTCGATATCACTAGGCTCGGAGATCGACGTACCTTTTGCCGGCAGACGGCGAGCCCAGTAGAAGCGGTTGGGTTCCAGTTGGTCGGTGCCGATCGTGTTCATGCGCCTTGTCCTATCAGACGTTAATGAAAGGTTAGCGCAGAATTTCGCAAGAGTCTCGGGAGAGGCAGGGGAATTCACAGGAATCGGTTACTGCCGAAGCCGTCTCGCGAGACGACGACAGCATAAAAATCTGCTATCGCAGCGACTGTATTGTCGTTGACCGTAGGTCGTTTCGGTGAAAACCTATTGACCTGAATCGGGGACCACACTTGAATGGGCACTGTAAAGTTATCAGCGGATTGATGCAGCGATAGCTGGCCGGGACGGCTGTCAGGCTGCGGCGACACACGCGATTTTGTTCCAGATTTGCATGGCGGCGTTACGCAGGTCTCGATGTTGAGCCGATGACAGCGTATTGCGGGGAAAGTGGAACAGGTTGGCAATCGGATCATGGATGGAAACGAACCGCTGAAGCTGGCGTGCCGACTTGAAGCGTTTCATGGTCCTTTCGCGTCGTCGGGTCGGCTGGTGCGAATTTTCCGCTCGATTATTGAGGCCTTTGTGCGACCGGTGTTCGACACCGGGCATGAGGTCGCGCCTGGCGGCATCATAGGACCGGAGCTTGTCGGTGATCATGACGGGACTGTCAGGAATTCTGTGCGGGGGGCCGGTTCATTAGTTGAAGAACCGCTCGCCGAAGATGACGGCGAACTGTGTCTTTGCCATTCCCGCGGCGCGCGCTTCCATTGCTCTGCGGCGTTCTTGAGCACCAGATATAGCAGCTTCATGGCGGCTTCGTCACCAGGGAAATGCCCACGCGAGCGCACGGCCCGGCGAAGTTTCGAGTTCAAGGCCTCTATGGCGTTCGTGGTGTAAATGATGCGGCGGACACCTTCCGGGAAGGCGAAGAAGGGAACGACGTGTTCCCAATTGCGCCGCCAACTTTGAGAGATGGCAGGGTATTTCTGGCCCCAGTAGCCTTCCTCGAAGGCCTCCAGTGCCTTCAGGCCCGCCTCGGCATCTCTGGCACGGTAGATGGCTGTCAGCGCCGGCATGACGGGCTTTCTATCCTTGTAGGAAACGAACTCCAAGGAATGCCGGATCAGGTGGACAATGCAAGTCTGCACGATCGTTTGGGGAAAGACGGCACTGATGGCTTCGGGAAAGCCCTTCAGGCCATCGACCACAGCGATCAGGATGTCCTGGCAGCCACGGCTCTTCAGTTCGTTCATCACCCGCAGCCAGAACTTTGCCCCTTCCGTCTGCTCGATCCATAGCCCGAGGATTTCCTTGGTGCCGTCCGCAAGAATAGCGAGTGCGACATAGACGGCCTTGTTGCGAACGAAACCTTCGTCCCGGATTTTGACCCGGATGGCGTCGAAGAACACAAGGGGATAGCACAGCTCAAGCGGACGATTCTGCCACTCACCAACTGCCTCCAGAACGGTATCGGTCACCGCCGAGATTAGGTCTGGCGATACTTCGATGCCGTAGATTTCTTCGAGATGACCCTCGATCTCCCGCACCGTCATGCCGCGGGCGTACATGGAGATGATCTTGTCGTCGAAATCGGGAAAGCGGCGCTGGTATTTGGCGATCAGCTTCGGGTCGAACGTGCCGGCCCGGTCGCGCGGAATGGCCAGCGTCATTTTCGACGTTCCGGTCAAAACTGTCTTCCTCGAGGAGCCATTGCGCCGGTTGGCACAGGTCCCCTCGCTACGCTCAACATCGAAATGCTCGTCTAGCTCGGCATTGAGAATGCGCTCCGAAAGCGCCCTCTTCAGGTCATCCAGCAAGCCGTCCTTGCCGAAAACCTCGGACGGATCACGTCCCGCAAGAAGCTGGTCCAGAAGTTCTTTTTCGATAGCCATGTGATGATTCTCTCCTTTTCATCATCATGGCCCCCCGCACAGAATTCCTGACAGTCCCGCTCGAAACGGTCATAGGCATTGATCAGGTCCGTCATTGCGGCTTCGAGCTTGGCCGTGTCGATATGCTGGGCATTGAGCCGGCGCAGGGTGTCGGCGCTGGCGATGCCGACCGCATGACGGGCAGTCTGAACCGGGCCGAGATTGCAGCCATAGCCGAACACGGTAAGGATATAGCGCTGAAGCGCCCTTGCCACCTTCGGGTCGGCTCCCGATGGCGGATCGAAGTGGCGGGTAAACGCGGTCCAGCTGGTGCTGTCCTTCAGAATATCGAGCAGGTGTCGCTCGCGTATGCGGGCATGGATTTAGGCTTCGAAGATCATAAGACCCTCCGGCCGGCTGGAAGCCTTCTGTTGCTTCAGGTGTGGCACGCCGCCGGCATCAATGCTCAGTTCCATATTTTCCGGAAAGCCAGCATCCACAGCGGCGGTGGCGGCCATCAGTTGTTCTTTCATCCATGCGGCAAATGCCTCGCCAGAATGCGGCAATCCAAGATCGGCGCAATAATCAGCCAGACGTGCTTCACAGTCCGACCAGGACAAGAGCTGACGGCGGTAATCATCAAAGGTCTCCGCGCCGACGACAAAGACATCGCCAGCTTGCAGCGCATCGGCTAGTGCCGCGCCACAGAGATTATGACTCTTTGACGGGGTAAGCTTTGCGGAGCTTTTGGCGGGCTTTTTCGGTTGTGAACATCCATTGGATCTTTGCGCCATTAGCGTTGCGTTGCTGCTCCCAGGCTGCGACTTCGGCGATTATGGTGTCTTTATTGTCGATACGACGGTCGAGGCATTGGCTGCGCAGGACACCGATCTCGATCTCGACCATGTTGAGCCAACTGGCGTGCTTGGGCGTGTGGTGGAACTCCAGTCGCTTCAGCACCCTTCGAGCCTCCGGGGCTGGAAATGCGTCGTAAAGCGCCCCGGCGGAATGGGTGGAGAGGTTGTCCATCACCACGCGGATGATCGGGGCGTCGGGATAATCGACGTCGACCAGTTCGCGCATGCACTGGGCGAAGTCTTGGTTGGTTCGCCGATCGGTGACCTTCACCCTGCGCCAGGGCTGGTGGGCGTCCATGAAGACAAACAGATTGACCGTGCCGTTTCGGCGATACTCGCAGTCGTAGCGTTCAAGCTGGCCAGGCTTGGCCGCAATGGGCTCGCGCACTTCGCCGATGAGTTGGGTCGGGCTCTCGTCGAAGCAGACCACGGGCCTTTGTGGATCAGGCGTCTCTGCGTAGAGGTCGAGAACATCCTCCATGCGCGCGACGTATTCCCCATCGAGCTTTGGGATGCACCACATGTCTTTGCGCCAAGGTTTGAGATGATTCTCAGCCAGCCGGCGACGTACGGTCTCCGAGGACAACTCGTCATGATCGGTGAGTCGGACCATCTCATCGGCCAGAAGCTCCAGGGTCCAGCGGGCTCGCCCGGGCGGCGGCTTTGAGCAGGCGGTCGCCACCAACAGCGCCTCCTCCTTGCTCGATAGCTTGCGCTCAACACCCGGGCGCGGTTCTTCACTGAGCGCGCCTTCCAGATTGGCTTCCACAAACCGGCGCTTGGTCCGGTAAATCGTCGATCCGCTGACGTTCAAGGTTGCCGCGATCACCTCGTCGCTGAAGCCTTCGTCCGCCGCCACCAGGATCTGGGCGCGCTTGATCTTGCGCGACGCATGGCGTCCCCCGCTCAACAAAACGGCCAGTTGATCACGTTCCGATTGGCTAAGCTCTACGTGAAACTTTATATTCATCGACACCTCCTTCAGCGCGGAGACGCAGATGAATCCGAAAATGAGTCCCTCACTTGACCCGCAAGCCGCAACGGCAAGACATGGCCTTACGCAAGTCCAAGGCCAGTACCTGGCCTTCATCTACGCCTACAGCCGCATCTTCAAACAGCCTCCGGCCGAAGCCGACATGCGTCGCCACTTCGCCGTTACGGCTCCGTCTGTTCACCAGATGGTGCTGACCCTCGAGAAGGCAGGATTTATATCCCGCGTGCCAGGCGCAGCACGCAGCATCCAACTTCTCATCCCACCAGAAGACTTGCCCATTCTACGATAACCCAACCCGTCATAATCTCTGTGGCGCGGTACTAGATGGATGAACACACAGACTTCGAGGGCACGCCGATCGAGCATGACGCCCGCTTTGCGCCGCCTCACCACAAAGCTCTGCCATCGCTGAGAGGCGAACGACAGGTCGATAGCATAGGCCAGTTCGTCGCGGCGGGCGCTCCTGCTGTCGATAACAATGCCCAGCGCTTCCAGAAGGCTGAGTTCCTGTGTCGTCGACCTGATGTCCATCAGTTCGAGCAGCCTGAACAGCAAAGCACGAACCTTGGCATGGATCGGCCACAGGAGCGGCAGGTCGTTGTTATGGTGAAAGGCCGAGACGGTCTCGCATTGCTCCGACAGAAGATCGAGGCCGCCACGCTCCGCCAGTACGGCTCTGATGCGACGGCCAACCTCCATGTCGGTTTCGCTCTGCCTGGTGTTCTCCAGCACCTGCCCCAAGACCATGATCAGTTTCTCTTCGATCTCCCGGTGCTGGTCCAGCAGGGATTTCAGCTTTTCCCTGGCAGCATTCTGGGTTTTACGGACACGGCGCAACAGCATTTCGATCAATTCGTCGCGACACTGCGCGCGAGCCTGTTGGATCAGGCAAAGAAGAAGAGTATGGCGCTTGCCTGGCCGGCTGATATCGAGAAGATCGCTCACCTCCATGCTGCGGGCCTCGGCGGCGAACTGACGGCGCTTGGTGTGGGCAATCTCCTGAAGGAGAGGATCGGGATCGAGCATGCCGGTCAGCCATCCAAGCCGCTCCGTCCAGAGCTTGATCGTTTCCGGGCGCGCCGGACCCGGGGCGTGCTTGAGGCGATTGAAGCTGGTTGTCACAGCACCGGATGCCACGACCAGCAATCCATCCAGCAAGGCGGCATCCTCCTTGCCCAGACGTTCCGCGATCCGGGCATAGATCGTCGTATGAACCTTCGTGCGCAGGTGATTGGCGAGTCGGTCGAGCGTGCTGAAGGCCGGCAAGTCGATCGAGGCCTTGCCCAGAACCTCGATCGCCAGATTGATCAGATCAGCCGGATCGCTCATCGTTGCCGCCGCTTCCGTGATCGCGCCCGTCAACAGATCCTCACCTCTCTCGTCATAAGGCACAACATCGAGAAAGGCGCGGACCGCCGTTCGATACCGGTAAAGTGTCTTGTCGTCGGCATCTTCAACGACCGATACCGACGGATCAGCCAAACCCAGCTGCGATGCCAGATGGGCGATCGTTTCGCCGTGGAGATCAGCAGGGGCCGGAAAGAAACCGAGCTCCTGGCGCGCCTTCAGCAAGACAGCCAATGTCAGACGGCCGGAAGCACCGCGTGCCCTGCTGCGGATGAAGACGAGATCGGCTTCGCTCAGGCTGTACCGGTGCTCCAGTTCTGCCCGGGTGAGGCGCTCCCCGGAATGCGGGTAGGCGGTGCGGTCGATCGCTGTCATAAGATGTCCAGAAAAGGGTTCGCCGGAGGGGTGGAAAAAAGTGCGCAAAATGAAGGCTTCGGGACATAGCGACCCACCGTCCAAAAAGGAATACATTAAAGGACGCCGAAGCACGGCACCCACACCGCAGCAGAACCATGCGGCAATCTATCTGCGCGTCTCCACACCCGACCAGAAGCCGGACCTGCAATATGACGGACTGCGTGCCTATGCCGAGCGCGCCGGTCTCACCATTGTCGGCGAATATTGCGATATCGCCGTTTCCGGCCGCCGCGAGGGACGCCCCCGGCTCAACGCCCTGATGACCCGCGCCCGTAACCGCGAACTTGACTGCGTTCTGGTCTGGAAGTTCGACCGTTTCGCCCGCTCGACCCGCCATCTCCTGACAGCGCTCGAAGAATTCGACCATCTCGCCGTGCGCTTCATCAGCGTGCAGGACCAGATCGACACGGCAAGTCCCATGGGACGGGCGATGTTCACCATCATCGGCGCCATGGCCGAACTGGAATCATCCCTGATCAGTGAGCGCGTCACCGCCGGAATGCAGGCGGCTCGCGCGCGCGGCAAGCCTCTTGGCCGGCCAAGGCTGCCTGCCCGTGTGATCAAAGAAATCGAAACACTCGCTACATCCACCGATCTCAGCATTCGCAAGATACAGGCAGCCGTCGAGGGCCGGGCCAGCCGCGGCCGCATCGGCGAGATCGTCAGGCAGGCCCGATCACGCAATCAAGACAGCATATCCCCGGCTCTGGAGACTCATCCATGAACGCAAACCATTTTAACCTGAGCGACCTCGTTAAATTCCTCGGTCGGGACGACTGGGCTCTTCAGTTCGAGGAGGTGATGGGCGACCATTTCTGGCCCGTCATGGACGCATTCGACCTCGATCACGACGAGATCGGCGAGACTATCGGCGACCATTGGGCCATGACCCTTTGGCGATGCGCATTCGAGGATTTCCTCACCCAGGCCTTTGAACCGGACGGCCGGACCTTCGTCGATACCTATCTCAAGAGCCGCGGCTTCAAGGAAACCGCGCGCAGCAAGGCCTATCTGAAGGCAATCAGCACCTCCGTCATTAGCCTCTACGAGGTCAGCGAGATCATACCCGGCAAATCTTTTCTGGCGCGCGATCTCCTGCGTGGTGGCGACCCTGTGACCGTTAACGAAGGAACCGCGACCCAGACCTTGCGGCAATGGGAAAAGATCGCCGCACGTATCGTCCATGTCGGCGGCACGAACGTCATAACCGGTGGCCTGCTACCCTATTCACCGGAAGCATCGGAAGCCCTGCTCGAAGGGCTGAAGGAAATGGCCGGCAAGACGCGATCGCGCAAAAAACGGATCCTCGATGACGACACCCTGCGTCTGGCAGCCCCTCTGTTCACTCACGCCTGGCTGTTCGATACCTTGCCCAGGATGCTCGGCGACAACCAGCCGCTCGTCTGCAACAGCGATGGCGACGACATCGTGTTTCATGAGGTGCGATTTCCCCTCGAAACCGGCATCACCGAAAAAGACATCGCCGAGCGCTTCGCCGGGGTCGCCGACCTGCGCCAGGAGAACCCGACGTTCTGGAATTGGCTCGGCCGCCCGCCAACCAAAGGCGCAGCAAAGCCTGTCCACCAGGACGCTCTGGTCGCCGGCGTCACCATGGAAGACGGCACGCCCGTCCTCGGTAACCTCGAAATCAAGGGACGCTTTCTCGTCCTCATGGTCAACTCCGCCCAGCGGGCGCAAAGAGGCCGCGAGATGGTGCAAAATATCCTCGGCAAAATGGTTCGCGCACCGCTCACCACCATCCAGACCATCGAACAGCTGAAAGCCGCGCATCAGGGCAGAAAGCCATCGGCAGACGATATCCCCCCGGAAGTCGCAACTCCGCTCGTCCACGCCATGCTCGACAAACAATATCGCACTATCCTCAACGAGCCCGTCGGAATGCTCGGCGAGCTATCGCCGCGCGCCGCAGCCCGCACCAAAGCTGGCCGCCAGAAAGTCGCCGAATGGCTTAAATATCTCGAAATGCGATCATCGTCCGGACCAGACCCGCAAGACCCCATGGCCACGTACGATTTCGGGTGGATCTGGACAGAACTCGGCGTCGAAGATCTCAGCTCAGAAGATAGACATCAAATGCCTGTGACCGGTTTTTACACGTATCCTGCGCCTACCCGAATATGCAGATTGACTGCGATGACCACTAAGTTGCCATGGCGTTGAACACCGCTCATCTCACAGGCGAGCACTGTACTTTTGGTCCAGTGTAATCAGGACACCGCTTACCGTGCAACGACGCCGGACCAGTCGAAATTATCGAAGAATGCGATCGCGTCTCGAGCACTTTCATTGTGGATTTTTGCTATGATCGCGCCGAACGAATGGAGGTCGGAGAATTTAACGTTGGCCATCAATGCGGGGAAATCGCCGCCCTGCATGGCCGCCAGCACGTCTGACTTTGTTGGGGTGTTTCCCTGCTCCATTGCTGCATCCAAAGTTACGTCAATCGCAAGTTCGAGGTGGCCTTGATTGCCCTGCTGCCGAAGAAGCAACTCATTTCAAAAGGTATTCTCATTCAAGGACAAAGCCGATCTATTCTGCTGCCCTCAACCAGCCGCGGCGGGAAAGCGGATTTTGGCGGCGTCGCCCTCTTTATGAAACCATAGATCGCGGATTTTGGCATCGTCGCTTTCTGGGAGGGGATTCGCGTCCCGCACGCGGAAGGTGGTTGGTAGATTAACTGATGTGCCAAAGGCATCGTAAACTTAACGGATGAAAGGCCAGCGAAAGACGCCATCCGCAGATATCTCTCATGCTCGGGCAATTTTCGCCCACAGGCTCATCGCCGCCGTGCGCAGTTCGCGATGGTGGCCGGAGGAGATGTCGTGGCGCGGGATTTGAAATAGGTTGGCGATCGGATCATGGATGGAGACGAAGCGTTGTAGATGTCGCTGTGACTTGAAGCGCTTCATGATCCGCTCTCGCCGCCGGACTGGTTGGTGAGAATTCTCCGCCCGATTATTCAACCCTTTGTGGCAGCGATGCTCTACACTCGGCATGATCTCTCGCTTTGCTGCGCCGTAGGACTGCAGCTTGTCGGTGATCATCGCACGCGGCGACCGTCCCTGACCCTTCAAGAGCTTGCGCATCAGGCGCTTGGCGGCCTTTGCATTTCGGCGGCTTTGTACGAGAACCTCCAAGACGAAAACCGTCCTGATCAACTGCGCGCCACAGCCAATGCTTCTTGCCGCGGATTGAAACAACGGCTTCATCGAGATGCCACTTGTCCCCAAGCCGACCGGATGATCGACGACGGATCTCGTTGGCAAAGGTGCGGCCGAATTTCTCCGCCCACAGCCGGACGGTCTGGTGCGAGACAATGATCCCACGGGCAGCCAGCAAGTCCTCGACCATTCGCAGGCTCAGAGGGAAACGGAAATAGAGCCACACGGCGTGGGCAATAACTTCAGCGGGAAAGCGATGTCGACGATAGAGTGGATCACGGTCTGTCATGAACCTTCATCGCACATCGAATTCCACATTCCGTTAAGTTGACGATGCCCTTCGAAGGTGGGGCGCAACCGATTACGATTCCGGCGGCGTCACCTCCAGTCGTAACCGATCGAGCGGACTGGCCGTCGACCGGATCGTGTCGGTGGAGACCTGCGTATAGCGCGCTGTTGTCGAGAGGTGGGCGTGGCCGAGCAGGACCTGGATGATGCGGATATCGGTCCCGTTCTCAAGCAGGTGAGTGGCAAAGGAATGCCGCAGCGTATGGACGGTGACGTGCTTGGAAAGGCCCGCCGCCGCAACCGCCGAACGGCAGGCGGAATGCAGCACCCACGGCTCGATCGGCTTGTCAGGATCGCGCCCAGGAAACAGAATGTCCTTGGGCCGCGCCAAGCGCCAATAGCTGCGCAGGATCCCGAGCAGTTCCGGCGACAGTATGACGTAGCGGGCTTTGCCGCCTTTGCCACGCGTGATGTGGATCACCATCCTTGAGCTGTCGATAGCGGTGGCGCGAAGACCACAGACCTCCGAGACTCTGAGACCGGCGGCATAAGCCGTTGTCAAAGGCACCCGCGCCTTCAAGCTGGAGACGGCTTGCAGAAATCCGACCACCTCGTCGCTCGAAAGAACAACCGGCAACTGGCGAGGCTCGCGCGCATACGGAATATGCTCCGGGATCGTATTCTGGCCGAGCGTTACGCCATAGAGGAACCGGAGTGCGCAGACGATCTGGTTCAATCCGGACCAGGATATGCCCGTAGACACAGGGTGGACCTGGAAGGCGTGGACCTCGTCTAGGCCGAGCCGATCCGGCGATCGGCCAAAATGGCGGCTAAACTTTGCGACTGCATAAAGATAGGATTGCTGCGTGGCCGGAGAAAGATTGCGGACCGTCATGTCCTCGATCATCCGGCGACGCAGAGGGCTCATCTCGGCCATCTGGATCTCCTGTCTGAAGGGTGGGTTTGCAACACCCAAATCCTCTCAGACAGGAGGCATCTCTCAAAGCGGGCACCAACTGCCGCGACTAGCGGCTTAGTTCAATCTGCATCTTGCAGGCAGAGTCTTGCGATTAAATGCAAAGCGACACTAGTCTTCGACGAGCACCGCCGCTACTATCGCGGGCACGTAAGTTGACAAACTTGAAGAGAGTTGTGTTTTCATGTCGCTGGCTCCTAAAATCGCGATAGCCTGCCAAGGCGGGGGAAGCCATGCTGCGTTTGCAGCCGGTGTGCTGAGTGCGCTGCTGGCGCCTGAGTTTCGTGATCGTTATCAGCTTCTTGCCTTGAGTGGGACGTCGGGCGGGGCGATGTGCGCTGCGTTGGTGTGGTCTGGCTTGATCGGCGGAGGGGCGGACGAGGCACGGCGGCGCCTGATGGACTTTTGGCGCGACCTGGAGGTGCATGACATCCTTGATGCGGTGGCTAATTTCTGGGCAGTGTCGTCGGCACGCCTCCCGGTCAGCGCCGAGATCAGCCCTTACCTTTATAGTCCCGTGGCCGAGCCACGATTGCGCGACCTTCTCAGTCGTCACCTCGACCTCGCGTCGCTGCCGAGCGAGCCGCATCGTCGCGCGAGGCCAAAGCTCCTGATTGGGGCCACGGACATTACCCGCGGCCTCGGAGTGGCGTTTGAGGGTGAGAGATTGACTTATGATGAGCTGATCGCTTCGGCCGCGGTTCCTCCGCTCTTCCGTGCCGTTGAGGCCCACGGCACTCTCTTCTGGGATGGGCTCTTCAGCCGCAATCCGCCTGTGCGCGAATTCACCGAGTTGCCGGAGCGGCCAGACGAAATCTGGGTGGTGCAGATCAACCCGCAGCAGCGGCAACGCGAGCCACGGGCGATGCCAGAGATTATCGACCGCCGGAATGAGCTGTCTGGCAACCTGGCGCTCAGTCAGGAATTGTACTTCATTACGAAAATCAATGAGCTGCTTGCCGAGCATCCCTCACTCGGCGTACGCTACAAACCTATCAACATCCGAGTCATCGAACTCGAGGGCGACCTAGACTATCCCTCAAAGCTGGACCGCTCCAGACCAATGATCGAGCGCCTGCTGCTAGACGGTCAGGAACACGCAGCGGGTTTTTTTGACGGCCGATCTCTGTGGCCACACTAGCGAATAACGAGTTGTGCGGGCATCCATGTCGCTTTCTTCGAGGTGGAACGCCGGCAGCGTCGAGGTGGGCGCGCAGGTTTGTCAGGTCATCGAAGAGCATGGCGTCGCGGATGGCCCTGTCGAGCGCGGCCGCAGTCTCCGCCAATGTTTTCTGAGGGCACTGTAAAGTTATCAGCGGATTGATGCAGCGATAGCTGGCCGGGACGGCTGTCAGGCTGCGGCGACACACGCGATTTTGTTCCAGATTTGCATGGCGGCGTTACGCAGGTCTCGATGTTGAGCCGATGACAGCGTATTGCGGGGAAAGTGGAACAGGTTGGCAATCGGATCATGGATGGAAACGAACCGCTGAAGCTGGCATGCCGACTTGAAGCGTTTCATGGTCCTTTCGCGTCGTCGGGTCGGCTGGTGCGAATTTTCCGCTCGATTATTGAGGCCTTTGTGCGACCGGTGTTCGACACCGGGCATGAGGTCACGCCTGGCGGCATCATAGGACCGGAGCTTGTCGGTGATCATGACCCGTGGTGTCCGCCCTTGAGCCTTCAGCAACTTACGCATCAGACGCTTTGCCGCCTTGGCATTTCGGCGGCTTTGCACCAGTACGTCGAGGACGAAGCCGTCCTGATCGACCGCACGCCAGAGCCACTGCTTCTTGCCATTGATGGCCACCACACATTCGTCGAGATGCCATTTGTCGCCCAGGCAGCCGGCTGACCGTCGCTTGATCTCCCGGGCGAAATGCCGTCCGAATTTCTCCGCCCAGCTTCGAATGGTCTGATGCGTGACGATGATGCCGCGGGCCGCCAGCATGTCCTCAACCATGCGCAGGCTGAGCGGAAAGCGAAAGTAGAGCCATACCGCGTGCGCAATGATCTCAGCGGGAAAGCGGTGGCGACGATAAAGCGGATCACGAGCAACTTCTGACATGGCCCATGTACGCACATCTTCATCAGCCGTCGGTTAACTTTACGGTGCCTGAATGACGTGATGATAGTTGACGACTTGATCGTGCTTGCCACTCGCGTGGGCGCGGCCTCGGGGTAATGTCAGCAGATGCGTGCCGCCGATGAAGACGTCGAGGCGATCGTCGAACAGACGCACCCGCAGCCGGTGGCCAATCAGACGGGAAGGCACGGTGTAGAAGACCTTGCGCAAGGCGAAGCCGCCGGTGCTCGATACGGTGACGATGACCTCTTCGAAGTCGGTGGTGCGACGATCGGGAAGAGCTTGCAGATGCGTGCGCTCGGCATCGATGCGCTTGCCATGTGCGGCATTGCGGCGGCTGACGATCTCATCGATGAAGGCGCGATAGGATCCGAGGTCGCCAAAGTCCCTGGTTCCGCGCATCAGCAGAGCATCGCGGATCGCATTCTTGAGATGGCCGTGGGAACTTTCGATCGAGCCGTTCTCGTGCGCGACGCCCTTGTTGTTGCGCGTCGGCGTCATGCGATAATGGGCGCACAGTTCGTCGTAGCGATGCGTCAGATCGACCTTGGCGTCGGCATCGAGGTTGCGGAAGGCGGCCGATAAGCTGTCGCTGCGATGATAGAGCGGCGAACCGCCAACCGACCACAGGGCGTTCTGCAGCCCCTCGGCCAGAGCGACGAAGCTCTCTCCACCCAGGATGACATGGGCATGCTCGAAGCCCGACCAGACCAGCCGGAAGTGATAAAGCAGATGATCGAGCGATTGGCCGGCGATCGTCACGCCGAGGCTGCCCATGTCGGTAAAATCCGACAGTCCTAACCGACCGGGTTCGTGCATCTGACGGAAGATCACTTCCTGCTCCTGACCGTGAACAGCCCGCCATGATCGGATACGACGCTCAATCGTACGGCGAACACCTTCTGACAGCTCTGGATGACGCCGCAGCATCTCGTTGTAAACGGCGACCGCTCGGATGCCGGGCGCGGCCTTGAGGAGCGGAACAACCTCGGCGTCGAAGATGTGCTCAAGGGGATCGGGGCGACGCCGGTCGCGCGGCGGCTTGGTCTGCGATGGAAGACGCGCATCCTTCTCGATGCGGTAAGCCGTCGCCCGGCTGATCGACGCCTTGGCGGCGCATTGCCTCGCCAAAAATGCTCCTTGATTATTGGCCGTTGCCTCATCTGATTTGCTCCCAGCATTTGTGGGTGCGGAGCAAATCAGATGAGGCACATCAGCGTGACGACCAAGAAAGAATTGATTGCAGCTTTAGCAAAGCGCTACCTCCAAGGCAGCCGAGAGGAAAAATCGCGCATTCTCGATCAGTTCGTTGCGATCAGCGGCATGCACCGGAAACATGCGATGCGGTTACTCCGCGGCACACATAATCAAGTCGCGTCTCGACCACGTCCTCGGATCTATGACGAAGCCGCCCGCCAAGCGCTTATCGTGTTGTGGGAGTCGTCCGACCGTGTTTGTGGAAAGCGGCTAAAGGCGCTGCTCCCGACGCTGGTCATCTCCATGGAGCGGCACGGACACCTCAACCTGGATGACCGGGTTCGGGCTCTGTTATTGCAGATGAGCGCCGCGACGATTGATCGCGCTCTGAAAGACATTCGCGAAACAGCGGGCGGCCGGCGACGCCGGCATTCGGTGGCTTCGTCTGCGTTAAGGCGTAGCGTCCCCGTCCGGACATTCTCTGACTGGGATGATCCCGCGCCTGGGTTTGTTGAAGCAGATCTTGTCTCCCACTCCGGCCCCGTTGCGCGGGGCAGCTTCGTCCAAACGCTAGTCCTCACCGATATTGCCAGTGGCTGGACGGAATGTGCGCCTCTGCTTGTGCGTGAGCAGAAGCTTCTGACGGAAGTGTTGAGTGAGTTGCGGCGTCTGATGCCGTTTCCGCTGCTCGGCTTCGATACGGACAATGACAGCGTGTTCATCAACGAAACGATCAGGGATTACTGCCTTGATTCCAATATCGAGTTCACGCGTTGCCGTCCCTACCGCAAGAATGATCAGGCTTTCGTCGAGCAGAAGAATGGGTCGATCGTTCGCCGCATTGTTGGTTATCATCGCTATGAGGGGGTCGAGGCCGCTGCGACCCTGGCCGATCTATACCGATCGGTGCGCTTGTTCATAAACTTCTTTCAGCCATCCTTTAAGCTGCGGGAGAAGCGTCGCGATGGCGCGGTGGTCAAAAAGATCTATCATCCTCCTGCGACACCCTATCAGAGGCTCTTGGCAGATCCGAGAACACCGACCGAAGTCCGAAATCGGCTATCGCACATCGGCGATCAGTTGGATCCTGTGAAACTATTGCGCGATATTCGAACAGCGCAGCAGCGTCTTGTCGAGGTTGCCAGCAATGCCTCGCTGTCAACAGCCACGCCGGATATCGAAACGTTCTTGCAGAACCTGCGCCACGCCTGGACGGAAGGCGAAGTCCGTCCGACGGCCAAAGCGAAACCAAAACTGCGCCGAGAGCGACGTAGACCAGACCCGCTCATCCGCGTGACCGACGATCTCCGCTCTTGGTTTGAGGAGGAACCTTGGCGGACAGGCCGCGAGTTGCTCGAGCGGCTTCAAGAGCGTTATCCGAATGAGTACCCCGACGGACTCCTGCGAACAGTGCAACGGCGCGTCAAAGAGTGGCGTCGAAATAAAGCCCATGCCATGATCTTCGGCGCAAATTCCGAAACAGCTCAACTCTCCGCGACTTGAACGCTCGCAGCAGAAAGGAGCAATCTTGTGAGGCAATGATCAAGTGCATCAGGAACATTCACAGGCGAGGCAATACGAGTCTCACCTTGTTTGTCGCCGCGCATTCAGGCCCGCTTCGCCATCCGGGCGCGGTAGATGGCTCTCAACGCCGGTGCAACGGTCCTTCTATCCTTGTAGGATACGAACTCCAAAGGGTGCCGGATCAGGTGGACGATGCAGGCACTGCCGCGCGGCGAAGAAGCGGGGTCGGGTGATCGAGTATACCCGCGGTCGCTCGAAACGGGTTCAGCACTACCGCGCTCTGCTCAAGATCGCCCGGAACACCCTGGATTATCTGCAGCAGGCGGCGGCACAGTTGCCGCTGGCGGCGGGTCCGGCGGGCAAACTCTGGCAGGCCAGGTTCGCCACTATCAGCCACTGATCACGCAGATCATCGCCCAGACCGAGCGGCGGGTGCTGGCCGGCGAAGCGGTGCCGGCCGGCGAGAAGCTTGTCAGCCTGTTCGAACCGCATGCCGACATCATTGTCAGGGGCAGCCGCGACGTCGATTACGGACATAAGCTCAATCTGACCACCGGCAGGAGCGGACTGATCCTCGATCTCGTCATCGACCGGGCAATCCAGCCGACAGCGAGCGGCTCTTGCCCTTACTGGAGCGCCACATAGCCTTCTATGGCGAGGCGCCGCGGCAGGCGGCCGCCGACGGCGGCTATGCAAGTCGTGAATACCTGCGCCAGGCCAAGGCCTGGGGCGTACGCGACATGGCCTTCCACAAGAAGAGCGGCCTCAGGATCGAAGACATGGTCAGGAGCCGCTGGGTGCATCGAAAGCTCAGAAACTTCCGGGCCGGCATCTTGAAGCGGACCCTGGCCCGCTGCACCTGGCGCGGGCTTGACCACTTCAAGAGCTACGTCTGGTCCTCCGGTGGTCGCCTACAATCTCGCCCTCTTCGCCCGTCTCAGGCCGACCTGACGCCGGTCACCGCGCCGCGTTCAGGAACACGCCGCGAGCGCCGGCGGATGCCCCACGACCCGACCGCCGCCAAATTGCCCTTCGACCACAACCTGCAAGCCAAGTGCCATCACGCCTCCCGAAAAAAGACCGCTTCAGCGAGCAAACACCTCTAAAACCCTGCAAAACAGGCGTTTATGGACGTGCACTAGCTAGCGGTTGCGCTTTACCTCGTCGGCCATAGTGCGCTCGATCATTTCGGGATCGCATCGTTCGTCAATGAGAAACTGGCGGATCCCGCCCCGTCCCACGTCCCGTATGTCCGCGAGAAGCTCTTGGAGGCCCTCTACGCCATCGCCAGTCAAGCCTCTTGTGCCGTATTCGCTGCCGTCACGGACGTGGACCATTTCGCCTCGGCGATATTTGTCCGAGTTGCTGGTGACTTCCTCGAGCAGTTCGAGGTTCTCGCCGATCATGCCAGCGATCTCTTTAAGCGTGTAGATAATCATCCCGCTGCCGCGACCTTCTCCCGGCAAGCGGGGCGAAGAGATGAGCGGCGCTCTTCCAGTCCCCCGCGCCCCGCTTGCGGGGGATCGGGTCATGCTGAGGGGCAGCCTTATCCGTCGTTCTGCCTTATCCCCGAAACGCCGTGACCTCGATCTCGATCAGCATTTCCGGGTTCGAGCGGGCAATCAGGCAGCCTCGTGCAGGTCTTTTGCCGGCGCCCACTGCCACGCCAGCAGTCTTCAAGGCGATCCGTGGGATGATCTTGGATCCGGGTTAGGACGTCTGTGAGATAGACCTCCGGATTGAGGCCATGTTGTTTGGCCGTCTCGATGATCGTCAGGATATCCGCGATGCGCTCGCCGCCCTTGTCGGAGCCGGCGAAGAGCCAGCTTTTTCCGTATCGTCCGTGTGTATTCGGCCGACCGCGGCGATATGGGCTCTGATCAGCAAGATGAGGGGCGAGAGCAGAACGGACACACGACCAACCCAGTCCGCCATGACAGACCGGGAGATGTCTATTCCCAGGCGGTCGTACATCTCGGAGAGACGGTAGAGCGGGATGTGATCGTCGAACTTGGCGACCATGATATGCGCGAGCAACCCCGGACCTGGCTTGCCTCGTCCGATCGGCAAGGTCGGCATTTCGCCAGACACCGTCGTATCGCAGTCCTTGCAGACCATGCGCTTTTCGATATGGCGGACAATCTTTACGGACGCCGGTACGTGCTCCATCACCTGGACCACCTTGTCAGCCGCCTTCAGGAAAGATGTGCCACCACAAGTCGGACAATTGCAGGGTGCCGCGTAGACCAGCTCTTCAATTGGAAGGCCATCCGGCAGCGGTCTGCGCTTCGGCTTGTCCGGTTCGTCGTCTAACTCCGGCAAGGGGGAGTTCGCAGAGCGCGCATCGGCCTCAGCGCGAGAAGCCTCGATCTTCCTCCAGCATCAGCTCGAATTGCTCGATTTTGCGGTTCTATCTTTTCCGAAGAAGGGCCATGTTGTCGATGGCGCAGCAGTTCCAACTGCGCGCGCAGAAGACCGATAATGGAGTCGCGCTTGCTGACTTCGGCTTCTTGCGCGCTGAGTTTCGCCGCCTGTTCAGCGACGAGCGCGCGCAAAACAGATAGCTCGTCCTGACTGTGCAGCGGCGTTGTTTCCATGCCACAAAACGTAGCTGATTTGCGCGCGAATCGCCAGCAATTTGCCTGGAATTCCCTGTAAAATAAGGACCTTATCCCATTCGGCCAGGAGCGGAAGTCCACGCCGGTCGGCGCCAATCGATCCCCTCAACGAGCATGGAAAGCTGGGCCTGCGTCAGGTGCGCAACGCCTTCTTTCGCTGTTGGCCACGGAAAGTATCCGCGTTCCAAAACCTTGCACCTCACAAGCGAATGCAGCCTCTACCAACGCAGATACGCAGTTAGTACGGGTCACGCATCCGTTTCATCCTCTATTCCCACGGCAGTTGCCGTGTGTCGGCAAGCGCTACAACCGGCATGGTGAACGCCTTTTGCTGCAGACCGAGGATGCCACCGTTTGGTCGGTTCCCCCGCAATGGACTGATCTTGTGAGCCCGGATCCTGAAGTTGCCATGAGCAGCGGACGATCGCTCTTGCGTGTCGCCGACTTAATGGAATTGACCGGCCTGGTGGAGCGCCTTTCCAGCAAATCGGGCACGCGATGACGTGCCAGGATGTAAAGATAAATATGCCGCTTCTGTAAAGAGCGGATTATGCCGCAAAGGATGACATCCATGAAGGAATACGCTTGCAACCATGGCATAATGTCGGTGATAGACGATAAAGATCGCCTTGACGAGGCAGTAAAATGCGTCATAATGAAACTTACGATAATGTCGCTTCACGTCCTCGGAGCCATCGATGTCTGCGAAGTACGACAGCAAGCGCACAAAGACGGATGTCCTCATCGAAGAGGGCACGTTCAATCCAACCCCCGAGAAGGTGCGCGATCCAAAGTTTCGGGGCAGCGAGTTCTTCGATCCGCACGACGCCGTGCAGGTCAAATACGAGATGCTGCGTCGCGTCTCCATCGACAAGGTGTCGGTGACGGAGGCCTCCGACGAATATGGTGTTTCCAGGCCGACCTACTACCAGGCCAAGGCGAACTTCGACCTGACCGGGATTGCCGGACTGGTGCCGATAAAGCCGGGGCCCCGCGGTCCCCACAAGATCGACGACAAAGTCCTGGCATTTCTGCAGGCGCAGCTCGCCCCAGGCGAACCCGTTCGCGCCCGGGAACTGGCCAAGCTGCTCCGCCAGGAACTCGATATCGCACTACATCCCAGGACGATCGAGCGGGTATTAAAAAAAACGATCCGCTAGACGTTACCACGGGACCGGCATGTTCATTGCCTGACATCGCGGACCAGTACGAGGTGCTGCGCAGCGCAGCTCTCGGCGAAGTTCTGCCGCTCAAGGCCCGTAGCGGCCTCATGCTTTTTCTGCGCCGCGGCATGTGGGGATGGGCCCGCGCACGGCGAACTCAGCGCCGTCGTTCATGTCCTGGCGACCATCGCCATGAGCATCCACCAACGGAGAGCACCATGAATGTACACCTCAAAGTCCAGTCCCATCACCGTGAACGCAGCGCCTACCTCTACATCCGCCAATCTTCGATGCGGCAAGTCATCGACAATACCGAGAGCGCCATGCGCCAATATGCGCTTCGCGGCCGCGCTATCGCCCTGGGTTGGCGCGAGGAGCAGATTATCGTCATCGATAACGATCAAGGCGAATCCGGCGCATCGGCGGTCTGGCGTGAAGGATTTCAGCGCCTGGTCAGCGATGTCGGCATGGGGCATGCCGGGATCGTCATGGGCCTGGAGGTCTCCCGTCTGGCGCGCAACAATGCCGACTGGCAGCGTCTGCTCGAGATCTGCGCCCTTGCTGACACCCTGATCCTCGACGAGGACGGTGTCTACGAGCACACATCTTAATGCCCCAATTAGTTTTGGGGATGATCAACGGATAACCGTTACGGATCGGACGCATCCTCTCTATGGGCGCGACTTTGTTTTGGCGGCGGGACCAAGCAGCGTCGGGCCTTTTCGGCAACTTCTTGTCGTTTATCGCGATGATGTTTTCCTGAAGATTCCGATATCAGCCACCAATTTGTATCCATCGGCACCAGATGTGCCTTCAGCCAAGCTTTCGACTGCGAGCGTTCGCGATTTTATTCGCCTGGTCATCGGTGCAAAGGCGCAGGCGCCGCAAAGTTCCGACGATATGGCTGAGCATGATAGCCTGACGTCAGAAACCGAATCACCCCTATCGAAACCGCATGGTTCTCTGGAGGGCGAGCCATGATGTCGGATCTGATAACGACCCAACATTTGTGCCGAAAGGCCGTGATTTATATCCGGCAATCGACGCCACATCAGATGGTCAACAACCAGGAGAGCCTGCGGTTGCAATATGCATTGCATCAGCGTGCGGGGGATCTCGGCTGGGAAGACAACGATATCGAAGTGATCGACGCGGACCTTGGTCAGAGCGGCGCGGCGGCGGTTCACCGTACCGGCTTCAAAGATCTCCTCGCGCGCGTCACTCTGGGCGAAGTTGGCATCGTTCTCTCGTATGAAGTGACGCGGCTTGCCCGCAATTGTTCCGATTGGTATCCGCTCCTTGATCTATGCGGTTATCGGCAATGCCTCATCGGCGACCGCGATGGTGTTTACGACCCGGGTTCGGCCAACGGGCGCCTGTTGCTTGGCCTGAAGGGTACGATCTCGGAAGTCGAATTGCACACGCTTCGTGGCCGCCTGACGGCTGGTCTGCTCAGCAAGGCAGAACGGGGCGAGTTGGCGTTGCTGTTGCCAGCCGGATTGGAGCGGGACGCCAATGGTATCGTGATGAAGGATTCAAACCAGGAAGTGCAGGACCGGATTGCCCTGATATTCTCCGCATTTTGGGAGTTGGGCACTGTCGGAAAAGTGATCCGCTCCTTGCGGAATCGTGCTCTGCACCCTCAAATTCAAGCGCATCTTTCGCCGCTTCTCGTGACCTTTCGCGCGAGTTCTCCGAACGGAGACATTTGATTCATAGGACTGAATATAAAACATATGTTGCGGGCCTGTTCTGGTTAGGGTAATTACGCAGCGTAGTCCGTCTGGTCTGGTAGGAGGAACCAATGAGCATCGTGAATCAGTCATCAACGAAGACGGGTGCGCTTTCGTCGGCGACAATCGACAAATCGCAAGAGACGCAACCATCGATCTTCGGCTTGGATCTTCGTGGTAAACCTAAGCGGTCGTACGAGGTAGGCTCATTGGAGTCGGTGTATGTGTCTACGCGCGACGGCGTGCGGCTAGCCTTGGACGTCACGCGTCCAATGGGTGACGGCGAAAGTGCGAAGCTCGATACAATTCTGGTGATGACGTGCTATTGGCGCGGCCAAAACGGCGAGCCTTCGAATAGATATGCTGACCTGTTTGTCCCGCACGGCTACGCCGTGGTTGTTGGAGATGTTCGTGGAACCGGCGCTTCTTTCGGCGAATGGCCCGGCCACCGCACTCGCGACGAGATCCTGGACTTCAGCGACGTTTTGGACTGGATCGCTGCTCAGCCATGGTCCACGGGTAACGTGGTCGGCTATGGCCTTTCCTACACTGCCAACTCCGCAACCTGGATGGCGTCGTTGGGCAATCCCGCCCTGAAGGGAGTTGTGGCACGTTTTGTTGATTACAGTATTTATGAGGATATCGATTTCCCGGGCGGAATCCGCAACCTCACGCAACTCCAGTGGGACAGCCAGCTCAAAAACCTGAACCACAATGTGTCTTCCAAGAATACTGGTGAAAGCCAACCCTCGCGGGGCGTTCGTCCCGTTGGGGAGGCGGCGGAACTGGCCGCCGCCTTGTCCGAACACGAGAAAGCGCCCTCTCGCCCGCGTCTGCAGCAGAGTATGGACAAGGACGAGTATTTTGGCATGGACACCTCCGGGTTCGACTGGTCACCACAGACGGCGGCAGAGTGCATATCTCGCTCTGGTGTTCCAATTCAAAATTGGGGCGGTTGGTTCGATTCTGTATCGGCGGAAGGATCTATTCGCCAGTTCCTGCTACAGTCAAATCTGGCGAGCATAATCATCGGCCCATGGAACCATGGTGCCACGGCAGCCACCGACCCGCTCCGTCCCGCCGGTGAGGAGGTCGCTCCCCTCCTCGCGGCCCAAGAGGCGAATTGGGTCCGCTTCGCCGCCGGCTGCTTCGCTGGGGAAGCGGCCGACGAGGGAGGGAAGGTCCTCCACTACTATACGCTCGGGGAGGGCGCTTGGAAATCAACTCGCGCCTGGCCCATTCCGGCAACACGCCAACGTTGGTACACGGCAAGCGGCTCCCGACTCCTAAGCTCATCGACCGACAAGACTGGATTAGAAACGCTGCAGGTCGATCCCGAACTCGCGGATGTGATCTCAAACCGGTGGGAAACAAATGGTGGTGCATTGGAATTCATGGATAAGGTCGATTATGGAGACCGGAGAGAGTTCGACGCGGCGCGCCTCGTCTACACGAGTGAGCCGCTGACGCGGGAGCTTGAGGTCACCGGACATCCTGTTGTCCAATTGGACATCACCTCGACACGCGAGGATGGCGCCTTTTTTGTGTATCTCGAGGCTGTGAGGCCGGACGGGGTGTCCTGCTATATTACGGAGGGTAATCTGCGTGCTCGCCACCGAAAGGTATGGACAGACTCTCCCCTCAGCGTGCTGGGACCGCAGCATAGCTATTTGAGTGAGGACGCTGAACCGCTCACCCCTGGTAAGTCTGCGATCCTGTCATTCACCTTGCAACCGATCTCGGCTCTCATTCCAGCGGGTTATAGTCTGAGACTGGTTCTCGCCGGCAGTGTCAAGGGTACATTCGCCAATGTTCCCGAGGACGGACCACCACCGTTCCTGAAGTTCCATCACGCCGGCTGCTACATCGACTTACCTATTATTGAACGTTGAGTGGCATCTGGCACTCTTTGGCCCGGCGTCTTCATGGCGTTATCAAGCATTCCAATAATGCCCCCGGATCCGGAGGGAAGAGTTGAATCCGGCGGTCACGACGCAAGCTTATCGGCGTGACAGCCGTTAACAGCGGAGTTATTTCCGGTCGTTCTGTGTTCGCCGGAATGGGCCGGTTGATAAGCTGGATCGCCGCGCACCTGGCTTTGGAAGCAGGCAGCCCAAACTGCCGGCACCGCGGTGTTTATGCCAGCTCAGGTGATCTGGGATAAAAGAGTACATGCCCTTGAATGTTGCCCTTGATCAATCAGGCTGCTCCTCCGTTGCTATCCGCGAAACGAGACGTCCCATTTCTCCTCCTATTCGGTACACCGTGTTCCCCTAGGAGAGGCCGAAATCTCACCAGCACTCACAATAAGACGCTTGGCTCATATCGGTCGTTATAAAACATTTGTTGCAATAGGTGCCGCATTGCGCTAGGCATTCGTTGAAGCGACCAGTCCCGCGCTTCACTTGGAGGAACCCGGTGCCTGCTGCAAAAGCTATGGCGTCGCGAAGCAGCCGGTCGGCGCAAAGCAGATGCAGCCTTACTGCGTCACTCTGTGACCATTGGCGTGACCGTCGTGGGGTTTCCCGACTGCGATGCAATTGGAAGCCCTTCCCAATGAGCAAGGGTAATAGAGGGAGAACGAATATGAGCATTCTGATAAATCGCAGGCACTTCATGCAAGCGACATCGTCTTTAATTGCAGTAGGTGCGCTGTCTTCCACGGCTGGTGACGCTCGGGCAGCATCAGCGGGTGAGTTGAAAGTCAATATGAGC
Organism: Rhizobium sp. T1470; assembly: GCF_042140505.1. Classification (NCBI taxonomy): domain Bacteria; kingdom Pseudomonadati; phylum Pseudomonadota; class Alphaproteobacteria; order Hyphomicrobiales; family Rhizobiaceae; genus Rhizobium; species Rhizobium sp. T1470. The sequence goes on from NZ_CP148093.1 coordinate 64,425, forward strand.
GGCGGCAATTGGGGCGACGCGGTGATGGAGGCTTATGTAAAGCCGTTCGAAGCTGAGACAGGCGTTAAAGTCATTCCTGTTAAGGCAGACTTCTCATCGACGCAGATCGCGATGATGGTGGACACAAAGAACGTTTCAGCCGACGTCGTCAACCTCGGGCAGACAAATGTGGATCCCCTTACCGCTAAGGGCTACCTTGAGGAAATTGACTATTCTATCTGGAAAAAGGAAGAGCTGGAGGCAGTAGCAGAGTACGCTAAACACCCCAACGGCTTTGCCTCGTATGTCTACTCTATGAACATGGCGTGGAACACTAAGAAGTTCCCTTCTGGAAAGTCACGGCCGACAACATGGGCCGAGTTTTGGGATGTTGAAAAATTTCCCGGTGTTCGCTCGCTAACCACCGGCGACGGTGGAGTCGGACCTTGGGAGGAGGCTCTTTTGGCCGACGGAGTTCCCATGGACAAGCTTTATCCCCTGGATATAGATCGTGTTTTTGCTAGCTTGGACAAGATCAAGCCCCATATCCGCAAATGGTGGACGAGTGGTTCCGAGGTCTTGCAGATTATGCGGGACAATATCGCAGATGTGATGCAGGCCTACGACGGCCGGATAATTTCACTTGTCGATGAAGGTCGGCCGATTGAAATCAATCGGAACCAGGCAAAGCTGATGACCGACTACTGGTGCATTCCGAAGGGCAGCCCTAACTCGCAACACGCCCAAAAATTTATCGAGTTGACAGGGCGGGCTGACCGGCAGGCTGCTTTTGCTAAATTGATTGGGCAGGGTCCGACCAACAAAAACGCCTACAACACGATACCCGACGATGTTGCTCGGAAGCTAGCTTCACATCCGGAGTATACAGCCTCGAGTTTCCCTCTGAATGCGAAATGGTACGTTGAGGTAGGGCCGGACGGCAAGTCTAACAAGGAGCGACTCGCTCAGCGTTGGAATGAATGGATTCTTCAGTAATCCTCAACGTTTCACTAGCATCGGTGGCGCTAGTCCTCTCGGCTACGTTTGCGGCCTCGCTGACTGGAGGCGCCACTTTACTAAACGACCCTGTCTTTCCAGGCCCGCGCGTCTGGTTGGCGTGTGGTCCTGGCGGAGTATCGCAATGAACTTGAAACTGAAAAGTCACCTGCCTGCCGAGGATAAAGTGTTGGAGGCATCTCCAGTTCCCATCGAAATCGAATTCTGCAACGTCACGAAGATGTATGGGGCCGTTGCAGCAGTTAAAGACATTTCCCTTTCCGTTTCCCGCAATGAGTTCTTAACTATTCTTGGTCCGAGTGGCTCCGGAAAAACAACAGCGTTGATGCTGCTTGCAGGTTTCACGGCACCCAGCCGCGGCGACATTCTGATAGCCGGAAAATCCGTCTCAGACGTGCCCTCATATCGTCGCGACCAGGGTATCGTATTCCAGAGTTACGCTCTATTCCCGCACCTGACGGTACGCCGCAACTTGGAGTTCCCGCTTGAAATGCGCGGAATTAAGGCTGCCGAGAGAGCAGCACGTGTCAACCGGATGCTTGCACGCGTTCATCTAGATGAGTTCGGTAGCCGCCTGCCATCGCAGTTGAGTGGAGGCCAGCAACAACGCGTGGCTCTCGCGCGCGCCCTTATTTCCGATCCACCAGTCTTGCTGCTGGACGAACCGCTTGGCGCGCTCGACCGCAACCTACGTGAGCAGATGCAAGTTGAGATCAAGGACCTACACAAGGAATTTGGAAAAACTACAATTTGTGTAACCCACGACCAGGAGGAAGCACTCACCTTGTCCGACCGCATCGTCGTTATGCGAGCCGGTCAAATCGATCAGATCGATACACCGGAAGCCTTATACGACCGGCCGAAAACGCGCTTCATCGCAAACTTTTTGGGTGAGGCCAATATCCTGGAAAATGCCGCGTTCAAAATCGAATCCGACGTCGTGCCGTCTTCTGAGATGGTTGCGATGCTGCGACCTGAGCGCATTAGCGTCAACGCGCGTTCGGCGGCGAGACGCGAGGATGCGGACCAAAGACAATCTGTTTCCGGGACCGTCGAAGATATGATCTATGCGGGACCGCTGAGGAAATACCGAGTGCGCGTGGGGGACGCGGTGCTGATTGCACGCGAACATGTTGCCTCGGGACAGGAGGTTTTCCGTTCCGGCGATGAGGTTCGCCTTGACTGGCTTCGGTCCGACATTCGGTTTGTCGCTGCCTAACGAGGAGGACGGCATTGATGAAGACGATTCAAAAAATGAACTCTATGCCAATCCTGCTTACGATGCCAGCCTTGGGCGTCCTATTGGCTGTATTCGGCATACCCTTAATCCTCCTATTTCTAACTAGCCTGAATGCGCCTGCGCTTTCGCTCGTCAATTATGTGGGATTTTTCGAACAGCGATCATACATCGCGATTCTGTTGCTGACCCTCGAAATAAGCGCGGTAGCCACGGCGATCTGTTTGCTTATCGGCTACCCGACGGCCTACCTAATTGCAGTTTCGGGCAGAGCACGACCGGTCCTTATGGTGCTGGTCTTCCTGACTTGGCTAACAAGTGCGCTGGTTCGCACATACGCATGGACGGTTGTCCTAGGAGACAATGGCCTGATCAACAGCCTGTTGCTCAATGTTGGTCTTATCGACAGTCCGCTGCCACTTATTTACAATCGTTTTGCCGTCTACGTCGGTATGGTCCACATCATGCTGCCGATGATGATCTTACCAATAATTAGTGTCATGATGAGCATTGACAGCTCGTTGATGGCGGCGGCCCGTAGCATGGGCGCCAAACCTTTCACCGCCTTTTTGCGCGTGTACTTTCCACTGAGCATCCCGGGAATTCGAAGTGGTAGCATACTGGTCTTTGTTGTTTGTCTCGGTTTCTACATCACGCCGCAAGCGCTGGGTGGCTTAGGCGATACGATGCTCTCAGCCCTCATCAATTCGCAGCTCACGACCTCTTTGGATCTAGCGCCCACAGCTGCCGCGTCCTTCATATTATTGGCAATCACAGTCGTGGTTCTGTTAGCGGTAGGTGTCAACCTCGCCGGTACGCACAGCCAAGCGGGATCACCTGAGTTAAAGCTACGACCAGATCGACTGCGGGTATTAACCAGAGCAATTCGGTATCTTAACGAGTTTGTCTTACCGCGTCGGGCACGGCGCTGGACGGCGAAGCTCTATCAAACTCAACATCACACTTCCTTGTCGAAAATTGTCGGAGCAATATTCATCGCAATTGTGATGTTCTACCTGCTTTTGCCCGGCGTGATCGTCATCATAATCTCGTTTAATTCGGGAGAGTTCCTTGAGTTTCCTCCCCAAGAAGTTTCTCTCAGGTGGTATTATTCTTTCTTTTCCGACCCTTCCTGGATAGCAGCTGCATGGAACAGCTTTCAATTTGGTTTGATAGTTAGTGGTTTATCTACCATCATCGGCACTATGGCTGCTTTTGGGCTCAGCCGCTGCTCGTCCGGCCTGCGTTCAAGCCTGACAATGGTCATCCTGACGCCTATCACCATTCCAGTTATTGTCGTCGGCGTAGCGGTCTATCTAGGGTTAGCAAAACTTGGATTGATTGGGACAAGTACCGGCATCATCTTAGGTCATACAATTGGTGCCATCGGTTATGTCGTCGTAATTGTAATGGCCACTCTCTCCGGATTCGACCGGACGTTAGAACAGGCGGCCATGAGCATGCGTGCCGGACCTACTCGGACCTTCATGCGAGTGACACTGCCCCTGATACGCTCTGGCATAATTGGCGGTGCCTTGTTCGCATTCCTTGCTTCCTTCGATGAAGTTATCGTAACCTCGTTTGTCGGCGGCTATGCAATCCCGACCTTGCCATTGAAGATGCTGGAAAACCTGAAGCAGCAGGTTGATCCAACGATCGCTGCTGTGGGATCATTGCTGACGCTTCTGCCCATTGTTTGGCTGGTAGTTCTCTATTTTACCTTGTGGCGAACCCAGGGCACCTTGTGGAAGCCTGCCATGAATCCGACTTAAGGGTCCACTCGCAGTAGGATCAGTCTGAATGCGAAAGCGAAACTACCGGTCCCATTGTAAGAATGGGACCGGTTACTTCTGGTTCGTTGAACAGTCTCAGCGACAAATACTGAACTTACCAGCAGTGGCCAGGTCTCATGGGCTGATCCGGGCGGGTCCTGGACGCATTATTTTATCTGACACGTCCGTATTTAGAGAAAGGCGTTCGAAACCAACCCTGGATGGTTTCTTCGTGAGTGCGTATCTCCGTCCTCCTCGGAAGTCTTATTTGAGCAAGTCTCGGAAGGTCAGTCTAGGGCGAACTTCTTCAGGTACCGACTTACGGTCCTCCACTCGTTTGTTTAAATTTTCCGACGAGGGATGGACGCAGCGTATGTGTTCATCGATGATAGATAGCTATCGACGCGTTTAAGTTCTTCAAGCGCGGCCTTGCGGTCATGGCTTGCCAGAAGCCCGCAAAGGACCTCCGAAATTGCCAAGGCGGGTGTGAGTGTGTGGAAAAAGGTGTGGCTCTCGGTCGGGAAAAGAACCGAGTGCTCCGCGATCGCTACGAGAGGAGATACCTCGCTGTCCGTGATCGCAACGACGCCCATTCCTTTTTCAAGGGCTGTTTCCGCAATTTCCAACGTGTAACGGGAGTAGGGATTTATGGATATCGCAAGCAGAATATCATCGGCGGTTGCGCGAATAAGTGCATCGCCGCCCGTACCGGCGGGACCATCTAGATGCACGGTCTTTTCGCCCAATAACGTCATCACATAGTGAAAGTGCCAAGCTACCGAATGACAGGACCGCAGCCCGAGAACGTAGATCTTGCGGGCTCTCACTAATCGCTCTGCTAACTGGCTCAGCCTGGAAAGCGCCTCAGGTTCACAAAGCCGGCCGATCTGTGCAGACAGGCTCTGGAGCATGCGATGCGCCAGACCCTCACCATTCGTTCCGGTTTCGTCTCCTTGCATCGCGCGGGCGGCAAATCCATCCGCGCTGACCCGAATAACATCGGCGTGCTGGCCGCGAAGATCTTCGTATCCGGAGAAACCAAGAAACTTTGCGAGGCGCGTCATGGTGGACGGCTGAACGCCCGCATTACGTGCCAACTCTCGCATGGAAACGAGTGCTACCTCCTGCGGATGTTCGAGAATGTGACGCGCTGCCTGCTGTAACTGCTCAGACATATCGTCAAACCGCTCAATGATATGAGCGTGGAGAGGACCCTTTTGCAACATTTGCCTCACAATGGCTATAATAAATCAACCGGACCATCCCTCCGGCACGCGCAAAAGTCAAACTCAACAAACTTTGTAGTCGCGAAATTGCCTGCATTCCGCCGGAACGGGGTGAAAACAAATGCGTCATAGATCGATATGATAAAACACTTGTTGCAATTTTTCGCGAAAACTGCAAATCAATAGACATGAAGCGCCGGAGCGTCGGCCACAATCAGCCCGAGATAAGCATGACCAAAATCCTCCATCGTTCGATCGGTACAAATTTGCCCAGAGCCGTTGGCGGCGAAGGGATCCATATCAGCGACAGCGAAGGCCGAAGCTATATCGATGGCTCAGGGGGGGCGGCTGTGAGCTGCCTTGGGCACAACCATCCAGAGGTACTTGAGGCGATGAAGGCGCAGATGGGCCGGATTGCTTATGCTCATACCTCGTTCTTTACGACTGATGTCGCTGAAGAACTTGCTGAGCAACTTGTGAAGCTGGCGCCGAAAGGCCTCGATTATGTTTACTTGGTTTCCGGCGGTTCCGAAGCTGTCGAGGCCGCGTTGAAGATGGCACGCCAATATTTCGTGGAAATCGGCCAGTCTCAACGACGTCATATCATCGCACGCCGGCAGAGCTATCACGGAAACACGATCGGCGCTCTCGCAACTGGTGGGAACGCATGGCGACGCGCGCAGTTCAAGCCGATCTTACCGGAGACCCATCATGTTTCTCCTTGCTACGCCTATCGCGATATGCAATCGGGCGAAACACCCGAGGCATACGCCGAGAGGCTTGCCACCGAGCTCGAAGCTAAAATTGTCGAGTTGGGGACCGATAAGGTCATGGCGTTCGTGGCTGAACCCGTGGTGGGTGCGACACTCGGTGCCGTGGGGCCTGTCGCTGACTACTTCAAGCGGGTCCGCCAGATCTGTGACAAGTACGGCATCTTGCTGATCCTCGACGAAGTAATGTGCGGCATGGGGCGCACTGGTACGATTTTCGCGGTGGAACAGGAGGGGATAGTTCCTGATCTGTTGACTATTGCGAAGGGCTTGGGCGGTGGTTTTCAGCCGATCGGCGCAGTGCTCCTATCTGAAAAAATCTATCGTGCATTTGCGGAAGGATCAGGTCTGTTCCAGCACGGACATACCTACATCGGTCATCCGATTGCTGCGGCCGCCGCCAACAAGGTGGTCGAGATCCTCAAACGTTCGGATGTCATGGCCAATGTCATCAAGATGGGGGACCGGCTCCAGGCGGGACTTGATGCCGCACTTGGTCAATCTCCCTACGTTGGCGAGATCCGTGGTCGCGGCCTTTTTCGTGGTGTGGAAATTGTGGCGGACAAGGATACGAAAGAACCTTTTGACCCCACTCGCAAGATCCATTCCAGGATCAAGATGGAAGCGATGCAACGAGGTCTGATGTGCTACCCGATGGGGGGAACCATTGACGGGGTCCATGGCGACCATGTGCTGCTGGCACCTCCCTACATCATTCAGCCCGAGCAGATCGACATGATTGTGGAGCGGCTCGCTGCGGCAATCAATGCCGCCATCGAAAGCTGAGGCGTTGCCATGGGTATTTCACATAAGACGAACTCGCCTTGTCCGCCGATAACCGACGAAAACTGGCCGGCCGAAATCGCGGATATGAGGGCAGGATTTGCGGGAGACCTCAATATCTACCGCACCATGGCCCACCATCCGGCATTGTTAAGGGCCTGGGCTCCACTACGCCAGCATATCGTCAAAGGCAGCGCTTTGGGGCCGGTCCGGTCTGAACTTGTTATCCTGCGAGCGGCCCATCGGATGGGCTCTGCGTATGAATGGGCCCACCATGTCAGCCGCGCTCGTGCCTTAGGTATTTCGGACGCTCGAATTCGCGATTTGCGCGGCTCTCCTGTTGGTGAGGACGGGCTGATCGGGCGCGCTGTCGATGCTCTTTTCGACGCAGGGCGCCTGACACCAGATATCGAACGTGCGATTTCGGCAGCCTTGGGAAAACAAGCAGTATTCGACCTGATGGCAACGGTCGGGTTCTATTCTGTACTCGGCTACATATTGATGACCTTTAATACGCCGATCGACGATTGCGTTGCAGATGAGATCGCAAAGCGATCGATTTGAAGTTACGAACAGAATCTAGTGATGAACATGATAAAAGAACTTCACTTCGGACAGTGCGAATTTCAAGCTCGTCTTGCCGCTGTAAAAAAAGAGATGACGCACAGAGGGATAGACATTCTCCTTCTCTCCGAGCCGCCCAATCAAAACTACCTTACCGGCTACAACGCGTATTCATTCTATACGCCTCAGTTGGTGATCGTCGCTCAGGATTACAAAGAACCTATCTGGGTTGGTCGATTCATGGACCGGGTTTCGGCCTCCATGACGACCTATCTCGCGGAAGGCAACATTCGCGCCTATCCGGACACTTACGTTCAGTCCGCGACCCTTTCGGCCTATGTCTTCATGGCCGATATCGTAAAGGAACTCGGCGGCGAAAAAGCTCGGATCGGGGTGGAGATGGGAGGGTACTACTATCCCGCCCGCGAGCACGCTGACCTCACACACGCGTTACCTAATGCCGAATTCGTAGACGCCGACCTCCTGGTCGGTTGGATCCGCTTGGTAAAAAGCCCGGCGGAGGTCTCCATAATGCGCCAAGCTGGTCAGTTGGCCGACGTCGCGATGAAGCGCGTCATCGATACAGTCGAAGCCGGCGTAAGAGAATGCGACATCGCCGCTGCAATTTATCATCAACAAGTATCCGGAACGCCTGAGTTTGGAGGCGATTACCCTTGTTGCCCCCCGATCTTTGCATCGGCGAGCGCTCGATCGCTCCCCACGCTGCTTGGACTGACAACCGGCTTCCAGACTCCACGGTTGTTAATCTGGAACTGTCGGGATGCCGCCATCGGTACCAGGTCAACCTCGCTCGTACAATTGTCGTGGGCAAGCTTCACCAGCTTTCCAAGACCTATCGAAAATAGCTGTCGAAGCTCTGAATGTTGGCCTTGAAGCAGTCCGTCCCGGGAGAACGTGTTCGCAGGTCGAACGTGAGTTCAGACGAGCTCTTGCACGCCACGGAATTGAGAAGGAGTCCCGCATTGGTTACCCCACTGGAATCGGGTTCCCCCCCGCTTCAGGAGAGCGCACAGCTAGCATTCGTAGGGGCGACGAAACGGTGCTCGAGCCTGGCATGGTCTTCCATATGATGCCCGGTCTCTGGCTGGGCAACGTTGGTATTACGATAACGCAGAGCTTCGTGGTTTCCGACACCGGTTTTGAACCCTTGACTGCGACTCCCCGCGAGCTGTTCATTAAGTAGAGGTTGATATCCGCAATGAAGATGCCAATCAACGAACTGACCTCCGAAGCCGAACGTGAAGCCATCGTGCGGATGCGGCACGCCATGCATCGGGAGCCCGAGCTCTCGAACAATGAGTGGAATACTCAGAAGCGAATTATCGAGACCCTAGCCCGTTTCGGTTTGACCGAGGTGCAGACGTTCCACAAGACTGGCGTCTACGTTGACATCCAGGGCTCAGCCCCTGGTGCCAATCGGTCGATCGCGTTGCGTGGCGACATTGATGCTCTTCCGATTCAGGAAGAACGCGATGATCTGCCTTACAAGTCGCAAGTTCCGGGCGTCATGCACGCGTGCGGTCACGACATGCATGGGTCAATTGCGCTGGGCACGGCGCTTGCGTTTCATCGCATGCGCGAGAACTTCTCTGGAAGGGTGCGCGTATTTTTCCAGCCGGCTGAAGAAGCGGAGCCGCTGGGTGGCCGGACGGTAGCAGAAGAGCATCTTCTCGATGGCTTCGACGCCGCGGTAGGGTATCATGTCCGCACAGATATCCCAGTCGGTTCCTATGGTGCTCGCACCGGCGCGGTAACCAATGCGTCCGACCAGTTTACGCTCGAACTTACCGGGACGATGGCACATGGGGCGAAGCCCCATCTCGGGGTAGATGCGATTTCCATCGCTGTCGCCTTTATCAACGAGGTTCAGAAGGTAATATCGCGGGAAATGCCGGTGGACGACCGCGCGATCGTGACCATTGGCACCATTCACGGCGGAGAGGCGATCAATATCATCTGTCCTTCAGTCAAGATCGGAGGCACGATTCGAACCGCCAGCACTGAACGGCGGTATCAATTAGTACAACGCGTGCGCGATGTTGCCGAGGGCGTTGCCGTGATGCATCGTGGCAAGGCAGAGTTCATCGCCCGAATGGGTGAGCCCCCGGTAGTGAACGACCAGGCAATGGTGGAACGTTTCCGTCAGCTTGTCACGGAGTCCGTTGGTCCGGACAAGTACATTGACGGGCAGGCGAGCACCGGCAGCGACGACTTCGCTTTTTACTCCAGTCGTGTCCCATCGATCTATTTTTGGTTTGGCAGTCGAGAACCAGGCTATGAGTCTGGGGTTCACACTCCCACCTTCGCAGTCTCCGACAAAGCACTTGTTCCAACAACCGAACTGGCTGTCCGGTACTGTTGGCAGCTCCTGCATTCGTAGTGTGCCTTTCGAGCGAAGCGTCAGGATGCCTTGAAAGACCTGTACATCATGCTGGGCTCTGTTGTTGTTATGAAGGCCGTTGGTTGATACGTCGATTACCTGGCAGGCTCGCGATTTTCGAGATTCTTACCGAGCAGTGCTACAGCTACCGTCAGCGCACTCGGTCCGATGCCGAAAGCACGTTCAACGATGCGTGCTTCGCCACGGACGTCGCCCGTCAGGTTGAAAATTGCCGCTTGCCCCTTCCGCAAAGCGCGCATGACCTCGAAACCTTTGATCGTCGCATAGGCCGTTTTCAGCGTCTTGAACCTGATCAGTTGCTTTAGCTTGCCGTGATCGGCCTCAATGACGTTGTTCAGATATTTGACCTGTCGGTGCACGAGTTCTGCGGGACATTTGCTTTCGACCTTCAATTGCGCAATGGCAATGCCATAAGTAGGAGCCTTGTCGGTGTTGATGACGGTTGGCTTTTCCCAGTCCTTCAGGCCATTCAAGGCCTTGGCGAGAAAGCGTTTGGCCGCTTTCGCATTGCGGGTCGAGGACAGATAAAAATCGATCGTGTTGCCGAATTTGTCGACGGCCCGGTAAAGATACGTCCATTGTCCGCGCACTTTCACATAGGTTTCATCAACGCGCCAACTCGTTGACTGCGGCCGGCGCCAGTGCCATCGCAACCGCTTTTCAATCTCCGGCGCATATTTCTGAACCCAACGACAAATCGTGGAATGATCGACGGGCACACCCCGTTCTCCCATCATCTGTTCAAGGTCGCGGTAGCTGACCCCATAGCGGCAATACCATCGCACTGCCCACAAAATCACTTCGCCCTGAAAATGACGCCACTTGAAATCACTCATCAATAGTCTCGCTCGAAATCTTCGGCGCTCTTTCTGGCATCAAGAGGATTTTTTTGCAACAGAGCCGCTTTGATGCTGCAATTGGATATCACGTCAGAACGGATATACCGGCGGGATCGTATGGCGCTCTCGCGGGTCCGGTGACAAATTCGGCTGATCAGTTTGAACTGACCCTAGAAGGGTGCGATGTCTCACGGCGCAAAGCCTTACGAAGGCATTGATGCGATCGCCATAGCCGGAACATTTATCAACGAAGTTCAGAAGGTCGTATCGCGCGAGATGCCTGGTAAGGATGCCCCAGTGGTAACCATCGGGACGATTATAGGGGCACTGCGATCAATATTATTTGCCCCTCCGTAACTCTTACGGGGACCATAAGAACCAATAGCACTGATCGTAGGGATTTGCTTGTTAGGCGGGTTGGCGAAATCGCGAATGCAGCCGCCGCGATGCACCGAGGCAAAGCGAAGTTTGTGCCGAGATGGGGAGAGCCCCCGGTTGTCAACGACGCCGTGATGGTTGAACGCTTCAGACGCCACGTCGCTGATGCGGTTGGTGAGGACAGGTTCGTTGAGAGTTGCGCCTTGCAAGCGCGTTGAATTCAGCCGTCTGAGATGACGGCCACGGCAAAGCCTAGCGAGCAGCCGTGTACTGAGTCTTGCGTGGTGTCCGGTAACGGCCGCTGCGAAGCGTAGACAAGGAGATTGTAGGCCGGAACATACGTGAACGGATAGATAGCCCCGAAATCGAACGTGATCGGAGTAGCCGACCCTGTCTCTCAAAGGGGAAGGCGGAATCGCAGGCCGCGTCTTTGCGAGTGGTCCAAGGTGCTCCCGGGGTTCGTACCGCCAGCATGCAATCGAAGGATTTGACGTGAACAAGGGAGATCCAACCGGTTCAAGCGCAAGCTTGTAGGACCTGCCAAGCCGATGAGGCGAGAAGGGGCTGATGACCGGGTGGAAGTCAGACTGACTGATAGTACTCCGAGGTCGGGAGAGCCGGCCACATGGGGAAGCGGTCAGCGGTAGTTGAAATGTTTTTGGGCAACATGGGCTCCATTCAACGGGAGACACGGCCTTTCATGCAAAGGGAAGATCAGCTGACCATGGAAACGGGACTTGAACATATAGCAGCGAAAGCTCGGTGTGAGCCGAAACTCCGCTTTACGTCGCTTGCCCATCACATCACGCGCGAACGGGTGCAGAGGAATCTGTTGAGGATTCCGCAGCGCTCGGCCGCCGGGGTGGATGGTCAGACGGTGAAGGCGGCGAAGGAGAGCTTTGGAGAATGGATAGAGCCGATGCTCCAATCCATTCACCGCCAGGGATATCGCGCGCCGGCAGTGCGGCGCGTTTACATCCCCAAGCCCGGCAAGACGGAGAAGCGCCCGCTCGGGGTGCCAACTGTTTCGGACCGGGCGCTTCAGCGCAGCACAGCTGAGGTGCTGTCGGCGATCTACGAGCAGGACTTCTTGCCCTGCTCGTTCGGCGGCAGGCCGCATCTTAGCGCTCATCATGCCCTGTCGACCCTCAACGAGGCAATCTGCGGCGGCCGGACGAGCTGGGTGCTGGAGGCGGACTTGAAGGACTATTTTGGGAGTCTGTCGCATGAGTGGCTGCTCCGGTTTGTCGAGCATCGAGTCGGGGATCCGCGCGTGATCAGCTTGATCAGGCGCTGGCTGAAAGCAGGCGTCCTTGAGGACGGGGCTGTCCACCCGAGTGATGAAGGAACTCCTCAAGGAGGGTCGATCAGCGTTTTGCTGAGCAACGTTTATCTCCATTATGTGCTCGACCTCTGGTTCGAGCGCGTGGTGAAGGTCCAGCTCAAGGGCGAAGCCCGGCTGGTGCGTTATATCGACGACTTCGTGATCTGTTTCCAACATCAATCGGATGCGCTCCGCGTCGAGGACGCTCTCCGTCATCGTTTGGGGAAGTTTGGCCTCACTCTTGAGCCGAGCAAGACCAAGTTGGTCGAGTTTGGTCGGTTTGCTCAGAGAGATGCGAGCAAACGCGGCAGAAATCGCCCGGAGACGATCTACTTTCTGGGCATGACGCTGTACTGCTCGCGGAACCAAAAGGGTAACTTCAAGGTCGGGATGCGCACGGAGAAGTCTCGGCTTCGACGTAGTCTCTCGTCTCTGCAGGAGCTGATGCGGCAAGTTCGACATTACGTCATCAGGGACCAGGTCAGCGAAATCAACGCTGCTCTTCGTGGCCACTACGCCTATTATGGCATCGCCGGAAACCTTCGGTCGCTGCTCAAGGTGTATCGGGCCACGGAACGGTACTGGTGCCGAATGTTACGCAGCCGCAGCCGAGATGGTGGCCGCCTCACATGGGACACTTTCAACCAGATCAAAGAACGGAACCCGCTGCTGCGACCCAAGCTGCGGCTTCCTTATACCAACGAGCGCTAATCAAAACCGGTGCGCCCAATCACGCATTCCAATTGACATGATCTTCCACGGCTGCGCGACCAGCTTGTTCCATGCGTCACAGCAATGGGAAACTTTGTCGTCGTAGTCTTTGAATATCCGGTTGGACAACCAGTTCTCCCTCATAAATTGCCACAGGTTCTCGACAGGGTTCAATTCGGGCGACCGCGGCGGCAGGAACAGCAGGGTGACGTTGTCGGGTACTTTGAGTTTCGGCGTGACGTGCCATCCAGCCTGATCAACGATCAGCACGGCATGAGCACCTTCATCGACCGCCTGGCTGATTTCGAGCAGATGCTGGTTCATGGCATGGTTCATGGCATCGGTGTCGCAGTAGGGAAGAACAAGGCCCGCAGCTTTGCCCTTCTTGGGGCAGATGGCGCCGAAGATATAAGTCCACATCGTGCGTTGATCGAGTGGTGCCGAAGGCCTTGTGCCCTTGCGTGCCCATCGTCGGGTGATCTTGTTCTTCTGCCCTATCCGAGCTTCGTCGGCCCACCAGAGCTCGATCTCGATGTTCTTGGGGAGCCTGCTTTTGATGGTTGCCAGTGTGGCGGGGAAGTTTTTTTAAAACTCTCCAGGTCACCCTCGTTCTGGGCGTAATGGCGCGGACGAGCAGACAGCTTTGCAAAGCCGAGCGCCTTCAATTGGTGCAAATTCCGAGGCAATCCGCCCCCTGATTCCGAGATGATGCGCCCCCGTTGGACGGCATCTGGCGTGGGTGTTCTGCTGGTGTGAAGTTTCTTCCTTCGACTTTGATGAGGAAGGAACGGGATGCCTGCGGAGAGACTGGAGATGCGGCGTGTCCGCGAGATATTGAGATATCGCTTCGAGCAAGGACTTGGCCACAAGTCGATTGCGGTCCGCGTTGGCGCTGCGCCATCGACGGTGCGCGAGACGTTGCGGCGTGCGGCGATTGCGGAACTTTCCTGGCCGTTGAGTGACGAGGTCAGCGATGCAGTCCTGGAAGCGGCGCTTTACAAGGCGGCCGGGACGAAGACCGGTCACCGTCGTAGCCCCGAGCCGGACTGGGCGCAGGTCCACCGGGAGCTGAAGCGCAAGCACATGACGCTGCAAATCCTTTGGGACGAATACATCAGCCGTTATCCAGAGGGTTATCGCTATAGCCGGTACTGTGACCTTTACCGCGGCTGGGCGATGAAGCTGCCTGTGACGATGCGACAGGATCATGCGGCCGGCGACAAGCTGTTCGTCGATTATGCCGGCGACACGGTCACAGTGATCGTGGATCGGCTGTCCGGCAAGACACGGCAGGCGCACCTGTTCGTGGCTGTTCTGGGAGCATCGAGCCTTTCGTATGCGCAGGCACGCTGGAGTGAGACACTTCCTGACTGGATCGAATGCCATGTCCTGGCGCTGGAGTTTTTTGGCGGTGCGCCAGCCTTGCTGGTTCCCGACAATGCCAAGGTGGCGATCATCAAGGCCTGCCACTTCGATCCCCAGGTCAACCGGACGTATTCCGGGATGGCGGCTCACTATGCGAGCGCCGTTTTACCGACGCGGCCGCGACGCCCGCGCGACAAGGCGAAAGTGGAAGCCGCGGTTCGCATCGTCGAACGCTGGCTATTGGGCCGCCTGCGCCACCGCACCTTCTACAGCCTGGCTGAGGTCAATGCGGCGATCGGCGAATTGCTTCATGACCTCAACGACAAACGGGTCCTGCGTCGCGTCGGCGTCACGCGCCGCCAACTGTTCGAAGACCTTGATCGTCCGGCTTTGCGACCACTGCCTGTCGAACGCTATGTCTTTGCTGAATGGCGCATCCGGCGTGCCGGGCTGGATTATCACGTCGAGATCGAGCGGCACTACTATTCCGTTCCTTATCGCTTCGCCCGCGAGCAGGTCGAGGCTCGTATCACCGCCAATACGATCGAGATCTTCCACAAGGGCGAGCGCATTGCCGCGCATCGCCGCTCCAGCGGCAACGGCAAGCACACGACGATCCCCGATCATATGCCCTCGGCGCATCGCCGCTTTGCTGACTGGACGATCGAACGCATTCAACGCGAAGCCTCTGCCATGGGGCCGGATGTTGCGCTGCTGTGCGAGCGCATCCTTGCAGATAGACCGCATCCCGAGCAGGGCTTTCGAGCCTGCCTCGGGATCATCCGCCTCAACAAGAGCTTTGGCCGCGACAGGGTCAATGCCGCTTGCGGCCGTGCGCTGGAGATCGGGGCCCGGACCTATGGCTCGGTGCGCTCCATCCTCGACAATCACCTCGACCGAACGGCTGCCTCAAATGGAGCGACGTCGCATGAACCGATCCACCACGCCAACATCCGCGGACCCCGCTATTACCACTAAGGAGAACGAAAGATGCTTGCTCATCCAACTCTGGATAAATTGAACGCCATGGGCCTGACCGGCATGGCAAAGGCCTTTAACGAACTCGTTGCCAACGGCGAAACCGAACATCTCTCACACGCCGAATGGCTCGGATTGCTGCTCGAACGGGAGTGGAGTTCCCGTTACGATCGCAAGCTTGCAGCACGTCTCAGGTTTGCCAAGCTGCGCCACCAGGCCACTCCGGAAGATGTCGATTATCGCAGCGAGCGCGGCCTTGACCGCGCTCTCTTCATGAAGCTGCTCGGTGGCGACTGGATCAACGCGCATGACAATCTGGCAATCTGCGGGCCCTCGGGCGTCGGAAAGAGTTGGTTGGCGTGCGCTCTCGGCCATAAGGCTTGCCGAGACGATCGATCAGTTCTCTATCAACGTGTCCCACGATTGTTCTCCCAGCTTGCGCTCGCGCGTGGTGACGGCAGGTATGCCCGGCTGCAACGGACCTTGGGCCATGTTCAGCTTTTGATACTGGACGATTGGGGCCTCGAACCGCTCAACGAACAGGCCCGTCATGACCTGCTCGAAATCCTCGAAGACCGCTACGGCCGTCGATCAACGATCATTACCAGCCAACTCCCCGTATCCGCCTGGCACGGCGTCATCGGTGATCCAACCTATGCCGATGCCATACTCGACAGGTTGGTCCACAATGCCCATCGCATCGAACTAAGCGGAGATAGTCTGCACCGAAATCTGTCGCGCAAAGCTTGACACATTACTTGAATGAACTGACAACAATCATCGCCTGCAGACCCCACTAAACAGGGGGCGAGATCATCCCGGAAACCGGGGGCGCAATCATCTCGGAACAAAGGGGCGGCTTCATCGGAATCGGCAAATTCGCGGCCAATGGTCGTCTCGTCCACAGAGATCCGGTATTCCTGGAAAGCCATTGAACCAGATCCTTGCGCCGCCAGCGAACGACGCCATGCACTGCTGGTATCGGCCCGCTTTCGACAATCTTCGCCAAAGCCTGGCGATGCACAGCGGAAAGCTTTCCTTGATTGCCAGGCGCTTTGCCGTTGATGAGCCCTGACGGACCGCGGGCATTGAAGCGCATAACCCAATCGCGGACAATCTGCAGGGTCACGCCTCCGATCCTGGCCGCGTCGCTGCGTGAATGACCATCATAGATTTCGGCAAGGGCAAGAAGCCGCCGAGCCTGTGCCGCATCCTTCGTGCTCTTGGCCAATGCCCGCAGGGCAAAACCGTCGAAGTCATCGCGCAGTGGAATTCCCAATGTCATCCGCAAACCTCCGTTTGCGACAGAGATTCAGAATTCAACCGCAAAACGAGTCAGAAACCGCTCACGTTGGTATTACACCAGCGCCTTGGCACGATATGGCTTCGATAAAACCAGTCGTTCTGGCTACCCCATCGGTATGGGTTATCCGCCAGCATGGGGTGAGAATTCAGCTAGCTTCCGATCCGGTGACAGAATGGAATTACGTCCCGGCATGACATTCCACTTCATGTCCGGTCTTTGGTATGGCGACTGGGGCATCGAGATCACGGAGAGCATTTTGATCACGGAAGGTGCGGTAGAATTCCTGTCCAACGTCCCGCGCAAACTACTGGTAATTGATTAGGGCTGCGAAATCTAGTGTGATCGGTTTCACGATGGTGTCGCGAAGCGGGTCGAGTCTCCAGTTTGAACAGGTCAGGCGCTTCAGGGTTCTATGGGAAAAGCAAACCCGGCTTTGACGCGATCCATGACCACCATTGTCTTGAACCCTTTGATGTCATTGTTCTCGTAGAAGAAGCGGCGTGTGAACTGTTCGTAGTCCTCCATGTCTTTTGCGGTGACGATCAGGAGGAAATCCGCCTCGCCAGTTACGTAGTATCCAATCATGACCTCGCGTGTGCTCCTGATCGCCGACTTGAATCGATCGATGATGTCAGCACGTTCGCGCTCAAGTGAGACGAGAACCACTACGGTGACCTGTCGGCCAACAGCTTTCGGGGAGACGATCGAGACATCGGCTTCGATAACGCCTTCGGCCCGCAGGCGCTTGAGGCGGCGCTGACAGGCAGTCGGAGACAGGTTCGCCCGCTCGGCTAGTTCCTCTGACGTGAGCCTGTTATTTTTTTGAACGGCATTGAGTAGCACAATATCGGCGCGATCGAGTTCCATCTATGAAATATCCTGCAAGTAGATTAAAAGTACGCAGTAATCCTGCATATACGGCATTGTATTCGCCGTCAATCTGCATCGGCGTCCCTGCACAATAGCACCATCGAATTGAGGTGCAAACGTCCGAACAAAACGGAGACGGCGTTCTTCTGTTCGTCGCAAAAATGATCGCCTCGCTTATGGAAAGAACCAATGATGACCATTAACATTCAGGACATCGCCAAGAAGGACCGCGCGTCGGTCCTGCATCCTTTCACGCAGTTGAAGGATTTCGCGACGGGCAAGCTTGGTGAGCCGACGATCGTCGAGACGGGCAAGGGGATCCGCATTCAGGATGCCCATGGCAATCAGCTGATCGATGGCTTTGCCGGCCTCTACTGCGTCAACGTCGGCTACGGCCGCACCGAAGTGGCTGAGGCCATCTCGCGTCAGGCCTATCGTCTCGCCTATTACCACTCGTATGCCGCGCACACGACCGACGAGTTGGCGATCCTGTCGGATCGTCTGGTGAAGACGGCGCCAGGCAAGATGAGCAAGGTGTTCTACGGAATGTCCGGTTCGGACGCCAACGAGACCCAGGCCAAGCTCGTCTGGTATTATAACAACCTTCGTGGCAAGCCAACGAAAAAGAAGATCATCTCGCGTGAACGCGGTTATCACGGCTGCAGCGTCGTTTCCGGTTCCATGACCGGCATGAGTTTCTACCACGATCACATGGACCTGCCGCTGTCGCAGATCGTCCATACCGGCGTACCGCATCATTATTGGGGTGCCAACTCAGGCGAGACCGAGCGGGAATTCTCCACTCGCCGCGCCGCTGAGCTCGACCAACTGATCGAACAGCTCGGTCCCGACAATGTCGGTGGTTTCATCGCCGAGCCGGTGCTCGGCACCGGCGGCATCACGCCGCCGCCGGAAGGCTATTGGGAGGCCATCCAGCCCGTGCTGAAGAAGCATGACGTGCTGCTGATCGCCGACGAGGTCATTACCGGCTTCGGCCGTACCGGCTCCATGTTCGGATCGCAGCACTATGGCATCGAACCCGACCTGATCACTGTCGCCAAAGGGCTGACGTCTGCCTACTTCCCGCTCTCGGCTGCGATCGTCGGCGAAAAAGTTTACCAGGTGCTGGAAGACGGAGCCGACAGGGTCGGCGCGTTCTCGCATGGCTATACCTATTCCGGCCATCCGATCGGCGCAGCAGCGGCCAATGCGGTTCTCGACATCGTCGAGAAGGAAGATCTGCCTGGGAACGCCCGCGAGGTCGGCGCCTATTTCCAGGCACAGCTCAAGGAGAAGTTCGCGCAATTGCCGATCGTTGGCGAAGTGCGTGGCGTCGGCCTGATGGGCGCCATCGAGTTCGTCGGTGACCGCGAGAACAAGACCCGGTTCGATCCGTCGCTGAAGGTAGGTGCTCGCGTCTCCAAGGCGGCCCGTGACCGTGGCCTGATCGCCCGCGCCATGCCGCATGGCGACATCCTCGGCTTCGCGCCGCCGCTGGTCACCACTAAGGCAGAGATCGACGAGATCGTCTCGATTGCCGAGAAGGCCGTTCGCTCCGTCATGGATGAACTGGTTCGCGACGGCCGGAAGGTCTGATCGGGAACTTGAGCCATGGCGGCCGGTAATACCGGTCGCGTAAGGCTCGCCATCAACGCTGCATCAAAAAGCCGAAACGGGGAAGGGGCGGAAGCCTTGCCTCGCAGGACAAACTCGGCCTCCAGACAGGAGGTTCATCATTCATAGGGAAGCTGGCCACATGACTGCCGCCAAACTCCACATCAAAACCAGCCTGGCGCCGATCTCTGTCCACAGCCCTTACGATGGGGCCCTGCTTGGAACGGTCGAGGCGACCGATCCTGCCGAGATCGATCGCCTGCTGGAAACCGCGCGCCGCGGTGCCACGTTCTCGCGCAATCTGCCCAGGCATGAACGTGCAGGCATCCTGGAGGGCGCCGCTCGAATCGTCGAAAGCCGTCGCGACGCCTTCGCCGAAATCATCGTCCGCGAAGCCGGAAAGACGATTATCCAGGCGCGCAAGGAAGTGTTTCGCTGCGTCAACACGCTGAAGCTCTCGGCGGAAGAGGCAAAGCGGAATGCCGGCGAGATCGTGCCGTTCGATGCCTATACCGGATCGGAACAGCGCCAGGGCTGGTTCACGCGCGAGCCGCTCGGCATCATCACCGCTATCACGCCTTACAACGATCCGCTGAACCTCGTCGCTCATAAACTCGGCCCGGCGATTGCCGGGGGCAATGCGGTGCTGCTCAAGCCATCAAATCTGACACCGTTTTCAGCGATCAAGCTGGTAGATGCGCTTCGTGAAGCCGGTTTGCCTCAGGACGTCATTACCGTCGCTCACGGTGACAGAGAGGTGGTGACTGCGATGATCTCTGCGCGCGACGTGCGCATGGTGTCCTTCACCGGCGGCTTTGCCACTGGTGAGGCGATCAGCCGCGCCGCCGGGCTGAAGAAGCTCGCCATGGAGCTTGGCGGCAATGCGCCTGTGATCGTCATGAATGATTGCGACTTTGATAAAGCAGTCGAGGCTTGCGTCTCCGGCGCCTTCTGGGCCGCCGGCCAAAACTGCATCGGCGCCCAGCGCATTTTGATCCAGGCGGACCTCTACGATCGTTTCCGCGATGCCTTTGTTGCGGCGACGAACGGGCTCAAGGCAGGAGATCCCCTGCAGGAGGATACCGACGTCGGTCCGATGATCTCTGCCCAAGTCGCCGAACGCACCGAAACCGCGGTCAACGACGCCATCAAAGCAGGCGCGAAGCTGCTCTGTGGCAACTACCGCGATGGATCTCTCTATCACCCGACGGTCCTCGAAGGCACACCGGTGAATTGCAAGCTGTGGCATGAGGAAGTGTTTGCACCCGTCGTCATGCTTGCGCCCTTCGACACGCTCGATGAGGCGATCGAGATGGCCAACGATCCCGACTACGGCCTGCATGCCGGCATCTTCACCAGCGACCTCAATGTCGCGCTTGACGCAGCCAATCGGATCGAAGCGGGTGGGGTGATGATCAACGACTCCTCCGATTACCGCTTCGATGCCATGCCCTTCGGCGGCTTCAAATACGGCAGCATGGGTCGCGAGGGTGTCCGCTTCGCCTACGAGGATATGACCCAGCCAAAGATCGTCTGCATCAATCGGGGGTGAGGTTCAGACCGATCAGCGAATTGGCAGCCAATCTAGACGCGGGAAGCCGAAATTCCGTGAACCGGACAATTTGAGGGGAGACTATGGATAAGACTTATGAGAACCCGCAGGCAGCTCTCGACGGCCTGCTGTTCGACGGGATGTTCATTGCGGCTGGCGGGTTTGGCCTCTGCGGTATTCCAGAGCTGCTGATCGATGCAATCCGTAAGGCCGATACGAAGGACCTGACGATTGCTTCGAACAATTGCGGGGTGGACGACTTCGGTCTGGGCATCCTTTTGAAGACGAAGCAGATCAGGAAGATGATCTCGTCCTATGTCGGCGAGAACGCCGAGTTCATGCGGCAGTATCTGAGCGGCGAACTTGAGCTCGAGTTCAACCCGCAGGGGACGCTTGCTGAACGCATGCGTGCAGGCGGGGCAGGCATCGCTGGCTTCTACACCAAAACCGGCGTCGGCACGGTCGTTGCCGAGGGCAAGGAGCTGAAGACCTTCAACGGCGAGACCTATGTGCTCGAGACCGGCATCGTCGCTGACCTGTCGATCGTCAAGGCCTGGAAGGCAGACACGACAGGCAATCTCGTCTTCCGCAAGACAGCTCGCAACTTCAATCCGCCAGCCGCCACCTGCGGCAAGATCTGCGTCGCTGAGGTCGAGGAGATTGTGCCTGCCGGTAGCCTCGATTCCGATCGGATCCATCTGCCGGGAATCTACGTGCACCGCCTGATTAAAGGCCAGCATGAGAAACGCATTGAACAGCGCACGACCCGTGCGGCGGCTTGAGGGGAGGGAACATATGGCTTGGGACAGGAACCAGATGGCAGCACGGGCTGCTCGCGAACTTCAAGATGGCACCTACGTCAATCTCGGCATCGGCATTCCGACCCTGGTGGCGAACTATATCCCTGAAGGTGTCCATGTGACGCTGCAGTCGGAAAACGGCCTGCTCGGTATCGGCCCGTTCCCGACCGAAGACAAAGTTGACGCCGATCTGATCAATGCCGGCAAACAGACGGTGACGGCACTGCCGCATTCGGCCTTCTTCGACTCGGCGCAAAGCTTCGCGATGATCCGTGGCGGCAAGATCGCGATGGCCATCCTCGGCGCCATGGAGGTGGCCGATAACGGTGACCTTGCCAACTGGATGATCCCCGGCAAGCTGGTCAAGGGCATGGGCGGCGCCATGGACCTGGTTGCCGGCGTCAAGCGGGTCGTCGTCGTCATGGACCATACCAACAAGGCCGGCGAATCCAAGGTGCTGAAGGCCTGCACGCTGCCGCTCACCGGCAAAGGCGTGGTTGACCGGATCATCACCAACTTTGGCGTTTTCGACGTTGTCGACGGTGGCCTCAAGCTTGTGGAACTCGCCGATGGGGTGACCGACAACGAGTTGCGGGCGGCGACGGACGCCACGATCATCAACTGATCCGAACCTTATTGGATCATCGAACTACGGAGGAACTCCCATGAGCATCCCATCCACCGTCATCGCCAGCGCGGGCCGCACCGCGGTTGGCTCGTTCAACGGTTCGTTTGCCAATACGCCAGCGCATGAACTCGGCGCCGCCGTCATCAAGGGCGTGCTGGAGCGCGCCGGTGTCGAAGCCGGCGAAGTGGACGAAGTGATCCTCGGTCAGGTTCTCTCGGCCGGCGAAGGCCAGAACCCGGCCCGCCAGGCCGCCATGAAGGCCGGCATTCCCCAGGAGGCAACCGCCTGGGGCATGAACCAGCTCTGCGGTTCCGGCCTGCGCGCCGTGGCGCTCGGCATGCAGCAGATCGCCACCGGCGACGCAAAGATCATCGCGGCCGGCGGCATGGAATCGATGTCGATGGCGCCGCACTGCGCGCATCTGCGCGGCGGCGTGAAGATGGGCGACTTCAAGATGGTCGACACCATGATCAAGGATGGTCTGACCGATGCGTTCTATGGCTACCACATGGGAACGACGGCCGAGAACGTCGCCAAGAAGTGGCAGCTGACCCGCGAGGACCAGGATGTGTTCGCGCTCGGATCGCAGAACAAGGCGGAAGCTGCCCAGAAGGCCGGCCGCTTCGCCGATGAGATCATTCCCTTCATCGTCAAGACCCGCAAGACCGATGTCGTGGTCGACCAGGACGAATATATCCGCCATGGCGCCACGCTCGACAGCATGACCAAGCTTCGCCCCGCCTTCGACAAGGAGGGTACGGTCACCGCCGGCAACGCATCCGGGATCAATGACGGCGCTGCTGCCACCCTCTTAATGAGCGAGGCCGAAGCTGGCCGTCGCGGCATCCAGCCCCTGGCGCGCATCGTTTCCTGGGCAACGGCCGGCGTCGATCCGCAGATCATGGGCACAGGCCCGATCCCGGCATCGCGCAAGGCGTTGGAAAAGGCTGGCTGGACTATTGGCGATCTCGATCTTGTCGAGGCAAACGAGGCGTTCGCGGCACAGGCCTGCGCCGTCAACAAGGATCTCGGCTGGGATACGTCGATCGTCAACGTCAACGGTGGTGCGATTGCGATCGGACATCCGATCGGCGCCCGCATCCTCAACACGCTGCTGTTCGAGATGAAACGCCGCGGCGTGTCTAAGAGTCGGACTCGAAAAGAGTTCAATGGTAACAATACCTTGCGAGACGTCTAGTGATGAGGCGGATATGGGCGATCATGATCCATGCCTCGGCTGAAGCGATGGATTTTTCGACGTCCTTCGCCAATCTCCGGCACCTTCCAAGCCATGCAAATGTTCGCTCGACGACCCAACGGCGTGGTAGCACTTCGAAGCCTTTGGTCTTGTCGCTGCGCTTGATGATTTCGACCGTGAAGCGACCGACCTTCTTCAGCTTCCGTTTCAATTTGTCGCCCGCATAGCCACCGTCGGCGAAAACATGCAGCAACCATGGCCATCTGTGACAAATGGATTTCAGTAAATCGGGAGCGCCATCGCGGTCCTGGATATCGGCGCTGTGAACCATGAGGCCAACCAGCAGGCCGAGTGTGTCGACGACGATATGGCGCTTGCGGCCCTTGATCTTTTTGCCGGCGTCGTAACCTCGAATGCCGCCGCTTTCGGTGGTTTTGACGCTTTGGCTGTCGATCACGCCTGCCGTAGGACTGGCCTCTTTGCCTTCCAGTTCGCGCGCCGCCTTCACTAGATGGTGGTTGATGCGGGCCCAAAGCCCAATACCCCGCCACGCATAGAAGTATCGCTGAACCGTCGAGCACGGCGGAAAGTCCTTTGGCAGCATCCGCCATTGGCAGCCGGTCGAGGCGATATACAAAAGCGCATTCATGACCTCACGCAGCACCGTTGTTCGCGGTCGCCCAAGTCGACGGGGCGCAGGTAGGAGCGGCTCGACAATTCGCCATTCTCTATCCGTCATATCGCTTGCATAGCGTGCTGCTCGCCGGGCATATTGCCGACGGGTGGTTTCGGTCCAGGCCATCGTGAACTCCATCGAATCTTCGCAAATCCGAAGGAATCACAACCTGTTGAAATCACCCACTTCTTTTTGAGGCAGCCTCTTAGCTCGACTTTGTACATTATGCAGCGAAGCAAAGTGCTTGTGTCATCCGCTTGAGGCGGCTTGGTTGAGTTTCAGGAATGTCCGGGTCTGGCGGGTACTGTCGATAAATATCCTGATCCCACAGGATCATGCGAACCGCACCGATGGCATCGGAGAAGGTGAACTCTGTTTTCTTGTACCAGGCGGCGGCATAGGGAATGACGCCATGACCGAGCAGATCGCATGCCCAGAGTGTGACGAGGCTGTAGAGCGCCAGCAGCGACGGGGTCGTGCGCATGATGGCTTTGTCGTTCCACTGCCGTTGGGTTTCCACGCCAAGATGCGCTCGCGTTTCGGCGAAGGTGACCTCGATCTGCCAGCGCCGAACGAAATAGGCAATGATCTGAGCGGGCTCAAGGTTGACGTTGGTGCTCATGAACGCCTGGGGTTCACGACGGCCTGATGGATCGCGAACGAGAACCCAGCGAATTGGTCTTGGGGGCGTTCCACGCCGATACCAGAGGCCGGTTCCTGATGTGACATCAAGGGTTTTGTCGGTTTGCTTGCCGTACCAGGACGATGCGACGATGCGCTGCCACTCGGTCTTTGCGTCTTTGAGGAGCGTTTTCAGTTTCGGCAATGGCCTGCCTTTTTGCGCCGGTCGCCCGAGCGTATGTTCGTGCCGTTGATCTGGTGGAGCAAAGAGACTGGCATCCAGACGCAACCGCGTGATGAGAGTGGCCGTGTCGGGAAGAGCCGCAGCCAGTGTATGAACGGCAAAGCTGCTATCGCCGACAAAGATGATTTCGCGGCCCGGCAGCCAGCGGCAAAGCTGCAAGACGCCTTGCCTTGCCCAATCAGTCAGCAGCTTGTGCTTTCGGCCCTTCTTCTGATCATGGCGCTCAGAGGGACACAGGATCGTCAGCACCGGCAGGGCTTTAATACATTTTGCCCATGGGACAGGTGAAAGAACAATGAAGCTCAACCATCTCAAGCCGCTGGCCTTGACAAAGTGGCCATGGCTGGAGCGCACCGGGTCACGATAAATTCCACGCGCGGCGATGCGTTGGCCCCAACGCCGTTCGATTGTATCATCCATGCCAATCACGACAGGGCCCTCGGGCACGAGCCGGGCAACAATGACGGACAGCAGACGGGCCGCCAACGTGCGAGGGTTCCAGCGGGCTCGGTTGAGGAGCTGATGATAGGCGGCAAAATTACTTACCTCCGCGCGTCCGGTGATGCGCAGGCAGGCCGTCACCGTTCGCTTGCCAGGCGAAAGGAGCGCACCCATCACCAGGACCAGCAGATGCTCCCAGCTTGGCGCGGTAAACCAGAAACGAAACGGCGACAGCCATTTGCGAAGGATGTGGGGGACCGCGTCTCCCGGCTCACGGCTACAATCATGTTGTTCGCTCATCCATTCGTTCGAATCCGATCAAACGAATGGCGCAAGGCCGGGACCCTGCGGCGAATTGATTCACCCAGGGCTGCTCAGATGCCCCCGAAATCACCACCGATTTTGTACAAAGTCGAGCTAAGGGCCTTGCCACTCTGTGCATTGGCGGCGGCATGGGCATCGCAACGTGTATCGAAGCAATCTGAAAGGAGGGTGCGTCATGGCCGGGGCCGAGTTCCGTCTTTGCGATGTATCGCTTGACCGGTCATCCGGTGGCCCGGACGCGCGAGTTGAACGGGAACAGGCGATCGCCATCATTGATCTCGTCGAATGCAACACGTTCATCCCTGTCGGGCACAGGGGCGGGGCCCTATCGTCTCAAGATCGAGACCGCAGACGGACGGTTGGCACTGCACGTTACCGACGACAACGGCGTGCATGTCGTTAGCCATTATCTCTCGCTCACGCCGTTCCGGCGGCTGCTCAAGGACTATACCCGGATCTGCGAAAGCTATTACGACGCTATGTGCCGGCCGGGACCTGAGCGGCTGGAGGCAATCGATATGGGTCGCCGTGGCATCCACAACGAAGCGGCTGAGCTGTTGAGAGAGCGTCTCTCCGCCAAGGTCAGCATCGACGAGGACACGGCGCGTCGCCTGTTCACGCTGATTTATGCCCTCCTCGCCCGCAATGCCGAACATAGAATTCTCTCGAGTTGAACAGCTATCAGATCGCTGCCGCTGACGGAGGGTGGTCGGCGCCCCGGTCAATAACCCTGGAAGGAAGTACCAAGTGCAAGCAACGTCACCGCAGCCGACGTGGGTCGGCAAACATCAGGCTCGAACCGATGCTTCTCAAGCTGTGAGGCGCGCGTGATGCAGGTCAGTTCCGCAGGCTTCCTCGAAAGCGTCGACCAGAACTTCCGCCATGCCATGTCCTTCCTTGATCTGCCGGAAGGACTGGCAGAGCGGATCATCCAGTGCAATTCGACCTACACGGTTCGTTTCGGTGTTCGCCTGCGCGGCCGCATGTTCAGCTTCATCGGCTGGCGCTCGGTCCACAGTGAGCATTGCGAACCTGTGAAAGGTGGTATTCGCTATGCCTCCGATGCTGACGCCGAAGAGGTCGAGGCGCTCGCTGCATTGATGACGCTGAAGTGCTCGCTCGTCGATGTGCCCTTCGGCGGCTCCAAGGGCGCGCTGAAGATCGATCCGCGCGAATGGACGCCGCAGGAACTCGAGCGCATCACCCGCCGCTTTACCCAGGAACTGAACAAGCGAGGCTTGATCGGACCAGGCGTCAACGTTCCGGCTCCCGACATCGGCACGGGCGAGCGGGAAATGGCCTGGATGATGGATGAGTTCCGCCGCGCCAATCCAACCGATGTCGTCAATGCGCGTGCTTGCGTCACCGGAAAGCCGCTATCGAAGGGCGGGATCGCGGGGCGAACGGAAGCCACGGGCAGGGGCGTGCAATTCGCCATCCAGAGCTATCTTCGCGACGCTCGTACGCGAGCGTCTCGACGGGCGACGCGATCTCAAAGGGGCGTCGGTCATTGTTCAGGGCTTCGGCAATGTCGGCTATCACGCCGCCAAGTTCTTGTCCGAAGAGGATGGCGCACGCATCACCGTTGTTGCAGAGCGCGACGGCTATGTCGCTAATTCCGAAGGCCTTCCCATCGAGGCGCTGAAGCTGCACCAAATCCGAACCGGCAGCATTCTCGGTTTTGAAGGCGTCAAGTCCTTCCCAGGCGATATGTCCGGGCTCGAACAGCCCTGCGATGTGCTCATTCCGGCGGCGATGGAGAATGCCATTCATGCCGACAATGCCGAGCGCACCAAGGCGCACCTCGTCGTCGAAGCAGCCAATGGTCCCGTCACCTTCGAGGCGGACAAGATCCTCCGCTCCCGGGGCGTGACCATTCTTCCCGATCTCTATGTCAATGCCGGCGGTGTCGTCGTCAGCTATTTCGAGTGGGTGAAGAACCTGACGCACATCCCCTTCGGGCTGATGGAGCGGCGGCGGCGCGAGCGGCGCAACCAGACGATTGCCACAGCGCTCGAGCGGATGACCGGCAAGGAGTTCCCCGCCGACATTCGCGACGAGTTCCTTGAAGGCGGCGCGGAGATCGACCTCGTCCGTTCGGGCCTCGAAGATGTCATGCGCAGCACCTGGGCCCGCATCGGCGATCTTCTTGAGAAGCAACCGGAGCTTGGCGACTATCGCACAGCGGCTTATGTCGCCTCCATTCGGCAGATCGCGGAAGCCTATGAAGCGATCGGCATCTGACCCGACATACCAACGACATAACCGTCGGGCTGACGACAGGATCCCGACGGCCTTCTTGATGTGACCCGTGCCGAATGTCAGCTGGGAAACCGGCACATTCGACTTTTTTAGACAGAGAGAATGAAATGCCTGCCTTTAATAAATTTGTAGCTGCGCTTGCGGGAAACGATCAGCCCAATGCTGCCTTCGCAGCGTTGGAGGCGCTGACGAAAGACGTCTTAGGCGTAAAGCTGTTCACCCTTACGGCAAGCGACACGACCAAAAATGCTTCGGAGCGCATCTATTCCAACATGCCGGAGGTCTATCCCGCAACCGGCACCAAGCCTTACGGCGACGCCCTTTGGTCGGATATTGTGCTGAAGCAACGACGCACCTTCGTCGCAAACACTATCGCCGACATTGCCGAGGTGTTCGCCGATCACCAACTGATCAAGTCGCTTGCCTGCGGGTCAATCATCAATGTTCCGATCGTTGTCGACAACGAAGTCATCGGCACAATCAACTGTTTGAACGAGGCGGGCTATTACAGCCAAGACCGGTTGCAGGCTGCAGAAGCACTCAGTCTGCCCGCTGCCGCCTGCCTGCTTCTTCATAACAATCTGAAGAAACGGAGCCGCAAATGAGAATCTAGGCTGTTCCACAACGCCCTGACTTACACCAAATGCGACGATGTCGGATCAATGTAGGCGAAGGGTACTTCGGCCGCGCATCGGGCAACTGGCGCCGAACGCACCCTTCACGACCAGAACCTGCGTTGTTTGCGCAGAACATCCCGGTCATACGAACCAAGTTTTGTTTGAGCAGGGAGCACCCCTCGTAATCGGAGACTTTGAAAGTCAGAGATCATGCAGCGCGAAGACGTTTCCCAGTCCGCCCCAACGACCCTCGCCCCCTGGCCAACGTGGCCTCTCATGCGGTCTGGGCATGCCAACAGATCGCTAATCTCGGATGGCTCGTGCAAACGGTCGCCATCAGCGGGCTCGTGGCCACGATTCCCGCTTCCGATCTGATGGTCGCGCTGGTGCAGGCATCGACGACACTACCGGCGTTCTTTCTCTCGATTTTCGCCGGAGCGATTGCCGATAGTTACAGCCGCCGGTCATTCCGTGACCGAAGCCACAGGCATCAGGGTCACGCATTGGAGCATGATTCGAGAAACGAAGGACGGAAACAACCTATCCAGCGGAAGGAAGAGATTTCATCAGGACAACCGGGATATCGTCGACGCGCGCATAAGCAAACAGCAGATTAAGATAGTCATGCCCGGTCGATCATGTGGACTCTTGGAATGCTGAACCCAGGCAACATACGCGTCAGATTTTTTGAACACCGAATTCGTCCGGCTGCGACGAACAGCAGTTCGTGGAGACGCAAAAAAAATATCGAAGATTAAGCCATAGCCATTCTCGTCGCTGCCGTGCGTGGTTTCGGCTGTCCGAATAATTTCCGAGCCAGCAATGACCGACGTCGAGTGCTCCTCTGCTCCAGAGAGCAGAAATTCGCCCGTAACAGGCAACATCGGTGCATCCGCGCTGCTATAGCCGCAGAGTCAGCTTGTTCTAACGCCCCTCTGCGTCATGCTCCCTTCCTAAGTAGGTGCCCGCGACCAACGTTGCCGTTAAGAAGTGCCCACTCTGACGAACAGGCGACCGCTCATGCCGTCAATTCAAGACGGTCCAGTTCCGACACTATGTCCTTTAAATGCTCAACAATCTGTGCAGGTCACTATGGAACGGCAGAACTCATACCGCTGTCTTTTGAAGCTTCCTGGCCTATTACCCTTGATCCTTGCCGCGACCCTGTCCCGTCTGGCCGCAAGGATGTTCCACCTCACATTGGTTCTGTTCGTGCTGACGCAGACTTCGTCGCCGAGCCTGGCGGGATGGCTTATGTTTGCAGCGATTGTTCCCGGCCTCATTGTAAGTCCTGTCGCAGGCGTTCTGCTTGATCGCGTAGGGCCGACAATTGCGGTCAGGATCGACATGATCGCCAGTTCATTTTTCATTGCCGCGATCAGTTTCGCCGGTTGGGCTCATTTGTCCAGCCCGCTGGTGTTGTTCATTCTGGTGATGCCGTTCTCGCTCGCTGGCCCTTTGGGCGCCGCGGGAACCCGCACTTTGCTGCCGCGACTCGTTCCACCCCATGCGCTGGATCGGGCCAATGCGTTGGACACCGCGATCTATGCCATCATCGATGTTGTTGGACCGGCGATCGCGGCTCTGGTTAATGCATGGCCCGGGCCGGAGGCTGCGATGTCTATGATCGCCGCGACCTATGCAGGTGCAGCGATCTGCTTGCCCCGCGTGCAACGCTTGCCGGGATCGACTTCCACACAGACATCGTTCCTCCGCCAAATAATCGAAGGCATTCAGATAGTGGCGCGGCAGCCGACGCTACGCGGCCTTGCCATCTCCTATTCACTATATGAAATTACATGGGGCGCCCTCTACGTGGTCGTTCCGGTGTTCGTTACCAATCATACGGCCGCGGGCAGCGCAGTAAACGGTCTTCTGTGGTCTGCGATAGGTATTGCCGGAGGTGTTGGGGCGCTATTGGCCGGGCATATTCATACCACCGGACGCGAGCGCCATGTTATGGCCGCCGGTATGGTCGTCACCGCCTTTGCAGCATGGCCGGTTGCGGCGGCATACGGGGTCACCGGTCTTACAATAGGCCTGATGCTCGCCGGAATGATGTCCGGACCTATCAGTGTCGCACTCTTAACTTTGCGCCAAAGGCGCACAGATCCGCAACAGCTTGGGCGCGTATTGTCGATTTCGATGAGCCTGAACATCGCAGGTTACCCGTTGGGCGCGGCCATTGCAGGGATGGTGATCCGCGAATCGGTGTCGGCCACATTCGTGTTGGCGGGCATCGCCTCTTTCCTTGCAGCTATAGCAACCTTGTCTATCCCTTCCGACATAACGCTGGGGGACCGAAGTTCTGTGCTGTAACGTCGTTCTTCAGTGGCCGTGTCAGGCGACTTGACGTCGAGTGGGCGATGTCACGTTGTTTCAATTGACGCGCGGACAAGGCGTTTATCTGTGAACTCATACAGCTGCGCCGGTCACGGCTTTCCACTGCGCCATTGCGCGGATCCGATGAATGTGGGTGGCTAGGGCTGAGCGTTTCTGTTGCGGTGCGACGAATAGATTGCGGACCGCTGAGAAGACCGAGATGAAACGTTGCAAGCCGCCGACAGATCGAAATCCCTGCATCATCCGTTCTCGTTTTCGAAGTGGCACGTGAGAATTCTCTGCACGATTGTTCAGGCCCTTGTGCGATCGATGTTCGACAGCGGGCATCACGTCAAAGGGAACCGGAAATACAGCCAGATCGCACGGGCGATGATCTGCAGTGGAAAGCGGTGGTTCTTGTAACTGAGAGTCGGCGAGTTCATCTCAGCCGAATTATCCATCAACCGTTAAGCTGCTGATAACGTGACATCGCCTGCGCAACAGCAAAACCAGAGCAATGGGTGATCATTGCTCTGGCTCGTGCCTTTGTCGCGGCGCATCTTCGACACCTTCATTGTCGGCGCGGCGAAACGGCGTGCCTCTCCAATCGTAGGTGGACCTGCCGCTGTCCTAGGCGATCGAGCGATGCGCCAAGCATTTGCGTCAGGGCCGTTGCCTCGACTTCTCCTATGAAGTGCAGGTGAACCGGCAGGAGCGACATCGATGCCTCGTGAATGCTACGAGTACGCCGCCTTGCCAGCGCACGCGCCCGCGGTTCAAATCGAACGGAAGAAGAGGGCACGGGCCAGGGCCTGCTTGACAGTGAAACCGATTTGGATGCCGCGGTTGAGAATTGCGCGCGTATGGCGCGCGCCAAACAACCTGAGATGGCTGCGCAGTGCCGGGCCAAACACGGCGAGCCAATAGAGCAAGCGCCGATCGATCGATGTCAGAGAACGTCGAATATCGATGACCAAGACATGCACCGTTTCGTCGCTGAAAGGGTGATTCTTGGTGTTTGGGAGGTGGACCGCCCCCACCTTTTCGTAGATCGGCACCAGTTTTTCGATTGCATCGTCAGGAATTCGGCAAGTAGACCAATTCTCCCTTACGCGACATCCGGGCGCAGTCACGCCCTTCGATTGGAAGCGTGCAAGATAAGGTGCCAGGACCTGTCTTCTTGCCAAGCAGACGCTGCAACTCTTTGACCTGGTTTTGAAGGGCGCGATATTCGGACGCCGGGACGACATCCTCCTCCGCAGCAGTTGCCGTCAGAGCCCCTTGGGTGGCCAACTTACGCCAGGTGAACAACTGGTTCGGCTGGATGCCATAGCGGCGCGCAACAATGCTCACCGTAGCGTCCGGCTCATATGTCTCCTGGATGATGGCAAGCTTCTCTGCCGTCGACCAGCGACGGCGGCGCTCAGGGCCGGACAGGACTTCTATCTTAGGACTGTGACTGGTCATAATGGGCACATTACCTCGCACACTTGTTAAGTGGGAGATCGTGTCCGGATATTTATGGGGCCATTACAGTTGGTATAATCTAGCGAGTCCGAATAGCTATCAAACAGATGTGCCCGTAAGAAATCTGTAAAACGTTTGTTGCAAACAGTAGATGATTGCGATAGTGCTTTAATTCAGCCCGCACAGCTTTTGGACCGATAGGAATGCGCGAGCATCGGAAGTTCGAAGCAAACTGGCAGGGGTCTCTGACCGATACAATCAGTCGAGATGTTGAGGCGGTTCTCACAGACTCATGACCGGTGACAGGAGCTTGAAAAATGCCGTCGCAAGGCGCTCAGATCCTAGGAATTCTAGAACTCGACGAAGGACAGTCCTGTAGTGGTTCAAATCTTCCTCCTCGTCCAGGAGCTTTATCAAACCCCACGACCTTCGGGCTCCCAATTGTCACTGAGATGATAAAGGGCGCACTGGCGGAACTCGTCATTCGGGGAGATCCAGGCCTAGAAGATGCGTGTGTGACTGCGGCGCGGCATTTGGTCCAGAGAGGTGCCACGGTCGTAGCTGGCGATTGCGGCTTCCTTATTCGCCATCAAGAAGCGATCGCCACCGCAGTGGCTGTACCTGTCGTGACGTCCAGCTTATTACTTATCCCTGTTCTGTTGGCTCAACTTCCGGCCCGGAAGAAATTGGCGGTGATAACCGCTGACTCACAACACTGCAGTGAAGACTTGTTTCGCCACGTCCGCCAGGAAGATCGTCACCGGGTGGTAATCGGTGGGATAAAGGGCGGTCAATACGTACGCAATACCCTTGCCTACCCCTTCATTCGAACTGAGTTAGGCGAGATCGAACATGAGGTGGATGAATGTATCGTTCGCCTGCGTGCGAAATCTCCGGAGGTCGGCGCCATTCTTTTCGAATGTACAGGGTTTCCGGTCGTAACGCAGGCGCTCCGCCGTAGGTCTGGGTTGCCGATATACGATATAACGGACCTCTGCCGTCTGACTCTTTCGACTGTGGCCTAAGGCGGCTCTGGCAGACCGATTGATGACGTCATCCATTACCCCATCATTTCTTAACTCCGAAATATCGTAAGTGAAAGGTTTCACATGAGTGAACAGAACCTGCGGTTTGAGTTGGCCGAGTACAAGGCTCGTCTGGAAAAATCTCGGAAGGCCATGGAGCAGGCCGGCATCGACCTTCTCGTAGTTACAGATCCGGCCAATATGGGGTGGCTCACTGGCTATGACGGGTGCTCCTATTACGTTCCGCAATGCGTCGTCGTCACCAAAGATAAAGATCCGTTCTGGTTCGGCCGGCGCATGGATGCAAATGGCTGCCGAAGAACATCTTATATCGGTGGGGATCGCATCAAGTGGTACGGAGACGAGTACGTCCAGTCCGACAGCCTCCATGCGATGTCTGTTCTTGGTCATATCATAGCCGATGAGGGTCACGGATCGTCCGTCATCGGCGTCGAGAAGGATAGTTCTTGCCTCTCCGCCGCTTCGTTCGAGGCGCTTTTGGCTTCATTGCCAAATGCCCAGTTCAAGCGGGCAGACAGACTGATCAATTGGCAGCGCCTGACCAAATCGCCACGCGAGATCGAGTACATGCGCGGCGCCGGTCGAATCGTGGAAGCCATGTATCAGAAAGTCACCGACGTATTGCGCCCGGGCGTGAAACAGTCCGACATCATCGCCGAATTGACATACGTTGGAACCCGCGGCGTGGACGAATATTGGGGAGACTATCCAGCTTGTGTACCCAATCTCGGTGCTGGCGCGGACGCCTCGGCACCCCACCTTACATGGACCGACCGACTTATTCGCGCCAACGAAAGCGTCTTCTTTGAACTCGCAGGTGTGCACAAGCGCTATCACTGCCCTCTTTCGCGTACATATTATCTCGGAAAGCCGACCCAGCAGATCCTTGACGCCGAAAAAGCCGTACTCGATGGAATGGCGACCGGGCTGGAAAAGGCCATCGCAGGCAACACCTGTGAGGACATTGCAAGCGCTTACACCAGCGCCTTGGCACGATATGGCTTCGATAAAACCAGTCGTTCTGGCTACCCCATCGGTATGGGTTATCCGCCAGCATGGGGTGAGAATTCAGCTAGCTTCCGATCCGGTGACAGAACGGAATTACGTCCCGGCATGACATTCCACTTCATGTCCGGTCTTTGGTATGGCGACTGGGGCATCGAGATCACGGAGAGCATTTTGATCACGGAAGGTGCGGTAGAATTCCTGTCCAACGTCCCGCGCAAACTACTGGTAATTGATTAGGGCTGCGAAATCTAGTGTGATCGGTTTCACGATGGTGTCGCGAAGCGGGTCGAGTCTCCAGTTTGAACAGGTCAGGCGCTTCAGGGTTCTATGGGAAAAGCAAACCCGGCTTTGACGCGATCCATGACCACCATTGTCTTGAACCCTTTGATGTCATTGTTCTCGTGTGAGCGTCCGGTGAGCGGATTTTGCAGAACGAGCCAGTTAGGCGATGTTCTGGCATTAGAACCAGCATTAGTGCTGACACTAATATCAGATCTGAGAGGTTGGCATGGCTCGCATGGAGATCATTTCCGGCGTTGAGCGTAGGCGGCGGTGGTCGAAGGAAGCGAAGCTGGCGATATTGGCTGAAGCCAATCAACCGGGCGTTCGGATTGGTGATGTCGCTCGTCGCCATGACATTTATCCTGCGCAGATCCGTTTATGGCGGAAAACGCTTAGCCACTTCGCTGTGTCAGCGACGTTCCTTCCGGTCCACCTGGTCAACGAAGTAAGCCTCGGGCAGATGCCGGCGGCCGGCGGGGCGCCCGCGCTTATCAAGATCCAGCTACGAAATGGTCGCAGTTTGAAAGTTCCGGCGGACATTGAACGCAAGACGCTGTCATCGTTGATCGCGTGTGTTGAGGCTGCATGATCGGGCCGACAGGAAATGTACGGGTCTACTTGGCTTGCGGGGTGACCGATATGCGGCGCGGTATCGATGGTCTGTCTGCTATGGTCGAGGCGGTGATCAAGGAAGCGCCGGGTTCCGGAGCGATCTTCGGCTTCCGTGGAAAGCGCGCCGACCGGATCAAGCTTCTATGGTGGGATGGCCAAGGGTTCTGCCTATTCTACAAGATTCTTGAGCGCGGATACTTTCCTTGGCCGACGGCGAAAGATGGTGTTGCGCATCTGACGCAGGCTCAGTTGTCGATGCTTGTTGAAGGGATTGACTGGCGCCGACCAGCGTGGACTTCCGCCCCTGGCCGCACGGGTTAAAAGCTATATTTTACAGGGACATCCGGGGCAAAACGCTAGTGCTTTCGCTGCAAATCGGCTATGTTTTTGGGCATGAAAGCACCGCCGCTGGACAGTCAGGACGAGCTATTGGCATTGCGCGCGCTCGTCGCTGAACAGGCGGCGAAACTCAGCGCGCAAGAAGCCGAAGTCATCAAACGCGACTCGATCATCGGTCTTCTGCGTGCGCAGCTGGAACTGCTCCGACATCGGCAGCACGGCGCATCCTCGGAAAAGATCGATCGGAAGATTGAGCAATTCGAACTGATGCTCGAGGAGATCGAAGCTTCTCGCGCCGAGGCTGATGCTCGTTCCGAAAAAGGCCTGCTGCCAGATCTGGATGATACCCCCGACAAGCCGAAACGCAGACCTCTGCCGGATGGCCTTCCAACTGAAGAGCAGGTGTACACAGCGCCCTGCAGTTGCCCGACTTGTGGTGGCATGTCCTTCCTGAAGGCGGCCGACAAGGTGGTCCAGGTGATGGAGCATGTGCCGGCTTCTGTGAAGATCGTCCGGCATATCGAGAAGCGCATGGTCTGTAAGGACTGCGATACAATGGTATCGGGTGAGATGCCGAGCTTGCCGATCGAGCGAGGCAAACCTGGACCAGGACTGTTGGTTTCCACGCAGAACTGAGCCGGTTAGGCGCATAATTTCCATTGAGAATTGAGCCATGTGAACCTTCCCCCCAACGCGGTGAGCGACGGGGGCCACGGAGTGATCCACATGGGACTTTTAAACATCATCCGTCGGATGGCGCTGCGCGAGAAGCAGTCGATCCGCGAGATCAGCCGGCGCACTGGGCTGTCACGCAACACGATCGCGAAGTATTTGAGCGCTGGTACGATCGAGCCGACGTTCACGGTACCGGAACGTCCGAGCAAGCTCGATCCTTTTGCCGACAAACTTGCTGGCTGGCTGAAGACCGAGGCCGGGAGGTCGCGCAAGCAGCGCCGAACGCTGAAGCAGCTTCATGCGGATCTGGTGGTTCTCGGCTTTACCGGCTCCTATGGTCGGGTCGCCGCGTTCGCCCGCGACTGGCGGGCTGAGCAGCTGACAGCGGGCCGCGGCATATTCGTTCCGCTGTCTTTCCGCCCAGGCGAGGCATTCCAGTTCGATTGGAGTGAGGACTATGCCGTGATCGGCGGCGAGCGCACGAAGCTTCAGGTCGCACATATCAAGTTGTCGCACAGTCGGGCCTTTCTGGTCAGGGCCTACCTGCTGCAAACGCACGAGATGCTCTTCGACGCCCACTGGCACGGCTTCCGTGTGTTCGGCGGCGTACCTGGTCGCGGCATCTACGATAACATGAAGACGGCGGTCGATCGTGTCGGTCGCGGCAAAGAGCGGCAGGTCAACATCCGTTTCCTCGCGATGACGAACCACTACGTCTTTGCGCCAGAGTTCTGCAATCCCTCTGCCGGCTGGGAGAAGGGGCAGGTCGAGAAGAACGTCCAGGATGCTCGCCCACGACTGTGGCAACAGATGCCTGACTTCCCGGATTTGGCGGTATTGAATGCTTGGCTGGAACAGCATTGCCAGGACCTGTGGCGGGAGACGGCGCATGGCACCTTGCCCGGCACAATCGCAGATGTTTGGGCTGATGAGCGGGCAGCATTAATGGCACTGCCACCCGCATTTGACGGCTTCGTTGAGCAGAGCAAGCGCGTCTCACCGACATGCCTGATCACCTTCGAGCGCAATCGTTACAGTGTGCCAGCATCGTTTGCGAACCGGCCTGTCAGCCTGCGCATTTATCCCGAGAGACTGGTCGTTGCGGCCGAGGGCAATATCCTATGCGAGCATGAGCGGGTCATTGAGCGGAGCCACGATAAGCCGCCACGAACGATTTACGACTGGCGACATTACCTTGCCGTCATCCAGCGCAAACCCGGTGCCTTGCGCAATGGTGCGCCCTTCCTGGAATTGCCGCTGGCCTTCAGACAGTTGCAAGATCAGATGCTTCGCCGCCCCGGCGGTGATCGTGAGATGGCCGACATCCTCGCTCTGGTGCTTCATCACGACGAACAGGTCGTCGTCAGGGCCGTGGAACTGGCTCTGGATCAAGGCGTGGCGACCAAAACGCATGTGTTGAACCTGCTGCATCGGCTGATTGATGGCAAGACGACCGACGGTCCCGACATCGATACGCCACAGGCACTGACCCTGCTGCGCGAACCCAAGGCCAATGTAGAACGCTACGATGGCTTGCGGGTCCGGATCGTAGGAGGTCGTCATGCGTCATGACCCCGCAAGTGCTGCCGTCGTCATCATGCTGCGTAGCCTGAAGATGTATGGCATGGCCCAGGCCGTCACGGACCTGATCGAGCAAGGTGCTCCCGCCTTCGATGCGGCCGTGCCAATCTTGTCCCAGTTGCTGAAAGCCGAGATGGCCGAGCGTGAGGTCCGCTCGATTGCCTATCACATGAAGGCTGCTCGCTTCCCAGCCTACAAAGACATCTCCGGATACGACTTCGCCGCCAGCGAGATCAACGAGGCCACCGTGCGCCAACTGCACCGATGCGAGTTCATGGATGGGGCGCAGAACGTTGTCCTTATCGGTGGCCCTGGCACTGGAAAAACGCATGTCGCGACCGCTCTTGGAATCCAAGCCATCGAGCATCATCGCCGAAAGGTCCGCTTCTTCTCGACCATCGAACTGGTCAATGCTCTCGAGCAGGAGAAGGCTAAAGGCAAGGCGGGCCAGATCGCGGAGACCTTGGTCCGCCTCGATCTGCTCATCCTGGACGAGTTGGGATACCTGCCGTTCAGCGCCTCAGGCGGAGCACTACTCTTCCACCTGTTAAGCAAGCTCTACGAGCGGACCAGCGTCGTGATTACCACCAACCTCAGCTTCAGCGAGTGGGCAACCGTCTTCGGCGACGCCAAGATGACGACCGCTCTGCTCGATCGTTTGACCCACCGTTGCCATATCCTGGAAACCGGTAACGACAGCTTCCGCTTCAAAGCCAGCTCGGCTGCCGCAGCACAGAAGAAAGGAGAAAAAGCCAATCCCTTGACCAAATCCTGATCAGAAAACCATACTTAGAGGTGGCTCACTTCTTGGTGGAAAAACCGGCTCAGTTCCGCGTGGAAACCAACATCAAGGGTCAACCAAGAACCGCGTTCCAGGTTGGTCGTGCTCATTGGGGCTTTGCCTCGTGCATGAGGCATTATGGTTACGGGTTCTACGCTGAATCCGACCGCATGTAAGGTTACGCAGCCAAGGCTGCCGCACAGCGCCGCCCCAAACTCGCAATGATTTTCCGGATTTGAAAGGAGAAAAGATACGGCACGATGATGTTGACACACGAACCCTCATGTAAGGACGAGGCGCGCATCGGCCAGAAGAACAAGATCACACGTCGCTGGGCCAAGCGTGGATCGAGGCCATCCGCGCCGCACGACCAGAGAACCCGCTCGGCCTACATCTTCGGCGCGATCTGTCCCAGCCAAGGCAAGGCCGCAGCCCTGGTGATGCCTTGGTGTGACACTCATGCCATGAACCAGCATCTGATCGAGATATCGCGAAGTGCGGCGACGACGGTGCGCACGCCATCCTGATCATGGACCAGGCAGGGTGGCATATGTCCAACAATCTGATGGTTCCCGAGAACATCACCATTCTGCCCCTGCCGCCGAAATCGCCCGAACTCAATCCCGTCGAGAACATTTGGCAGTTCATGCGCGAAAACTGGCTCTCAAACCGCGTCTTCAAATCCTACGAGGACATAGTCGACCACTGCTGTCGCGCATGGCGAACACTGCAGGACCGACCCTGGAAGATCATGTCCATCGGTCGCAGGCAATGGGCCCATGGGTTCTGATCAATGAGGGTTGGTATAAGACGGCAGAAACAGGAGCCACGCACCAACTTCCTTGAGGCAGGCTTTGGCTTTATCGCTCTTGTGAACGCGAAGATTATCCAGGATGACGACATTGCCTGGTTCGAGTGTCGGCGCAAGCTGGGTCTCGATGTAGGTGTCGAAGATTTCCCGGTTCATCGGCCTGTCAATAATCCAGGGCGCAGTAAGACCGAAACAGCGCAAGCCTGCAATGAATGTCTGTGTCCCCCAGTGGCCAAAGGGCGCATCCGTGATGAGACGCTCGCCGCGCGGGGAGCGCCCACGCAGTCTCACCATCTTTGTGTTCACCGAGGTTTCGTCCAAGAAAACAAGTCGATGCGGTTCAAATCGCATCCGGGGTTGGCGTTTCGAAATCCAGACATCACGATCCTTTCGGATATCAGCGCGAGCGCGTTCCGACGCCATTATCTGTTTTTTTATATGTGTATCCCTGCGTTATCAAAAACCGGACGATGGTGGAATAACCAATCCATGTTCATCCTCAAGGCGACGGGCAAGCTCTGGCATGGTGATATCCGGTTTGCCTTCGACCTGTGCGACCAGGAAATCGCGAAACGCCGACAGTTTCCCTGCACCTGGTGGCCTTCCTTGACGCGCGGGGGTTATCAGCCCAGTCCGCTCCCGGCGTTGCAGCAGCTTGATCGCACTGCTGTCGCTGATTGCGAAATGACGGGCAGCGGCTCGCCGTGATTGGCCGCTAGCGACCATGGAAACAACACGCTGACGAAGATCAACAGAATGAGATTTACCCATGTGATTCACCTCCAACCGCAGTGAATCACACCAATACCCTCGTGAAAACCCCACTCGATTCTCAATTCAAGTGCGATGCTCTAGGGATCTTTTTCAAGAGCCCCGGTTAGGGCCGTTGAAATGGCCCGCGCCAGAGCTTTGCGGTTTTCCGGAACACTCATCATCGTCACGTGGTCGCCCTGAATCGGTACAGCCGTAATGGCCCCTGGACTCAAAATCCGGTCCCAGCCGCGCATGGGCGAACTTGTCTCTGGGCCTATCGAGTTCTTGCCCCATCGCGAGCGCCGGCTGAGGGCAGAATCAGTAGCATAAAACTGATGTATTTCGATTGGCAGGGATGGCGCGCAGTACGACTGCAGCGCTCTTTGAAATTGCGCAATTCTTTCATACATCAAAACCTCATCGGGGAGATGACGATCCGGAGGTATGGCCCCTATTTTCTGCGCCTTCTCAAGCAGCTGGCTAATCGAACTGTGTTTAGCGAAGCATTCCAATAGTTCCAAGTGCTTGTCATCTACGGATTTGAGAG
The DNA here is from genome assembly GCF_042140505.1 of Rhizobium sp. T1470. Taxonomy (NCBI): domain Bacteria; kingdom Pseudomonadati; phylum Pseudomonadota; class Alphaproteobacteria; order Hyphomicrobiales; family Rhizobiaceae; genus Rhizobium; species Rhizobium sp. T1470. Next base: position 105,167 of record NZ_CP148093.1, read on the forward strand.
TTTCCAGCACCCCTTCGGATACCATTTGGGTGGGAGTTATGTTTGATGGATTCGCAGGTAGCGTAACATCGATGAATGCCATGAACGCCACGACTTCATCCTGATCCAGTAAACGCTGAGCTATGGCGTAAGCCAAGGTCGCCCCTGATGAGTATCCAGCAAAGCGGTACGGGCCTTGTGGCTGGATTCCTTTGATTGTCACGAGGACCGGCGCGGCTATTGCCTCAAGAGTCAGTGGACAAACGTCCTCGAAAGAGGGCCATGGCAGAGCATAGACGGGACGATCTATGTCCATCTCTTTGACCAACCTTAGGACGTACGAACAATCACCCCAACCTGTGGGAACAAAGAACAGCGGTGGCTGTGACCCCGTGGCTTGAACGGAAATCACTCCCGGACTGCTGGGCTGACGCTCCAAGTGAAGCTTAGAGGCAAGTTCCTTCAGAATTGGGGCTTGGAAGACGTCGGCGGCGCTAAACCGCAGCTTAAGATCACGTGCTCGGTTGAGCAGTTGCACCGCCAGCAGCGAGTGGCCGCCGAGTTCGAAGAAGTTGTCGTGGCGGCCGACCCGCTCGATCCCGAGAAGCTCGGCCCAGATCGCGGCCAGCGCCGTCTCGACCGCGCCGCGCGGTGCCTCGTAACCCGCTCGCGCATAGGCGTCGTCCTCCGGCGCCGGCAGCGCCTTGCGGTCGAGCTTGCCGTTCGCCGTCAACGGCAGTGCTTCCAACCGCACGAAGGCCGACGGCACCATATAGTCCGGCAGTCGCCCGCTCACATACGCGCGCAAGGCGCCGGCAAGCCCGCTTCCGTCATCTTCGTCGTCCGATACCGTCTCGGGTCCACAGACCACATAGGCGACAAGACGCTTGTCGCCGGCGCCATCCGCGTGCGCCACCACCACCGCCTCGCGCACCCAGGCGTGCTCGCAAAGCCGGGCGGCGATCTCGCCAGGCTCGATGCGGAAGCCACGGATCTTCACCTGCTCGTCGTTGCGGCCGAGGAATTCCAGATTGCCGTCCGGCAGGTAGCGCGCCAGGTCGCCGGTCCGGTACATCCGCGCTCCTGGCTCACCTGGCTCATCACTGAACGGATCGGCCATAAACCGCTCCGCCGTCAGATCCGGACGGTTCAGGTAGCCGCGCGCCACCCCCGCCCCGCCGATGTAAAGCTCGCCCACCGCCCCGAACGGCACAGGCGCACCATGGCCGTCGAGCAGATACACCCGCGTGTTCGCAATCGGACGGCCGATCGGGACGTTGTGATGGAGCTCACCAATGCTCGTTTCAATAGGAAAACTGGACGACCAGATCGTTGTTTCGGTCGGACCGTAGAGATTCCTTAGAGACCTCGCTCCTCTGTTAAGACGTGACGCCAGATTTGCAGGTAATGCTTCGCCTCCACACAACACACTTACGTCCGGTGTTCCTTGCCAGCCGGCATCTAATAGCATGCGCCACGTCGCCGGAGTGGCCTGCATCATAGAAATCTTGTGATGGACCAGAAGTTGCTGCAACGCCACAGCATCCGGAGCATCCTTACGGTTGGCAAGGACGACTGTGCCTCCCGCGCCCAATGGAAGATATAACTCCATCCCCGCGATATCAAACGAGATGGTTGTGATCGCTAGGAGTACATCCCGTTCAGAGATCCTCGCGATATCCGAAAAAGCATATAGGAAATTCAGTACGCTCGCATGCTCGACCATGACGCCCTTAGGTTTGCCGGTGGATCCTGAGGTGTAGATGACATAGGCGAGATTGTGGGCGGTCAGGCCGAGGGCATGCGGGTCGGGATCGTCAGCGGACTGGTCGGCCCAGGCGGGCGTGGCCGTATCGAGATCGACTACGCTCAGATCGGCGATTGCCTCGGCGCCCAACGCCGCGCGGCCGGCGGCATCGCAAAGCAGCAGCCGCGGGCCGGCATCGTCGAGCAACTGCCGCAGCCGTTCGCTGGGATAGGTCGGATCGAGCGGCAGATAGGCGCCGCCGGCCTTGAGGATCGCCAAAAGTCCCACCACCATCGCCGGGCTGCGCTCGACGCAGATCGCCACCGGCTGATCCGGCTTGACACCGAGGTCGATCAGATGATGCGCCAGCCGGTTGGCCCGCGCATTGAGCGCGCCATAGCTCAGCCGCTCGTCCTCATAGACCAGCGCCACCGCCTCCGGCGCCTTTTGCACCTGCTGTTCGAACAGCTGATGGATGCACACTTCTGAGGGATAGGCCACCGCCGTCCGGTTCAGATCCTCCAGCAGGTAGGTCCGCTCGGCAGAGGACAGCAGCTCGATGCGACCGACCAGCTGCTCTGCATCGGCAACCATCGCCCGCAGCAGCGCCAACAGATAGCCACGCTGCCGCTCGATCGTCGCCCGGTCGAACAACGCCGTCGCATAACCCAGAGTCCCGGCGATGACCTCGCCCTGCTCTCCCAGGTTCAGTTCCAGATCGAACTTGACCTGATCGAACTCCTCCCCCGCAGCCCCCACGCTCAACCCGGCTAGATCGAGCGACTCAACGGTGTTGTTCTGCCAGGCCAACATCACCTGGAACAACGGCGTGTGATCAAGATGCCTGGGTGGCTGCACGATGTCGACGACCTGCTCGAACGGCAGGTCCTGATGCTCCTGTGCAGTCAAGGCTGTGCGCCGCGTCCGCTCCAGGAGATCGGACATGCTCGGCTCGCCCGACAGGTCGATCCGAAGCGCCAGGGTGTTGACGAAGAAGCCGATCAGCTCTTCGATCTCGCGCCGGCAGCGATTGGCGCTCGGCACGCCGATGACAAGGTCGTCCTGCCCCGACAGACGCGACAGCACCGCTGCCCAGGCCGCCAGCATCGTCATGAACAACGTCGTGCCATGCTGCCGGCTCAGCCGCTTCAAGCCGCGCGTCAGATCCGCATCGATGACGACCGGCACGCTCGCGCCGGCAAACGACTGCTGCGCCGGCCGCGGCCAGTCCGTCGGCAGCGCAAGACGGGCCGGCGCGCCATACAGGGTGTCGCGCCAATATTGCGCCTGGGTCTGCAGCCGTTCCCCCGACAGCCATTGTCGTTGCCAGGCGGCATAATCCGAGTACTGGATCGCCAGCGGCGGCAACGGATCGTCGCGCCCGGCCTCAAACGCCCGGTAAAGACTGCTCAGCTCACGCACCAGCACGCCCATCGACCAGCCGTCCGAGACGATGTGATGCTGCGTCAGCAGGAAGACATGGTCGTCATCCGACATCCGGATCAGCCGCCCGCGGATCAGCGGCCCACGCGCCAGATCGAACGGCGTGTGCGCCTCTTCATGGCACAGATCCGAAAGCGCGGCTTGCGCATCCGGCCTGTCCCGCAGATCGTGCTCGACCACCGGCAGTCCCGCATCCGGCGGCAGAACCTCAACCCGGGGCTTGCCCTGCGGTGCGACAAAGACACTGCGCAGCGCCTCGTGACGGGCAAACAAGTGGTCGAGGCTGCGCTGCCAGGCGCTGCGGTTGAGCGCCCCCCGCAGCCGCCACCCCAGCGGCATGTGATAGTTCGTGCCGCCTTCGTCCAGCTGCGCCAAAAACCATAGCCGCTGCTGCGCAAACGACAGCACAAGCGGCTCGTGACGCGATACGGCCGCAATCGCCGGCAGGTCATGCGGACCGGCGCGGCTCAACAGCTCGACGATGCTTGCCGCCAGATCGGAAAGCACCGGCTTGGCAAACAGCGTCGCCAGCGGCAGTTCCACACCAACGGCCTGCGACAGCCGGCTCAACAGTTGCACCGCCAGCAGCGAGTGGCCGCCGAGTTCGAAGAAGTTGTCGTGGCGGCCGATCCGCTCGATCCCGAGAAGCTCGGCCCAGATCGCGGCCAGCGCCGTCTCGATCGCGCCGCGCGGCGCCTCATAACCCGCTCGCGCATAGGCGTCGTCGTCCGGCGCCGGCAGCGCCTTGCGATCGAGCTTGCCGTTCGCCGTCAACGGCAGTGCTTCCAGCCGCACGAAGGCCGACGGCACCATATAGTCCGGCAGTCGCCCGCTCACATACGCGCGCAAGGCGCCGGCAAGCCCGCTTCCGTCATCTTCGTCGTCCGATACCGTCTCGGGTCCACAGACCACATAGGCGACAAGCCGCTTGTCGCCGGCGCCATCCGCGTGCGCCACCACCACCGCCTCGCGCACCCAGGCGTGCTCGCAAAGCCGGGCGGCGATCTCGCCAGGCTCGATGCGGAAGCCGCGGATCTTCACCTGCTCGTCGTTGCGGCCCAGAAACTCGAGATTGCCGTCCGGCAGGTAGCGCGCCAGGTCGCCGGTCCGGTACATCCGCGCTCCTGGCTCACCTGGCTCATCACTGAACGGATCGGCCATAAACCGCTCCGCCGTCAGCTCCGGACGGTTTAGGTAGCCGCGCGCCACCCCCGCCCCGCCGATGTAAAGCTCCCCCACCGCCCCGAACGGCACAGGCGCGCCATGGCCGTCCAGAAGATAGATCCGCGTGTTCGCAATCGGACGCCCAATCGGGACGATTGATCCATCAAAATCATCGGGACAACTCCACGCTGTAACGTCGATGGCAGCTTCCGTGGGACCGTATAGATTGTGCAGGCCACTCCAAGGCAATACGCGCCGAACCTTGTGCACGCTGTCGGCAGGAAGCGTCTCGCCACTGCACAGGAGGCGCTGCAGCGATGTGCAGCGATCAACACCCTTGGCGTCCATAAAGCTGATCAGCATGGATGGTACAAAGTGTGCAGTGGTGATGCGTTGGCTAATTATCAAGTTTACAAGCGCATCGGGGTCTTTATGTGCATCAGGCTGCGCCAGCACCAGGGTCGCTCCTTCAAGCAATGTCCAGAAGAACTCCCAGGCCGAGACATCGAAGCCAAATGACGTCTTCTGCAAGACGACATCAGTTGCCTTGAGCGCGTAGGCTTTTTGCATCCAGGTCAGGCGGTTGATAATAGCCCGATGCTCATTCTGTGCTCCTTTGGGGGTTCCGGTCGAGCCTGAGGTGTAGATCACATAGGCGAGATGGCGGGCGGTCAGGCCCAGCGCCCGCGGCTCGGGATCGGAGGCCGGCTGCTCCGCCCAGGCCGGGGTGGCCGTCTCCAGATCGACCACCGTCACATCGGCCAGCGCCTCGGCGCCGAGCGCAGATTGTCCGGCCGCATCGGCCAGCAGCAGTCGCGGCGCCGCATCGTCGAGCACCTGCCGCAGCCGTTCGCTGGGATAGGTCGGATCGAGCGGCAGATAGGCGCCGCCGGCCTTGAGGATCGCCAGCAGCCCCACCACCATCGCCGGGCTGCGCTCGACGCAGATCGCCACCGGCTGATCCGGCTTGACCCCGAGCCCGATCAGATGATGCGCCAGCCGGTTGGCCCGCGCATTGAGCTCGCCATAGCTCACCCGCTCGTCATCATGGACCACCGCCACCGCCTCCGGCGCCTGCCGCACCTGCGCCTCGAAGAGCTCGTGGATGCACAGATCCGGCGGGTAAGGTGCCGCCGTCCGGTTCAGATCCTCCAGCAGGTAGGTGCGCTCGTCGGCCGGCAGGATATCCAGCTCGCGCACCGGCCTATCGGGGGCATATTCCAGTGCGTCGGCCAGTTGCTCGAGCGCCCGCTGCATGTAGCCGCAGACCCGATCCGCAGAGATCGGCTCGGCCACCTGCGCCGTCAGGCCGAGCGCCTCGCCAAAATCCTCCACCGACAGGCTCAGCGGATAGTTGGTGCGTTCCTCCGCGCCCAGCCATTCCACCCCCGCCAGCCCATCATCCGGTCCGGAACCCGACATGGCCGCCGGCGTGTTGTGGCGGTAGTTCAACAGCGCGCTGAACAGCGGCGCCGGCGGCGCAACGCCGCTGCAGCGTTGCGCCAAGGCCAGCGAGGCATGCTCGTGTGAGAGCAATTCGGCCAGACGGGCGTGGGCGATACGCAGACTTTCCTCAACTCCAGTCCCGTCCAGGTCGAGCCGGATGGGCAAGGTGTTGATGAACAAGCCCATGGCACGGTCGGCGCCGGCACCGGCATGCATGCGGCCGAACAGCACCGTGCCGAACACCACCTGCTCGCGGCCGCTGCTCAGCGCCACCACCTGGGCCCAGGCCAGATGGCAAAGGCTGGCCAGGCTCACCCCCAGCCGCCGCGCCTGTTGCCGCAGCCGCTCGTTGAGCGCCTGCGGCAACATCCGATGCGCCTCGCCAACCCCGCTGCCGTCGCCATGCACTTGGCTTAGCCCGAACGGCAGGGTCGGCTCGTCGATGTCGGCCAGCATCGAGCGGAAGAACGCTTCATGCGCTTTGGCATCCATGCCAAGCCGCGCCTGCGCCACCAGATTGCGGAACGGCTGCGGCGCGGCAAGCTCATGCCCGCGTCCTTCCAGCACCGCCCGCACCTCGGCATGCATGATCTCCAGCGTCGTGTGATCGCCGATCAGATGGTGCTGCAGCTCCAACAGCAGCCAGCGTGTGCTGCCCGGCTCGCGGGCGATGACAATCCGCAACAACGGCGCCCGGCCAAGATCAATGCGATACTGACGCGGATCGAACCGGCGCTTCAGCTGCTCGGAACCGGGACCGCCATCCTCATCCAGCTCGACCTCGCGCACTTCCAGCGGCGCCTTGCGCCAGACCACCTGGGCCGGGCTTGACAGCCCCTCCCAGACAAAGGTCGTGCGCAGAATGTCGTGGCGGTCGACCACCTGTTGAACCGCAGCAAGATAGCGATCGAGCACACCCCGATCGGCAAACACCATCTGCGACACCAGCAGGTAGGGATCGCCGCGGCTGGCCAGCAGATGATGGAACAGGATGCCGTCCTGCAGCGGCGACAGGCCATAGATATCCTGGATATTGCCGACGCCGCCGGGCACCGTCGACACGATCCGGTCGATCTCCGGCTGGACCAGCTCGATCAGCGGCAGCATCTGCGGCGTGATCGCCGTGCTCTGTTCGCCGATCAGGTTGGCCGGCACCGCCACCTCCCGGTGGCTGCCAAGACTTGCGGCCAGATCGCAAAGCACCGGCTGGGCGAATAGGGTGCGCACCCCCACCCCCAGCGACAGCCGCCGCAGCCGCTCCATCAGCTGCACGGCCAACAATGAGTGGCCGCCGAGTTCGAAGAAGTTGTCGTGGCGCCCGACCCGCTCGATCCCGAGAAGCTCGGCCCAGATCGCGGCCAGCGCCGTCTCGATCTCGCCCTGCGGCGCCTCGTAGGCCCGACGCGCATAGGCGTCGTCGTCGGGGACCGGCAGCGCCTTGCGGTCGAGCTTGCCGTTCGGCGTCAACGGCAGTGCTTCCAGCCGCACGAAGGCCGACGGCACCATGTAGTCCGGCAGCAGGCCACCCAGATGCGCCCGCAACGACGCAGCAAGCCCGGCGCCATCGGCTTCGGCCGACCCGTCCGTCGTCCTCGCAACCACATAGGCGACAAGACGCTTGTCGCCGGCGCCATTCGCGTGCGCCACCACCACCGCCTCGCGCACCCAGGCGTGCTCGCAAAGCCGGGCGGCGATCTCGCCAGGCTCGATGCGGAAGCCGCGGATCTTCACCTGCTCGTCGTTGCGGCCCAGAAACTCGAGATTGCCGTCCGGCAGGTAGCGCGCCAGGTCGCCGGTCCGGTACATCCGCGCTCCTGGCTCACCTGGCTCATCACTGAACGGATCGGCCATAAACCGCTCCGCCGTCAGCTCCGGACGGTTCAGGTAGCCGCGCGCCACCCCCGCCCCGCCGATGTAGAGCTCGCCCACCGCCCCGAACGGCACAGGCGCGCCATGGCCGTCGAGCAGATACACCCGCGTGTTCGCAATCGGACGCCCAATCGGGACGATTGATCCATCAAAATCATCGGGACAACTCCACGCTGTAACGTCGATGGCAGCTTCCGTGGGACCGTATAGATTGTGCAGGCCACTCCAAGGCAATACGCGCCGAACCTTGTGCACGCTGTCGGCAGGAAGCGCCTCGCCACTGCACAGGAGGCGCTGCAGCGATGTGCAGCGATCAACACCCTTGGCGTCCATAAAGCTGATCAGCATGGATGGTACAAAGTGTGCAGTGGTGATGCGTTGGCTAATTATCAAGTTTACAAGCGCATCGGGGTCTTTATGTGCATCAGGCTGCGCCAGCACCAGGGTCGCTCCTTCAAGCAATGTCCAGAAGAACTCCCAGGCCGAGACATCGAAGCCAAATGACGTCTTCTGCAAGACGACATCAGTTGCCTTGAGCGCGTAGGCTTTTTGCATCCAGGTCAGGCGGTTGATAATAGCCCGATGCTCATTCTGTGCTCCTTTGGGGGTTCCGGTCGAGCCTGAGGTGTAGATCACATAGGCGAGATGGCGGGCGGTCAGGCCCAGCGCCCGCGGCTCGGGATCGGAGGCCGGCTGCTCCGCCCAGGCCGGGGTGGCCGTCTCCAGATCGACCACCGTCACATCGGCCAGCGCCTCGGCGCCGAGCGCAGATTGTCCGGCCGCATCGGCCAGCAGCAGTCGCGGCGCCGCATCGTCGAGCACCTGCCGCAGCCGTTCGCTGGGATAGGTCGGATCGAGCGGCAGATAGGCGCCGCCGGCCTTGAGGATCGCCAGCAGCCCCACCACCATCGCCGGGCTGCGCTCGACGCAGATCGCCACCGGCTGATCCGGCTTGACCCCGAGCCCGATCAGATGATGGGCCAGCCGGTTGGCCCGCGCATTGAGCGCGCCATAGCTCAGCCGCTCGTCCTCATAGACCAGCGCCACCGCGTCGGGCGCCCGGCGCACCTGCGCCTCGAACAGCTCATGCACGCAAAGATCCGACGGATAGTCCGCTTCCGTCCGGTTCAACTCCTCCAGCAGGTAGGTCCGCTCGGCAGAGGACAGCAGCTCGATGCGACCGACCGGCTGTCCGGCATCGGCAACCATCGCCCGCAGCAGCGCCAACAGATAGCCACGCTGCCGCTCGATCGTCGCCCGGTCGAACAACGCCGTCGCATAACCCAGAGTCCCGGCGATGACCTCGCCCTGCTCTCCCAGGTTCAGTTCCAGATCGAACTTGACCTGTTCGAACTCCTCGCCCGCAGCCCCCACGCTCAACCCGGCTAGATCGAGCGACTCAACGGTGTTGTTCTGCCAGGCCAGCATCACCTGAAACAACGGCGTGTGATCAAGATGCCTAGGTGGCTGGACGATGTCGACGACCTGCTCGAACGGCAGGTCCTGATGCTCCTGTGCAGTCAAGGCTGCGCGCCGCGTCCGCTCCAGGAGATCGGACACGCTCGGCTCGCCCGACAGGTCGATCCGAAGCGCCAGGGTGTTGACGAAGAAGCCGATCAGCTCTTCGATCTCGCGCCGGCAGCGATTGGCGCTCGGCACGCCGATGACAAGGTCGTCCTGCCCCGACAGACGCGACAGCACCGCTGCCCAGGCCGCCAGCATCGTCATGAACAACGTCGTGCCATGCTGCCGGCTCAGCCGCTTCAAGCCGCGCGTCAGATCCGCATCGATGACGACCGGCACGCTCGCGCCGGCAAACGACTGCTGCGCCGGCCGCGGCCAGTCCGTCGGCAGCGCAAGACGGGCCGGCGCGCCATACAGGGTGTCGCGCCAATATTGCGCCTGGGTCTGCAGCCGTTCCCCCGACAGCCATTGTCGTTGCCAGGCGGCATAATCCGAGTACTGGATCGCCAGCGGCGGCAACGGATCGTCGCGCCCGGCCTCAAACGCCCGGTAAAGACTGCTCAGCTCACGCACCAGCACGCCCATCGACCAGCCGTCCGAGACGATGTGATGCTGCGTCAGCAGGAAGACATGGTCGTCATCCGACATCCGGATCAGCCGCCCGCGGATCAGCGGCCCACGCGCCAGATCGAACGGCGTGTGCGCCTCTTCATGGCACAGATCCGAAAGCGCGGCTTGCGCATCCGGCCTGTCCCGCAGATCGTGCTCGACCACCGGCAGTCCCGCATCCGGCGGCAGAACCTCAACCCGGGGCTTGCCCTGCGGTGCGACAAAGACACTGCGCAGCGCCTCGTGACGGGCAAACAAGTGGTCGAGGCTGCGCTGCCAGGCGCTGCGGTTGAGCGCCCCCCGCAGCCGCCACCCCAGCGGCATGTGATAGTTCGTGCCGCCTTCGTCCAGCTGCGCCAAAAACCATAGCCGCTGCTGCGCAAACGACAGCACAAGCGGCTCGTGACGCGATACGGCCGCAATCGCCGGCAGGTCATGCGGACCGGCGCGGCTCAACAGCTCGACGATGCTTGCCGCCAGATCGGAAAGCACCGGCTTGGCAAACAGCGTCGCCAGCGGCAGTTCCACACCAACGGCCTGCGACAGCCGGCTCAACAGTTGCACCGCCAGCAGCGAGTGGCCGCCGAGTTCGAAGAAGTTGTCGTGGCGGCCGATCCGCTCGATCCCGAGAAGCTCGGCCCAGATCGCGGCCAGCGCCGTCTCGACCGCGCCGCGCGGTGCCTCATAACCCGCTCGCGCATAGGCGTCGTCGTCCGGCGCCGGCAGCGCCTTGCGATCGAGCTTGCCGTTCGCCGTCAACGGCAGTGCTTCCAGCCGCACGAAGGCCGACGGCACCATATAGTCCGGCAGTCGCCCGCTCACATACGCGCGCAAGGCGCCGGCAAGCCCGCTTCCGTCATCTTCGTCGTCCGATACCGTCTCGGGTCCACAGACCACATAGGCGACAAGCCGCTTGTCGCCGGCGCCATCCTCGTGCGCCACCATCACCGCCTCGCGCACCCAGGCGTGCTCGCAAAGCCGGGCGGCGATCTCGCCAGGCTCGATGCGGAAGCCACGGATCTTCACCTGGTCGTCGTTGCGGCCGAGGAATTCCAGATTGCCGTCCGGCAGGTAGCGCGCCAGGTCGCCGCTCCGGTACATCCGGGCACCTGGCTCACCTGGCTCATCACTGAACGGATCGGCCATAAACCGCTCCGCCGTCAGATCCGGACGGTTCAGGTAGCCGCGCGCCACCCCCGCCCCGCCGATGTAAAGCTCGCCCACCGCCCCGAACGGCACAGGCGCACCATGGCCGTCGAGCAGATACACCCGCGTGTTCGCAATCGGACGGCCGATCGGGACGTTGTGATGGAGCTCACCAATGCTCGTTTCAATAGGAAAACTGGACGACCAGATCGTTGTTTCGGTCGGACCGTAGAGATTCCTTAGAGACCTCGCTCCTCTGTTAAGACGTGACGCCAGATTTGCAGGTAATGCTTCGCCTCCACACAACACACTTACGTCCGGTGTTCCTTGCCAGCCGGCATCTAATAGCATGCGCCACGTCGCCGGAGTGGCCTGCATCATAGAAATCTTGTGATGGACCAGAAGTTGCTGCAACGCCACAGCATCCGGAGCATCCTTACGGTTGGCAAGGACGACTGTGCCTCCCGCGCCCAATGGAAGATATAACTCCATCCCCGCGATATCAAACGAGATGGTTGTGATCGCTAGGAGTACATCCCGTTCAGAGATCCTCGCGATATCCGAAAAAGCATATAGGAAATTCAGTACGCTCGCATGCTCGACCATGACGCCCTTCGGCGTGCCGGTGGATCCCGATGTGTAGATGACATAGGCGAGATTGTGGGATGTCAGGCCCAGCGCCCGCGGCTCGGGATCGGAGGCCGGCAGCTCCGCCCAGGCGGGCGTGGCCGCATCGAGATCGACCACGCTCAGATCGGCGATTGCCTCGGCGCCCAACGCCGCGCGGCCGGCGGCGTCGCAAAGCAGCAGCCGCGGGCCGGCATCGTCGAGCAACTGCCGCAGCCGTTCGCTGGGATAGGTCGGATCGAGCGGCAGATAGGCGCCGCCGGCCTTGAGGATCGCCAGCAGCCCCACCACCATCGCCGGGCTGCGCTCCAGACAGATCGCCACCGGCTGATCCGGCTTGACGCCGAGCCCGATCAGATGATGCGCCAGCAGGTTGGCCCGCGCATTGAGCGCGCCATAGCTCAGCCGCTCGTCCTCATAGACCAGCGCCACCGCGTCGGGCGCCCGGCGCACCTGCGCCTCGAACAGCTCATGCACGCAAAGATCCGACGGGTAAGGTGCCGCCGTCCGGTTCAGATCCTCCAGCAGGTAGGTGCGCTCGTCGGCCGGCAGGATATCCAGCTCGCGCACCGGCCTATCGGGGGCATATTCCAGTGCGTCGGCCAGTTGCTCGAGCGCCCGCTGCATGTAGCCGCAGACCCGATCCGCAGAGATCGGCTCGGCCACCTGCGCCGTCAGGCCGAGCGCCTCGCCAAAATCCTCCACCGACAGGCTCAGCGGATAGTTGGTGCGTTCCTCCGCGCCCAGCCATTCCACCCCCGCCAGCCCATCATCCGGTCCGGAACCCGACATGGCCGCCGGCGTGTTGTGGCGGTAGTTCAACAGCGCGCTGAACAGCGGCGCCGGCGGCGCAACGCCGCTGCAGCGTTGCGCCAAGGCCAGCGAGGCATGCTCGTGTGAGAGCAATTCGGCCAGACGGGCGTGGGCGATACGCAGACTTTCCTCAACTCCAGTCCCGTCCAGGTCGAGCCGGATGGGCAAGGTGTTGATGAACAAGCCCATGGCACGGTCGGCGCCGGCACCGGCATGCATGCGGCCGAACAGCACCGTGCCGAACACCACCTGCTCGCGGCCGCTGCTCAGCGCCACCACCTGGGCCCAGGCCAGATGGCAAAGGCTGGCCAGGCTCACCCCCAGCCGCCGCGCCTGTTGCCGCAGCCGCTCGTTGAGCGCCTGCGGCAACATCCGATGCGCCTCGCCAACCCCGCTGCCGTCGCCATGCACTTGGCTTAGCCCGAACGGCAGGGTCGGCTCGTCGATGTCGGCCAGCATCGAGCGGAAGAACGCTTCATGCGCTTTGGCATCCATGCCAAGCCGCGCCTGCGCCACCAGATTGCGGAACGGCTGCGGCGCGGCAAGCTCATGCCCGCGTCCTTCCAGCACCGCCCGCACCTCGGCATGCATGATCTCCAGCGTCGTGTGATCGCCGATCAGATGGTGCTGCAGCTCCAACAGCAGCCAGCGTGTGCTGCCCGGCTCGCGGGCGATGACAATCCGCAACAACGGCGCCCGGCCAAGATCAATGCGATACTGACGCGGATCGAACCGGCGCTTCAGCTGCTCGGAACCGGGACCGCCATCCTCATCCAGCTCGACCTCGCGCACTTCCAGCGGCGCCTTGCGCCAGACCACCTGGGCCGGGCTTGACAGCCCCTCCCAGACAAAGGTCGTGCGCAGAATGTCGTGGCGGTCGACCACCTGTTGAACCGCAGCAAGATAGCGATCGAGCACACCCCGATCGGCAAACACCATCTGCGACACCAGCAGGTAGGGATCGCCGCGGCTGGCCAGCAGATGATGGAACAGGATGCCGTCCTGCAGCGGCGACAGGCCATAGATATCCTGGATATTGCCGACGCCGCCGGGCACCGTCGACACGATCCGGTCGATCTCCGGCTGGACCAGCTCGATCAGCGGCAGCATCTGCGGCGTGATCGCCGTGCTCTGTTCGCCGATCAGGTTGGCCGGCACCGCCACCTCCCGGTGGCTGCCAAGACTTGCGGCCAGATCGCAAAGCACCGGCTGGGCGAATAGGGTGCGCACCCCCACCCCCAGCGACAGCCGCCGCAGCCGCTCCATCAGCTGCACGGCCAACAATGAGTGGCCGCCGAGTTCGAAGAAGTTGTCGTGGCGCCCGACCCGCTCGATCCCGAGAAGCTCGGCCCAGATCGCGGCCAGCGCCGTCTCGATCTCGCCCTGCGGCGCCTCGTAGGCCCGACGCGCATAGGCGTCGTCGTCGGGGACCGGCAGCGCCTTGCGGTCGAGCTTGCCGTTCGGCGTCAACGGCAGTGCTTCCAGCCGCACGAAGGCCGACGGCACCATATAGTCCGGCAGCAGGCCACCCAGATGCGCCCGCAACGACGCAGCAAGCCCGGCGCCATCGGCTTCGGCCGACCCGTCCGTCGTCCTCGCAACCACATAGGCGACAAGACGCTTGTCGCCGGCGCCATTCGCGTGCGCCACCACCACCGCCTCGCGCACCCAGGCGTGCTCGCAAAGCCGGGCGGCGATCTCGCCAGGCTCGATGCGGAAGCCGCGGATCTTCACCTGCTCGTCGTTGCGGCCCAGAAACTCGAGATTGCCGTCCGGCAGGTAGCGCGCCAGGTCGCCGCTCCGGTACATCCGCGCTCCTGGCTCACCTGGCTCATCACTGAACGGATCCGCCAGGAACCGCTCCGCCGTCAGATCCGGACGGTTCAGGTAGCCGCGCGCCACCCCCGCCCCGCCGATGTAGAGCTCGCCCACCGCCCCGAACGGCACAGGCGCGCCATGGCCGTCGAGCAGATAAATGCGCAGGTCGGGGATGCGCTTTCCAATCGGACTGCCGGGCTCGGAAGTGTCAGACTGATTAAGCGGTCGATAGGTTACATGCACGGTCGCTTCCGTGATGCCGTACATGTTGATCAATTGTGGGCGGCAATCGGAATGCCTTGCATACCACCGCTTCAGGATCGATGGCTCCAGAGCCTCCCCACCAAAGATCACATATCGAAGTCGGTTCCGGGCACTGCTGTGACACTCCACATCCATGAGAGCTTTGAAAGCCGAGGGAGTCTGGTTCAGAACTGTGACTCCAGACTTGCAGATTAGATCGTGGAAGTCTGAAGGGGAGCGCGCAGAATGGCTCGGCACGAGAACCACACACCCGCCATGGCGCAGTGCCCCCCACAACTCCCACACCGAGAAATCGAACGAGAAGGAATGGAACAGACACCACACGTCGCGTTCGGTGAAGCCATACGGGTCCTGAATTGCCTCGAACAAACGAACAATCTGTGCATGCTCGACCATGACGCCCTTAGGTTTGCCGGTCGAGCCTGAGGTGTAGATGACATAGGCGAGATTGCGGGCGGTCAGGCCCAGTGCCCGCGGGTCGGGATCGGAAGCCGGCTGGTCCGCCCAGGCCGGTGTTGCGGTATCAAGGTCCACCACCGTCAGATCGGCCGGCGCCTCGGGGGCGAGGGCGGCGAGTCCGGCGGCATCGCAAAGCAGCAGCCGCGGCGCGGCATCGTCGAGCACCTGCCGCAGCCGTTCGCTGGGATAGGTCGGATCGAGCGGCAGATAGGCGCCGCCGGCCTTGAGGATCGCCAGCAGCCCCACCACCATCGCCAGGCTGCGCTCCAGACAGATCGCCACCGGCTGATCCGGCTTGACCCCGAGCCCGATCAGATGATGGGCCAGCCGGTTGGCCCGCGCATTGAGCTCGCCATAGCTCACCCGCTCGTCATCATGGACCAGCGCCACCGCCTCCGGCGCCTTTTGCACCTGCTGTTCGAACAGCTCGTGGATGCACACTTCTGAGGGATAGGCCGCCGCCGTCCGGTTCAGATCCTCCAGCAGGTAGGTGCGCTCGTCGGCCGGCAGGATATCCAGCTCGCGCACCGGCCTATCGGGCGCTTGCTCCAGCGCGTCGGCCAGTTGCTCGAGCGCCCGCTGCATGTAGCCGCAGACCCGATCCGCAGAGATCGGCTCGGCCACCTGCGCCGTCAGCCCGAGCGCCTCGCCAAAATCCTCCACCGACAGGCTCAGCGGATAGTTGGTGCGTTCCTCCGCGCCCAGCCATTCCACCCCCGCCAGCCCATCATCCGGTCCGGAACCCGACATGGCCGCCGGCGTGTTGTGGCGGTAGTTCAACAGCGCGCTGAACAGCGGCGCCGGCGGCGCAACGCCGCTGCAACGTTGCGCCCGTGCCAGCGAGGCATGCTCGTGTGCCAGCAGCTCGGAAAGCCGCGCATGCGTAGCCCGCACGCTCGCCTCGGCCCCGGTGCCGTCCAGGTCGAGCCGCACGGGCAGGGTGTTCATGAACAAGCCCATGGCACGGTCGGCGCCCGCACCGGCATGCATGCGGCCGAACAGCACCGTGCCGAACACCACCTGCTCGCGGCCGCTGCTCAGCGCCACCACCTGACCCCAGGCCAGATGGCAGAGGCTGGCCAGACTCACCCCCAGCCGCCGCGCCTGGGCCCGCAGCCGATCGTTGAGCGCCTGCGGCAACATCCGATGCGCCTCGCCAACCCCGCTGCCGTCGCCATGCACTTGGCTGAGCCCGAACGGCAGCGTCGGCTCGTCGATGTCGGTCAGCATCGAGCGGAAGAACGCTTCATGCGCCTTGGCATCGACACCCAGCCGCGCCTGCGCCACCAGATTGCGGAACGGCTGCGGTGCGGCAAGCTCATGCCCGCGTCCTTCCAGCACCGCCCGCACCTCGGCATGCATGATCTCCAGCGTCGTGTGATCGCCGATCAGATGGTGCTGCAGCTCCAACAGCAGCCAGCGTGTGCTGCCCGGCTCGCGGGCGATGACAATCCGCAACAACGGCGCCCGGCCAAGATCAATGCGATACTGACGCGGATCGAACCGGCGCTTCAGCTGCTCGGAACCGGGACCGCCATCCTCATCCAGCTCGACCTCGCGCACTTCCAGCGGCGCCTTGCGCCAGACCACCTGGGCCGGGCTTGACAGCCCCTCCCAGACAAAGGTCGTGCGCAGAATGTCGTGGCGGTCGACCACCTGTTGAACCGCAGCAAGATAGCGATCGAGCACACCCCGATCGGCAAACACCATCTGCGACACCAGCAGGTAGGGATCGCCGCGGCTGGCCAACAGATGATGGAACAGGATGCCGTCCTGCAGCGGCGACAGGCCATAGATATCCTGGATATTGCCGACGCCGCCGGGCACCGTCGACACGATCCGGTCGATCTCCGGCTGGACCAGCTCGATCAGCGGCAGCATCTGCGGCGTGATCGCCGTGCTCTGTTCGCCGATCAGGTTGGCCGGCACCGCCACCTCCCGGTGGCTGCCAAGACTTGCGGCCAGATCGCAAAGCACCGGCTGGGCGAATAGGGTGCGCACCCCCACCCCCAGCGACAGCCGCCGCAGCCGCTCCATCAGCTGCACGGCCAACAATGAGTGGCCGCCGAGTTCGAAGAAGTTGTCGTGGCGCCCGACCCGCTCGATCCCGAGAAGCTCGGCCCAGATCGCGGCCAGCGCCGTCTCGATCTCGCCCTGCGGCGCCTCGTAGGCCCGACGCGCATAGGCGTCGTCGTCGGGGACCGGCAGCGCCTTGCGGTCGAGCTTGCCGTTCGCCGTCAACGGCAGTGCTTCCAACAGCACGAAGGCCGACGGCACCATGTAGTCCGGCAGCAGGCCACCCAGATGCGCCCGCAACGACGCAGCAAGCCCGGCGCCATCGGCTTCGGCCGACCCGTCCGTCGTCCTCGCAACCACATAGGCGACAAGACGCTTGTCGCCGGCGCCATTCGCGTGCGCCACCACCACCGCCTCGCGCACCCAGGCGTGCTCGCAAAGCCGGGCGGCGATCTCGCCAGGCTCGATGCGGAAGCCGCGGATCTTCACCTGGTCGTCGTTGCGGCCGAGAAACTCGAGATTGCCGTCCGGCAGGTAGCGCGCCAGGTCGCCGCTCCGGTACATCCGGGCACCTGGCTCACCTGGCTCATCACTGAACGGATCGGCCATAAACCGCTCCGCCGTCAGATCCGGACGGTTCAGGTAGCCGCGCGCCACCCCCGCCCCGCCGATGTAAAGCTCGCCCACCGCCCCGAACGGCACAGGCGCACCATGGCCGTCGAGCAGATACACCCGCGTGTTCGCAATCGGACGGCCGATCGGGACGATTGATCCATCAAAATCATCGGGACAACTCCAAACCGTCGCGCAGACTGTTGCTTCGGTGGGGCCATAGGCGTTGGCAATGGATGCCGGGGCCAAACTTCGGATGAGTTCAGCGTTCGGCAGTTCTCCAGCAAGAATGAGAGTTTGCGACGCCAAACATTCCAGATGCCTGCTTGCCTGAAGCAAGGCTGGGGGTAGCGTCGCATGGCTGATGGCTTTGCTTCGCAGGTAATCCGATAGCTTATTACCCGCCTGACGGAGCTCATTCGCAGGCAAATGCAATGTGGCGCCGGAGCCAAATGCCATGACAAGCTCCGAAACACTTGCATCAAAACCAAAGGAGGCGAACTGCACGACATGGCTATTTGAACCAACGCCGAAAAGCCCGATCTGGGCCAGCCCGAGATTGACCAGGCTTTGATGCTCGACCATGACGCCCTTTGGCGTTCCTGTGGATCCGGAGGTGTAGATCACATAGGCGAGATGGCGGGATGTCAGGCCCAGCGCCCGCGGCTCGGGATCGGAGGCCGGCAGCTCCGCCCAGGTCGGGGTGGCCGTCTCCAGATCGACCACCGTCAGATCGGCCAGCGCCTCGGGGGCGAGCGCAGCGCGGCCGGCCGCATCGCAAAGCAGCAGCCGCGGCGCCGCATCGTCGAGCACCTGCCGCAGCCGCTCGCTGGGATAGGTCGGATCGAGCGGCAGATAGGCGCCGCCGGCCTTGAGGATCGCCAGCAGCCCCACCACCATCGCCGGGCTGCGCTCCAGACAGATCGCCACCGGCTGATCCGGCTTGACACCGAGCCCGATCAGATGATGCGCCAGCCGGTTGGCGCGCGCATTGAGCGCGCCATAGCTCAGCCGCTCGTCCTCATAGACCAGCGCCACCGCCTCCGGCGCCTTTTGCACCTGCTGTTCGAACAGTTGATGGATGCACACCTCTGAGGGATAGGCCGCCGCCGTCCGGTTCAGATCCTCCAGCAGGTAGGTCCGCTCGGCAGACGACAGCAGCTCGATGCGACCGACCGGCTGTCCGGCATCGGCCATCGCACCACGCAACAGATTTTGCAGATGCTGCGTCATACGGTCGATCTGCTGGAGCGCTAATCGACTTGCATCAAAGTGCCATCGAACGCTCCCATCCAGAGCGCAAATCTCAAACGTCAGCAAATCGCCGCATAGGGCTGCCCCAGCACTTGGGCTCAACGCCAGATCACCAGGAGCAGAACAGCTGTCCCTCGTGATTGTGATGCCAATCGGCCAGGGCTGGCGCGATCGTAGCGCCTCTACACCTCGCAATGTCGGGCAGCGCGCGATAAGATCCCGCGCGAAGCTAGCGTGCTCCCTCAGCTGTGAGAGTTCGGCCGCCACCGTTTTGCGCACTTTTCTAAAACCCTGTGCAAGATCAATGGTAACTTCCATCGGCACGACAGAGGCGATTAGCACCTCCCCAGTTTTAGAGCCAGGTTGCGATCGATCCGATGCAGGCGTCCATCCCAGTTGAAGCTCTGTTTCTCCCGTGATGCGGGCGAGATAGATCAGCCAAGCCGTTACCAAGTATTCCGTGCGATCGAGTGGCGACAGGTTAGCCAAAGCACTTGCAATGAACCACGAACTCGACCGCCATCCGAGCGGCGCTTCAGCCACGGGCGACGACGGGAAAGGAAGCTGCAATATTCTAAGTTGCTCAAGCCGCTGTCGCCAAAACTCCTCTGAAGGCGCCAGCAATTCATGAGTGACAGTTATGCTCCGCGCCTGTTCATCGCTCAAGATCGGAAGGCGATCACCTTCATCCAGATTGGAGCGCCTGGCGAGGGCTCGCGCGTCCAGCACCTGCCCATCAAGGCCGCCAAAGCAAATATCGACATCCTCTGTACCCGTCGCCACCCGCCAATGGCTGGGGTGGACTTCAACCAAGCAACCTGCCGGAACGCCCGAGCGCTGGGGGGACACCTCCAGGCGTCTGATTGTGACAACCTCATCGCCTATGAGCGTCTTGGGCATGCACATTTGATTGGGATGATATGGCCCAAAGTCTAAGGCACGTGTCATCGCCGACAGATTTTGCGCGGATTGATCCCATCGCAGACAGCCTGCCGCATCTGGGCGTCGACGTCTCGGAAAATAGCTTCTGTCCACCAGCGCCTGCGGATCGGCCGCAAGCTTCCCGCTCTCGAGGCCAGTTAAGAGCTCGCGAAAACCCTCGATCGCGGCTTCATAACATTTGAGGTTCAGGGCCAGTGCCGTATCGGTGGGCGCAATCAGCACTTGGCGCTGAACCACGATGTCACCCGTATCAACACCATTATCGATACGATGCCACGTGATGGCATATTCGGTCTCTTGCGCCAGCAGCGCCCACGACGTTGCGTGCGTTCCCGCATATCGTGGCAATGGACCGTCGTGGTAATTGAAAGCACCTCGACGCACGCGCCCAAGCACGTCCGGTGGCAATATGAACGGATTGGAGACGGAGAAAATCCACTCGACTGGCTCGGTCCTCAAAAGAGAGCAGAACTCTTCAACGTTCGCTACACATGGGATATTGGTGCGAGCCGCCCACTTTGCGAATATGGGGTCGCCACACAGAGCCGCACCAATGACATGGCCCATCGCCATTGCCAGTTCAGCGCATCTGATAGCGAGCGTACCACTGCCAACAAAGACGCTGGAGGAGCCTGATCGCGCTGCAGGCTGCCTATCCTGATCGCTTGGTTCGCAGCCACGGCCGCGCATCGAAGAAGACCGACATGCCATCTTTACCCCTCCAGCAGTGCACCCATCAAGCTAGGGCAGTTCCCACCCCAGCCGCCGCGCCACGTCGCGGCCCAAATCAGCCACACCGGTTTGGATTTGCTCGGGGTAACCGCGCTGAACGCTAATCGAATCCGAAACTGTTGCAGCTCCCACCGTGGCCTTGGCTGAGTTATCAGTGGCGTGGTCATGAAAATTTCTCCTCAGGCACTGCGCGTTTGTCGATGAACACGCATGAAACATGCCAATGGAGAAAATTGTTTAAAGACAACAGAATAGCCTGAAACGCCGATGTCCCGTGTTTGACATGTGTTTGACAACGTTGTCGCAGCCTCTTGCTTCCAAAGCGGCGGGACACTCGAGTATTTGACGTCAGTCACCGTCCAATTTCGACCCTCTGAGGCCCCAGATGCGGTGAGCAAATGGGATTGTGGACGAGATCCGGCGGTGAGGACTGTCTTTTCAGCGAGCCGTCGGCGGATGAGGTGTGACTAGCCAAGCAAGGGGCGGGCCAGACTGACGAAGTCTTTTAAAAACAGTACGATGGATCTCTCAGAAGATTATTTTCGTGTCCGACGTTGTCAGAAATCCAACAATGAGTGCGGCCGCCGCCAACAAACGGTTTCATTCATTAAAGTGGTTTCCGACTGCAGCCCCGGATCGTTCATCCACATGATCGAAACACGGCTTTGAAACAGCCATTTATCACTGGAGAGGGCGACATTCTCCTCTAATGTCGACCATCCGGGGGCGCCCTTGAGGTGAACGGCCGGATGCAAGAAGCCCACATCGCCGATCCCATCAATTCGGTAAGACAGCTCGCCGCGAGCGCATCGCGCAGGTGATTGGCCCGCGGGTCCTCATGATGCCCTTCTCGGCGGCCAGAATTTCATTCAGGACGTGTTGTCGCGCACCTCGATATTTTCCTGCTGCAGGATCCGGTTTCCGGCAGGGGCAGTATGTATAGGGCCTATTTTTTGGGTGCGACCATGATATCTGTACTGACATAGTCGGTTGCATGAAAGTGACTGTTGCTTCTTCTTCGGCATCAAAGGAACCTTGTCTTTGGCAATGAACACCAAGTCAACAGCGGCACGGCACGAGAGCATCCTGGTTCGCTTGCAGGAGGACATCGATCTTCTTCCGAATGCGCTTGCTCGCATAGCAAAGTACATCCTGGAAAACCCTGAAAAGGTGCTGCACCAATCGGTCGCGGAGTTAGGCGAGTTCGCAGGAAGCGGCGAAGCGAGCATCGTGCGACTTTGTCGACAGATCGGTTTTTCCGGCTTTCGCGATTTCAAGCTGGTACTGGCGGCAGAGATCGGCCGCCCGGGCCTGCCTTCCGCTGGTCCTGAACATCGAGACGCCGCCCTGCAATCGCTGCATGACACCATGTCACAAAATCTCGGGATTGCGCGCACCAATGCCGATCCTGAGACGCTTCAGAAGGTCGCCGCGGCGCTTGCGGCAAGCAGAAGGATCGATCTCTACGGAGCCGGCATGTCGGGTCTGACGGCGGAACTCCTTGCCTACCGGCTGTTGCGTGTCGGGCTGACGGCCGTGGCGTTCAGAAATGCCAACATGGCTCACGAAGTTGCCAACGGGCTTGGCCCCGGATGCATGGCGATTGGTCTTTCGATCTCCGGTCTGTCTGTTGATACGGTGCAGTTTCTGAAAGGCGCCCGCACTGCGGGGGCAATAACGGTCGCCATTACCAACCCCGCGCGCAGCCCACTCAGCGAGGCGGCGGATTTTACGCTGCAGGCTTCGGGCCTTCACGACCGCCCGATCGGCGGTACGCTGACCCCAATGGCCGGCAAGATCTTCGTCATCGAGAGCCTCATGCTGGCGCTCGCGCAGGCGATGAAACGGTCGGCCCGGAAGTGAAACAAAACTCCATGCTTGTCATCAATATGAAATAAAACGCCATTACAGCTGCCAGTAACCGAAAGGATCTCGGAATGGCAGCTTTAGACCTCCACATAGATACGATCAGCAAGCGCTATGATACGACGGATGTGCTCCGCGACGTGTCGCTAAGGGTAGCCCAAGGGGAGTTTGTGACGTTGCTTGGGCCGTCCGGCTGCGGAAAATCCACGCTTCTGCGCATCGTAGCGGGGCTGGAGCGCGCAGATCAGGGGCATGTGGGGATAAGCGCGAGGCGGTTGGATACCGTCGCACCGAAAGATCGGGATCTCGCGTTTGTGTTCCAGAGCTACGCGCTTTATCCGCATTTGAGCGTCTACGACAATATCGCCGCTCCATTGATAATGCGCGAATTGACAAGCTTGGAACGGCTTCCGCTCATCGGCGCTCTGCTGCCTGGGGCGGTCCAACGTAACCGCTCGATCGACGAGCGCGTCCGCCAGACCTCGGCGCTGCTCAAACTCGATGCGGTGCTCGACCGCCGGCCGGCAGCGCTCTCAGGGGGGCAGCGCCAGCGCGTGGCTCTGGGACGCGCTATGGTCCGCAAGCCGAAGATCTTCCTGATGGACGAACCTCTGGCAAACCTGGATGCCGCCCTGCGCATTCACACTCGGAGCGAGATCGCCCGGCTGCATAAGGAAATGGGAACGACGACGTTATTCGTGACTCATGACCAGGCCGAGGCGGCAGCGCTTTCGGACCGTATCGCCATCATGTTTGGCGGCGAGATCCGCCAGGTTGCAAAGCCTGCCGATCTCTATCGCGATCCGGCCGATCTCGACGTTGCTCGGTTCCTGGCCCAGCCGTTCCTGAACGAACTGGCTGTGACCGCTCCGATCGGCGGCGGGCTAACGATCGGCAACAGCAGGATCATCATTCGCGACGCGCTCGGAACCAGAGATGCCGGCACGCTGGCTTTCCGACCGGAACATGCGTCGCTGATTGACCCGGACCGGCCGGGTGCGCTGCAGGTTCAGGTCTCGCGCATCGAGCACGCTGGGACCGACGCTTACGTCTTTGCCGATGGTGAGGTGGGTGCGCAGTTCGTCATCCGGACCACGGCTGAACGCGCGCAATCATTGCGTGGCGGCGAGACCCACGGACTGGACATCGATTCTGAAAAGGCATGGTTCTTCCCGTCCAACGGGTCGCGCCAGCGTCGCGACCATAGCTGGGCAGCTTGATATGGCCGTGGTCAACGACGTTCCGGTCAGCGCCTTGGCTGGCGTTTCGATCAACCACAACTTCACGCGCGCCCAGACGCGAGCCGGCCTCATTCTGGTCCTGCCGGCGAGTGTGTTGATTGCCGCCCTCTTGATCGGCCCGGCCATAGTTGTCTTCATCCTGTCCTTCACGGACGCTTCGCTCGGTTTGGCCGCTGCTCGGTTTGTCGGTCTCGGCAACTATGTTCTCATGCTGACAGATCCGGGCTTTGCCCACAGCCTTCGCAACACAGCACTCTATGTACTTGTCGTCGTGCCGACATCGATCGGGTGGGGGCTTTTGGTGGCTCTCCTGATTGCCCGATCGCCTTTTGCTGCGCTTTATCGAATGGCCTATTTCCTTCCCGTGGCGGCGACCCTTGTGGCGCTCGCCACTGCATGGGAAGCAATCCTGCATCCGAGCCTCGGTTTCGCAAACTCTCTCCTGCAGCTTCTGGGCGCCTCTCCGGTCAGGTTTTTGTCCGATCCGGCAACGGCCATCTATGCGCTTGCGGCAATCGGTGTCTGGCAGATGGTGGGATTCAACATGATCCTGTTCCTGGCCGGCCTTTCGACCATTCCGAACGAGCTTTATGAAGCCGCGGCAATCGATGGGGCGGATAGGGGAGTGAAACGCTTCCTGCTCGTGACCTGGCCGATGCTGGCGCCAGTGACACTATTCGTCACTGTGATGACGATCATCCGTGCATTTTCGGTCTTCGAGACGGTTGCAGTCCTCACGCGGGGCGGACCGATGAAGTCCACTTCGGTCATCCTCTACAGTTTCTACGAAGAAGGCTTCCGTTTTTTCCGGGTGGGATATGCATCGGCGATCGCGGTATCCTTCTTTGTCTTCGTGACCGTGTTGTCGCTCGTCCAGATGCGGATCTCCGAGCGCCGTGCGCGCGCAAGCGCCCATGGAGGCCAGTCATGATTGTTAGGCAATCTCCTGCATCGCGCCTTGCAGCGCATGCCCTTCTCGCAAGCGGCGCCGTCGTGATGGTCTTCCCGTTCTTCTGGATGCTGCTGGCCTCGCTGACGCCGCAGAGCCAAATATTCAGCGGCAGCATTTTACCAATCCCGACCTTTAGCGGTGCAATCGAGAATTATAGCACCGTACTTTCGGCCATCCCTCTTCTGCGTTTCATGGAAAACGGCATTGTCGTATGCATCTCAATTCTTGTCCTGCAGATCGCGGTTGCCATTCCCTGTGGTTATGCGCTTGCCAAGCTGTCCTTCCCGGGTCGCCCGATCCTCCTCGGGGCCGTCCTTCTCGGACTTCTCGTGCCGGTGCAAGTCCCGACTATTCCAATCTATATCGGGCTTGCAAAGTCTGGGTTGCTCGACAGCTATCCCGCTTTAGTTCTGCCCTGGATCATCTCGGCCTTTGCCATATTCCTGTTCCGCCAGTTCTTCGTGACCTTTCCGGACGAGGTACTGGACGCTGCGCGTCTCGATGGCTTCAGCGAACTGTCCATCGCGTGGCGGATCATGCTGCCTGCGGCCTGGCCGGCTGTTGCCTCCTTTTCGATCTTCTCCATCGTGGCGCATTGGAACGATCTCTATTGGCCGCTGGTGGTGACGACAAATCCCGACATGATGACGCCTTCGCTTGGCATTGCCTATTTCCGGCAGGCGGGCGAGGGCGCCGGTAACGTCGGGGCACTGATGGCCGGGGGCGTTCTCGTAACCGCGCCCTTGGTCATTCTTTTTCTTCTCATGCAGAAGCATTTTATCCGGGGCCTGGTGCTCGGCCGACATTAGCTCCGTTCCAAATCCAATCTCAAACCTTAGGAGAGCAATGTGAGAACACTTGCAACGATCCTTGCCGCCAGTATCACAGCAGCGCTAGCAGCCATGCCGGCGCAAGCCGAGACTAAACTCGACGTCTTTTATGCCTGGCCCGAACATGAAGTGATCCATAAACCGATCGCCGATCGTTTCATGGCGGACCACCCGGACGTGAAGATCAGCTTCCGGGCCGCGGCGCCAAGCTACGATGAAGCTGTTCAGTCGCTGATCCGCCAAAGCATGGCGGGCGAGTTGCCGGACGTCCACTACGTCGGCTTCAATGTGCTGCGACCGCTTGTAACGCGCGGGCTCGTAAAACCCATCGACGATCTCGTCTCCGCCGATCATCTGGCCAACAAGGGCTATACGGATCAAGTCCTGTCGCTCGCCAAGATCGACGGACACGTGTATGGTCTGCCATTCGCCATGTCGACGCCGGTCGTCTACCTCAACGCCGATCTTGTTAAAAAGGCCGGCGGCGATCCAGCCAAGATCCCGACGGACTGGGAAGGCTTCATTGCGCTTGCCGCCAAGATCGGAGCGCTGGGCGACAGTACTTCCGGCATGTACTACCAGCTCGGTTCTGACGACTGGTCGACGCAGAACCTGGTGCGCAACTTCGGCGGCCAGATGATGGACGACAAGGAGAGCGATATCGCTTTTGACGGTCCCGCCGGGCAGGCTGCGGTCAAGCTCTTCAAGCGATTCCACACCGACGGTGCCCAGCCGGCGATCGACTCGAATGCCGCGCGCCAACTGTTCACCTCCGGCAAGCTTGGCTTCTTCTTTGCCTCAGCCGGCAGCGTCAGCGGCTTCGAAAAGGAAATCGGCGATCGCTTTGCGCTGAAGACGGCCCAGCAGCCGCTCGGCGCCGACAACGCCACAATGCCAACAGGCGGCATGGTGGCCGTTATCCTGACTGACGACAAAGCCAAACGCACCGCCGCCTGGGACTACCTCAAGTTCGCGACAGGCCCGGAGGGCCAGACCCTGGTCGTGCCGAATACCGGTTATATGCCGACCAACACCCTTGCGCTCGATGAGGATCATCTCGGCGCCTTCTACGAAAAACACCCAAACTGGTATACGAGCGTGCTCCAGACGCCGCGCGCACGCCCGTGGTTCTCGTGGCCGGGTGATAACGGCGTTGAGATCGGGCAGGTCCTTCGCGATGAGATGACGGCCATCGCGCTGGGATCCAAGGAGCCGGACGAGGCCCTTGCAGATATGGCGATCGAGGTCCGCGCTCTTCTGCCCAAGATAAATTAGTTCTTCCAGGGGGATGCGGCGCAAACCGTGCCGTGTCCCTTTGCTTCAAACGGATTTCCCCATGAAACTCATTCACTTGACCGACTTGCACCTTGTGCCGCCAGGCGCCATGCTCTTCGGCTTTGATCCTGCCGAACGACTGAGCAAGACCATCGCACGCATCAACCGCGATCACGCCGATGCCGAACTCTGTGTCGTCACCGGCGATCTCACCGACGAGGGAGATGCCGCCGCCTACGACCTGCTGCGCGACGTGCTTCAGGAACTGCGCGTGCCTACGAGGCTTCTGCTTGGCAATCACGATCACCGCGCGAATTTTCTCAAGGCATTTCCTGACGAGCCGCGCGATAGGAACGGCTTCGTGCAGTCGGTTCATGAAAATTCTGCGGGACGCCTCATCTTCCTTGACACCCTCGTTGAAGGGTTCGGACATGGATCCTTGGGCGACGGTCGGCTCGAATGGCTGCTGGCGCGCCTGGCCGAGAGATCGGATGTACCAGTTTATCTCTTCGCCCACCATCAGCTGCAGCCGATCGGCATGGCGCATTTCGAGCCTTGGAACACCGAGAACTGGCGTTCGATCATGGAGGCGATTGTTGATGCAGGCAACGTGCGGCACATCTTCCACGGTCACGTGCATGTCGATGTCGGCGGCACCTGGAGCGGCATTCCCTTCAGCGCAAGCCGCGGAGTGGCGCATCAGATCGTCCCACATTTCACCCGAATGGACGCGGAATTCGTCGAGAATGCGCCGGCCTTTGACGTCGCGCTGATCGACGGCGACGGCGTACTCGTGCACCGCTTCGAGGTCAGCGACAAGAACGTCGTCGCGGTGTCTGCGGCCGGTTAATTTTTTCGAGGACAAGAAATGAAAAAAGAACAGCAGGCATTCGAGTTGGTCATCTTCGATTGCGACGGCGTCCTAATCGACAGTGAGACACTTGCAAGCCGCATCGACGCCGAGGAACTTACACGCCTCGGCTACCCCACTTCTTACTCTGACGTGGTGCTGCGCTTTACCGGTCTGTCGTCGGCGACCATGCGGAAGATGGTCGAAGAAGACTGGGGCCGTGCGCTGCCGGACGACTTTGACGCAATGGTGCAGGCTCGCATCAAGGAGAGCTATCGGACGGAACTGCAAGCGATCGCCGGAATTGATAACCTCCTGCATCAATTGCCGTCACCGCGCTGCGTCGCGTCGAGCAGCGCCCCTGAAAAGCTGAGGCTCGGTCTTGAACTAACGGGGCTGTTGCCGCACTTCGAACCACACGTGTTCAGTTCCGTCATGGTGAAGGTCGGCAAGCCGGCGCCGGACCTCTTCCTATTCGCTGCAGCCAAGATGGGCGTTGAGCCTGCTCGCTGCGTCGTCGTGGAAGATAGCATTGCTGGGGTTCGAGCAAGTGTAGCGGCTGGGATGACGGTGATCGGTTTCACGGCAGGCGGTCATTGCCTTGAGGACCACGGTCAACGACTGCTTTCGGCCGGCGCCGCGGTCGTTGCGCGATCGGCTGAAGACCTGGGCGCGCTGCTAACAACTAGTACCGCGCCACAGAGATTATGACGGGTTGGGTTATCGTAGAATGGGCAAGTCTTCTGGTGGGATGAGAAGTTGGATGCTGCGTGCTGCGCCTGGCACGCGGGATATAAATCCTGCCTTCTCGAGGGTCAGCACCATCTGGTGAACAGACGGAGCCGTAACGGCGAAGTGGCGACGCATGTCGGCTTCGGCCGGAGGCTGTTTGAAGATGCGGCTGTAGGCGTAGATGAAGGCCAGGTACTGGCCTTGGACTTGCGTAAGGCCATGTCTTGCCGTTGCGGCTTGCGGGTCAAGTGAGGGACTCATTTTCGGATTCATCTGCGTCTCCGCGCTGAAGGAGGTGTCGATGAATATAAAGTTTCACGTAGAGCTTAGCCAATCGGAACGTGATCAACTGGCCGTTTTGTTGAGCGGGGGACGCCATGCGTCGCGCAAGATCAAGCGCGCCCAGATCCTGGTGGCGGCGGACGAAGGCTTCAGCGACGAGGTGATCGCGGCAACCTTGAACGTCAGCGGATCGACGATTTACCGGACCAAGCGCCGGTTTGTGGAAGCCAATCTGGAAGGCGCGCTCAGTGAAGAACCGCG
Organism: Rhizobium sp. T1470; assembly: GCF_042140505.1. Classification (NCBI taxonomy): domain Bacteria; kingdom Pseudomonadati; phylum Pseudomonadota; class Alphaproteobacteria; order Hyphomicrobiales; family Rhizobiaceae; genus Rhizobium; species Rhizobium sp. T1470. The sequence goes on from NZ_CP148093.1 coordinate 133,860, forward strand.
CCCGGGTGTTGAGCGCAAGCTATCGAGCAAGGAGGAGGCGCTGTTGGTGGCGACCGCCTGCTCAAAGCCGCCGCCCGGGCGAGCCCGCTGGACCCTGGAGCTTCTGGCCGATGAGATGGTCCGACTCACCGATCATGACGAGTTGTCCTCGGAGACCGTACGTCGCCGGCTGGCTGAGAATCATCTCAAACCTTGGCGCAAAGACATGTGGTGCATCCCAAAGCTCGATGGGGAATACGTCGCGCGCATGGAGGATGTTCTCGACCTCTACGCAGAGACGCCTGATCCACAAAGGCCCGTGGTCTGCTTCGACGAGAGCCCGACCCAACTCATCGGCGAAGTGCGCGAGCCCATTGCGGCCAAGCCTGGCCAGCTTGAACGCTACGACTGCGAGTATCGCCGAAACGGCACGGTCAATCTGTTTGTCTTCATGGACGCCCACCAGCCCTGGCGCAGGGTGAAGGTCACCGATCGGCGAACCAACCAAGACTTCGCCCAGTGCATGCGCGAACTGGTCGACGTCGATTATCCCGACGCCCCGATCATCCGCGTGGTGATGGACAACCTCTCCACCCATTCCGCCGGGGCGCTTTACGACGCATTTCCAGCCCCGGAGGCTCGAAGGGTGCTGAAGCGACTGGAGTTCCACCACACGCCCAAGCACGCCAGTTGGCTCAACATGGTCGAGATCGAGATCGGTGTCCTGCGCAGCCAATGCCTCGACCGTCGTATCGACAATAAAGACACCATAATCGCCGAAGTCGCAGCCTGGGAGCAGCAACGCAACGCTAATGGCGCAAAGATCCAATGGATGTTCACAACCGAAAAAGCCCGCCAAAAGCTCCGCAAAGCTTACCCCGTCAAAGAGTCATAATCTCTGTGGCGCGGCACTAGCGAAGTTCGCCTGAGAGCCAGGATGCCAGAAAGCTGATACCGCAGCTTTTCCTTCTACCCCGACCGTCGGGCATCCACGTCCCATTCGCAACGCCAGCTCTGGATCTTGCGCTCCAGCAGTCGCACCCCCCCTTTTTCTGTAAAGGTGTCCTGCTAACCCAAGTGTGGGGGCGGCGCCCAGCCTTGTGAGCGGTACCGTTTACCCCATTCGGTTCTTCTCAAGGATGTACGTTTGAGTTTTGTGGCCATACTCTCGAAAACATGTCACCATTGTGTAGCAGTGCGTGAGCTCTGCACAGATGCGTAGGAGTGGTAGAAAGTTCAACAAAGGGACGTTTGAAGATCAAAATGGGCTTCAAGAGGAGTTTGTCCGTGTCGAACTTCCTAGACCCGCAAGGTCACGATCACCACAAAGGCCGAACTAAGGGCAGTTCTCGATAGCCCATTCGAGAGGTTCGTCTTTTTGGGCGATCTCGATGCGGTCTGCTCCTATGAGAACGGTATCATCAAAGCTGCCAAAGCGATTGAGGTTACGAGGGCGCACTTACGAGTTGCTGCGCAACTCAGCGCGCCGGCCAGGAGGCCGGTGGCAATTGGCGAAACGAGATCGGGGCAACGGCGTTGGCGATCTACCATTTGAACGCAAAAATCGTCTCCCGATCAAAGGGCCACAGGGCTGTCGCATCTGCCGCCTACCGTTGCGCCGTTCGCCTGACAAACGAACATGACGGCATCACGCATGACTACACCCGCAAGGAAGGGGTGTTGCATTCGGAAATCGTCCTGCCGGAGGGCGTCAAGGCCGATTGGGCGCAAGACCGTTCGTCTTTGTGGAATGTGGCGGAGTTTGCCGAGAAGCGCAAGGACGCCCGTGTCGCCCGCGAATTCGAGATTGCCGCATGAGCTGACGAAAATGAACGGGAGTTCGCGCCGGGCGACCGCATCGTATTCCTTGAGAACAATCGCGACCTTGGCGTGAAAAAAGGGATGCTTAGCACCGTGCAGACCGTCTAGCCGCACGCAGTTCAGCTCGACGGACATGCGGGGAACGGATGGTCCGCGCGTCGTCGGTGTACCGATGAATGATTACCAAGCCATTGATCATGGCTTTGCGACGACGCTCCACAGAAACCAGGGCGCGCCGGTCGACCGCGCCTATGTGCTGGCGTCGGGCGCGATTGACCGCCATCTCGCCTATGTCGCCTATGTCGCCATGACCCGGCACAGGGACGGGGCGCAGCTTTATGCGGCGCAAGATGAATTTACCGACCGTCACGTCGGCGTCTTGGTCGAGCATGGGGCCGCGCCTCACGAGCACAAGGCCGGAAAAAGCCGGAGCTATTTCGTGACGCTGGAGAATGCGAAGGACGAGCCTCATGCGACTTGGGGTGTCAATCTTGAGCGGGTGATCGCCGAGGCTAGGCCGGCGATCGGCGACAAGATCGGACTTCAGCATATGGGTGCGGAGCCGGTTCGGCTTCCGGACGGCACCACGACCGAGCGCCATTCGTGGAAGGTGCAGGAAGCCGGCGAGCTGGCCTATAGCCAGCTTGAGCAGCGGCTGTCGCGGTCGGGGTGAAGGAAACGACGCTCGACTATTCCCGCGACTTTAACGAGCGACGCGGGATCGCGGAGCAATTGGGTCTCTGCAGCGAGATCGACCTTGCTTCCGCCCAGGAGCTGTTGCACGACGTCACCTCTGGCCCATCCAGGACAGGAGCAGCAGGACCGGCCATCTGAACGTCGGCATGTTTACGAGGAACGCGCCGACGATCTGTTCGCGGGCGCGAGGATCCCCGACGGCAGGAAAGCTATGGCCGGGGGGCGATCGCGAGTTTGCTGTTGGATCAGTTGCAGCCGAGCCTGAGCACACAATTGCGTCACGCGGCCATAAGCAGGCCGAGAAACGGCCGCAGAGAGCCGAGACGCAAAAGCGCAGCATGTTTCGCAGGCCTCACGCTCAATGCGGCGCCCGGAGCCGCACAGGAAAGCGGGCGGCCACGCAGGCGGGCGGCCGGGCGGGGAAGAGAGTTTGCCGCCAGCTCCCGCGCAGGACCGGCTCGCGGAGCGGGTGCGGCCGCTTTCGGGCTTCGAACAGGCCGTCGATCATTATGCGCGGGCGCTCAGCGCCGCCGACAAGCAGCTTCGACATCTGCCCGTTCTTGAAACGCAGAAGCAGGAACTGCGTGTAGCATCCGAACGTCTCGATCAGGCGCGGCCGGGATCGCGTCGCCGGCATGGACCGGGAACGGGCGGCGCTTTCCGACCCGAACGTCAGGGCCGATCGCTTCATTCAGCGCTGGCAGAAATTGGAAGCCGAGCGCCGGACGTTGACGAGCGGCTGGCATGTCGAAGCACGGGCAGATGAAAGATGACGGAAGACTATCGCGCCGCGGCCCGGCACGAGCAGGATCGGGAAGGCCTGGAGCCGGAAGCATTCACCGAGGGGTGACGCCGGCGATCCTGCCGCCGCCTTCGAGACCTGCGGGTGACAGTGGGAGAGCTTGCCGCCGACCTCGGCCGAGAAATGACGACGATCCGCAAGGGCGTCGAAACCGCCTTCGACTAGTTCGAGCGGCAGGGAGCGCCGGTCGATTACAGCGCCGATCTCGGCCGCATCGTCCAGGGTCTCGCCGCGGTGGGCGAACGCCTGCAGGCTATCGAGCAAAGCCCATTCTCCAGCAGGGTGCGGAGCACTACGCCCGCGCCCTCGAGCGCAGCGGCGAGGGCCTGGTCCGCACCGCCGTTCAGCAGGTCGAGTGGCAGGCATCCGACCTCGAGCGCATTAGCGGTGTTCTTGCCTCCCATGACAAGAGCGCCTTTCTCCGGAGGATCAGGACCTGGCGCATGTGGACGGCCGGCGGCTTCGGCATCATCGCCGGTATCTCCCTGCTTCTCATCTTGCACGCTTCCTGCCGTTTTCCGCCGACAGCCACGTCGCCAGTCTCGTCATGGGCCGCAATCGCATCGACGCCGGCTATGCCATGGTCGAGGCGGTCGATCCTTTTACGGTCAAGAAGATGAAATGGGGCGGCCAGTTCTACGATGCCGGCGGCGGGGAGATTTCCGCGCGCCTGGAGAAAGCCAGGCAGATCGGGAAAGATCAGAAATGCACCGTCACCGTGCCGGCACCGGAGAAGGAGCAATGACCGAGGCACGACCGGTCGAGCGCCGGATTTACGATGCTGGCCGCACAACACGGGATCGAGCCGAGCGGCTTCCAATCGACGAGTGGGCCGACCAGGTTACCCGTCTTTCGGATGCCGAGGTTTCGCCCGATCCGGTGATCAAGGCGAGATGGTCCGGCCAGTGCCGTTGCAGCGGAGGGCTCGACGTCAATACCACAGGTTGAGTGCAGCCGACGAAGCCAGTCAAAGGCTTCCGCATCGCCGATGGTGTATGTGCCGGCCAAACGGTCTGAGAGCAGAGGCGCGACAAACATCGAAGCCGCTCCCACAGCGAGGCCATCGAGTTCCGTGCGGTTGGTCAGTGCGATGTCATAGACGGAGACCGCCTTGCCAGGCCCGCTCAGCATCCGCACCAGCATGCACGGAGAGTCAGTCGGTTCAGCGAAGAAGCAATATACGTGCGGACCGAATATCAGCTTTAGCCCATAGCTGATGCCGCCGGGTGCGCCACCAACCCCGCACGGCAGATACACGAAGAGCGGATGCTCAGAATCCACAAGCACACCCGCGGCAGCAAGTTGATCTGCCAATTCAAATGCTGCACAGGCAAGCCACTGAACAAATCGACAGATTTCTCGTCGTCGACAAAATATGCGCTTGGATCGCGTAGGGCTGTCTCCCGCCCGCGCGCGACTGCTTGGCCGTAGTCACCTGCGTGTTCCACAACGGTTGCGCCATCGTCTCGCAGCCGCTGCTTTTTCCATGCCTTGGCATCGGTGGACATGTGCACGACGGCCTGAAAACCCAGAGCTGCGCCACATAGACCGATGCTAAGCCCAAGATTGCCAGTGCTTCCGACGACGACGGAGTGCTGCGCAAATTAATTGCGCGTTTCGGAGGACGCCAGCGGCAGGAGATCCTTAACCGGCTCAATCAAATCGTTTTGAATTGCCAGTCGTTCGGCGTGCGCGATTACCTCGTGGAAGCCACCACGCGCCTTTATCGAGCCGGCAATCGGCAAAACGTGATCCGCCTTGACGAGCCACGGTCCTATCGGGGCGGGTTCAATCCCAATGATCGGAAGTAGGGGCGAGTAGATGGTGGCTTTCCGGTTCCGGAGTGCCTGAAGAGCGTAAGGATCAACCTTTCAGATCGGCGCAGCCGGTCCCGAGCCTCGGCAACTTGCAGGGTCACCTCCGGAACATCCTTGGGATAAGCCTGCGCCCCGTCATTTAGCCACAGCCAAGGGCTGCGACCCTGGGGACGGCTGAGTGCATCTGAAGGTATGGTTCCGCTCGTCCTGATGTTTCCTTCTACAGGGAACGGCTAGTCGAGATACCGTCCCCAGAAATCTTGAAAACATGTGTGTCCCGAGTTGTTGTGGTATAAAAATATCTCTTTATAAAGAATATTATTTGCCTATCATCTGGGGCGAATGCTCGCTAAAGTACGAGAGACTGGAAAATTCAACAGAAGAGGACACCAATGAAGATCACTCAGCGCTTGGCACTCGACGCTTCGACGAAGCAGCGGGCTCGCGACCTGGGGCTACCGTTTTCCGGAAAGACCGGTTCCTATAACGCCATAACCGATGTTGCCGGCATAGAGGTAGGCTATTCGACCGTGATCAGCGACGCGCCGGCGTCGGGCAGAGGACCAGCGCGCACCGGTATCACTGCCATCCTTCCGCGAGGCCGCAGCGGTCCTCTTCGGGCGCCTGTGTGGGCGGGATTCCACTCCCTTAACGGCAATGGCGAAATGACCGGGACGCACTGGATCAAGGAGGCAGGATATTTCACGGGACCGATCGCCATCACCAATACCCACAGCCTTGGAACCGTTCATCAGTCGATCCTGGAATGGATGATCGACAAGCCCGACACCAGCGTCGGACCCTACAAATTCATGCTGCCCGTGGTCGGCGAGACGTCCGATGCCTATCTTAACGACATGGACGCCTTTCACGTTACCGCCGCGCATGTGAAGGAGGCTCTGGATGGCGCTTCCAGCGGACCGCTGGCCGAGGGCAATGTCGGCGGCGGGACGGGAATGATCTGCTTCGAGTTCAAAGGGGGTACGGGAACCTCGTCCCGGGTCGTCGACCTGCTCGGTTCGCGCTACACCGTCGGCTGCCTCGTGCAGGCGAACTTTGGAATTCGACCGCTCCTCAAAATTCTCGGCGTTCCTGTCGGCGAACACCTCACATCGAATCGGCTCTTTGCCGGTGAGCAGGGCTCGATCATCGCCGTGGTGGCGACCGACGCACCTCTCATGCCGACCCAGCTGGAACGGGTCGCACGACGGGCGGGCCTCGGCATCGGGCGCACGGGCACGCCGGCAGGAGACGGATCCGGCGACCTTTGCCTTACCTTCTCTACAGCAAACCTGACCACCAGTGAGTCCGCCACAGCACCCGCTGTCGGCGATCTCGCTTTCTTACCGAACAACAGGCTCGACCCCCTGTTCGAGGCGACGGCGCAGGCAGTGGAGGAAGCGATCATCAATGCCATGGTGGCGGCCGAACCGATGGTGGGGCGCGAGGACAGGCTTGTTGCCGCGATAGAGCACGATGCGGTAAAGGAGGTTATGCGCAACTATGGACGATTGAACGTATGAGTCGCACGCAAGCGCCCCAGCCGGCCCCTGCCTCCTTTCCCTTCGTCGAGAAGATCAAGGAACGGCAGGCCACATTCTCGAAGGCGGAAAGCGCCATCGCTGCCTATCTCGTTACGAATATCCGCGACATTCCTTTCGAGACCGCGGCTTCGATATCGAGCAAGCTCAAACTCAGCCCAATGACCGTCGGGCGCTTCCTGCGTTCACTTGGCTATGAGAACCTCGCTGCTCTTAAGGCGGAATTGGGCAGCACCATCCATCAGATTGCCTGGCTTGTCGGAGAACGATATGAGCGCATGACGTCCGCTGACCGGTCTAGGAAAAAGGCGGACAGTGCCGCGCAGGATCGTGCCGCAAGTCTCGATTTGGAATTGAAAGCTGTCATCAGCGCCTATGAGCAGGCCGGCACAGAACGTTTCGGCGAAGTGGCGGAGATGGTCGCCAAGGCCGATCGGGTCTATGTGGCTGGCTTTCAGACCGTGCGCGGCCTGGCCATGGACTTTGCCCTGCGCCTCGAATACGCTCGCCCGAATGTCAGTTTCATGGACGGCGCCAGCGGCACCTACAGCGAGTTGTTCGCGGACGAAACCGGAAAGCCGCTCCTCATTGTTGTAGACGTCCGGCGGTACGCAAAGCAGGCAATGCTGCTTGCGCGACAGACCTCGCAGGCGAACGTCAACCTCGTCATAATCACGGACTCGGTGTGCTACTGGGCGCAGGAACTCACCGACAATTTGTTCCGAGTTGTCACCGACGTCGATATGTTCTGGGAAAGTAACGCGCCAGTGACAACCTTCCTCGGTCTTCTTGTGGATGAGGTGATCCGCCGTCTTGGCCCTTCGGTCAAGAAACGCAGCGAACGGATGCAAAAGCTGCAGGACAACTTCGGAAGTTTTGCCGATTAGCAATCGAAACGGGCGAGTGCCTCCTGGCTCGGCAAGCCGTCCGCTCACGAAGGTAGGGCATCTACTCCAGCCAACCGCTCGGCCAAGCCCTTGACGTCAGCCAATTGAGCGACCAGCCCAACTTGAAACACTGCGAGAAAGTCCTGCTTCCGTACAAATTGAATTCCGCCGTGTCACAAAGATGTATGGAGCGATCACTGCCGTCAAGGACCTCGCCCTTACGGTCCGTCAGGGCGAGTTCCTGACGATCCTTGGTCCAAGCGGCTCAGGAAAGAGCACAGCGTTGATACTGCTTGCTCGGTTCATATCGCGAAGTGAAGGCGATATCCTTATCGGCGGGAGGTCGGTAGCGGCTGTGCCATCCTACCGGCGCGACCAAGGCATCGTGTTCCAAAGTTACGCCCTATTCCCGCACCTAACAGTCCGCCGCAATTTGGAATTTCCCCTCGCGGCGTAAAGGCGAGTGAGCGGGCAAATCGTGTTGATAGGATACTGAAAAGAGTCCACCTGAAAGACTTCGGCGGCCGCATGCCATCACAGCTGAGTGGTGGCCAGCAACAGCGCGTAGCGCTTGCCCTAGCATTGATTGCCGATCCGCCGGTCTTGCTGCTCGACGAGCCGCTTGGCGCGCTCGATCGCAATCTTCGCGAGCAGATGCAGGGGGAGATCAAGAGTTTGCATAAGGAATTCGGAATCACCACAGTGTGCGTCACGCACGATCAAGAGGAAGCGCTCACACTATCTGATCGAGTAGTGGTTATGCGTGGCGGGGTGATTGAACAAGTTGATACACCGGAAGCACTATACGACCGCCGGCGACACTGTTCGTGGCGAACTTTTTAGGCGAAGCCAATCTTCTAGAGCAGACAGATTCTGAAGTCGAGGCAGAGAGTTCCCGGACTTCTGGTATGGTCGCCATAATCCGTCCGGAGCGGCTCCGTATCTCAACACCAGGCGCACCAAGGAGTACGGACGCGGACCAGCGCCAGTCCGTTATCGGTACGGTGGCCGACACGGTCTACGCGGGCCCGCTAAGGAAATACCATGTGCAGGCCGGAACCAGGATGCTCACTGTGCGGGAGCACGTCGCTTCGGGGCAGCAGGTCTATTCGCCTGGCGATCAGGTTCGCGTCGACTGGCTGCGGTCTGACGTCCGCTTTGTCACGCTTTAAACACGAGACCAAGTGGATGGTTCCTTTTCTCAAACTATCTCGGCCATTTAGTGGGCTCACTCTCCCCGCCTTGGCCATTCTGCTCGCCATATTCGGCATACCGATGGTCCAGCTCCTGTTTACCAGTTTCAATGCGCCGGCCTTTACGCTCGCCAACTATCAGGCGTTTGTCGATCAAACTGCCAATCTCCGCGTGCTTTCTCAGACCATTGAGATGAGTTTGGTCGCGACGACGCTCTGCGTCGTCATCGGGTATCCGACTGCGTATGTAATCGCAGCCTCTTCTAAGCAACTGCGGGCAACGCTTATTGGATTTGTCGTTATCTCTTATCTGACCAGCCTCCTGGCGCGCACCTATGCCTGGATCCTGATTCTGGGCGACCGCGGCCTGATCAACAACTTCCTGCTTGATCTAGGGTTGATCTCAAGTCCACTGCCGCTGATCTATAATTGCACCGCAGTCTACATTGGAATGGTCCAGATAATGCTGCCTGTGATGGTCCTTCCGCTCATCACCGTCATGGTCGGCATAGAACAATGTATGCATCCGGGGGAGGCCGCCTTGCTGAGAAGTGAGCGGAATTGGATGATCTGTCTATATGGACGTCAATATAGACGGTGTAATAGCGATGGACGTAACGATAGAGGGCCGGCCGCAAGTCAGCCGGATGGAGATTGTCGACAGTGGGCGGCGTCGCCGTTTCAGTAACGAGGCCAAACTTGCGATCGTTGCGGAGAGTTATTCCGCTCCCCAGCAGGTCACGGCAACGGCACGGCGACATGGCATCACGCGCTTTTAGTTGAACGATTGGCGTAAGGCAGCACGTGAGGGACGGCTTGGCAGTGGCCGTGGCATTGAGGGGTTTATTCCTGCCCTGTTGGTTCCGGAGCCAGGCATCCCGGTCGCTGCGACCAAGCCTTCGATGGCACAAAGTGGCCTTATGGAGGTGCTGAGCGCGAACGGCCGCCGTGTGATCGTGGACCGCGATGTCGACGTTGAGGCTCTGCTGCGGATTGTCCGAGGACTGGAGACATTGCGATGAACCCGTTTCCGATGGGAACAGGGGTCAAAGTCTGGCTTTCGACGGGGTATACGGACATGCGCTGTGGCTTTCCCTCTCTGGCGCTTCGGGTGCAGGAGGTCTTGAAGCATGACCCGCTCGGCGGTCATTTGTTTTGCTTCAGGGGCCGGCGCGGTGACCTGATAAAATTGGTTTGGCATGACGGCCAGGGCAGTTGCTTGTTCACAAAAAGATTGGAACGCGGGAAGTTCATATGGCCTTCTGCCGAAGGTGGTGCGGTTGCAATATCACCTGCACAGCTCAGCTATCTCCTGTCTGGCATAGACTGGCGCCATCCGCAGGAAACATGGCGTCCAACGAGGGTTGGATAGCATTATTCCATTGAAAATACAGTGAGAATCTGATCGAATGACTTCATGACTGTGAAGCCTGACGATCTTCCTGCGGACCTTGCCGGCGCCTATATGGCGCTGCTGGCCGAGCGCGAGGTATTGCAGGCTGAACGTGATGTGGCGGTTGCCGAAGCTGCTAATGCGCAAGCCCTGCTGTCCGACCGCGACGCCCTGATCGCCAGTCTTGAATTGAGGATCGACAAGCTCAAGCGCGAACTGCGCGGTCAGAGCAGCGAGCGCACGGCGCGCCTGATCGACCAGTTGGAATTGCAGCTTGAGGAACTGGTCACGGCAGCTACGGAAGATGAGATTGCAGCGCAGGCTGCCGCCGCCCGGACCTCGTCCGTGCGTCCGTTTGTGCGCAAACGGCCGGTGCGAAAGCCCTGGCCGGAGGATATCGAGCGCGAGCGCGTGGTGATCGATCCTCCGATCAATTGTGTATGCTGCGGTGGCTCGCGCCTGTCTAAACTGGGTGAGGACGTCACCGAAACGCTGGAAGAGATCCCGCGCCGGTTCAAAGTGATCGAAACAGTGCGGGAAAAGTTCTCTTGCCGTGATTGTGAGGCGATCAGCCAGCCGCCAGCGCCTTTCCATGCCACGCCGCGCGGCTTTATCGGCCCTCATCTCCTGACGACGATCCTGTTTGACAAGTTCGGCATGCACAGCCCGCTCAACCGCCAGAGCACCCGGTTCAAATGCGAAGGGATCGATCTTTCGACTTCGACGCTAGCCGATCAGGTTGGTTTTGGAACATCCGCTCTCATGCCGGTTGTTGATCTGATCGAGAAGCATGTCTTTGCGGCTGAGCGGCTTTTTGGCGACGACACCACCATTCCCATCCGGGCCAAAAGCAAATGCACGACCGGGCGCATATGGACCTACGTGTGTGATGATAGGCCCTATGGCGGCGGGGCCGCGCCGGCGGCGATCTACTATGCTTCAAGCGACCGTCGGGGCGAGCATCCGCAAAAACATCTGGCCGGATATGGCGGCATTCTACAGACGGATTGTTACAACGGGTTCGAACCGATATCGGTTGCCGAAAAGAAAGAAGTGCCGATCACGTTTGCTTTTTGCCATGCCCATGCGCGGCGGAAATTCTTTGAGCTGGCCGATATCGAGAAAAGCGCCCGCGATAGCAAACGCAACGGCAGGCCGATCTCCCCGATCGCGCTGGAGGCGGTCAAACGATTTGACGCCCTGTTTGAAATCGAACGACAGATCAACGGCTTGAGTGCAGCAGAACGACTGGCCGTGCGGCAGGAAAAGAGCAAGCCTCTGTTCGACGACATGCACGAGTGGCTGAAACGCGAACGTGCCGCGCTCAGCAGATCCTCCGACCTCATCAAAGCCATGGACTACATGCTGAAACGTTGGGATGGTTTTGCCCGCTTCCTCGAAGACGGAAGAGTTTGTCTCACGAATAATGCCGCCGAGCGCGCGCTGAGAGGTATTGCATTGGGAAGGCGGAATTGGACCTTCGCCGGTTCCCCGCGCGGGGCCGATCGTGCCGCCGTCATGCTGACGCTCATTACGACCTGCCGCCTCAACGACATCGACCCGAAAGCCTGGCTCGCCGACGTCCTGGCCCGCATCGCTGATCTTCCCGCCTCTCGCCTGCACGAACTGCTTCCATGGAACTGGAAAAGTGCGTCGGCGACAGCTCATATGCTGGCGGCCTGAAGATGGCTGCCTCCGTCGTCCGCCTGAAGGTCACCCTCGATCAAGTCGATCCAATGGTGATGCGGCGTGTTGTCGTGCCATTCCGTATCAGGCTCAGTCGGCTGCACGAGGTGTTGCAGGCGGCGATGGGCTGGACCAACAGCCATCTTTATGAATTCCGCATGCGTGACGTCGGTTTTGGATTGCCTGACGAGGAATGGGGGGATGGTCCCATCGACGCTCGCAAAGTCTCGCTGCTGTCGGCAGTCCAGGACACCGGCGCGAAATCGTTCAAATACCTTTACGACTTTGGCGACGGCTGGACGCACAGCATCAAGATCGAGCGCACCTTCCCGGCAATCGGCACGGAAGGCCCGATGCTCCTCGAAGCGGCAGGACACTGCCCACCCGAGGACGTCGGTGGCCCATGGGGGTATCAGGAGTTCCGCGAGGCGCTTGTCGATCCGGCACACGAGCGACATGCCGAACTCGTCGAATGGTGGGGCGGCAGCGATTACGATCCTGGCAATGCCAACCTCAGCCAACTCAACAAAGCCGTCGACGATCTGGCTGCCAAATGGGCCCGAAGAGCGCGCCGAAAAATCTGAAGGCATGCAAAAGGACCCAACTTGAACCGTATCACTCGATCATAACCCGGCTGAAGTTCACGCGCGAGCCTTCATCCCGCGTGATTGCTCGGATGCATACAGAACAATCGCTGATGGCAGCAGCCCGCAGCATGGGTGCACGACCTTTCACCGCCTTCAGGCGTGTATTCTTCCCACTCAGCCTGCCGGGCTGCGAAGTGGGTCTGTTCTGGTCTTTGTGCTTTGCCTGGGTTTCTATATCACGCCGGCCGCTCTTTGGGGGTGCACGACACAATGCTGTCAACCTTCATAGCCGCGCAGGTGAAGAGCTCACTGAACCTGGGATCCACCGCTGCCTCTTCACTCATCCTCCTGGCAATAGCCATGATCGTCATCTCTCTCATTGGGCTTGATCTTTCAGGATCGCCATCTCGCACCCCGCAACCGGCGCGGAAAACCTGGCTAAGGTTGCTTCCTTTATCCGGTCTACTAACCCGCTTTCTAAACGAACTCGCGGTTCCGTATCGGGCGAAGCAGTGGACGGCGCAGCTGTATCGGGCAGGGGCAGACGACCGTTGGTCGAAAATCGCCGGTGCAATATTCGTGGTATTTGTCGTGTTGTTCCTACTGTTTCCTGGCCTTGTCGTCATTGTTATCGTTTAGCCCAGGGACGTTTTTGGAATTTCCGCCGTCGGGTCTTTCGCTGCAATGGTACCGCTCGTTTTTCAGCGATGCTTGGTACGCTGCCGCGTGGACCAGCATACAGATTGGTATCGCGGTCACTATCCTATCGACAATCGTCGGGACCCTCGCAGCCTACGGCCTCAGCAATACCTATCCGCGCCTGCGCACCGTCCTGTCGATGGTGATCCTGACACCCATCACCTTTCCAGTCATCGTCGTTGGCATTGCGACCTTTCTGGGATTGGTTCAACTGGGACTAATTGGCACGAGGGCCGGGATCATCTTGGCTCATAGCATTGGGGCCATCGGCTATGTCGTCGTGATCGCGGGCGTGATCCTGGCCGGCGCCCGGACCCGGCGGACAGGCGTTGATGTGGAACTTCATCGTCGCCGCATAGCGGCGATTTGCCCGCCGAATCGGTCTCGACAGCTTGGTGTCGTTTGAGGGACGCCAATATAGCGTTCCGTTCAAGCTCCTCGGGCAGCGCGATCAGGGCGCCATTATGACGGACCAGGGTGATCGCGCCGCCCTCCCGGGCCAAAATTGTCCCGGGCACCGGTGGCGCATCGGTGGATCGATTGTATACGGTTCTGGCGGAGGTGGTGCGATGCCCCAGGCCGACTGGGCCTGGATATCGACACGACGCGCGACCGATTGCTCGCGCTGCGCTGCCCCTACGCGGCCGAGCGCCGGGGATCATCTGCTGACTGAGGCGGTAAGCCAGGCGATGGCACCGCACCTACCTGGACGGACTGCTGGAGGTGGGGCATTCCGGCGCGAGGGACGGCGGGTGAGGAACCTCGTTGAAGATGTCAGGCCTGCCGCCGACGGTAGGCGTCATAGACAGCTACCGTGATAACCACCAAAAGCGGCGGCATATCGGGGATATGATGCCGAAAAAATGATCAAGGAATGCAAGCGCCACATTGTTGGCGACACGCTCGGCCTGGCGGTCGGTCTCATGGTCCATAGCGCTGACATTCAGGACAGGGACGGTGTGATTAGGAATGCAACGCCGATTGACAGACGGTGCGCCGGACCTCTTGAAATCTATCCGCGACAGAAGGCCCTGGTTGCTGCAGGTCTTTGCCGATGGCTGCTAACTCTGGATGTCGCTTGAGGTCTGTCGGGTTTGTCAGGGCCGCGACACGGTAGCGTTCGGCCCGGCGCTTGCCGCACTCTCATGGGAGCCCTTGAAGAATAAGCACAACATCTCTTCTGAGGCTCGATCCGCCAAACTGGCACGAATTTTGAAACTCCTTAGTGCGCGGCGGCGGCAGTGGCCAACCCGCACGCATGCCGCGGCTCCCCGCGACCGATGGAACGAAGAGAGGAAAGCACCATGGCAGGTCACGGGAAAGGATCTACCGGCAAGTCCGTCACCTCCCACCCGGCGTATTTCACGACCTCAAGAGGATCTCGTAGATGAGAAAAGTCGTAGCCGCCAAGCTTCATGGCATTACTGTCACTGATGCAGATCTGAACTACCACGGTTCGATTACACTGGACCCGGATCACTGCGATGAGGTGGGGATCTTTCCACTGGAATTCGTTGACATCTGGAACAAGGCGTCAGGTGCGCGTATCAGCACGTATGTCATTTATGGTGAAAGGGGTTCCCGTTGCTGTGTGCTGAATGGAGCTGCCGCTCGTACCTGCCAGGTCGGAGACGAGATCATCGTTTGCTCCTCCGCGTACGTTGAAAAGGAGCAGATCGCCGAGATCAAACCGCGAGTATTAACGTTCAATCGGGACAATTCTGTCCGCGATCGCATGTTCTACGATGCCAGCCTCCGGGAGGATGGAGCGATTACGTTCGCGATCCGCGAGGGCTCACCGATGGAAAGGTCTTTATCCCGGTCCGAGCCACTCGCTGATGACTCAGCGAGATCGGCCTAGACGATGACAGTCCAAACCTGGCAATAAGCCGCCCCGCAACTCAGTCCGAAGAGGAAACGACCATGCAACTGGCACTTATGTATGGTGGCCGGTCCGTTGAACACGACTGGTCGATTGCGATGTACAATCATTTCGCTGACGTCCTTAACGACGCTGTTCATGCGAGTATTTCACCAGCATTTATTTATTATATCAGCCGATCCGGGGATTTGCTTAGGCTCGCCCTCGACGGGGATCGCCTTCCGAAGCATGATGAGTTTACGACTCGTGCCGAGACCTATTCGCTCACCTCGCTTGCTTGTATACTAAAAAATGACAGCAATTTCGTCTTCTCACTTCTTCAGGGTCAAGACGGAGAGGACGGTCAGATCCAGGCTCTTGCCCAATTCTATGATATCCCGGGCAGCTTTGGTGACAAAACTGCGGCCATGCTCTCCGCAGATAAGTATTTGCAGGGCTTAATCGCCAATCGACTTTGTCCCGAGCTGACCCCCATTCCGACGATCCACGTCTCCCAAAGTGATCTCGACGCTGGCATAGCCGAGGCTCTGCGGCACCTTACTGGGCCCTGTGTTCTCAAGCCGAACACGCTCGGAGGATCCTTCCTCACCGAGTGCGTCGACAATCTTTCGGAGGAGGGCCTTCGTTCCTATTCCGAACGGATCGCTGCGTATGACGCCTCATTCTTGGTCCAGCAACGAATTGTCGGAACAGAGTACACCTCCGGCGTCTTGATCAACCGCCATGAGGTTACGGTACTTCCGGTTGCGCGGATCAATAATCCCTCGGGATTTCTCGGCTATGACCAGAAGACGCAGAAGGGCAGCTACACTGTTGAGTTCCATAAGATTGAGAACAGCCTTCAGACCCGCATCTTCTCGATGTCAACGAAGATTGCTCGGGAGTTCAGGCTCCACACCTTCGGGCGCCTCGATTTCATCGTCGATGACCAGCAACGCGTCTATTTCTTCGAAGTCAATGCGGTCCCGGGTCTGACGGCAGGAAGCATCTTTCCGAAGATGCTCGCAAAAGCCGGCTTCGATCTGTGCCATGTCATTGGGCTGGCTGCCTCCAATGAGATCGACCAAAGGCGTCGCGAAGAGGTTCGCAAGATCGAGACCAGCCGCATCCGTTACGGCCCGCGATAACCAATGGCAGCTTCCCTGCCATTTCCCTAGAATGTTGCAGTCAGTGCGGAGGACCAATGCTTCACTGCCATTCACTCGACATAACGGGTCGGTCAGCCCACGTCATCGGTCGCGTTTCCATGGACACATCGATCATTGACCTTAGCTCGGCAGCCGACCTAAAGCCGTCGCTCGGTGATCTGGTCGAGGTCTGTGGCCCGTCGCAATCGCTAGATGAGCTCGCCAAAGCTATAGGTTCTATACCTAACGAGGTCTTGACGACGCTTGGCTCAAGATCCGTTCGATCATATGTCGGGGATCACGTGCTTTCGGTCGCCGGATCGCTTCATCGGCCGGGCGATCGTCGTGATTACTGACATATGTACCGGTGTCCATTTGAGCCGCAGCAGTGGCTCGTCACGGGAACGGCTGATGGACGGGGCTGATGCGCAGTAGAGTAGGGGGGGTAGTCCCGTTTCCTAATGCTGCATCGGAACACCGTCCGAGGACGGACCCGGAGACCTGTGCCTTGCCTTCCCCACGGCAAAGCTCACCAAGAGCGAATCGGTCGCCGCGCCTGCCATGGGCAACCTCGCTTTCCTGCTCAACAACAGGCTCGACACGCTCTTCGAAGCCACGGCACGTGTGCCGACATCGACCATGATGCTCTAGAGGACGTCATGCACCACTATGGACGACTGAATAGCATAAGCCGAAAAGATGCGGCGCATCAGGCGCCTGTCTTCCACCCTTTCGTCGAGAAGATCAAGGAGCGGCGGGCGACAATCTCGCGGGCAGAAAGCATCATCGCGGCTTACCTTCTCACCCATGTCCGGGAGATCCCGTTCGAGACGGCGGCCTCGATCTCCCGCAAGCTGAATGTCAGCGCTATGACGGTGGGACGCTTCCTGCGTTCCCTCGGCTATGAAGGCCTTTCCGCCCTGAAGGAGGAGTTGCGCAGCACCGTTCATCAGATCGACTGGCTCGTGGGCGAGCGCTATGAACGTATAATCTCGCCGGATCGTTCCAAGAGCGAGGAGGACGAAGCCGCACCGGACCTTTCGAAGAGCCTCAACTTGGAGCTGAAGGCAATCGTCAGCAACTACGCGCTGGCCCGCACGGCACACTTCAGTCACGTTGTCGCATTGGTGGCCAAAGCGGATCGGGTTTATGTGGCGGGCTTTCAGACCGTGCGGGGCCTAGCTATGAACTTTGCCATGCGTCTCGAATATGCCCGCCCGCGTGTCCGCTTCATGGATGGCGTCAGCGGGACCTACAGCGAACTGTTCGCGAATGAAGCCGGAAAACCACTCGTCATCGTCGTGGACGTCCGGCGCTACGCGAAGCAGGCCATGCTCTTGGCGCAACAGGCCTCGCAAGCGAACATCGATCTCGTGATCGTCACGGATGCGGTTTGCTACTGGGCACAAGATCTCACGGACAATGTTTTCCGGATCGCCACTGATGCCGACATGTTCTGGGAAAGCAACGCGCCGGTGACAAGCTTTCTTAATCTTCTCGTAGAAGACGTCATCTGCCATCTTGGCCCTTCGGCCAAAAAACGCATTGAGCAGCTGCAGAACGTGCTGTCAACTTGATGGCGGACATCCAAAATTGTCGCTGCGCATCCTCTTATATATAAGCCGATTCAAATCAGCCACATCAGGGGAATACCGGTCGCATCACGCCAGGAGTTGAAGGCGGGGTTGCGGTCGCCGAATCCGGATGGAGAGGTGAGCTATTTCGGCGAAGTAGAGGCAGCAGACGCCGGCATGAGTCGCATCATTCAGCGTATAGCCGTGAAATTAGCATTTCTGTTATAAGGTGAACAGAAGTTCAAAATCGTACTGCTAAGAGTCGGACTCGAAAAGAGTTCAATGGTAACAATACCTTGCGAGACGTCTAGTGATGAGGCGGATATGGGCGATCATGATCCATGCCTCGGCTGAAGCGATGGATTTTTCGACGTCCTTCGCCAATCTCCGGCACCTTCCAAGCCATGCAAATGTTCGCTCGACGACCCAACGGCGTGGTAGCACTTCGAAGCCTTTGGTCTTGTCGCTGCGCTTGATGATTTCGACCGTGAAGCGACCGACCTTCTTCAGCTTCCGTTTCAATTTGTCGCCCGCATAGCCACCGTCGGCGAAAACATGCAGCAACCATGGCCATCTGTGACAAATGGATTTCAGTAAATCGGGAGCGCCATCGCGGTCCTGGATATCGGCGCTGTGAACCATGAGGCCAACCAGCAGGCCGAGTGTGTCGACGACGATATGGCGCTTGCGGCCCTTGATCTTTTTGCCGGCGTCGTAACCTCGAATGCCGCCGCTTTCGGTGGTTTTGACGCTTTGGCTGTCGATCACGCCTGCCGTAGGACTGGCCTCTTTGCCTTCCAGTTCGCGCGCCGCCTTCACTAGATGGTGGTTGATGCGGGCCCAAAGCCCAATACCCCGCCACGCATAGAAGTATCGCTGAACCGTCGAGCACGGCGGAAAGTCCTTTGGCAGCATCCGCCATTGGCAGCCGGTCGAGGCGATATACAAAAGCGCATTCATGACCTCACGCAGCACCGTTGTTCGCGGTCGCCCAAGTCGACGGGGCGCAGGTAGGAGCGGCTCGACAATTCGCCATTCTCTATCCGTCATATCGCTTGCATAGCGTGCTGCTCGCCGGGCATATTGC
Organism: Rhizobium sp. T1470; assembly: GCF_042140505.1. NCBI lineage: Bacteria > Pseudomonadati > Pseudomonadota > Alphaproteobacteria > Hyphomicrobiales > Rhizobiaceae > Rhizobium > Rhizobium sp. T1470. The sequence continues at coordinate 152,631 of NZ_CP148093.1, forward strand.
CGACGGGTGGTTTCGGTCCAGGCCATCGTGAACTCCATCGAATCTTCGCAAATCCGAAGGAATCACAACCTGTTGAAATCACCCACTTCTTTTTGAGGCAGCCTCTAAGGCAGAACGGATCGTGAACTCTCGTCGCGAACCCGCATGATGGTCTGCCGGCTTGTCATGAATTTCCTCGCAATCGCCGATACGCTGATCCCTGTCGCATGATCGTCGAGCACATCCTGCTTTTGTTTGTCGCTGAGCGTCGAGGGACGGCCGAGGGCTTTCCCTTCCGACTTGGCGCGCTTGAGACCGGATTGCGTCCGCTCGATTAGCAAATCCCGTTCGAACTGTGCAACTGCATTGAGCACGTTCATGGTCATCGTTCGGGCTGAACTGGGGAGACCGGCGCCGTCTAGCGCGAGGCAATAAACCCGCACCCCCATTTCGGCCAGGGTCTTGACCGTGGTGCTGACGTCGATGGCATCGCGGCCAAGGCGATCAAGCTTCGTCACGATGAGAATGTCTCCGGATTCCAGCTTATCCACGAGCAGGGAAAAGCCGCGGCGTTGCGCAACGGCGGTGCTGCCGGAAACGGTCTCGGTGACGATCCGGCGCGGCTCGACATGGAACCCGCTGGCCTCGATTTCCTGGTTTTCCGTGGTTTTCCGTGGTTTTCCCGGTAGTGGAGACGCGGACATAGGCAAAGGTGCGCGGCATGTGATCAATTTCGTCCGCATAGGTTGTCCGAAATATCCATTCTGTTCGAAACACGTCAGGATAATTTGTGGACAGGCTGTTTAACCAAACGCCCATTTCCGGACAGAGGCTTGAGGCGGCAGTGCAGAGTTGCAGGAGTAGCGATGGCGATCAGGCCGACCGAAAGCGATGCCCACTACGTCCTCGACGGATTGTATGATCACGACACGATACTGGAGATCGAGGAGCATTTTACCGATACCGGCCGCGCCAGCGATTACGTCTTTGCGCTGTTCGCCCTATCGGCAAGCGCTTCGCGCGACGACTGCTCAACATCAAGGACCGGAAGTTCCACATCTTCAAGAAGGCCGATGCCTATCCGGCGCTCGAAACCACATCGGCTCCCCCATCAAACCCCTATTCTCGAACACTGGGACGATCTTCTGTATCTGGCCTCGATCACAACGCGCATCATCTCGCCGTCGACGATCATCAAAAGGTTCTCCGTCCCATTGAAATCCAGCGATCTGGCCAAAGCGTTGCGCGAACTCGGCCGTATCGAGCGCACCCTGTTCATGATCGAGTGGTATTCCAGTCCCGCGCTGCGCCGACGTTGCCAGGCCAGTCTCCACAAGGGCGAAGCCGCTCACAAGCTGAAACGTGCCGTTTTCTTTCACGAGCGCGGCGAAGTCCGTGACCGCTCCTACGATAGCTACTAGGCATTCCGGGCTTCCGCCTGATTTCCATGTCTAATCAATGACGTGCAAATGGAATGGCGCCCAGAAGAAAGCCGCACTCTGGACACTCGTGAGGCACACCTCTGATATGCCGAACGGCAAGCGATGCCGCTGACCGAACCGCAGGCTCCGTCGTGGCACACGGATCTCAGCGTCATGCCACGAAGGAGACTTGTATGTGTAAGCCAGTTGGCAAAGTCCCACGCCTGACAAGCAGAGGCCGCAAGATGACGACGCTCTTTCTGTGCGCTGCCGACAAGTGCCGCGCCAAGTATCCTGTCTACCCAGCCTTTGAGATCAGCTCTCTTGGGCGCTCGCCATCACCCCAATCGACAGTATACTGCGCCGCTGCGATGAAGGACAGTACGTTTCCCTGCACCTGACCCTGATGCCTTGGTAATCCGCCACTCCTTTCGCCTGAGTCAGCGCCGCAGTGGCCCGCCCCAGCTGTTTGAAGGCCTGTTCGAACGGCAGTAACCGGCGCGGGGCTTGGCTCGGTTTTTCCGAACGGGGAATGCGGAGGCAAGAGGCCAACGTGAAACGTCACGGCCAAGTCGAGGTTGGGAAACTGTCCCTGGGAGTAAAGATTGGTTGGGTTGGCTATGACCCACCACCGATCCTTGTCAGTGTGAATGTCCCAAACATCGTGGACCGTGCCTCAGAACCGCTTCAGAATAAACCTTATGAAGAAAGTTCACGGTGGTTGCGGAATATTTCAGGTGGCACGCCCCTGACCTCTTCCTTCATCTCTCGCATCTAGCAACGTTGGTCCTCCAAGCTCACATGAGGATTTCGCCGTCAAGATCAATCACTTTTTCATAGGGTGCTTGTATCGAATCCATGGCTGAGCCACCGTGCATGACGCGGCACGTTTCCGTCGCCGGTTCAAACTCACATACGGTCGCCGTTTTGTCCGGCAGCACCACTATCCCGCTTGCGTAGCGGCAAGGCTCAGGAGAACGGGACCAATCTAAAGCGCGGCATTTGAAGCCCGACTTAGAGGCGGTTCGTTCACCTGGATCCGCCAGGATTGATCAGTCCTGGAAGATTTGTGTGTTCGGCCATTTTATGGTCGTCAGGCGGTCTTCATAACAGCCCCTTCGATGACAACACCCGCAATGACAAACTTCCACAGCGTGATAAGGAGCTTGCGCGCCAGGGCAACTATCGCGGCTTTCTTTAAACGTCCACCATTCGACTGGACCCGATCCACAAACCAACGACTGATTATGAGCGCTGACGCTGGCTGATTGCGTAGCCATAGCCAGGACAATTGAATCATCGTGGTGCGCAACCGGGGATTCTGGAGGGTTATGTGAGGTCGGATAGGACAGTGGCGTCATACTCGGCCGACCTCACATAAGCCGGATTGAACGAAGGCGCGGGTTGTTTGGCACTATGGGGATTGCGTTCTGCGTCCGGTTCCGGCGCGGTGATGCGGTGGCCCTGAGGGCGCGCAATCAAGTGGCAGACGGCGAGGTTTTACATGATTGTCGAAGCGCAATGTCGCGGGTCGCTGTGCCGGTTGTGCCGATATGGATGCATTTGCGCCTACGGATCGAACATCTGGCCTGGTTCCAGGCAGCGACGATTGTCCGCCGGAACGGCGTCCAAGTCGGCGGGTGATATGGGTCGTCTGCCGATCGCCTGATGTCATGATGTGTCACATCGGAATGAAGATGACCGTGCTTGAGCGGGTCGGATGTTGGCCTTCATCCGACGCATCGGCCGGTCACATTCGGGGCATGTGAAGGGGTAGCCTTGATTTGGGTTGAGGCAATGCGGTTGCTCGGCCGACGTCGACCGCTGGCCCAGCAGGTCCCGACAGAGGGCGATGCGTTGCCGGCGATGGCTATTGGCGAGAAAGCCGAAGTGACGCATACGGTGAAAGCCGTCGGGTAGTACGTGGAGAAGGAAGCGCCGGATAAACTCGAGCGGGTCAAGGCGCATGATCTTCTCGCGATCATGTCCTTGGCGTCGATAGTCCTTCCACCGGAAGTCGACATGCTCGTCATCGGCACCGACGATACGACTGTTGGCGATGGCCACACGATGGGTGTATCTGCCGAGATAGGCGAGCACTTGGTCCGGTCCGCCAAACGGCGGCTTGGCGTAGACGACCCATTCACTGCGACGGGCGTGCGCGAGATGGCTGGTGAAAGCGGTGGGGTCGGCAAGGCGTGCAAGCGCGTTGGAGAAGCGAAGTTTACGCTGAGCGAAGGCGTCAGCAAGGGCCGTCAGAAAGAGCCGCCGGAAGACACGCGATAGAACTCGGACGGGCAAGAAAAAGCCCGGCCGGCATGCAATCCACTTTGACTTATCCGGTGAGAGACCGCCGCCTGGTATGACGCAGTGGACGTGGGGATGGTGGGTCATCGCCTGGCCCCAGGTGTGAAGCACGGCGATGATACCGATCTCGGCACCCAGCCGTTTAGGGTCGGCGGCGACCGTCTGCAGCGTCTGGGCTGCGATCCGCATCAGCAGTGCGTAGACGACCGCCTTGTTGTGGAAGGCTATCTCGGCGATGCCAGGCGGTAGTGTGAAGACCACATGGAAGTACTGGACCGGCAAGAGATCGCAGATGCGGGCCGCGACCCATCCCCTGCGAGCTATGCCCTGGCACTTCGGGCAGTGACGATTGCGGCAGGAATTATAGGAGATGCGAGTCGTGCCACACTCATCGCAGGCATCGACATGGCCGCCGAGCCTGGGTGTGCGGCAAGCTTCGATCGCGCCCATGACACGTCGTTCGCCACGACTAAGATGACCGGCGTTCTCTCGCCTGTAGCAGCCACCGTGTCGCCGAAAGATGTCGGCAACTTCGAAAGCGGGGCGCAACCGATTATGATACCGGCGGCGTCACCTCCAGTCGCAATCGGTCAAGCGGGCTTGCCGTGGAGCGGATCGTGTCGGTGGAAACCCGCGTGTAATGTGCCGTGCTCGACAGGTGTGCATGACCGAGCAGTACTTGGATAATACGAATATCGGTGCCGTTCTCCAGCAAGTGGGTGGCAAAACTGTGCCGCAATGTATGGATGGTGACCCGCTTGGCCAGTCCCGTTGCTGCAACCGCCGAACGACAAGCGGCATGCAACACCGTCGGCTCGATCGGCTTGTCAGGATTGCGTCCGGGAAAGAGCAGCGTCTTGGGCCTCGTCAAGCGCCAATAGCTGCGTAGGATGCCGAGCAGTTCCGGCGACAGCATGACGTAGCGGGCTTTGCCGCCCTTGCCATGGCGGATATGAATCACCATGCGCGAGCTGTCGATATCACCGATGCTTAGTCCGCAGACTTCCGAGACCCTGAGACCGGCTCCATAGGCGCAGGTTAGTGCCACACGCGCCTTCAGGCTGGAGACAGCTTCCAGGAATTGGACTACCTCGTCCGTCGACAGAACGATGGGTAGCTTCCGCGGTGCGCGGGCATAGGGGATGCGCTCCGGGATCTCATTCTGACCGAGCGTGACCCCATAAAAAAACCGCAGCGCGCAGACGATCTGGTTCAATGCCGCCCAGGATATTCCACCTGAGACAAGGTAGACTTGGAACGCGCGGACATCTTCAAGATCAAGCCGATCCGGCGAGTGGCCGAAATGGCGGCTGAACTTCTGGACGGCATTGATATAGGATCGTTGGGTGGCCGGAGACAGATTGCGGACCGTCATGTCCTCGATCATCCGGCGGCGAAGAGGGCTTATCTCGGCCATCTGGACCTCCTGTCTGAAGGGTGGGTTTGCAACACCCTCATCCTCTCAGCCAGGAGGCTCTTCTCAAAGCCCGCCGCAATTGCCGCGGTAGCGGCTTAGTTCAATCCCTGCTTTTGAGACACCTTGTTCGTGGTCAATCGTCCCGCTCATCCATGGGGTCGGTGTCAAACCTGCATAGGCGGCAATCTGCCGCCGATTATCAAAATGTCGGCACAGCGCTTCGGTCCAAAGAACGGCGGCAAACTCAGCGCCGACACCTTTTAAGGTAAGCAACATTGCCGGCGCCGGTGCCTCAGACGCTAGCGGCTCATGTACGGAAAGCAGGGAATTACGCTCGCTCTCCACCTCGGCGATTTGCTCAAGCAGCAACTCAAGACGATCGAGTTCTCGATTTATTTGAGCCTTGAGATGCTTCGGCAAGCCACGGCCGTCTCCGGTGCAAAGCTCCTCAAGGCGTATGCGGCGATCTTTGCGAAGCGGTTGATAGCCGCTGACGCCCTGGGCGAAAAGTAGACCCTTGACGCGATTAACATGCCTTACTCGCTCCGCAATCAACACTTTGCGTTCCCGGCAGATTCGACGCCGGTCTTCGTCCTCTGGATCTGGCGCTCTGACCATTGCGCACACACGTGGATCGCCACGCTTGAATGCCAGCAATGTCCGCGCCAGTGCCTCTCCATCAATCTTGTCGGTCTTAACGCGCCGACGTCGACGAGAGGTCGCGATAGAAGCTGCATCAACTACGTAACTCTCAATCCCGTTCGCTTCCAGAACCCGATGGATCCAAAAGCCATCCAATCCAGCCTCTTGGATCGTCACGATGGGAAACGACTTCCCTGTTCGTAGCCGCGCCTTCAGTTGGAGCTGCTCAAACTGAGCGAGCAACTCGGCTATATTGCCGCCGTCCACCACGTGCTTCGACATCTTTTCGCCGTTGCCCGGCGACAACGAAGTGATCAACCAGGTCGATCGGCTAAGTTCCAACGACACAAAAATTGCGCGAAGATCAGTGCGGACAGCGGTTGGCGTCTTTGATTGAACGGATGTGGCTTCCATAACCTGTTCCTTCTGAGCGAGTGCTTTGATGCAGCCTCACTCTGCCAGAGCGTCGGCCGCTGTTCACTCCTCATGAGATCTATGCCAACCCACTAGATGGTCAGATCTCAACGGCCGGTCATTCCGGGCACATCACTGACAACCTGCGAGACGGTAATGGCAAAGATGGGTCTGAAGGCCTAAATCTTCGGTTGTGCGTCATCCTGACATACTGCGAGCTCATTCCAATTTAGTAAGCGCTAATTTCTGTGCGCCTTCTGTAGCGGAGTGCTGTGAGGCATGAAGCGTCCACCAAAAAATAGGTGGACACCAAATCATGGATGAAGATGCTCCTAAACTGCAGGTACGGCTTGTTGGTCGCGACGGCCGCCGTCGATATGACCCTGCGTCGAGAGATCAGCTTGTCGCGGCGTGCTTAGAACCCGGCGTTTCGGTCTCGCGGCTGGCGCTGGAGCACGGCGTCAATGCGAATCTCGTCCGGAAGTGGATGAAGAAGTCCAGAGCGGAGCGTCAATTGCCTTTGGCCTCGGCGTTCGTTCCGGTTCAGATTGCTCCGGATATGCACTCGGGTTCTGCTGGCGATCTGAAGAAGACCAAGCCATTGAGCCAGTGCCTTCCCGCATCCAAGGTGAGCGCACTCCTGCCGAACGGGGTCAGCCTGACCGTCGAGTGCGCCGGTGTGGAAGTGCTGGAAGCAATCATAGGAGCGCTGGGTCATGTTCAGACTGGGCGGTGATCTCAAGGTTTACCTGCATCGCGAACCGATCGACTTCCGCGCGGGCATCAACAGCCTGGCGGTCCTGGTCCAGGAGACGATGGCGCTGGATCCGTTTGCGCCTGCGGTTTTTGCCTTCTGCAATCGCCGGCGTGACCGAATGAAGCTGCTGTTTTTTGATCGTTCCGGTTTTGTGATGGTCCTGAAGCGGTTGACCGAGGACAGGTTCAGATGGCCCCGTTGCGAGGTGCCGGTGGTCATGCTGACGACAGAACAGCTTCACTGGATCCTCGATGGCATCGATATCGACGCAATGGTGCGCCATCCGGTGCGGCAATATCAGATTGCCGGCTGACGGATGTCGAATTGAGCAGTTGACGCGGCTGGGCGGTTCAGATTCAAGAATCTGATGACTCGCACCGGCGAACCGAGCATTGCAGAACTGATGGCGCAATTGGCAGCCAATGCTGCCGAAATCGCTGCGCTCAAAGCCGAGAAGGAAGCGCTCTCGCAGCGGGTCGTCAAGCTGGAAGAAGAGCTTGCACTGGCAAAACTCCATCGCTTTGCCCCCCGCAGTGAAAAGCACATTGATCGTCTCTTCAACGAGGCCGAAGAGGCTGCGGTCGAGGATGGCAGCGAAGCAGGCGATGTTGTCGAGCTTCCGGACACCGGCCTGCCAGCGGTAGAAGGTCAAACGGGAAAGAAGCGTGGACGCAGACCTCTGCCAGAAGACCTGCCACGCGAGCGCGTCGAATATGACCTCCCCGACGATCAGAAGTCTTGTCCCTGCTGCCAGGGTCAGATGCATCGCATGGGCGAGGCTGTTACCGAGCAGCTCCATATCGAGGTCAAGGCAAAGGTCCTACAGAATGTGCGGTTCAAGTACGCTTGCCGCCATTGCGACCGCACCGGGATCAACACACCCGTCGTGATCGCACCGATGCCGACGCAGCCCCTGCCGGGCAGCATCGCTACCGCCTCGACGTTAGCCTTCGCGCTCGTCCACAAATACGTCGACGGCACACCGCTTTACCGCGTGGCTCAGACATTCGAGCGTGCTGGTGTTCCGTAAGCGCTCATTTCCATGCGCGTTGACGTGGCCCATTTGACGTGGGTCGCTTTGTGACGGCCCTATCGGATCAGGCAGCGGTAGTTTTGGCGAAGTTGAAGGGCAGCAAATCAGTGATGTCGGAATCTGTTGCGCGCTGCGGCAGTTCGGTAAGCACGTGGCGCAAGTAGGCCAAGGGTTCGATGCCGCAAGCTCGGCAGGTCAGCATTAGGCTGTAGACGACGGCACTGGCCCTCGCTCCGTCCACGGTGTCGCTGAACAGCCAGGATTTTCTGCCAGTGGCAAAAATTCTGATATCGCGCTCGAGTAGGTTGTTGTCGATCGGCATCCTGGCGTCTTCTGTGTAGCGCGTCAGGTAGTCCCACTGATTTAGGGTATAGGACACGGCATCGCCGATCTTGCTGTCGGGCAAGACCTTCGGGGCGATGTCGTTGAGCCATACCTTGAGAGCATTCAGGATGGGGACACTGTGTTGCTGGCGGAAACGGCGAATGCAATCGGCTTGCGTTTCGCCCTTGTCAGGCTTTGCGTTGCGCGCCTGGCTTTCAATCCGGTAGATCTGCTCGAAGAATTTCAGCGCCTGCTCCGGCGGACCGCCGCCTTTCTTTCTTGCCTTGAGGGCATCGACGAAGCGACGCCTGGAATGCGCCATGCATCCCAGATGGGTGGCCCCTGCCAGCGTGCGCCAGGCGGAATAGCCATCGCTCATCAGGATGCCGTGGTAATCGCCGAGGAAGGCCTGCGGATAAATCTGGCCGCGGCCGGGTTGATAATCGAGCAGCACGATCGGCTCGTCGCTGTCCTCTCCACTCCGATACGCCCACATGAATGATGTGCTGGTGGCCTCCCTGTCCTTTTCCTTCAGCACCTGGACCGTCGTCTCGTCGCCATGGATGATGGCTTGAGACCTGAGCCGCGATTTCAGCGCGTCATAGATGCGGGAGAGATGCCTCTCGCTCGAACCGATCACCCAATGGCCCAGAGCACCGCGGCTGACGGGAACGCCGGCGCGCTCGAAGGCCTGGGCCAGGCGGTAGAGCGGCGTGCCATCGACATATTTGTGAACAAGAGCAAATGCCAGCGTCGAGGCCGTGGCGATGCTGCCCGGCAAGGGCTGCGCGGGCATTGGCGCAAGGACAACAGGCGTGTTGATCCCGGTGCGATCGCAATGGCGGCAGGCATACTTGAGCCGCACATTCTGCAGGACCTTGGCCTTCACCTCGATGTGGAGCTGCTCGGTGACGGCCTCGCCCATGCGATGCATCTGGTGACGGCAGCAAGGACAGGCCTTCTGGTCGTCGGCAAGGTCATATTCGACGCGCTCGCGCGGCAGATGTTCCGGCAGGGGCTTGCGGCCACGTTTCTTGCCCTCTGGCTTCTCGATCGCCGCAAAGCCCGTGTCCGGCAGGTCGACGACCTCCCCATTGTCTCCGCCGGCGTCGTCTTCATCGGCAACCTGCTCGGCTTCATCGAAGAGGCGGTCCACGTGCTTTTCGCTTTTCGGCGCAAAACGATGAAGCCGCGCCAACACCAGTTCTTCCTCGAGCTTGACCACGCGTTCCGTGAGCTGACGGTTCTCCGCCTGCAGCGCCGCAATGCGCGCCATCAACTCCTCAACAGTGGGTTCGCCGGGTCGGATCATCAGATTCTTGAATCTGAACCGTTTCGCCCCGTCAACCGCAGACGTCGAGAACTGTCAGCCGGCGATCTGGTATTGCCGAACCGGATGGCGGACCATCGCGTCGATATCAATGCCGTCGAGAATCCAGTGTAATTGCTCGGTCGTCAGCGTTACCACCATCATCTCCCGACGTGGCCATCGGAACCGGTCTTCCGACAATCGCTTCAGCACCATCACAAAACCGGACCGATCGAAGAACAGGAGCTTCATCCGGTCACGGCGGCGATTGCAAAAGGCAAAGACCGCAGGCGCAAACGGATCGAGCTCCATCACCTCCTGCACCAGGACCGCAAGGCTGTTGATACCGGCCCGGAAGTCGATCGGCTCGCGGTGCAGGTAAACCTTGATATCAGCGCCCAGTCTGAACATGACCCAGAGCTCCGATGATCGCCGTCAACGCATCCACATCACCGCATTCCAGCGAAAGCTTCACGCCGTTCGGCAGCAACGCGCTGATTTTGGAAAAACCTGACAGATGGGCCGTCTTCTCCAGTGATGCCGGTTGTTCTTCACCATACGCGACCGGTATATCCAGCGAGCGCATCCCGACAGGCAGGCTGCCGTCTGCTGCGACGACCGGGATAAACGGCGAGCTTGCAGATACCGCCGACAAGCCAGCCTCCCTGGCCTCCTTGACCCACTTGCGTAGAAGGTTGGCATTGACCCCATGGCCAAGCGCAAGGCCTGATATAGAAACACCAGGCTGGAGGCAAGCCGTAACAAGCCGCGCCTTTGATCCTGGATCATAGCGCCGCCGACCATCACGCCCCACCAACCGCACACGCAGCTTCTGCTCTTCGTCATTCATATTTGGTGTCCACCTATTTCAAGTGGACACTTCATGCGGCAGAGAACTCAACGCGAAAAGGCGCATGGAAATGAGCGCTTACGGTGTTCCGATCAGCCGCGGCGCTCTCGCTCACTGGGTCATCGGCTCAAGCGAGAAGCATCTGCACCGCATCTATGATGCGCTGAAACTGCGGTTGCGATCGCAGCCTCTCATTCATGGCGATGAGACGACGGTTCAAGTCCTCAAGGAAAAGGACAAGGAGGCCACCAGCACATCGTACATGTGGGCCTATCGCAGCGGCGAGGACAGTGACCAGCCAATCGTACTGCTCGATTATCAGCCCGGGCGCGGCCAGATCCACCCGCAGACCTTCCTTGGTGACTACCGCGGCATATTGGTGAGCGATGGCTACACAGCCTGGCGCACATTGCATGGCGCAACCCATGTCGGATGCATGGCTCACTCCAGGCGGCGCTTCGTCGAAGCCCTCAAGGCAAGAAAGAATGGCGGCGGCCCGCCGGAGCAAGCGCTCAGGTTCTTCGAGCAGCTCTACCGGATCGAGAGGCAGGCGCGAGAGATAAAGCCCGACGCCGGTGAAACGCAGGCCGCCTGCATTCGCCGCTTCCGGCAACAGCACAGTTTGCCTGTCCTGAACGCCCTCAAGACGTGGCTCGATAACATCGCGCCGAAGGTCGTGCCGGATACCAAGCTCGGCGATGCTGTGTCCTACACCCTGAACCAATGGGATTATCTGACGCGCTACACCAGCGACGGCAGGATGCCGATCGATAACAACATCCTGGAACGCGACATCAGGGTTTTTGCGACCGGAAGAAAATCGTGGCTGTTCAGCGACACTGCTGACGGAGCCAAGGCCAGTGCTGTGATTTACAGTCTGATGCTGACATGCCGCGCCTGTGGCGTCGACCCTCTGATCTGGCTGCGCCACGTACTCACCGAGTTGCCACAGCGCGAAGAGAATGCCGACATCGGCGACCTGCTCCCGTTCAACTTCTCCAAGACCTCCACGACCGAATAGAGCCGGATACCGCGACCGATGCTATCCGCCGTTCGGTGTGGAACAGGCGTCAATACGCATCGAAAATCGCGCTTACCCAATTTAAATATATCGTGCAATATATTGATGCCATGCCAATATACTCTTGCATAACTGGATGAATACTTTCACGATCCGCTTAGCCGCGAGTTGAAACGAGCGATCACTCGGAACGAGCGGCGCGTAGCGGTTTCGACTCAATTCTTCCGAGACGGACTTCCGGCGAAGCTGCGTGTGTCCGCAACGCATTCGAGTCAACGCTGTTCGTGATAACCACGCTGTAAAAATGAGGGCTGCCATGCATCACCCGCTTCCACCAGAAGTGCGCCCCATCGCGGGTCTGAACTTCCCGCTTTATCCCTGCTCAAACGGGTCCTGGTCAATCAAGCCAACAGTCGGCGCCTCAAGCGTGCGGGTTATGATTTGTTCCATTCCGAAGGCCGGCACCCACCTCTATGCACGTCTTCTTGCTCTGCTCGGGCTTGAAAAGTCCGATGTGTTTTTCAATTAGAGACTATCTCGGAGATTTCCGCTTTGTAGATGTCGAGAGAGCTCGCTTCACTCATTCGGGCAATATAATATGGATACCGATTGAGATATCATCGCTTTTTGTCCAGCCGGGTCAGTTTGGGTATGGCCATCTGCCCTGCGACATCGCCATCCGTCGTTGTTTAGCAGATTTCAAAATCATCTTCGTAGCGCGCGAAATGCGGGCGGCAATTGTGTCGCAGATGCGATATGTCGGCGATAGCGACTGGTGTCCACCCGGGAGGACTGAGATCAAGTGGCGCAATGAGCCGAACGGGCAAGACAAAATGCTGAGGTATTTCGACGAGATCGCGCCCTTCATCTTCAACGACCGTTGCCACCCGATGGCACCGTGGACAGATCAGGTTGATGTGCTTGGATTGACGTATGAGGAGATCATAGGCGACCAAGGACGCGAAGTTCAGCTCGCGGCGATCCGCAAAGTCGCAGAATTTTGCGACATCCAGATATCGCAGCCCGAGCTGATTTTAGATCAACTGATCGGTAAGCAGACATTCACGTTCTCCGGCTGCCGAACATCCTGGGAATCCTGTTGGAACCCGGAGATCGAGGAGCGATTCGTGAAGCTCGGTGGATCGAAACTCAACGAGCGTTTCGGCTTTGGCACGAGATAGGCTCAGTCACGCCTCACAGCGTTGTAGTATTTTCGCGCGGCACCAGCAAAGACCACCAAACACGGCCTATGCATCTGGATAGTAAATTCCAGCCGAAATTCCGCGCACGTATACGTTCACTGCGCTGCCAGATTGCAGCGTTTTGCCATGAGCAACTGATGGGTTTCGTCCAGACAGTACTGGGCCTGTGCTACCTATCGCACCAGCGTTTCGGTAATGATATTTGTCGTCGTTTGGATAAAGCTTGCTCGGTATGGATGCTGTGAGCTTGTTCGCAGAACATTTTTTGTTGAACTTTACGAGGACCGGGCCTTCGCCGCTCTCGTTTAGCCGCAGGCTTGGCGCGGACGGTCGGTTTTACTTCACTGCCACGCCAGCAATCCGTAACCCGGACAGAAAGTCGTCGAGCGGCAATGCCTCGCCATCAGTGGCGGAACCATCTAGTCTGGACGCCTTATCGCCGTTGATCCTTCTGCGGCCACGGGCGGTGCGCTCGGCTTAAAGTCATTGAGGACGCGATCAATCTCGCTGCGGTCATCGTCAGCAATTGCCGACGCGTCTCGGCATGGACACGGCGATATGGATAGCCTTTCCTCCGATGCCTCCCGAACAACGACAAGCTTGGCGCGCACCTCATCACCGTAAACCCGCCGCCCAGGCTGCGGCCATCGCGAAGGACCTCCAAGACGGTCTGGCGCTTATTTAAGCCGCTCATCCCCATTTTCATCTCTGATGGCAGCGGCATGGCATTTCGAGAATGGTCACGGCGTTCTGTTCCCGCCAGCGCTGATGCCTGGTAGCCAGGCTCATCGCTCGGGATGACGCGATCCAGCGCGGCCATCAGCTCCTGTCTCTTTCACGCTGCTTCAACCTTTCAGCCAGTGCGACCCGCTTCTGCTTCAACCCCGTCCGCGACACTCATTCGAGGCTCCTTTTTCATCGGGACGGGTAGCCTCAGCCTTGTCGTTGATCTGGATCAATGAAGGCGTCAGCGGCGGCGCCTTTATATACACGAACTCGCTATTGGCTTTCAGTGAACCTCCAATCGAAGCGGACAGTTCAAAAATATGCAAGATCCACTAAAGGGACGGCGACTGCTGCTGGAGAGGATCAGTGATGCGGCAAACACGGCTCCGGATGCGCTTGCGCGTATAGCACTTTATATCGTCAATGACCCCGAGGCCGTCCTAACGCTCTCCATCGCTGACTTTGCACACCTCGCCAGGAGCGGATCTGCCTCAGTAATTCGGTTTTGCCGAATGCTCGGTTTCTCTGGTTTTCGTGAGTTTAGGATTGCTCTTTGCAGTGAAATTGAGCGGAGGAAGGCTTTCCAATTGGCCAAACGCGCCGCACCGAAAGATGTAATACCAACGAGCGCTAATCAAAACCGGTGCGCCCAGTCACGCATTCCAATCGACATGATCTTCCACGGCTGAGCGACCAGCTTGTTCCATGCGTCGCAGCAATGGGCGACGATGTCCTCGTAATCTTTGAAGATCCGGTTGGACAACCAGTTGTCACGCAGAAATTGCCACACGTTCTCGACGGGATTTAATTCGGGCGAGCGTGGCGGCAGGAAGAGCAGTGTGATGTTGTCGGGCACATCGAGCTTCGGCGTGACATGCCACCCCGCCTGATCAACGATCAGCACGGCATGAGCGCCGTCATCGACGGCCTGGCTGATTTCGATCAAATGCTGGTTCATGGCGCTGGTGTCGCAGTAGGGAAGAACGAGACCCGCACCTTTGCCCTTCTTGGGGCAGATAGCGCCGAAGATATAGGTCCACATCGTGCGTTGATCGTGTGGTGCCGAAGGCCTTGTTCCCCTGCGTGCCCATCGCCGGGTGATCTTGTTCTTTTGGCCTATCCGAGCTTCGTCGGCCCACCAGAGCTCAATCTCGACGTTCTTCGGGAGCCTGCCTTTGATGGCTGCCAGTGTGGCGGGGAACTTTTTTTAAAACTCTCCAGGTCGCCTTCGTTCTGGGCGTAATGGCGCGGGCGGGCAGACAGCTTTGCAAAGCCGAGCGCCTTCAATTCGCGGCCAATGGTCGTTTCATCGACGGATATCCGATATTCTTGGAACAGCCATTGAGCAAGATCCTTGCGCCGCCAGCGCACAACGCCATGCACCGCCGGTATCGGGCCACTTTCGACGATCTTTGCCAAAGCCTGGCGATGCACGTCGGAAAGCTTTCCTTGATTGCCGGGTGCTTTGCCATTGATGAGCCCCGACGGGCCACGCGCATTGAAGCGAATAACCCAGTCGCGGACAATTTGCAGGGTCACGCCTCCGATCCTGGCCGCATCGCTGCGGGAATGGCCATCATAGATTTCGGCAAGGGCAAGAAGCCGCCGAGCCTGTGCCGCATCCTTCGTGCCTTTGGCCAACGCCCGAAGAGCGAAGCCGTCGAAGTCATCGCGCAGTGGAATTCCTGATGTCATCCGCAAACCTCCGTTTGCGGTATTGATTCAGAACTCAACTGATTTGGAAACCTCAAAAAGAGTCAGAGATCGCTCACGCTGGTATAAGCCTTTCCCCGCGTGTCGCCTCACTCGCTACTGCGCTGCAAGACTCGATCGTTGCGTCTGCTCGGGCTTTTGACGATCTTCAAATATGTGATCTTGCCAAGCGTGTGCGAGCGGCCCGACGCGTCGAAGTGTTCGGTACGGGGCCGTCGTCTATCTGTGCCGACATTTTGGCGACGCGGTTGATTTGGCTTGGACTCCCCGTCCATTCCTCTGGTTCCGCAAGCATGGCGCATGGTCTCGCGCGAGCGCTTGACCCTTCGAGCGTCGCGATTGGCATCTCCTTGTTGGGCCACAATGAGGAAACCAAGAACTTTCTCAATATCGCACGGAAAACCGGAGCATATACGATTGCTATTTCAAGCCGCGCAAGCGGCGAGGTGGCTGAGGCCGCAGATGAGGTGATTCTATTTAGTCCGGTTGGCGCCTGGCGAGTGCCTGGGTCCGCCATGCATGTGCCATCTGTCGTATTACTGACGGAATATCTTTGCCTCTGTCTAGAGGAGGCGGAGGCCTTGAGATCGGATCAGTAGTACAGTGAGGCAGATGGCACAGGCACAAAGAGGGCGGATCGGTCGCGCAGCGGGTGTGGGGAGGACGGTGGCGGAAACATCCGGGAACCCGTCGCAGCCGTCGGGTCGCATAGGGGAAGCGTTCCAAAAGAAAGAAGGAGAAGCAAAAGGCCTGTACGGAGCCGAAATAAGGGCGGTATCTTGCAGCATTCTCCTCTTTTGCAAGAGAGGCATTCAGGTGTCATCGCCGTGTCAAAGACGCTCATTCCGAAGACTAAAGCCAGGTCCGCGGGTTTCGTGCGACAAATGCATCTCAAGCGCATCAACGAACTCAGTTGACCGTTCGCGGCCCCAATCTCCGACCAGAGCTCACATATTTCTTGGTCGATGCGTCTTTGGAAAAGATTGAGTGTGTTGATGAACATCCTGCAGCCCGAGCGCCGAGAGGTCAGCGACCAGCTTTTCTGGACTGATCTCAGCTGCCATTGAGGCGGAGTGTTCCAAAAGAGCAAGTAGATCATCCCTGTGCTTTGAATGAAGGCTCTCTCGGTACATTTCGATCTTTTGAGCGATGACGTCCGAAAAGGTTGCCCGACTCCCAAGATGCAGATCTTCTATTATTGCTTTTGGCCGTTCATGTACAACAACCCAATTCACAGCCAAGAGCCCTTCCAATCCAAAGAACACAATTTCCAGTTCCGAGCTGGAAGACTGTTGCGACGCTATCGAGAAGCCCGCTTCCGCCAGAGACCTGCAATCCTTGTCCACAGCCTCTGCAAACGCAGAAAAATTGACATGATGTATATCAATATCATTAGGCACACGCTGGATGAACTGCGAAAGAACGATGCTCCCAGCAAGCCAGCTGTCTTGCGATCGATTATGCGAAATGGCGGCCAGTGCAATCCGCAGCAGGTCAGAAATCATACGGTTGAGGCTTTACGGAAAAGTGAGAACAGCCTGTAAGTGACGTTTACGTTGGGATAATCGCCCGACCCGAGCATCGCCGAAGTGAGATTGTTGGCAGCTGTGATTTGTTCCAGGAGGTCGTCCCGGGCGTTAGTGCCGAACCCTAGAAGAATATGACCTATTTCCGTAAGGAATCCCGGGCTTTCCGATAGAAATCTCTTGAGCAGGTTGTAGCCTGGATCAAATGCTCCATGCTCAAGGTCACCGATGAATTCGTATTTTTCGGGAGCGAAGTTCGATGGGTAATTCCAAAAAACAATATCGAACTTCCTACAAGGTGGAATATTACTGAAATATATCGCTTTCGATGACCTGGACATTCTTAATGTCGTTTCTCGCGGCATTCTCCAGCGTGTTCGCAACAGCCCTCGGATTGATATCGCAAGCCAACACCGGCAGCGCACCAGTCTTTGCCAACCAAAGACCGGGAAGGCCGAAGCCGCAGCCAATCTCCAAGATGGTCTTTCCTGCGAAAAGGGGAAAGTTCTCGCAAATCCAACGCCAGCTCCGGAAATCTTCGGGAGGAAAAACGCCCTCTCGCAGGATAAGATCCAATCCGAACTCCCGCATTTGCCGCGGGAATGTCCGCCGTTGGCTTTCTCTGAGGGCTGCTCTGATCCTATCTAGTTCACTCATGTGTTCTCGCCGAGGTGGACACGGTAATCGTCGCTGGCTTTTTCCACGGTTCGTGTTTTCTGGAGCAGGTGATTCCACAACGGCATTGAAAACAAGCCGGCCTCGAGGATGAGGCGGTCCCAAGAGGAGAGGAGGGGTGCGTGCCGGACGAGACTTTCTAACCCGGCGCGATCGCCGCGAAAGTAATTTTGGACCGTTGTTGTCAGGCCCCGCTCCAATGCAAGCAGGATCGTTTTCGTGTAACAGAAGCGCGCATGTGCAAGGGCGCTACTATCGCCCGAATTACCGAACCTCTGCGCAGCGCCCCGATCGCCGAGAACGCTTAGCAACGTCTCGAAAGATGAATGGGTGATGCAGCCAATGTTGAGAAAATTCCAAGCGGCCACCTCATAGCCGATGAATCGTGTTCGAAGGATTGCCAGCTCCGCCTTCATTACTTCGTGACTGTCGCTTACATGGATGAGGTTCGTTACCGGATTGTCGCAGAAAAAGAGACTGCGTACGGTGCCACGCCTGGCCTGGGCTGGTTGACACTCCCCCTTTAGTTCTTGCGCGAGAAACAGCGCATTAGGTCCGCTCCAAATCGAGGCGCAGACAGGACGCGTGTCGAACAAGTCCAGCACGACTGGCCAGTGCCTACCCCCGGTCGAATTTGTCAGCGAGTAGAACGCGCCAATCGATCCACGACTATGAAGTGAGAAGAACCGTTCTGAGAGTTCAAGACCGGTTCGTTGGCGAATAAAGTCGTCGAGGAGGCAGGTAAGACCCGACCGTGCGACTTCTGGGCCATAGACGATCAACGCACGAGAGGCCATTATGTATCCCCCAAAGTTTGAGGGTTGATATCTGCTTCTTCGCTTCCGTTCACCGTAATGTCGGTGGCTCTGACGGGGGTCCCTGCGAGCCAGTCGGCGAGACGTGCTGGATACCGAGCGTTAATCACGGCGCCGGGGAGATGTTTCTGCGCCATGAAATCGACGGCACATGCATCAATCGACGTGTGGCCGAAACGGACAAGCTCCCGGGCGGTGATTTGTTCTACGAGTGCGGCAGGATCATCGACCGCGCCACCGCGATACACTCCATCTACGTTCGTCCAGATGACCAGCCTCGGAGTGCTGGTAAGCCAAGCTATCCACGCGGCTACAGCGTCGGATGTGATGTGCCAGGTCCATTCCACTGGGTCAGCCGCAAATAGCAAGCGGGAAGGTAGTAGGACTGGGACTTTCGCCTCTTTCGCGAGAGCTCGGCACTCGCCGAGGCTCGCCGACGGGACTAGCTTGGAAGAGAAGGCCGGGTCAGCAAGCATATATCCGGTTTGGTCCTGCGCCAGAGCGCACGCATGGTGCGCGGTTGAGGGAGTCAATGAAGCTGCCACATCGACCGCCTCTATTGCTTTGTCCGGAATGCCGCCCCCGGGAACAACCAGAATTTTATGACCATGATCGGCAAGACGCTCAAGTTCGGCTACCGCGTGCTTGCATACTGCAAGATCGCGCATAATGCTCCCGCCGAACTTTACAACAGCCGAAAAGCCGTATGGAGGAAACCCATTAATTGCGCCGTCCATTTGTTGGCCCCTCCCTATACGAGGCAATAAGTACGACCTGGGATCTCTCGAACTTTCGCTGAACGCCGCAGCCCGGTTTTTGGGCGATCTGCGGCGCACAGTAAAATCACCTTCGATTCTCATAACGTTTGGAAATCACCATTCTGCCCACTTCCGTGGACGTCCGGCAAACACCTAGAACCAGATGAGCCTTTTTTCATGGCGCAAGCCTGTTTGACCTCCAATCCCAATCGAACGATTCTTACGATGCCAGAAGGGGTCGCAGGTAGCGCTCTTTCGTCAATCTTTGTCCCTCTCCTTCCCATTGAATGAAGGTTTCGCGCATCCCGCCAGCCATTGCCCGCATGGAGTGATCAGGCCAAATCACTGTCGATATACCGGCGTCGAGGTAAACTGAAACGGGTGTCCTGAAATATCGCGTGGGGACAATGATGACGGGCAATCTGTTGTCCCAACGTCTGGCAAAGCACAGAATATCATCGGCAACAACTTTGCGGGAATGGATTAGGATGGCGTCAGCGCCAGCCTCCGCACAGGCGGCGGCGCAAGCCATCGTTGCGTCCGGTCCATGACGACCGATTTGGGTTTCGACCCGGGCGACGAGGACGAAGGCAGGTCCGGTCGCATCCTTAACAGCCTTCAGATCACCGCAAAAATTCTCGATCGTGGCCAAGGAATATCTATCGCTTTCAAAGGAGTTCATCTTGGGAAAGCTGTTGCCCTCAAGACAGACTCCGGCGGCACCGCATTCCTCAAGCTTGCGTGCCACAAAACAGACGTCTTCTCGTTTGCTGAGGCCACTGTCGCAATCAACTAGGACCGGTATTTTGATTCCGTCGAGCATGCGATCGACCATGTTGACGACCTGTGTCCAGTGCACGTCACTGGTAGTCCGATAGCCGAGAGCTGAATAGATCGAAAGCGCTGGCGCCCAGAGGCCCTTGAACTCGGCGCTTTCGGCGACAACCGCCGAAAGGCAGTCATGGGCTTCCGTCAAAAATGTGAGGCCGCTTGAAAGAATGAGGTTGCGAAAGATCATCGATGAGCTGTTTGCCGACAACAATTCGGCGTTCGCCGCAGATGTAGACGGCTGATTCATCGTCATGCCTCCTTCTTTTGAACTAAAAATGGGCCTCCGTCTAAAGGAAATCAACTAACATACGGAAATATAACATAAATATATCCCAAAGCTCACTTGGCAAGTGATACGGTCCAGGCAAGGGTGCGTCACGCTCTGAGTCGTCAATCGACTCGCGGTTTCGCTTCCAGTTGCCTACGGAAACGCGGCCTTTTGGGAGGTCAGTCAATTTACCGTCTTAGGCGCGTCAAACTCGCGCGCTAAGTTTGCCAAATAGTCTGTGATAAGGAGGTGGAGATGGCCCGTATCTTGTTTGAGCGCGCAGTCTACGTTCAGCGCAAATATTTTATTGACGAGATTACCAGCCTCGACGAGGCCTTTGATTTTCTCGAAGCTTGGCCAGAGGCAAAGAGAGACCTCCCATACGACACGCTGTTGAAGGCGTGCAGAGAAGCGGTTAACGGTCGATTTCCGATTGCTGCCGTGCGCGAGAATCTACGGCGGTTTCTGAAGAAGGCAGGCATGTTGGCGGAGTTCGACGATGTGCCGAATGCAGATCAGCTTGTGGCCGATCGGAATATCGGGAACGTCTAAATCAAGGGGAATGGCAAGCCGGCGCCGAGCCACACAATTGCCATGTTGGATCCAGTCGCCAGACGCAGGAGCCGGCTTCGCGTTTCGCCGAAAATCGCAGCCGTATGACAATCCCGCCGCAGGTCACCTCGAGAAAGAGCCATCTTCGATTTTAAGGCCGCGGAGCAATAAGGATTTAACCACCTCCGTGTCTCGACATGGTGAGCGATCGTGTCCTTGCGAGGCTTTTATAAATGCACAAAAGATTTCACGGGCGGTTATACCTAAGCCCTGCATGGGAACGAAAGTCGAGACAGATGCTCAAAAGGTTCTCGCTGCGCGAGGAAATTCTATGAGCCGTCCTTTGTTGACCTCTTGCACGACGCCCGCGATCGCTCGCTGCTCTACATCGAGGTGGTTCATGAGTGCAGATTCAACTAGAGGAGCTGCCTTACCAAATTGAGACATCGCGTCCGTTAGCCTTGACAGGCTCTCTCGGAAACCCGTGTGGAGTTCTGACGCGATTATTTTCATCCGGATAGGGTGAGAGCAAAAGGTGAACTTCGCGATGATCTTGCAAATCTCGCAATTTGAAGATCCCTCGGCGATAATGGTGAAGATCATTTCCGCTCGGATTGCGAGTTCGTCGAGATATAAGTCATCACAAGAGTTGCCAGTGAACGAACATTGTGGTCGTCTACATGTTAGTGCGAATGCCAGAATTTCGCGCGCCACGGCATAAGAGTCCAACAAAGCGGCCTCGACCAGAGGCCGCGTGAAGTAACCCCTTTGGGGAGCAGATAGGATTTTCCCTTCGGCTGCGAGCCGGATAAGCGCTTCGCGTACCGGGGTCCGGCCAATGTTGAGTTTGCAGGCAAGCTCTTGGTCGCTGAGATGCTGTCCCGGCACAAGTGAGTAGCTGTAAAGCAATTGAAGAACAGCATCGTAGGCAGTATCAGCCTTGGCGGGCATCGATTCACTGGCTGATTTGCTGATTCCACGGCACTGAGGCGCTTTCTCACAGAGCCACATTTTTCATCGTCTCCTCTATTGAAATCGCTGAAAGCCTGTCAAGACGCCGGAGGTTTCGAAAGCTTTCGCCAATCACGAAGAGCTCTGCTTTGGCTGAAAGGTGCTAACGTCGTGACGAATAATTAACTGAGGCAGATCCTCAAACGCCACCGTCTTAGTCTTATCGCCTCATCCGCAAGATCGCGCAACACCTCCTTCGCATGGCGCCTTGCCCCCCATACGGCTGGCTTCAGTTCCGGCGTATCAGCTCGATAAATTTCTCGATTGATTGAGCAGCAGGAACTGAGGAGCTCAGTGGTTGTGATCGCCAGCGCTGCGGACCTCGTCGCCAAGATCAGTTGCTGCAACTATAGCCTAAAAACGTCAACTGCAGTAGCGTCAATGGTTGGCGAAGCTGGCGCTTCTGCTGCCTCACAATCACGTAACGGTTCTTGGCTGCAGTGCTAATCGACAGCAAATGGTGGCAGAACTTTTTTCATCAAAGCTGCTTCGCCATACGGTGTTCTAATGCGATCAATCTCCTGCCAGCCGCTCTTTTCGTAAAGGTATTTTGCGTCCTCTGTTGTGAGGTAAAGGGTATCGCAGCCGAGGCGCGATGCTTCGTGTACCAGCCTCTCGATCAATAAAGAGGCTATTCGCTTATTGCGGTGAAATGGATGGACGTAGAGCGACTTCAGCCATGGGGAAAGATCAGGTCTTCCCTCGAAATCACGCTCGCCCAGGGTGATCATTCCTACAGGTATACTGTCTTGGGTGGCGATCAATGTTAGCGGCATGGAACTTTTAGTGGCTGCTTCAAAATCGCGCATTGTCCGCTCGTACGAGTCATTCGATTGACAACCCCATTGTCCGAAAGTCCAGCTCGCGCAAACGGGTATTAAATTCGGATATGTTTCCAGGTAATCGATCGCTACTGGAGCTCCGGTTTGAAGTGGTCTAGCAGTCATAGTATCTCCATGTTTTCTTGACGGCGGCGACGTATCAGGGGGTAACCTGCCGGCGGTTCCATCGCCGACCCTTCTCGCCAGACTCTCTAGGGTCGGGATTCTCGATCATTGCTTCGCCGTTCATGATCGTTTCGAATGTCTCGCTTCCGTTTGCCACAGTCAAAGAGCGGACGTCCGAGATAGGCGTCATAGTTCTCGCCGCCAGCGATAGTGGCATATTTGAAACTGACAGCATTGTAGAGATCGATGATGAGATTGGGAATGGATTGATCCGTCTTGAACCCCCCACTTTATCAGCGCCGGCGCTGACATGAATGCTCATCGCCACTAAGTCCACGCGCGATTTCCTTGTTTCGTTCGTCGATCGCAGGTGGCTTCACGCCTATTGCTAACTTCCAGACTTCGACCCAAACCCAGTTTGCTCACCTCAGATCAAGATCATGTCCGAAACGATCTGGTCGGTATGGCTGAGGCTGTCGCCGAGCCCCTGCATTACCCCGTTTCGATCAGCCTCGTGCCGATTTTGACTCATCTTCCGCTTGCCCTGCAGCGAAACGATCGGCATGCGAATGCCAACAATGCTGCGGAGCTCAGCCTTGATGTAGGCTTCGGGGGCATCCGTGACCGCCCAGGGCAGCGGGCGTGAGGCCTCGTGAATGGCCGTAAGGCGCGACACGACCTCAAGCAATCGTGCGGCATCCGCGAAGAACTCAACTGGTCCACTCGCATGGACGGCGGTGTAGTTCCACGTCGGGACGACCTTCCCGTGCTCGACCTTCGAGGCATACCAAGAAGGGGTCACATAGGCGTCGGGTCCCATGAAGACTGCAAGTCCATGTCCAATGACATCGGCCTGCCATTGCGGGTTCAGTCGAGCGAGGTGCGCATAGAGGACGCCCTTTTCTTCCTCGGTCTCATCGATGAACATCGGTAAGGATGTGGCCATCGGGCCATCGGGTGTTGCCGTTACGAAATTGGCGAGGCGATATTGCCGCATCATTGCATAGAGTTCGACCGCGTCTTCCACGGCAAATGCTGGCGGGGTGTACATAAGCATCTCCTTGACGTCAGCGCATTATTGACATCATGTGGCCAAAAATAAACCCCCAGTAAGGGAATGTTGTGTTGGCTCAGTCTCGAAAAGACTCAAGAAAAACCGGAGTGACCCATCTACCTTCCTTGCATGACGCAATCAGATCTCGCGTTTGCACGGCGGATGACACATTATCCCGAGTCGCGCGCTTGAGGACCAATTCGGTGTCTCCAGGATCCCAGTAACGGCCGCCTACGAGCAGGTGATCTCCGACGGATACGTTCGAGCAGCGGCACCAACATTCCGCTTGCGGGCGGACAAGGCTCAGGAGGACGATACCCGCCTACACAAGCGACCCATTTTAGGCCCAGGTGCTGCGTCCACCTAGCAGGCTGTTGAAAAAGGCCCTGGTGTGAAGACTTTGGTCGTGATTGATTGGCTTTGTCGAGATTCGGAGTTGATGGATGCGCGGCGGCGATGTTAGAACGGTCAACTCTTCAGCTATGTCGATCTGGAGGATCGCGTTCGCAAAGATCATCCGCTACGGGCAATTCGCCGGATTGTGAACGATGCGCTCGTTTCACTGGAAGGGGAGTTCGCTGCGCTTTATTCGCCAATTGGGCGACCATCAATTGCGCCTGAGAAGCTTCTCCGTGCCATGCTTTTGCAAGCGTTCTATTCGATCCGTTCCGAGCGACTTTTGATGGAGCGATTGGAATACGACCTTCTATTCCGCTGGTTCGTCGACATTGGTATTGATGATCCAGCTTGGGACCATTCGGTGTTTTCGAAGAACCGCGACCGCTTGCTGAAAGGTGACATCGCGGCGAAGTTCCTGGGCGCAATCCTTTCTCAGCCCAAGGTAAAGCGGCTGCTATCAACGGACCACTTCTCTGTCGATGGCACGTTGATTGAAGCCTGGGCATCGATAAAGAGTTTCAAGCCGACGGGCGACTCGGGCGAACTGCCATCGGACGGTGGCGGCCGAAATGCGGAAGCAGACTTCCATGGCGAAAAGCGTTCCAATGAGACGCATGCGTCAACGACCGATCCGGATGCGAAGCTTTATAGGAAGGGAAAAGGCAAGGAGGCCAAGTTGTGCTTCATGGGTCATGGGCTGATGGAAAACCGCCATGGCCTGCTGGTCGACGCTTATCTGACAGAGGCCAGCGGATACGCCGAACGGGTCGCGGCTCTTCACATGATCAAACAGTTCTGCGACCGGCCCCAAGCAGTCACGCTGGGTGCCGACAAGGCCTATGACACAAAGGACTTCGTCCAAGATTTGCGGTCGATGAGGGTGACGCCCCATGTGGCGCAGAACGTCAATGGTCGCCGCTCGGCGATTGATGGGCGCACGACGCGCCATTCCGGCTATGGGACAGCTTGCGCATCCGCAAGCGCATCGAGGAGGCGTTCGGCTGGATCAAGACCGTCGCGGGGCAGGACAAGACGAAGTTTCGTGGCCGCGACCGCGTCGGATGGGCCTTCACCTTCGCGGCCGCCGCCTACAATCTGGTGCCGCTGCCGAAGCTCATGACGGAGATAGGCTGATGGCTAGGGTTTCTGCCTTCGCCAAGGCCTTCGCCGGTCGTTGGCGCATCGTCGAGATGGACAACTGTGACAACGACGTCCTCGATCTCGTCGAGGAGGCGCATCTGACATTCCAGGGCGCGGCGGACGGCGAAATCGCCTTCGGCGCTCTCAAGGGCTTCCTCGATGTTACGGCGCACGCGACGGATCAGCCTGTGCGGAGTTCTCATGGGAGGGACAAGACGAGAGCGACCCGGCCTGTGGTCGCGGATGGGCTGCTCTCGGCTCCGCCGGACGCCTTGTCGGGCACTTCTACGTCCACAACGGAGACGATTCAGGCTTCGTCTGCGAACGCGAATGACTTCTTCAACGGCCTGCTAGATCCGCCAAGATGAGGCCGAACACCGATTACGTGGCTATCAACGCCGGTGGGATGTCACCCGCAGACGTCCGAGCGATTCAGACGTCGACTTCCTGGATGAACAATTTTCGACTGCGTGAATCTGCTGGGCTACGAACTTCCCAAGATCCCCGGCAATACTGTCATATGGTCGAATATCCTTATAGCACCTGCTTCCATCAATTTCTCCGCATGGCAGGGAGGACTCGCTTCGGCGTCAGGCCTTGCTCTTCAACAGTCTGACCAGCAATCGCTTGGCAGCTTTGGTATCGCGGCGGGCTTGGACGATCTCGTCGAGGACGTAACCGTCCTGGTCAACGGCACGCCAAAGCCAATGTTTTCGGCCACCGATGGAAATCACGACCTCGTCCAAATGCCAGATATCCGTTCGCGACGGCTTCCTTCTGCGCAACTGCTTGACGTAAGCCGCCCCGAATTTGCGGCTCTATCGCCGTATCGTTTCGTCAGACACGACAATGCCGCGCTCCAACAGCATTTCCTCGACCAGCCGCAGGCTCAAAGGGAACCGGAAATACAGCCAGATCGCACGGGCGATGATCTGCGGTGGAAAGCGGTGGTTCTTGTAACTGAGAGTCGGCGAGTTCATCTCAGCCGAATTATCCATCAACCGTTAAGCTGCTGATAACGTGACGTCGCCCCTGGTTTAGCTAAGCCGCTGGTTTGTTTGAAACTCTTTTAGCATAAGCCGCTATTATGGAACGACTAGCTTCGGCGCTTGAAGGCCGTCTCCCGCTACCTGTTGGATCCAGTGTTGCTGTCGGCGGAACCTGGCACAAGCGGAATTTGCAGCAGATGGCGTGAAGCGCTATATTCGAGACAAGGAAAGGAGATCTACGATGCTTTTGAAGAAGTACCGCGAAAACAAGAAAGCCCTGAAGCAGATTGGCCGGGAAGCTCTTGCCGAGAGCCGTCGCATGGGTTTGTCGATCTCCGCCAAGGACAGGCAGAACGAGGCAAAGGATCGGTCGACAACCGAGCGCAAGGATCGCCCCCCGGCGACGGTGAGGTAGCAGTCGCTTCATGCCGGAATTGTCATGCATCCTCCTCGCAGGGCCGAATGGCTCCGGCAAATCTTCCGCGTTCGCGAAGCTCGATCTCGAAGGTGTCTGGATCAACGCAGATGAAATCGCCAAGGCGATACCCTCGGGCCACGATGGCAGATCAACCGACATGCAGGCTGGCAGAGCCGCACTCCTGAAAATTGCCAAGATGATCGAAACCCGGCAAAGCTTTATTTTCGAGACGACACTGAGCAGCCTGCAATCAATACGGTTGATGCAGGAAGCAAAGGCGGCCGGGTTCACAGTAGGATTGCTGATCGACAACAGCGGCCTCGAACCTCACGAGGTCTTCGCGATCAGCTCCGGCGTGGTCCATTCGTTCGACATCGACGACAGCCAAGAGCTGCACGTTCAGATGGCTGCCAAGGTCTGCGAGGCCTACGATCTCGTCCGCGTGCAGGAGGGCTTTCGATCTACGGAAGAGGTCAACAAGGAGCCGGAGGAACATTCCAGTCTGATCCTTAGAAGCGTTTCGGGATTCAATTCAAAGCCTGCTGGCATGAAATGAGGGCGGTATGTTCGAACTGATCAAGCGGCGATGTCACGTTGTTTCATTGACGCGCGGACAAGGCGTTTATCTGTGAACTCATACAGCTGCGCCGGTCACGGCTTTCCACTGCGCCATTGCGCGGATCCGATGAATGTGGGTGGCTAGGGCTGAGCGTTTCTGTTGCGGTGCGACGAATAGATTGCGGACCGCTGAGAAGACCGAGATGAAACGTCGCAAGCCGCCGACAGATCTGCCCGATAAAGGTGGAATAATCTATGTGCTCTGCGTAGCATTCAACCATAGAATAAAGTATATTATGAAGTATATTTTTTGATTATTTGCAGCTTAAGTGCCGGCGTATGTATAATGTGGGAATGCAGCACGCTGCGAAGCAGTCCTGCGTGCAGACCGCGTCGGGATCAATCGCCTGTAGAAAAACTTCAACTGTTTTTTAATGACTACCCACGCCAATTGAGGACATTGGACGGAAGGAGGCTTGAACGAAGAGGCCACAGATTTCCTTGCGCGGCTTGGGCCGATAGAGGTCTGGAAGACTGGCGCATATTCGCAGTTACAATCCCAAGGCTCTCCCGGCGCCGCGAGCCACGGGTTGGCCCCAGCTAGTCAATAGGCAGAGCGAACAACCGAATTTCGCCGTAATACCAACGAGCGCTAATCAAAACCGGTGCGCCCAGTCACGCATTCCAATCGACATGATCTTCCACGGCTGAGCGACCAGCTTGTTCCATGCGTCGCAGCAATGGGCGACGATGTCCTCGTAATCTTTGAAGATCCGGTTGGACAACCAGTTGTCACGCAGAAATTGCCACACGTTCTCGACGGGATTTAATTCGGGCGAGCGTGGCGGCAGGAAGAGCAGTGTGATGTTGTCGGGCACATCGAGCTTCGGCGTGACATGCCACCCCGCCTGATCAACGATCAGCACGGCATGAGCGCCGTCATCGACGGCCTGGCTGATTTCGATCAAATGCTGGTTCATGGCGCTGGTGTCGCAGTAGGGAAGAACAAGGCCCGCACCTTTGCCCTTCTTGGGGCAGATGGCGCCGAAGATATAAGTCCACATCGTGCGTTGATCGAGTGGTGCCGAAGGCCTTGTGCCCTTGCGTGCCCATCGTCGGGTGATCTTGTTCTTCTGCCCTATCCGAGCTTCGTCGGCCCACCAGAGCTCGATCTCGATGTTCTTGGGGAGCCTGCCTTTGATGGTTGCCAGTGTGGCGGGGAAGTTTTTTTAAAACTCTCCAGGTCACCCTCGTTCTGGGCGTAATGGCGCGGGCGGGCAGACAGCTTTGCAAAGCCGAGCGCCTTCAATTCGCGGCCAATGGTCGTTTCATCGACGGATATCCGATATTCTTGGAACAGCCATTGAGCAAGATCCTTGCGCCGCCAGCGCACAACGCCATGCACCGCCGGTATCGGGCCACTTTCGACGATCTTTGCCAAAGCCTGGCGATGCACGTCGGAAAGCTTTCCTTGATTGCCGGGTGCTTTGCCATTGATGAGCCCCGACGGGCCACGCGCATTGAAGCGAATAACCCAGTCGCGGACAATTTGCAGGGTCACGCCTCCGATCCTGGCCGCATCGCTGCGGGAATGGCCATCATAGATTTCGGCAAGGGCAAGAAGCCGCCGAGCCTGTGCCGCATCCTTCGTGCCTTTGGCCAACGCCCGAAGAGCGAAGCCGTCGAAGTCATCGCGCAGTGGAATTCCTGATGTCATCCGCAAACCTCCGTTTGCGGTATTGATTCAGAACTCAACTGATTTGGAAACCTCAAAAAGAGTCAGAGATCGCTCACGCTGGTATAAGTGGATTGATGCGATGGATTCTATGATAAAAAGACTGGAAAATCAACGTATTGGAGAAAGTTCGGACGCTTCTAACAATTGTTGTAAGATCGACGGCGCCAAGCGTATGCCGGCCCAGAAGCTGATTTCAACCGGGACCTTAGGGCCTGCAAATCGGGGCCGGCTGCTCCAGGCCTTGTACGATATGGGGGCGACTAGCAGAGCGGATCTGGCACGATTCACCGGTGTAAATCGAGCTACTATCGGCGGAATTGTGCAGCCCTTAATCAATCAGGGGATCCTCGCGGAAGGAGAGGTGGTGCCTCCTAATGAGGCTGGCGGCAAACCGGCTACCAGGTTGTGGTTCTCAAAGAATGCAAGGCCTATATGCGCGGTTCTCCTGATGCACAATCGCGTACGCACGTGCTTGGTCTCTCTAGATGGCGAGATCTATGCACAGCGTGCCACCGATTTCCCCACAGATCTAGCAGACGCCTCCGACGCATTTCGGATTGTCAGCACCTGTGTGGAAGAGACCATCGCATCTGCTAACTTGCCGATTTTAGGCATCGGTGTTGCGGTTGCAGGAATGATCAATACGGAGACCGGTTCGATTGTGAATGTCAGTCTCGCCCCATATCTTGACGGATTTCCGGTGGGACCAGAGTTGTCGAAAAGATTTGGGGTACATGTGTGTGTCGATCAGGATACCAGAGCTTTCCGCGTTGGCGATCGTTGGTTTGGGCAAGGACGTGGCCGGAGAACATTTGCGGCGGTCTACATCGGTGAGGCTTTGGGTGGCGCACTATACCTTAATGGACATCTTTATCGAGGATCTGCGGGAGCAGGCGGCGAAATCGGCCATACGACCGTACAACTCCATGGCCATGTGTGCCAATGCGGCCGACGCGGATGTTGGGAAACAATCGCCAGCTTGAGGTGGTTAAGGGATGAGGCAAAAGCCAGGGGGGTGCCGAAACCTCACATGTTGAATGCTGGCCGTTTGGTGACTTTGGCCGGTGGCGGCGTCAAGGGCGCAAAGGAACTACTTCAACAGTATGCATTCAACATTTCGGTTGGATTGGCGAATCTTCAGCAATTGATGGCGCCCGATTGCATTGTTCTTCATGGGGATATCGTGCTCGGAGGAAAGACGATGCTCAATCTCATTGAAGGGAGCTTTCGAGAATTGGTGTTCCATCGACCGGGTGAGGAGATTGCTCTTGCTTTTGGCGATAGCGAAGACGTGGCAGCTCTGCGCGGCGCCGCCTGTCTCTTTCTTTCTGAATTACTCAATTTTGTCATCTGAGCGACGAATGGTCATTGATGCGGCCGCAATGAAATCGGGACGCGATTTGTGGACTCTGAATGGCGGTGCTCTTCTTCTCAATTTGTCAAACAACCAACTGCGAGACTATGGAAGTTGAATCAGAGGCGTTATGAAGGGTCACCTCACTACCGCTTCGGCGATGGTTTGACATTGAAGGAAAAATTTCGTTGCCCGCCCAGCCAGTCACCCGTGCCTTAGGAGATCAAATTTTGCCATGCATGATGATCGCATCAGAAAAGAAAAGCCGAGCCAAGGGCCGGCAGAGGATAGGCTGCTCCTCGATTGAGCCAAACAAGAGCTTCCAGTTCGGAATCAAGCCCGAGAAGGGGATCGGTTTGCACCCCTGCGAGTTATCGATCTCTCATTACTGCTGGGCGCCAGAGCGTTAGCTTGGGTCTTAGCTCGACTTTGTACAAAATCGGTGGTGATTTCGGGGGCATCTGAGCAGCCCTGGGTGAATCAATTCGCCGCAGGGTCCCGGCCTTGCGCCATTCGTTTGATCGGATTCGAACGAATGGATGAGCGAACAACATGATCGTAGCCGTGAGCCGGGAGATGCGGTCCCCCACATCCTTCGCAAATGGCTGTCGCCGTTTCGTTTCTGGTTTACCGCGCCAAGCTGGGAGCATCTGCTGGTCCTGGTGATGGGTGCGCTCCTTTCGCCTGGCAAGCGAACGGTGACGGCCTGCCTGCGCATCACCGGACGCGCGGAGGTAAGTAATTTTGCCGCCTATCATCAGCTCCTCAACCGAGCCCGCTGGAACCCTCGCACGTTGGCGGCCCGTCTGCTGTCCGTCATTGTTGCCCGGCTCGTGCCCGAGGGCCCTGTCGTGATTGGCATGGATGATACAATCGAACGGCGTTGGGGCCAACGCATCGCCGCGCGTGGAATTTATCGTGACCCGGTGCGCTCCAGCCATGGCCACTTTGTCAAGGCCAGCGGCTTGAGATGGTTGAGCTTCATTGTTCTTTCACCTGTCCCATGGGCAAAATGTATTAAAGCCCTGCCGGTGCTGACGATCCTGTGTCCCTCTGAGCGCCATGATCAGAAGAAGGGCCGAAAGCACAAGCTGCTGACTGATTGGGCAAGGCAAGGCGTCTTGCAGCTTTGCCGCTGGCTGCCGGGCCGCGAAATCATCTTTGTCGGCGATAGCAGCTTTGCCGTTCATACACTGGCTGCGGCTCTTCCCGACACGGCCACTCTCATCACGCGGTTGCGTCTGGATGCCAGTCTCTTTGCTCCACCAGATCAACGGCACGAACATACGCTCGGGCGACCGGCGCAAAAAGGCAGGCCATTGCCGAAACTGAAAACGCTCCTCAAAGACGCAAAGACCGAGTGGCAGCGCATCGTCGCATCGTCCTGGTACGGCAAGCAAACCGACAAAACCCTTGATGTCACATCAGGAACCGGCCTCTGGTATCGGCGTGGAACGCCCCCAAGACCAATTCGCTGGGTTCTCGTTCGCGATCCATCAGGCCGTCGTGAACCCCAGGCGTTCATGAGCACCAACGTCAACCTTGAGCCCGCTCAGATCATTGCCTATTTCGTTCGGCGCTGGCAGATCGAGGTCACCTTCGCCGAAACGCGAGCGCATCTTGGCGTGGAAACCCAACGGCAGTGGAACGACAAAGCCATCATGCGCACGACCCCGTCGCTGCTGGCGCTCTACAGCCTCGTCACACTCTGGGCATGCGATCTGCTCGGTCATGGCGTCATTCCCTATGCCGCCGCCTGGTACAAGAAAACAGAGTTCACCTTCTCCGATGCCATCGGTGCGGTTCGCATGATCCTGTGGGATCAGGATATTTATCGACAGTACCCGCCAGACCCGGACATTCCTGAAACTCAACCAAGCCGCCTCAAGCGGATGACACAAGCACTTTGCTTCGCTGCATAATGTACAAAGTCGAGCTAAGAGGCTGCCTCAAAAAGAAGTGGGTGATTTCAACAGGTTGTGATTCCTTCGGATTTGCGAAGATTCGATGGAGTTCACGATGGCCTGGACCGAAACCACCCGTCGGCAATATGCCCGGCGAGCAGCACGCTATGCAAGCGATATGACGGATAGAGAATGGCGAATTGTCGAGCCGCTCCTACCTGCGCCCCGTCGACTTGGGCGACCGCGAACAACGGTGCTGCGTGAGGTCATGAATGCGCTTTTGTATATCGCCTCGACCGGCTGCCAATGGCGGATGCTGCCAAAGGACTTTCCGCCGTGCTCGACGGTTCAGCGATACTTCTATGCGTGGCGGGGTATTGGGCTTTGGGCCCGCATCAACCACCATCTAGTGATGGCGGCGCGCGAACTGGAAGGCAAAGAGGCCAGTCCTACGGCAGGCGTGATCGACAGCCAAAGCGTCAAAACCACCGAAAGCGGCGGCATTCGAGGTTACGACGCCGGCAAAAAGATCAAGGGCCGCAAGCGCCATATCGTCGTCGACACACTCGGCCTGCTGGTTGGCCTCATGGTTCACAGCGCCGATATCCAGGACCGCGATGGCGCTCCCGATTTACTGAAATCCATTTGTCACAGATGGCCATGGTTGCTGCATGTTTTCGCCGACGGTGGCTATGCGGGCGACAAATTGAAACGGAAGCTGAAGAAGGTCGGTCGCTTCACGGTCGAAATCATCAAGCGCAGCGACAAGACCAAAGGCTTCGAAGTGCTACCACGCCGTTGGGTCGTCGAGCGAACATTTGCATGGCTTGGAAGGTGCCGGAGATTGGCGAAGGACGTCGAAAAATCCATCGCTTCAGCCGAGGCATGGATCATGATCGCCCATATCCGCCTCATCACTAGACGTCTCGCAAGGTATTGTTACCATTGAACTCTTTTCGAGTCCGACTCTCAAGGTCATCGTGCCGCCTGAGCAACAGTGACCCCGCGTTCCCTGACCCAGCTTCACCGCTTCAAGTTTGTACTCGCGGTTGAATATTCGTCTTTGCATTCATACTCGCCGATTTCAGGAGGAGCTCTTTATCTCGGTGTCCACGAAACCGGCAGCAGGCCAATCCACACTTGTAAAGCTGAAGCCGCGACGCCCTTGACATAACGACTTCAGCATTCCTGAACGCCCCCTAGGGTAAACGTCGATGACCGGTTCCGATGGTGTACTGAATCTTCTGCAAAAAGGGGCTGAGAAGCTCCGGCGATCATGGCACGCTGGTGATGTCGAAGTCACCAAACCCAAGGAGGGCGCATGCCATGACCAAGACGCAGGTTAATTCGGGAACGATCGACATGAAAGCGCTGCTGGAGCAGGACGCGGACTATCTTCGGACGATGGTGGCAGCGATTGTGGACGCGACGCTTGAGGCGGAGATGACGATGGCCGTCGGGGCGGAGAAAGGCGAGCGGAGCGTGTCGCGGCTGGGTTATCGGGCCGGTTATTACCCGCGCTCCTTGGTGACCCGGGTGGGGACACTGGAGCTACAGGTACCGCAGGATCGCGACGGGCGTTTTTCGACGCGGCTGTTTGAGCGTTATCAGCGCTCGGAGAAGGCGCTGGTGGGGCGTTGGCGCGGATGTATGTGCAGGGCGTGTCGACGCGCAAGGTCAAGGCGATCACCGAGGAGCTGTGCGGGCACGCCTTCTCCGCCTCGGCCATCAGCGAGATCAACAAGCGGATGGACACGGAGCTGGCCCGCTTTGCCGAGCGGTCGCTGGCCGATGAATCGTTTCCCTATCTGATTTTGGACGCCCGCTATGAGAAGGTGCGCGAGGCCGGGGTGATCGTCTCGCACGCGGTTCTGATCGCCATCGGGGTCGATCTCGAGGACCGGCGCCAGGTGTTGGCGGTCGACCTGGCCAACCGTGAGAGCCACTCGAGTTGGAAGGACTTCCTGGCCAAGCTGAAGCAGCGCCATCTGCACGGCGTGGAATTCGTCGTCTTGGACGATCATGCCGGATTGAAGAAGGCGATCGGCGAGATGTTGCCGGCGGCCGTGTGGCAACGCTGTTATATGGGGCCAAACTTCCCCAAACGATGACGGAGAGCGTCCTCGACGCGGAGCGCATCCGATTGATGTTGGAAACAGATCACGAAGTCGTCGATATAACGCACCAGCCGGGCTTCGCCCTTGAGCTGGACCTTCACCACGCGCTCGAACCAGAGGTCGAGCACATAATGGAGATAAACGTTGCTCAGCAAAACGCTGATCGACCCTCCTTGAGGAGTTCCTTCATCACTCGGGTGGACAGCCCCGTCCTCAAGGACGCCTGCTTTCAGCCAGCGCCTGATCAAGCTGATCACGCGCGGATCCCCGACTCGATGCTCGACAAACCGGAGCAGCCACTCATGCGACAGACTCCCAAAATAGTCCTTCAAGTCCGCCTCCAGCACCCAGCTCGTCCGGCCGCCGCAGATTGCCTCGTTGAGGGTCGACAGGGCATGATGAGCGCTAAGATGCGGCCTGCCGCCGAACGAGCAGGGCAAGAAGTCCTGCTCGTAGATCGCCGACAGCACCTCAGCTGTGCTGCGCTGAAGCGCCCGGTCCGAAACAGTTGGCACCCCGAGCGGGCGCTTCTCCGTCTTGCCGGGCTTGGGGATGTAAACGCGCCGCACTGCCGGCGCGCGATATCCCTGGCGGTGAATGGATTGGAGCATCGGCTCTATCCATTCTCCAAAGCTCTCCTTCGCCGCCTTCACCGTCTGACCATCCACCCCGGCGGCCGAGCGCTGCGGAATCCTCAACAGATTCCTCTGCACCCGTTCGCGCGTGATGTGATGGGCAAGTGCGCGGCGACAAACAAGGTGAGACTCAGCGTCAATCAGGATGAGACTCGGCGGCGGGGGTGTGACGAAGGGAGGGCGTAGCCCGACTGGAGTTACACCCCCGCCGCGGCGCAATTTTTCGGCGTCTCATGATCGCGGTTGGCCCGGTAGCGTCGGTGATTTTCTGAGAATGGAGAATCACCTTTGTGCCGGGTCGCCATGTAACCGATCATCAGACGAGGCTTTTTATGAAGTACCGACAAAACAACCCCATTGAGGTCGCTGCCGCCAAGGCGTCGATCAGCTGGGCGACGGCTTACCGCATCGAGAAGGATGCGCGTCTTCCATCGCAGACCAAGCCGCCGCGCGACCGGCGTCGCCCCGATCCCCTTGAGCACATCTTCGACGCCGAGGTTGTTCCGCTCCTCAAGGCCGCGCCCGGCATCCGAGCGGTCGCCGTTTACAACGAGATGCTGCGGCGTCATCCAGAGCTGTCAGAAGGTGTTCGCCGTACGATTGAGCGTCGTATCCGATCATGGCGGGCTGTTCACGGTCAGGAGCAGGAAGTGATCTTCCGTCAGATGCACGAACCCGGTCGGTTAGGACTGTCGGATTTTACCGACATGGGCAGCCTCGGCGTGACGATCGCCGGCCAATCGCTCGATCATCTGCTTTATCACTTCCGGCTGGTCTGGTCGGGCTTCGAGCATGCCCATGTCATCCTGGGTGGAGAGAGCTTCGTCGCTCTGGCCGAGGGGCTGCAGAACGCCCTGTGGTCGGTTGGCGGTTCGCCGCTCTATCATCGCAGCGACAGCTTATCGGCCGCCTTCCGCAACCTCGATGCCGACGCCAAGGTCGATCTGACGCATCGCTACGACGAACTGTGCGCCCATTATCGCATGACGCCGACGCGCAACAACAAGGGCGTCGCGCACGAGAACGGCTCGATCGAAAGTTCCCACGGCCATCTCAAGAATGCGATCCGCGATGCTCTGCTGATGCGCGGAACCAGGGACTTTGGCGACCTCGGATCCTATCGCGCCTTCATCGATGAGATCGTCAGCCGCCGCAATGCCGCACATGGCAAGCGCATCGATGCCGAGCGCACGCATCTGCAAGCTCTTCCCGATCGTCGCACCACCGACTTCGAAGAGGTCATCGTCACCGTATCGAGCACCGGCGGCTTCGCCTTGCGCAAGGTCTTCTACACCGTGCCTTCCCGTCTGATTGGCCACCGGCTGCGGGTGCGTCTGTTCGACGATCGCCTCGACGTCTTCATCGGCGGCACGCATCTGCTGACATTACCCCGAGGCCGCGCCCATGCGAGTGGCAAGCACGATCAAGTCGTCAACTATCATCACGTCATTCATTCCCTGCGCAAAAAGCCGATGGCGCTTTTGGGGCTCGTCTATCGCGACAAGCTCTTCCCCAGGCCGGAATATCGCAGGACTTTCGACGCGCTCATCGAGCAACTGCCCGAGCGGCAGGCTTGCAAGATCACCGTGGAACTGCTTGCCTTGGCTCACGATCGCAGTTGCGAGCGTGAACTGGCCGAGGAGCTTGCCAAAACGCTCGACGCCCACAAACTGCCTGATCTGGCGGCTTTGAGAGCGGTCTTCAGCCCGGACCCGGATCAGTTGCCGATCGTTCATGTGCAACTCGCGTCGCTCAATGGTTATGAAGCCCTGATCGGCACGGCCTATGCGGGAGAGGTCGCATGAAGAGCAACATCCACACAGTCGATGAAGCCCGCCTCGGCATCATGCTCAACGAACTGAGGCTGCCGACGATCAAGACGTTCTGGCACCAATTTGCCGAGCAGGCCGATCGGGAAGGATGGCCTGCTGCCCGTTTCCTCTCGGCCATCGCCGAGCATGAATTGGCCGAACGCGCCCATCGCAGGATCGAAAGACACCTCGCCGAGGCCCACCTGCCACCCGGAAAGACGCTCGACAGCTTCGCCTTCGACGCTGTTCCCATGGTCTCCAAGGCCCAGGTCATGGCGATTGCAGCCGGCGATAGCTGGCTCGCCAAAGGCGCCAATATCCTGATGTTCGGTCCGCCCGGCGGCGGAAAGAGCCATCTCGCCGCAGCCGTCGGCCTCGCGCTAATCGAGAACGGCTGGCGCGTGCTCTTCACCCGCACGACCGATCTCGTCCAGAAGCTTCAGGTCGCGCGGAGGGAGCTTCAGCTCGAAGCCGCCATCGCAAAGCTCGACAAGTTCGATCTTCTCATCCTCGACTAACGTGCACTGCGCAGAGATATGGAGCTGACACGGCAAGAGCCTGCAACTGCGCGATTTTCCCACGATACCACTCCACATAACTGAGCGCCTACAAGCGGCGCAGCCAGCCCAACATCCCGCCATCATACGCGATGATCGTCTGATCCTTTACCGATGACATTACGTCGGGAAAGACCTGTTCGAGCGCTTGCCGCTTCATATCGATATCGGCCCGCGCGTAGCGCATCGTCACGTTCAGCCCCGAGTGGCCGAGCCATTGACTGATGGTGGCAATGTCAACGCCCGCCTTGAGAAGGTGGATGGCCGTCGTGTGCCGCAGCGAGTGGGGATGGATGCTTTTTTCCGCCAGGGTGGTTTCTTCCCGCGCAGCCATATCAACATATTTGCTTAGCAAGTATCGAACACCGAATCGGGTCAACGGTGTGCCGCGGTCGTTGAGAAAGACTTTTTGCTCGGCGGGATTATCTGAGGGCGGGTGCAGCGTGTTGATCAACTCCTGAAGAAGTTGGGCCGTGTTTCGCCAGATCGGGCAGAGGCGAACCTTGTTGCCTTTGCCGTGCAAGCGCACCTGACAAGGCGATACCAGACGAAGGTCACAAATGCGAAGATTCAGGATTTCCTGAACTCGTGCACCCGTATTGAACATCAGGGAGAACAGCGCGTAATCCCGCTGTCCAGAAGGCGTGCGGCGGTCGATACGCGCCAGGACGCTCTTGATTTCGGGCTCTTCGAGATATTCGACAGGTGCCACCCGCGCGCCCCTCTTGAAGGGAAGTGTCACCACCAGTTGCAGGGTATCCATGTATTCGGGATGCTCCGAGATCAGGAACCGCGCAAAGGTATGCATCGCCGCCAGCCTTGCATTACGGGTCGCAATGCTGTTGCCACGCTCGACCTCAAGTGACGTGAGAAAGCTGCCGATCCTGTCGGCATTGATGTCGGAGACGTCGATGCTTTCAACGGATCCATTGGTCTCTGCCGCTGCAAATCGCAGGAACAGGACCATCGTGTCGCGATAGCTTTGGATCGTATGATGGCTCATGCCGCGGAGAGCGGGAAGATATTCTTGAAAGAAGCGTGCCATGCTTCGGCCCAACGCGGTGGATTGATGTTTCTTCATGCCACAACCTCGCTGACGAGGCCGCCGAAGGCCTCTTCAAACCGGTCGCTGGCGATTGCTCTCAGCTTCGGAAGGAAGTGCAGATAACATGCCGTCGACGCGATGCTAACGTGACCCATGTAGAGAGCCAGCTTCGGCAAATTCGATTGCACATCGGCGCCGTCCAGATACCAACGGATGAGCGCGCCGACTGCAAAGCTGTGCCTCAGATCGTGAATGCGAGGCCGTCGGCCCTCGCTATCCTCAACATTTGCGGCCTTGAACAGGGCATGGATTCCGCCACTGATCCCAGTGCCAGTATAGGAACGAAGACCGCCTTCCGTGTTGATAAGAAGTGGCGTGTCGGGATCCCTGCTGAACGGCGGGGCGAGACGTTTTCGAAGGTAGCTACACAATTCGGCATGTGCGTCGGGCGACAGCGGCAATATTCTTGATTTGTGGAACTTGGACTCCCGAACCCGTAACACTCCACTTTCAGGCTCACAGTCTGCCAGCGTAAGGCGTAACAATTCGCCGCGACGCATCCCGGTCGTGTACAGCAGAATGACGGCCATCCTATAGATTGCGGGCCGCAGTGGCGATCCTGACGCGACGGACATATTGTTAGCGGCCGTCAGCATTTCGGCTATTTGCCCAGGCTCGACGATGACGGGACGTCGATGAGGCTGAGGGCGTGCGAAGTACAAGGGATCGGGGACAAACAGCCCGGCTCCTTTCGCCGTCGATACAGGCAGAACATGCGGACAACGCGCTGGCGATATCGCAGGGTATTGCTTGCCAGATGAGGGAATGTGGCACACCACCGATCAAAGCTTGCACGGTCAAGATCCTGTCCAGGGGTGCGGCTGATAAATTCACGCAAGGACACCAGAACCCTTTCCTCCGGGTAATAGCGGCGGCCAAGAGCGCGCTGATGGGAAAGCCATGCCACAATCGGCTGATCGAGGGGTGTTGAAGAGATGGTTGTGAACATTGCCATTCTCCTCAATGAGCGGCAATGTCAGGTACGGGCAGAGCGACCGTACGGAGCATTTCCGTCTCGATGCGAAGATAAACACAAGTGCTCTCAAGACTGTGGTGCCCAAGCAGGTCACCGATCGTCTTTACCCCGACGCCTCGGCCTAGCAATCGCATGGCAAACGAATGGCGCAATGCGTATGATGAGACCCCGTCTAGTGGCAGGCCGCTTTGCCGTGCCCGCTTGGTGAAGATGTCGCATATCCCCCAGCTCGTCAGGCCTCCCACAGGGCTACGCACTTTAGCAAACAGAAAGTTCGTCACCAAATCGCAGGGACGCCCGTCCGCGATATATCTGTCGAGGACTTCAATGGTTTGGTCAGCCAAAGGAAGAACGAGGGTGGAACGAGTCTTGCGCTGCTCTGCCCGCAGTGTACGTCGCTTCCAATTGATCGCGTCTAATGTCAGCTCTGCAATCTCAGAAGGTCGCAAGCCGTAATAGGCCATGAGGTGGAGGATCGCATGGTCACGGAGGCCGAGATAATCAGTCCTGGCGACCGAGGCCAGCAATTTTTCGATCACCTCCCAACCAAGGGCACGAGGGGGCAATTCTCCACGATAGGTTCTGGGTGTATGGATGCGCTCAAGCCCTCGCGCAGTTTCACCACGATCGCCGCAAAAGCGCAGGAAAGCGCGCAGATGGGCAACCTTGTGCTGGAGCGTTTGGCGCAGCATCCTGCGGCCCAAGGTATGAATGAAGTTTTCGACATGCTCCGATGTCAGTGCGGAAAGGTCCTGTGACGGTCTAACCGACAAGGACAGAAATTCCTCGATCGTTGCCATATGCTGGCCAATCGTCGCCGGTGCTAATACCAACGAGCGCTAATCAAAACCGGTGCGCCCAGTCACGCATTCCAATCGACATGATCTTCCACGGCTGAGCGACCAGCTTGTTCCATGCGTCGCAGCAATGGGCGACGATGTCCTCGTAATCTTTGAAGATCCGGTTGGACAACCAGTTGTCACGCAGAAATTGCCACACGTTCTCGACGGGATTTAATTCGGGCGAGCGTGGCGGCAGGAAGAGCAGTGTGATGTTGTCGGGCACATCGAGCTTCGGCGTGACATGCCACCCCGCCTGATCAACGATCAGCACGGCATGAGCGCCGTCATCGACGGCCTGGCTGATTTCGATCAAATGCTGGTTCATGGCGCTGGTGTCGCAGTAGGGAAGAACGAGACCCGCACCTTTGCCCTTCTTGGGGCAGATAGCGCCGAAGATATAGGTCCACATCGTGCGTTGATCGTGTGGTGCCGAAGGCCTTGTTCCCCTGCGTGCCCATCGCCGGGTGATCTTGTTCTTTTGGCCTATCCGAGCTTCGTCGGCCCACCAGAGCTCAATCTCGACGTTCTTCGGGAGCCTGCCTTTGATGGCTGCCAGTGTGGCGGGGAACTTTTTTTAAAACTCTCCAGGTCGCCTTCGTTCTGGGCGTAATGGCGCGGGCGGGCAGACAGCTTTGCAAAGCCGAGCGCCTTCAATTCGCGGCCAATGGTCGTTTCATCGACGGATATCCGATATTCTTGGAACAGCCATTGAGCAAGATCCTTGCGCCGCCAGCGCACAACGCCATGCACCGCCGGTATCGGGCCACTTTCGACGATCTTTGCCAAAGCCTGGCGATGCACGTCGGAAAGCTTTCCTTGATTGCCGGGTGCTTTGCCATTGATGAGCCCCGACGGGCCACGCGCATTGAAGCGAATAACCCAGTCGCGGACAATTTGCAGGGTCACGCCTCCGATCCTGGCCGCATCGCTGCGGGAATGGCCATCATAGATTTCGGCAAGGGCAAGAAGCCGCCGAGCCTGTGCCGCATCCTTCGTGCCTTTGGCCAACGCCCGAAGAGCGAAGCCGTCGAAGTCATCGCGCAGTGGAATTCCTGATGTCATCCGCAAACCTCCGTTTGCGGTATTGATTCAGAACTCAACTGATTTGGAAACCTCAAAAAGAGTCAGAGATCGCTCACGCTGGTATAACCCCCTCACGTCTAGAAGATATTCTCGATATCGCAGCAGCAACTGCTCCACGGGCCTCTGTGGCT
This sequence comes from Rhizobium sp. T1470, assembly GCF_042140505.1. Taxonomy (NCBI): domain Bacteria; kingdom Pseudomonadati; phylum Pseudomonadota; class Alphaproteobacteria; order Hyphomicrobiales; family Rhizobiaceae; genus Rhizobium; species Rhizobium sp. T1470. The sequence continues at coordinate 193,940 of NZ_CP148093.1, forward strand.
TTGTTTCTTCGAGCCGTCCTTCTGCCTTGAGGAAGCGGCGATATGCACGCTCGGTGGAAGCATGGCGCAGAGCGCCAGAAACGAGGGCTATCGCTTCGTCCAATTCGGCTTCCTCTACAGACTGGCCACACTGAAGGGCTCCTGTGGCCTCGAGGATGCATTTCAATCGGTGGACATGGCGACCTGCGGCAGCAGGTAGATATCCAGCTGCGAGCAACCACCGGGCAAAGAATTCAAGCTCCGCGCCGAAGCGCGAATATTCGTAATCGCCAGAAGATTTCGGGAATAAAACCTTAAGCATGACGCTCTCCTGTAGAGGTTGGGGAGCGGTCATCCTAGGCGGACGATGATTCAGTTATGTGGAGTGGTATCGTGGGAAAATCGCGCAGTTGCAGGCTCTTGCCGTGTCAGCTCCACATCTCTGCGCAGTGCACGTTAATCAAGTAATGTGTAGCACAACATTACTTGATGACCTGGCCTACGTCACCAAGGACCAGGCCGAAACGAGCGTGCTCTTCGAACTCATCTCCGCAAGATATGAGCGGCGTTCCATCATGATCACCGCCAATCAGCCCTTCGGAGAATGGAACCGCGTCTTTCCAGACCCGGCCATGACGCTTGCCGCGGTGGACCGACTTGTCCATCACGCAACAATCTTCGAGATGAATGTCGAAAGCTACCGGCGGCGTTCGGCCATGGAAGCCAAACGCCAGCGCGGCAGACCCGCCTCATTCGCGACAATCAAAAGCTCTTCCCAGCTTGTCGCGGAGCGGCAATCAGAACACGATGAAACTCTTGCCAGCGACAATCAACATGATAACTTCGCTCCAACCGCGACATAAGAATCTCATCCAGATTGTCGCTCGCGTCTCATCCTGATCGTCGCGCTATAGGCAAGCGACGTAAAGCAGAGTTTCGGCTCACACCGAGCTTTCGCTGCTATATGTTCAAGTCCCGTTTCCATGGTCAGCTGATCTTCCCTTTGCATGAAAGGCCGTGTCTCCCGTTGAATGGAGCCCATGTTGCCCAAAAACATTTCAACTACCGCTGACCGCTTCCCCATGTGGCCGGCTCTCCCGACCTCGGAGTACTATCAGTCAGTCTGACTTCCACCCGGTCATCAGCCCCTTCTCGCCTCATCGGCTTGGCAGGTCCTACAAGCTTGCGCTTGAACCGGTTGGATCTCCCTTGTTCACGTCAAATCCTTCGATTGCATGCTGGCGGTACGAACCCCGGGAGCACCTTGGACCACTCGCAAAGACGCGGCCTGCGATTCCGCCTTCCCCTTTGAGAGACAGGGTCGGCTACTCCGATCACGTTCGATTTCGGGGCTATCTATCCGTTCACGTATGTTCCGGCCTACAATCTCCTTGTCTACGCTTCGCAGCGGCCGTTACCGGACACCACGCAAGACTCAGTACACGGCTGCTCGCTAGGCTTTGCCGTGGCCGTCATCTCAGACGGCTGAATTCAACGCGCTTGCAAGGCGCAACTCTTATCCGAACCGTGCATGAACCTCTCAGTTCACACGGCTCCCATCAGGCAAACGTGCCGATCAGACCGAGTTGCCAGTGCACAAAGAGATCGGTGCGCTGCTCGACGAGCCGTTGTAAGAACAGACTTGCCCGAACTTTACCCCTGCCAAAGCGCTGAACTTCCGCCTTGCCCACGCAACCACCGTCTTATTGACGTAGCGAAGTATGGGCTGCAGCCCCGTTGGCGCGTACCGTCCATAATAGCTGATCCACCCCCTGAGGAGCGGATTGATCAGCCGGGCGATGTGCCGCTTGTGCTTCTCCCTTGGCATCAGAAAGCTGGTTCCTGCAGTTCCACGCAAAAGCCTGCATCCGTCTCATGCCCCCTATACGCCGTCCACTGTCCGCCCAGTCATCAGCTCCCGACGGACTTGTCCCGAGAGATCCATACACCCTCGGTTTTAGTGGTGTCAGAGAGTTCTAATTATAACGACGCGTCATCGAAGGGTTTGCTTGCGCTCATCTTGCGGATGCCTACCTGCCCCGGATCATGTCCGCGGCTTTTGACCCAACGCTCACCACCATGGCTCTTCTACCACAGCAGCTTGGGCTGGTTTGAGACCCGCTCCTGAAAGCCGATCCCGAGGGGCCTACCCTCATCTTTCGCGCAGCTTCTCTGCATGTTGTCAGTTCGCCATCGAACCTCCCTCCGCTTGCTGCAGCACACTATGGACGGGCACTAGCTAGTGCCCATCCACAAACGGTAAACCGCTGAAATTATTGTATGAATCGCGATATTGCCGCGGGCAAAGCCCGGCGGTTTCAGGTATACTTTAGATCAAGCGACTGATTCTAAAGACAAACCCGTAACCGCCGGAGCCGACAATGCGCCAAGAACGCACCGTCCAATCCAGTATATTCGATCTTTTTGCCGAACACGAGATCGGCCGTGAATTGAAGGCGATGTCTCAGTGGCTGGATGAGCATGGCGAGGTGCTGAGCCAAGTGACAGAGGACCTGCGCCGACAAGGGGTCAAGGAAACCGGCCGCGAGGGGCTGCCGGCCGAGGCTGTGCTGCGCTGCGCGCTGCTCAAGCAGCATCGCCAGTTGAGTTATCAGGAACTGGCCTTCCATCTCGAAGACTCCGCCTCGTTCCGCGCCTTTGCCCGGCTGCCGTGGGGATGGAGCCCGAAGAAATCGGTCTTGCACAAGACGATCAGCGCGATCCGGGCGCAAACCTTTGAAGAGATCAACCGGGTGCTGCTGGCGAGCGCCAAGCGGGAGAAGCTGGAAAATGGCAAGGTCGTGCGTGTGGACAGCACCGTCACCGCGGCACTGATCCATGAGCCGAGCGACAGCAGCCTGTTATGGGACGCCGTGCGGGTGATGGTGCGACTGTTGCAGCAGGCCAAGGCACTGGGTAGCGCCATTCCATGGCACGACCATCGCCGCGCGGCAAAGAAGCGGGCTCGGGCGATCGAATATTCCCGCGGCCGCCCGAAACGGATCAAGCACTACCGCGCACTGCTCAAGATCACGCGCACGACCTTGAGTTATCTGCAGCAGGCGAGCGAACAGTTGCCCCAGACGGCGGGCCCGGCCGGCGAACTGTGGCAGGCCCAGCTCCGCCACTACCGGCCACTGATCGCACGGATCCTCGCCCAGACCGAACGGCGGGTCCTGGCCGGGCAGCCGGTCCCGGCCGGCGAGAAGCTGGTGAGCCTGTTCGAGCCGCATGCCGACATCATCGTCAAGGGCAGCCGCGACGTCGACTACGGCCACAAACTCAATCTGACGACCGGCAGAAGCGGACTGGTCCTCGACCTCGTCGTCGAAACCGGCAACCCGGCCGACAGCGAGCGCTTGCTGCCGATGCTGGAACGCCACATCGCCTTTTATGGCCAGGCGCCGCGTCAGTCGGCAGCCGACGGCGGCTATGCCAGCCGCGCCAATCTGCGCGGAGCCAAAGCCTGCGGCGTCCGCGACATGGCCTTCCACAAGAAGTCCGGCCTCCGCATCGAAGACATGGTCACAAGCCGCTGGGTCTATCGCAGGCTGCGCAACTTCCGCGCCGGCATCGAGGCCGGCATCTCTTGTCTGAAACGCGCTTATGGCTTGGGGCGCTGCACCTGGCGCGGCCTCGACCACTTTAAGGCTTATGTCTGGTCCTCGGTGGTCGCTTACAATCTCGCCCTCTTCGCCCGCCTCAGGCCGACCTGACACCCCTCATCCGGCAGCGTTCAGAGCACACCCGGCGAGCGTCGGCCGATACCCCATGACCCCATTGCCGCCAGATCGCTCTTCGGGCCATAACCTGCGCGGTCTTGTGCCATCACGCGTCCCAAGAAACGATGTCAGCCGGCAAACAACCTTTCAAAACCGCAGAAAAACAGCCGTTTATGGACGGGCACTAGCTAGGACGTCCTGAAATTCGCTGCGCGAGGCTTCTTGCAAAAGTATCTCGCGCATCCAGACATTCCCGGGATCCTTGTTATGGAGGGCTGGCCACTGGACAGCCTCAGTGAACCACAGGGGTCGCAGCGGGTGCTTGACGATCCGCAGGGGTATCGTTTGTTCGAAATACTTGACGAGACGGAATGGGATAATGGCTATACGGTTGGTGCCCGGCAGCAACGGCGGAATCAAAGTAAAACCGGGCACGACAAGTTCGACACGTCTCTTGAACCCGTGCTCAAGCAATAGCCATTGTTCGAAAGAGGGCTTCAACGCACGTCCGAACTGGGCTGCAACATGCCCCATCGACATATATGTCTCGAAAGAGAGATCCCCCAGCAACTGCTCATTCCTCGGGCAGCCGACGCACACGAGTGCCTCGCCAAACAGCTTCATCTTGGGGTGCGCACTCGACATGAATAAGTCCGGAAGAATTAAAAAATCGACGTCACCGCGCCGGAGAAGCTCATAAGGATCATCATCGAGAGGCAGCAACTCGAAGCTGACGCCGGGAGCCTCCCGGGCCAAGCGCTCCACAACCCTCTCAAAGAATACAAGTGTCATAAAGTCAGAAAGAATGATCCTGAAACGGCGATCCGACTGGGCTGGGTTGATCGGATCCCAGGCAATGACGGAGAGCTGAATGTGGAGCAGGGCGTCGCGCACCGCTGGGGCGAGCGCCTCCGCACGCGGTGTTGGGATAAGTTCGCGACCCTGCATCGAAAACAGCTCGTCGCCGAAATAGGTGCGCAGTCGCGCTATAGCCGCGCTCATGGCCGGCTGACTGAGCTTGACCCTGCGTGCGGCGGCCGTGAGCTTGCGCTCGGTCATCAGTGCGTCGAGCGCGACGAGGAGGTTTAGATCTAGGCCTCTAAAACGCATGTGCGGTGTCCATACGCCGATGATTCTTTCCAAACAATCAATTTTACCAATTTTGCTGAGTCCTATTAGAGAGCCCTGAAGTTAACGAAATCAAGGTTCGGCAAGGGAATTTTTTCTCAGGACTTCTCTTTAAACGTTGTATGTTGAAGCCCTCTCTGGTCGTGTCCCCGAAGAAAATGTCGTCTCGCGGCGCCAGCTTCGTCGCTCAAAGTTATTGGCCTTCCTCAAAAGCTTCCGTCGCCATCGGCATCGAAGCTTGTGGCGCCTCACACCACCGGGCACGAGTGTTGCAATCACTCGGCCACGAAGTCGGACTTCTTCCGCCCACACGTCACGCCCTTACGTCAAACGGAATAAGAATGACGCCGCCGATGAGCCGAGGCGCGAGGGCGACGCTCGTCGCTTCCTCGCTGCGATGCGCGCGAGGCTTGAGGAGTTCATGCTGTCGCTTCATCCGGACAAGACCCGCTTGATTGAGTTTGGTCGCTTTGCGGCGGTCGATCGCAAGAGGCGCGGGCTCGGCAAACCGGAGACCTTCGCCTTCTTGGGGTTCACGTTCATCTGCGGGAAAACACGCAAAGGGCACTTCCAGCTTCAGCGGAAGACCCGAGGCGACCGGATGCGGGCGAAGCTCAAGGACATCAAGGCGGACCTGCGGCGGCGGATGCACTGGCCGATCTCCCAACAGGGAAAATGGCTGAGTCAGATCGTCGGCGGGCATTTTGCCTACTTCGCGGTTCCAACGAACATCCGGGCGCTCACGGCGTTCAGATATCGGATGGTCGACCTTTGGTTGCGATCGCTAAGGCGGCGCAGCCAGAAGGACGGCGCTACGTGGGAACGATCGCGCAGTTAGCCAACGACTACTACCTTCCCAAGCCTCGTATCCTTCATCCATGGCCGAATGTGCGCTTCGCCGTCAATCACCCGAGGTAAGAGCCACGTGCGGGAAACCCGCCCGCGTGGATCTGTGCGGGGGGCGCCCAGTAATGATACTGCTGCCGAATTCCGGCGACAAGGGGAGCGCAATCTAAAATGCATTTGTGCGAACGCTGATCGCCTTGTTTTAGCGAATGATCTGCCGGTCAGCCAATCATCGATTCGAGCCACGTTCATCGCGAGAGCGGTCACAACATGTTGAAACCGGGTCTTTGGCAGACCGATATAGCGACATCGTCGCAGCCCGAAAGCCCGAATCCCTTGCGATAGCGTTCCCTCGATGCCGGCCCGTTTGCCGTAGTGGGCGCGCCATGTGTCGGTCGCCTGTTGCTGGCGTCGCGTTTGCAGCAATTTATGCTGCGCCTGAGGGCGCATCATAATTTCCCGCGGTCCAGCCTTTGAACGTGTGCATTGCGGGCGCTTGAAGCAGTCCGCGCAAGTCGCGCGATCAAATCTGACATCTACACAGTCGTTACCAAAATTGTCACGGCGGATGGCCCAGTCGGATGTGACTTGCCCTTGGGGGCATGTAGCTTGTTTCACTTTCCAGTCGATCTTGAAGGACGAAATATCGAAGCCCTCTGCGGCCGTTGCTTGCCAGCTTGTATCGGCCAACACTGGACCAACGACATCAATATTATGATCGAGGAGGCTACTGACCACGATTTCGGCGTCCACATAACCGGCGTCAAGTAGGTGAGTTGCAGGAGACAGCTCGCGATCCGCCAGTGTCTGGTGGATTAGCGCGGTCATGGCGCTGTCGGAAACCGGCGCAGAGGTGGTTTCGACGTTGATGATGAGATGTGGGGAATCAGTGTCGCATGTCTCCGTCACATGAACCTTGTATCCGCTCCAACTTGTGTTGCGCTTCTTGCTCTAATGGGCATCGGTATCGTACGGTGAATCGAAGCGTATACTTGCCGGTGGCAGATCTTCGATACTGTGCAGGCGAATGATATCATTGTCGACGTAATACTGGTGTATCCAGGCGATACGGAGTGTCTGAATAGCCGCAAGCTCGCGCAGCCAAGCCGGCGCCGTCGCGGTATAAACTGCAGCCAGAAGCAGATACCCATCTGCGCCGACGTCTGAGCCAGGGCGGCGCGTGCTGCCTCACTCTTTGGAAATTTGTATTGCTCAACACGGGTGGAATAACGGTCAAACCAGTCGGAGGAAATCAAACCAGCGAGCCAATCCCGCTTCGACCAGAGCCAGGGTGTTTAAGGCTGCCCGCAATGTCTCGCCGACGAATTCGAGCCGGTTGACACTCCGGACCACAGCCAGGACATGAGTAGAATCCGTGCGTTGTTGGCCCCGCGCCCTCAACAGGCCACTTTCCTTGAAGCGCGCCAGCATCGCGTCCAACAGTGCCGGCCCGGTACCGCCATCAACGAGCCGGGCGCGGAACTCGCACAACACTGAAGCATCAAATCCAGGGTCGATTAGTTCCAGGCTGAGCGCGTATTTCCAGTCAATTCGGCTGCGAACCGCGTCGGCTGCCTGACGGTCGGAAAGACCTTCAACGAATTGCATCACCGTAATCAGCGCTAGCTAAGTGCCCATCCACAAACGGTAAACCGCTGAAATTATTGTATGAATCGCGATATTGCCGCGGGCAAAGCCCGGCGGTTTCAGGTATACTTTAGATCAAGCGACTGATTCTAAAGACAAACCCGTAACCGCCGGAGCCGACAATGCGCCAAGAACGCACCGTCCAATCCAGTATATTCGATCTTTTTGCCGGGCACGAGATCGGCCGTGAATTGAAAGCCATGTCTCATACCAACGTGAGCGGTTTCTGACTCGTTTTGCGGTTTCCAAATCAGTTGAATTCTGAATCTCTGTCGCAAACGGAGGTTTGCGGATGACATTGGGAATTCCACTGCGCGATGACTTCGACGGTTTTGCCCTGCGGGCATTGGCCAAGAGCACGAAGGATGCGGCACAGGCTCGGCGGCTTCTTGCCCTTGCCGAAATCTATGATGGTCATTCACGCAGCGACGCGGCCAGGATCGGAGGCGTGACCCTGCAGATTGTCCGCGATTGGGTTATGCGCTTCAATGCCCGCGGTCCGTCAGGGCTCATCAACGGCAAAGCGCCTGGCAATCAAGGAAAGCTTTCCGCTGTGCATCGCCAGGCTTTGGCGAAGATTGTCGAAAGCGGGCCGATACCAGCAGTGCATGGCGTCGTTCGCTGGCGGCGCAAGGATCTGGTTCAATGGCTTTTCCAGGAATACCGGATCTCTGTGGACGAGACGACCATTGGCCGCGAATTGAAGGCGCTCGGCTTTGCAAAGCTGTCTGCTCGTCCGCGCCATTACGCCCAGAACGAGGGTGACCTGGAGAGTTTTAAAAAAACTTCCCCGCCACACTGGCAACCATCAAAAGCAGGCTCCCCAAGAACATCGAGATCGAGCTCTGGTGGGCCGACGAAGCTCGGATAGGGCAGAAGAACAAGATCACCCGACGATGGGCACGCAAGGGCACAAGGCCTTCGGCACCACTCGATCAACGCACGATGTGGACTTATATCTTCGGCGCCATCTGCCCCAAGAAGGCAAAGCTGCGGGCCTTGTTCTTCCCTACTGCGACACCGATGCCATGAACCATGCCATGAACCAGCATCTGCTCGAAATCAGCCAGGCGGTCGATGAAGGTGCTCATGCCGTGCTGATCGTTGATCAGGCTGGATGGCACGTCACGCCGAAACTCAAAGTACCCGACACCGTCACCCTGCTGTTCCTGCCGCCGCGGTCGCCCGAATTGAACCCTGTCGAGAACCTGTGGCAATTTATGAGGGAGAACTGGTTGTCCAACCGGATATTCAAAGACTACGACGACATCGTTTCCCATTGCTGTGACGCATGGAACAAGCTGGTCGCGCAGCCGTGGAAGATCATGTCAATTGGAATGCGTGATTGGGCGCACCGGTTTTGATTAGCGCTCGTTGGTATCAGTGGCTGGATGAGCATGGCGAGGTGCTGAGCCAAGTGACAGAGGACCTGCGCCGACAAGGGGTCAAGGAAACCGGCCGCGAGGGGCTGCCGGCCGAGGCTGTGCTGCGCTGCGCGCTGCTCAAGCAGCATCGCCAGCTGAGTTATCAGGAACTGGCCTTCCATCTCGAAGACTCCGCCTCGTTCCGCGCCTTTGCCCGGCTGCCGTGGGGATGGAGCCCGAAGAAATCGGTCTTGCACAAGACGATCAGCGCGATCCGGGCGCAAACCTTTGAAGAGATCAACCGGGTGCTGCTGGCGAGCGCCAAGCGGGAGAAGCTGGAAAATGGCAAGGTCGTGCGTGTGGACAGCACCGTCACCGCGGCACTGATCCATGAGCCGAGCGACAGCAGCCTGTTATGGGACGCCGTGCGGGTGATGGTGCGACTGTTGCAGCAGGCCGAGGCACTGGGTAGCGCCATCCCATGGCATGACCATCGCCGCGCGGCAAAGAAGCGGGCTCGGGCGATCGAATATACCCGCGGCCGTCCCAAACGGGTGAAGCACTACCGCGCACTGCTCAAGATCACGCGCACGACCTTGAGTTATCTGCAGCAGGCGAGCGAACAGTTGCCCCAGACGGCGGGCCCGGCCGGCGAACTGTGGCAGGCCCAGCTCCGCCACTACCGGCCACTGATCGCACGGATCCTCGCCCAGACCGAACGGCGGGTCCTGGCCGGGCAGCCGGTCCCGGCCGGCGAGAAGCTGGTGAGCCTGTTCGAGCCGCATGCCGACATCATCGTCAAGGGCAGCCGCGACGTCGACTACGGCCACAAACTCAATCTGACGACCGGCAGAAGCGGACTGGTCCTCGACCTCGTCGTCGAAACCGGCAACCCGGCCGACAGCGAGCGCTTGCTGCCGATGCTGGAACGCCACATCGCCTTTTATGACCAGGCGCCGCGTCAGTCGGCAGCCGACGGCGGCTATGCCAGCCGCGCCAATCTGCGCGGAGCCAAAGCCTGCGGCGTCCGCGACATGGCCTTCCACAAGAAGTCCGGCCTCCGCATCGAAGACATGGTCACAAGCCGCTGGGTCTATCGCAGGCTGCGCAACTTCCGCGCCGGCATCGAGGCCGGCATCTCTTGTCTGAAACGCGCTTATGGCTTGGGGCGCTGCACCTGGCGCGGCCTCGACCACTTTAAGGCTTATGTCTGGTCCTCGGTGGTCGCTTACAATCTCGCCCTCTTCGCCCGCCTCAGGCCGACCTGACACCCCTCATCCGGCAGCGTTCAGAGCAAGCCCGGCGAGCGTCGGCCGATACCCCATGACCCCATTGCCGCCAGATCGCTCTTCGGGCCATAACCTGCGCGGTCTTGTGCCATCACGCGTCCCAAGAAACGATGTCAGCCGGCAAACAACCTTTCAAAACCGCAGAAAAACAGCCGTTTATGGACGGGCACTAGTCTAGCCGCTACCTGCGGTCCGGACGCGCTTTGCGCATGCCTCGGCAACGGACCATTCAAACAGCTCGTATGGTAAAGTAGCTCGAGGATGCGATACGCGGTTAAGTTTGCCAACGCGCGTCAGCCAGCGGTTTCCTCAGCATTAATGTGAAATGGACACGGCAACATCCGGTACATGGATGCCTGCTATCAACAAAATCGATTTCTTCAGTCGCCAGGCAGAGCATAATAGTGGGCATGTGGCATCGTGGCATGCGTCAAAAGGAGCATACAAATAATGAATTTCACTTCCCCGATCAAAATTCCAGGTAGCCCTGAGTTGCTTGATGACCTGACTCCCCCCGACCTGGACCCCAAGCCCATCGGCTCCGTGGCGGGGCCCGTCTACCCCGATCTCCCCGAACCCGACTACCCTGACCCGGACCCCGAACCCTGGCCCGACCACCGCGATCTCCCCGAACCCGACCACGGCTCCGCCCCTGACAGACCCGTAAACTTGGGGCCCGGCAACAACATATTCGTGGGGACCAATGGCGATGACCGCATTTTGGCCAACGGCGGCAATGACTGGATCTTCGCTGGGCTAGGCAACGACATCGTTTTAGGGCAGGACGGTAACGACACGCTCTATGGCAACTACTCGTATTCGTCGTCTCGCGGTGTCGGCTCAGAGGGGGATGGCGATTATCTCAATGGCGGCGACGGCGACGATCGCCTTGTCGCCGGTGACGGTCCAGATAGTCTGACTGGCGGCGCTGATCACGACCGGTTCGTATTCTCGTTCCATGACCCGATGTCCGAACCCTCGTTACGCCCGAAGGTCACCAGTGTTACGGATTTCAACCCGACCGAGGACAAGATCGTACTGGACGCTGCTGACTTCGACTCTCTTGGCCGACCACCCTTGGAGCAGGGAACCGTTGGGAACTTCATCAACGGCCGGAGCCCTATTTTTTTCACCGATCGAAGCTTCGCATCTGCCTCTGAGGCCGCAAACGCTGCTTCTCACGAAGTTCGCGGCGACATCTTGGTTTACTGCGATGCTAACGGAAGCGGCGCAGTTCTGGCCTATGTTGACGGTGAAAACACCGCCCATGAGTTCGGCTATCTGGAAAATAAGACTATGGCTGACTTAGCCTCTATGACCTCGAATAATTTCGAGTACTGCTGACCGGTAGTTCCGCACGGGAGCACCCCAGCGCTTCCCTCTCTCTGAACAGAGGCTCCCCGAGGAGCCTCTGTTCTCATGGCGTCAACGAGGTTCTTCGGCTTTCCAGTCGGTTTCAAGCGTCGCCTCGATCGAGATGAAGAAAGACACTTCAAAGCGATCCTGAGCACAAGTTTATCGTTACTGAAAAGATTACTGGAGGTCTCGCCAATTCGATCCTGCCGAAGACTGTCGCGTTTACGAGCCTACATCAGGACGTCTCCCGCCTTACGCCTGCAGGAATAGGATATTTTTTGTTGCGCAGTAATCTCAATCGGCCACAGGTCTTTTTTGTGGCGGCGCTTTCTTCGATGAAGAAGGCCGTTTCTGGCCTGGCCATGACTAGCGCCGTCGTCAACATGCTTGCTTTGACCGGCTCATTCTTTATGCTTCAAGTTTATGATCGGGTAATTCCGGGCCATAGTCTGCCCACTCTCGTCGGTCTCGGGATCATCGCCGGCACATTATACGCGTTTCAGGGAGTACTCGAACTCATTCGATCTCTGTTGCTACTACGGGTGGGCTTGTCCGTCGATGAGCGGTTTGGAAAATCGGTATACGAATCTCTCGTTCTGCTTCCTTCCCGCGTCCAGACGCCGGGCGATGGACTTCAGTCTGTTCGCGATCTCGACACTGTACGAGGTTTCCTATCCGGGCCAGGCCCAGTAGCGTTGTTTGACATTCCGTGGATGCCGTTCTATCTCGGGCTCTGCTTCCTGTTTCACGTCTGGGTCGGCGTCACCGCCCTGGCGGGAGCCCTCATGCTTGTTGCGCTGACAATTATGGCTGAGCAGAAGTCGCGTCGGCCGGCAAAGGAGGCGGCCCAGCTAGCATCGGAGAGGTTCGCTCTCGCAGAGGCGACGAGGCGAAATTCCGAAGCGGTTCTGGCAATGGGCTTCGGTCATCAGCTTGGTCGGATGTGGAGCGACGTAAATTGCCGGTTCCTTGACAATCATTTGCGCTCGACTTCTTTCACCATTTCTCTGTCAACCCTATCCAAGGTATTGCGCATGATGCTCCAGTCTGCCGTGCTTGCGGTGGGCGCGACTCTAGTCATACGACAGGAAGCGACTGGGGGCGTCATGATTGCCAGCTCCATTCTGTTGAGCCGTGCCTTAGCCCCAGTCGAACTGGCTATTGGCCAGTGGAAGGGATTCGTTAGAGCCAGGGACAGTTGGTCACGCCTCGTCCAACTGTCCCAAATCATGCCGACCGGTCTACCCGAGATCATGCTTCCCCGGCCTGCTGATGTTCTCAAGGTGGAGAATTTACATCTCGCAGCTCCTGGCAGCCAAAACGCGATCGTCCGTGGCATCGCATTTGAGCTTCGTGCTGGAGAGGCACTGGGGGTAATCGGTCCAAGCGCGTCAGGCAAATCCTGTCTTGCTCGGGGACTTGTCGGGCTGTGGCAACCGATCGCGGGCGCAGTGCGCCTGGATGGTGCCGCTGTATCGCAATGGGATCCCCAGTTGCTTGGCGGGCATATCGGCTACTTGTCGCAGGATGTCTCCTTGTTCGGTGGATCAATTGCGCAGAACATCGCGCGCCTTGATCCGGATGCCTCATCCGAAAAAGTCATTGCAGCAGCGAAGGCGGCCGGCGTCTATGACATGGTCGTGCAATTTCATGACGGCTTCGACACAATAATCGGAGAGCGGGGATCAGCCTTATCAGGGGGCCAGCGACAGCGCATCGGCTTGGCTAGGGCGCTTTATGGCGATCCTTTTTTGGTCGTTCTGGATGAACCCAATTCTAATCTTGACGCGGACGGCGAGGCCGCATTGTCCCGCGCGATTCTCGGGATTCGCGCAAGAGGCGGCATCGCGGTCGTTGTCGCGCATCGCCCTAGCGCACTTGCGGCAGTCGACAAGGTACTTGTGTTGGCGAATGGTCGAGCTAAGTCATTCGGCCCGAAAGATGAGGTGCTGAGAAGGACACCGCAGTCAGAACCAGTAGCGTCTGCTCGACTGATGGTGCCAGGCGAGGAGACGGCGCAATGAGCCACGATCAAGCTCCCCTTGCCGAGGGCGCAATCGGGCGCCTCACTTTAATTGCCCTTGCGGCGATTATCCTTCTCGTCGGGGTATTAGGCGGGCTTGCAGCAACCGTTCACCTTCACGGAGCAGTTATCGCTTCGGGGGCGCTCGTCGTCGACAGCTACATCAAACCCGTCCAGCACCAAACAGGCGGTACCGTCGGCAAGGTGTTCATCAAAGATGGAGATCGCGTCCAAGCCGGCCAGATACTTATACATTTGGATGACGCCCGGACGCGTGCCAATCTAGCGATCGTCTCAAAGCGGATTAAGGAGCTTACAGCGCGAATCGCGCGACTGTCGGCCGAAAGGGATTTAAAAGAAGCCATCGAGTTTCCTGAAACGCTCGTCAGGGATCAAGCTAGCGTCGGCGTGGCCACGATCATTGATGGCGAACAGCGACTATTCAATGACCGTCGTTCATCGAAACTCGGGCGAAAGGCGCAACTGACCGAACGAGTACGCCAACTCTCGAAGCAGACACAAGGGCTCGCCGCCCAACAAGATGGAAAACGGAAGGCCGTTGCCATCATAAACGAGGAACTCGCCAATCTTCAACCGCTGCTGAATCAACGCATTATTCCAGCAACCCGCGTCTACGCTTTGCAACGAGATGCGGCCGAGCTCACTGGAGGGCTCGGCAGTTTGGTCGCATCAGCCGCTGAGATAAATGGCAAGATTGCCGAAACCGAACTTCAGATCATTCAGATTGAAGACGATCAGAGAACTGAAGTTTCGGATCAACTACGTCAGGCAGAGAACGAAATGGGCGAATATGCCGAGCGCCTAGTTGCTGCAGAAGATGAGTTAAAGCACATTGATATTCGCGCTCCGCAGAAAGGTGTGGTCCATCAGCTCGCCGTCCATGCGAGCGGCGCGGTCGTCAAGCCTGGTGAGGAGATTATGCAAATCGTTCCAAGTGACGATACTTTAACACCAGAACTCAAACTAGCGCCACAAGATATCGACCAAGTTGTCGTTGGTCAGGATGTCACCCTCCGGTTTTCGGCCTTTAGTCAACGCACAACACCGGAGCTGAATGGGCGAGTGACGAAGATAGCAGCCGACCTAACTACAGACGAAAGAACCGGCCAGAGTTATTACACCCTGCGTATTCTTCTGCCGGAACAAGAGTGGGCGCGTCTCGGACACCTCGTGCCTGTGGCGGGAATGCCCGTAGAAGCCTTCATTCAGACGGGCGAGCGGACAGCGCTTGCGTACCTCATTAAGCCGATAACTGACCAAGTCGCTCGCGCTTTTAAAGAACAGTAGCGTTTCTTCGCATCCGCTGCGGATAGACATCAACGTGCAGTCCCGGTCCATAAGCTGGAAAGGGGCTGCTGGACATTGGCAGCCCCCGACGGAGCCTGTTTCGTCACAGGTTGCAGAGGGTCTTCTCCTGAGGCGGGACGCGTTGCCGGGGATTTTGAAAAGGAACCGGAGTTGTGTCCATAGTGTTCTGCAAATTGGGATCATCGCCGCTGGCATTTTGGCGGACGGGCGCGGCGCCTCAACAACGAAAGCGCCCGGCCCGCCGGCCACCGTCAGGCGGCCTTGGGTTCTTCCAGCTTGCGTAACATCTCCTTCTTGTGCTCGGCCAGATGCTCCATGTTGAGATAGCGCATGGCCTCCAGCCAGGTCTCATGCGTCTCGGCCGCCAGCGCCCACACCAGCCGCAGACAGCTCTCCGCATCGGGGAAGATCCGCACCACATGGGTGCGCCGCTTGATCTCCTGGTTCAGCCGCTCCAAGATGTTGGTTGACTTCATGTGCTTGTGGTGCTGGCGCGGCAACCGGTAGAAGGAGAGCGTCTCCTCGATGTTTTCCTCAACCCAGTGGCACAGCTTGGGATAGCGCGCCTCCCACTTGGCCAGCCATTGGGCGAGATCGCGCCGCGCCGGTCATACATCCAGCGCAGTTCCTGCAGGCAGTCGTCGTCGACCTTGCGCGGCACGTAGTCGAGGGCGTTCCTGAGGAAATGCACGTAATTATGAGACGCACCGGCGAATGCCGGTAGCTGGCAATGCGCTCATTTATATTACGCCAGAAACTCCTTTCGCCGCGATTTGCACACATCGTGCCGACCACACGGCTCCAAAGGTGCCACCAAATGGCCTGCAACTCGCTGTCAAAATGAGAAAAACAGCCGTTGGCGAGTAGCGGAGGCGCATGCGCCTCCGACTGGGTCACCGGAGGCAGTCACCCGCCCCCGGTTCCCACAGAACGTAGCGTGCGGATTTCCCGCACTACGCTCTTCGGCAGCTTCACAGCACCGCGAGTGCTTGCAGCTTCCCGTAAGGAAGCCGCAGCTTGGGTCGCAGCAGCGGGTTCCGTTCTTTGATCTGGTTGAAAGTGTCCCATGTGAGGCGGCCACCATCTCGGCTGCGGCTGCGTAACATTCGGCACCAGTACCGTTCCGTGGCCCGATACACCTTGAGCAGCGACCGAAGGTTTCCGGCGATGCCATAATAGGCGTAGTGGCCACGAAGAGCAGCGTTGATTTCGCTGACCTGGTCCCTGATGACGTAATGTCGAACTTGCCGCATCATACCAACATGCATTGATCAAAACCGATGCGCCCACTCGCGCAGTCCAATGGACATTATCTTCCAGGGTTGCGCGACGAGTTTGTTCCAGGCGGCACAGCAGTGAGCGACGATGTCCTCGTAGTCTGTGAAGATGCGGTTCGACAGCCAGTTGTCCCTCATAAACTGCCAGACGTTTTCGACAGGGTTCAATTCAGGCGAACGCGGCGGCAAGAACAGCAATGTGATGTTGTCAGGGACGCTGAGCTTCGGCGTGACGTGCCATCCGGCTTGATCGAGGATGAGGACCGCGTGAGCGCCGTCATCGACTGCCTGGCTGATTTCCAGCAGATGTTGATTCATGGCGTCGGTATCGCAATAGGGCAATACGAGGCCCGCGCCCTTACCTTTCTTGGGGCAGATGGCACCGAAGATGTACGCCCACATCGTCCGTTGATCCAGCGGCGCTGAAGGTCGGGTGCCACGGCGAGCCCATCGGCGGGTGATCTTGTTTTTCTGACCTATGCGCGCCTCGTCGGCCCACCAGAGTTCGATCTCGGTATTCTTCGGGAGGCTGCTTCTGATGGCTGCCAATGCGGCAGGGAACTCTTTTTAAAAGCGTCCACTTCGGGTTCATTCTGGGCGTAGTGGCGCGGCCGGGCAGACAGCTTGGCAAAGCCGAGAGCCTTCAATTCGCGACCAACCGTGGTCTCGTCCATCGAGATCCGGAATTCCTGGAAGATCCATTGGACCAGATCCTTGCGCCGCCACCGAACGACACCGTGGATAGCCGGGATCGGACCACGCTCTACAATCTTGGCCAAGGCCTGGCGCTGATCATCATTCAGCTTGGGCCGATTGCCGGGAGCCTTGCCGTTGAGGAGCCCGGCCGACCCGTGCTCATTGAAACGAACGACCCAGTCGCGAACAATCTGCAAGGTCACGCCCCCGATCCGGGCCGCATCTGTACGCGAGCCGCCGTCATAAATTTCCGCCAACGCCAGAAGCCGCCGCGCTTGAGCGGCATCCTTGGTCCCTTTCGCGAACTGCCGCAGAGCAGGACCATCAAAATCATCGCGCAATGCAATCGCCGAACCCATTGCAAACCTCCCGTTTGCCCCATGGATTCAGATTTTCACCGATTCGGGAATCCCAAGTGAGTCGCACTCTGCGCTCGCTGGTATCAGCTCCTGCAGAGACGAGAGACTACGTCGAAGCCGAGACTTCTCCGTGCGCATCCCGACCTTGAAGTTACCCTTTTGGTTCCGCGAGCAGTACAGCGTCATGCCCAGAAAGTAGATCGTCTCCGGGCGATTTCTGCCGCGTTTGCTCGCATCTCTCTGAGCAAACCGACCAAACTCGACCAACTTGGTCTTGCTCTCAAGAGTGATACCAACGAGCGCTAATCAAAACCGGTGCGCCCAATCACGCATTCCAATTGACATGATCTTCCACGGCTGCGCGACCAGCTTGTTCCATGCGTCACAGCAATGGGAAACGATGTCGTCGTAGTCTTTGAATATCCGGTTGGACAACCAGTTCTCCCTCATAAATTGCCACAGGTTCTCGACAGGGTTCAATTCGGGCGACCGCGGCGGCAGGAACAGCAGGGTGACGGTGTCGGGTACTTTGAGTTTCGGCGTGACGTGCCATCCAGCCTGATCAACGATCAGCACGGCATGAGCACCTTCATCGACCGCCTGGCTGATTTCGAGCAGATGCTGGTTCATGGCATGGTTCATGGCATCGGTGTCGCAGTAGGGAAGAACAAGGCCCGCAGCTTTGCCCTTCTTGGGGCAGATGGCGCCGAAGATATAAGTCCACATCGTGCGTTGATCGAGTGGTGCCGAAGGCCTTGTGCCCTTGCGTGCCCATCGTCGGGTGATCTTGTTCTTCTGCCCTATCCGAGCTTCGTCGGCCCACCAGAGCTCGATCTCGATGTTCTTGGGGAGCCTGCTTTTGATGGTTGCCAGTGTGGCGGGGAAGTTTTTTTAAAACTCTCCAGGTCACCCTCGTTCTGGGCGTAATGGCGCGGACGAGCAGACAGCTTTGCAAAGCCGAGCGCCTTCAATTCGCGGCCAATGGTCGTCTCGTCCACAGAGATCCGGTATTCCTGGAAAAGCCATTGAACCAGATCCTTGCGCCGCCAGCGAACGACGCCATGCACTGCTGGTATCGGCCCGCTTTCGACAATCTTCGCCAAAGCCTGGCGATGCACAGCGGAAAGCTTTCCTTGATTGCCAGGCGCTTTGCCATTGATGAGCCCCGACGGGCCACGCGCATTGAAGCGAATAACCCAGTCGCGGACAATTTGCAGGGTCACGCCTCCGATCCTGGCCGCGTCGCTGCGTGAATGACCATCATAGATTTCGGCAAGGGCAAGAAGCCGCCGAGCCTGTGCCGCATCCTTCGTGCTCTTGGCCAATGCCCGCAGGGCAAAACCGTCGAAGTCATCGCGCAGTGGAATTCCCAATGTCATCCGCAAACCTCCGTTTGCGACAGAGATTCAGAATTCAACTGATTTGGAAACCGCAAAACGAGTCAGAAACCGCTCACGTTGGTATCACGTGGCGGCATGGATGTCAGGTCGAGCCGAGACGCGTGCGCGACATGGCCTTCCACAAAAAGAGCGGCCTCACGATCGAAGAAATGGTCAAGAGCCGTTGGGTCTATTGCAAACTCCGCAACTTCCGCGCCGGCATCGAGGCAGGCATCTCATGCCTGAAGCGCGCCTATGGTCTGGCCCGCTGTACCTGGCGCGGGCTTGACCACTCTGGTGAGCCCGCACGAAGAGTCGCTTGACAGCAGAATATTATGGCATACCATAAGACATAATATCTCAAGAAGGGCTTCCGACGGCGGCTCGAATCCGCAGGACATTGCAGATCTCAAGTCGCCAGAGAGCGGAAGGGCCATATCGCGGCGACCCCGCGGCGGGCCAGGACATGGTGAAACTCACCGCAGCAGCCGTCAACGCGACGATGGCAGAATGGCTGGCGCGCAAGGAGGGAGTAGCATGAAAGCGGATGTTTTCAACCCGAGAGCCTTGCGCGAGGCTTTTGGAGCCTTTCCGACCGCAGTGACGGTCATAACAGCCAACGATCCGGCGGACAGGCCAGTTGGTTCTACTGCCAACTCCTTTGCGTCTGTATCCTTGGATCCGCCGCTGCTGCTCGTTTGCCTTGCCAAGACTTCGCGCGACTACCCAACAGTGACCAAAGCCGAGCACTTCGCGATCAACATACTCTCAGAAGCCCAGAAGAATGTGTCCATTAAATTTGCCCGCCCCGCGGAAGATCGCTTCGCTGCTGTCGACTGGGCGAGGGGTCCGAACGGCTGTCCGATATTCGCGCAGGTGGCGGCGTGGTTTGAATGTTCGATGCATGATGTCATCGAGGCGGGCGACCACGTCATGATGGTCGGTCGCGTGACGGCTTTCGAAAGCAGCGGCTTGAATGGTCTGGGCTATGCCCGCGGCGGCTACTTCACTCCGAGAGTCCCTGCAAAAGCCGTTTCCTCTGCAGCGGGCGGCGGAGAGATCTGCGCCGCCGCCGTGTTGGAGCGCCACGGCTCGCTTTTTCCATTGGGCGATGAAAACTTGCCCTTTCCGAGTTGCAGCGCAGCAGGCGGTGACCTAGCAAATACGCTGGCGTCCCACCTCGAACAATTGGGACTGAGCGTCCACGATTGGTTTTCTTTGCTGGATCTATAAGGACAAGCAGGCCGTTGAAGAAGTCATTCGCGTTCGCAGACGAAGCCTGAATCATCTTCGTTGTGGACGTAGAAGTGCCCGATGAGGCCGTCCGGCGGAGCCGAGAGCGGCCCATCCGCGGCCGCAGGCCGGGTCACTCTCGTCTTTGTCCCTCCCATGAACTCCGCACGAGACTCATCGCGTGCGCCCAATATTGTTGTCATCCACCGCGCGGATGCAATTGATCCAAACAATCGATTTTACCAATCATCGCGTATGGTCGATAGGAGACGGCGGAAGAATTTGAGTGGGTGCGGTTGGCGTTCGCCGTTAAACGAGCCGGAATTAGGCCTACAGTACCTTCGGGGAAACAACCTACTAACGCTATCAAGGACGGTCTGAGAAGAAACGATGACACGCACTCAAAAAGAGAAGATGCTCGCGGGCGAGATGTACAATGCAGCGGACCCGGAAATCCAAGCCGACTTGCTGGCTGCTGGGGCTTGGCTGAAGCGGTACAATGGTGGTTTGGGGGACTCCGCCGAACGTTGGCATTTGTACCTCCGCGAACGGCTAGGCGAGGTTGGGCCTGGAGCGGTCATCCGTCCGCCCTTTCACTGCGACTACGGCTACAACATCCGTATCGGAGCCCACGCTTACCTCAATTTCAACTGCGTAATCCTCGACGTGGCAAAGGTGACGATTGGGGAAGGAACCGCAATTGGGCCCGCTGTGCAGATCTATACCGCCGATCATCCAGATGACCCCGAGCAGCGGCAGGCGGGGCTGCAGCTCGGACGACCTGTCTGCATTGGCAGGCACGTCTGGATCGGCGGTGGCGCAATCATTCTCCCGGGCGTGACGATTGGCGATCATGCAGTCGTTGGCGCGGGCAGCGTAGTAACGCGCGATGTTCCTGCGGGCGCAAAGGTCATGGGAAGTCCAGCTCGGGTCAGAGGCTGAACCCTAGTGCCTTGATGACGCGTGTTGCGGGCGCTCGAGCTTCTCTATGACGCGCTGCCTGCCTCTCCGCTTTTAGCCAAAAGTACCCTGTCTGAGGCGCCGCTTCCACGCCTGCATTCGAGGCTCAACAGACCCAAGAACAGCGGAATGATAGGCACAGGCACAGGTAGTTGACGATCGTTGAACTTGAATAGCAACCAGCACACGAAGGGGACATCGATGCCGATATTTATAGGTGCTGCGGGATTTCTCATCCTTTCTATTGTACCAGCTCATGCTTATCTCGACCCGGGCACGGGCAGCATGCTCGTTCAAGGCTTGATCGGCGCGTTAGCGATCGCCGGAGCAACTGTCTCCGGTTATTGGAATAGGATTAGATGGGCCGTCAGATCTTTTTTAGGCCGGGGGAACAACGGCAAGAATGGCGGTAAGTAAGTTGGTGGCGGACGCACCGAAGCCGGGGCGCGTCCCCGGCTCCTTTAGAGATCCCTCTGGTCAAGTCTTCAATTTCCAAGATTGCATCTTGCGAACGATGGATACTGCCGCAGCCATCGAGTTTGCAAGTGCAGAGAAGGCGATGCGTCAGCTCGTCGATGAACGGCGACTTGTTGACTTTTCAGACGCGGAACCGAGCGTTCACCAGCTTTTTCAAGGAAGTATTGCTCGAGTTCTGCAGCATCCCCGCCTGGAGCAAATCACCTACCCATACGAGTGGTCGTTTGCCGGATTGAAGGCGGCAGCTCTTTTTCATCTTCAACTGCAGCTTGATCTACTTGATCAGGGTTTTTGCTTATCGGATGCGACCGCTTATAACGTTCAGTTTGAAGGGTCGCGGCCAACTTTCATCGACCATCTGTCGATAAAACCGTACCGTGATGGGCAGCTTTGGTATGGCCATAAGCAATTTTGTGAGCAGTTTCTGATTCCCCTGTTATTGCGTTCCATTTTCGACATTACGCACCACAGCTGGTATCGCGGCAATCTCGAAGGGGTGCCGAGTGCGGACTTCGTAAAGCTGCTGAGTGCCCGACATTGGCTGTCCCATAAGTTGTTTACACATATTATTTTGCCTGCAAAGCTGCAGTCCTCTAAGACATCACAGACCAAGGCGGATCTTGGAAGCTCGAGTGCGAGACGGCTTCCTAAGGGTGCCTTCCGTGCCATGCTCGCCCAACTTTACAGCTGGATTGGTGGACTGAAAGTTGATGTTGGAAAGCAAACGGTTTGGCAAGGATACGCGGCGAACAACACCTACACAGCTACCCAGAGAAGTGATAAGGGGCAGTACGTCGCAGAGTTTGTCGCTCAACATAAGCCGCGAACAATAATCGATCTTGGCTGTAATACGGGTGACTTTAGCTACGTAGCTTTGGAGAATGGTGCAGAAAAGGCGATCGGATTTGATTTCGATCCGCACGCGCTCGATGCTGCGTTCGACCGATCAGTCCAGACATCAAGGAACTTTCTTCCACTTTATCTTGATGCACGTAATCCATCGCCGAGCCAAGGGTGGGGCGAGTGGGAGCGTCAAGGATTCAGTTCACGGTTTTCGGCAGATGCTGTTCTGGCGCTAGCCTTCGAACATCATTTGGCAATTGCTCACAACGTTCCCCTTGCCGAGGTTGTCGCGTGGGTGGCCGAAGTTGCGCCAAAGGGAATTATCGAATTCGTCCCCAAGGACGACGAAACTGTGCGACGCATGTTGGCGGGTCGAGAGGACATCTTCCGTGATTACGACGAAGAGTCTTTTGAGAGCGCGTTGAGCCAGAAAGCTCGGGTGCTAAGTAAGCACCTAATACCTGGCAGCAAACGAATATTGTACACGTTCGAGAGATAGGAGAAAGCAGAAATGAAACGCATCGCGTTACTACTATCACCGCTGGTAATTCTGGTTACTCCGATCATTGATGCTTTTCAGGGCGTGTATATTGATCCCAGAAGCGATGCAGGTTACGCCGTCATCGCTTGCATTGCTATTCTTGGGCTTACCTTGGGTATGATTGCATCGCTTTGTTATAAATGGGGAGCTGTTGGCAATGTCATAACAGCAGGAACACTCGCCATTACGCTTTTCCTTTTTGGCGATCTTTCATACGGTCTCTTCTGGAAACTAGGAGAGCACATCGGAACGTGGGGCGCCGCCGCATCGGCGCTCGCTGGACTGGTTGTTCTTACTCTTACCCTCTTCAAGCTCATGGCCGCTGTGCCCCGCATGATGGCCGCATTTGCGGTAGCCTTACTGGGCTCTACAATTCTTGACCGCGGCTTGATTACTGAGGCGAGCGCCGAAGAATCTGCCCCGGCCGTGATTTATATCGTGACTGATGAAATGATCGGCATTTCTGGGATCGACACAAATTTACCACATGGAGCAGAAGCCAAAGCCGCATTGTTGCAGGTTTTTCAGAAGTATGGATTTCGGCTCCATTCAAAGGCCTTCAGTCGGCACGTTCTTACTCAAGTTTCGGTCCCAGCCGCCTTGAACATGGACTATTCGTATAATTTCCCCGGCGATGGATCGCATTATGCGTACCCGGGCAAGGTAACGACTTTCAAGGAATTGTCGTTGTTCGATCTGTGGCATCAACAAGGGTTAGCAGTCACCGTCTTCCAGTCTGCTCATCTAGATTACTGCCAAACCGAAATCAAAGTCGATTGCCATACCTTCGCATCATTTGACGGAACTAGGTTTCTTGAACGGCAGCGAATCGAGGGCGGACCATACCGGGACGTTCCTCCCGCTACTGCGGCACTGGCGGATGTTAAGGCGCTGGTGGATGGAAACAGGAGAAGCTTTGCAATGGCAGCAGTTGGAGTCGCGGCCTCCAATATGTTGGGGACATTCGAGACGGAATTGCAGGAATGGCATCCGCGATCTTACGACCAACTAGCCTTTCCTTACTGGCTTCAACAGTTTCAGAACACAATTCTAGATAAAGGTCGTGGGAACGCCTTTTTTGGGCATTTTCTATTTCCGCACAGTCCTGCCGTCTACGACAAAGATTGCAAACCAACGAACCGTTGGGTTTCGAGATCCTATCTTACGGAAGCACGCGGGTTGGTAGGTCAAAAGCTAGATGAGGCGCGCGCGGAAGAATATGGATTCTACTTCGCTCAAACGCTCTGTCTGGCCAAGCAACTGGATAAGTTCTTTAATGCGGTTGTCAGCGATAAAAGGTTTCAGGATGCCACGATCGTCGTTCATGGCGACCACGGCTCGCGTATTTCCGCGGGTAGAAACGTAGAGACAATGTCTCCGAGGGATTACGTCGACAATTATTCCGCCCTTTACGCCACTAGAAAGCCAAGCGTAGAAATGGGTACAGACTACTCGCTACACTCGGTTCAGTGGTTGAACGCTTCTCTGTTCCGCGGCAACGCGCCAGAAGTCGCTCCGACCGTCGTGGGGTCAATGCGGGGCGAATCTGACGAACCAGCAGTCTACGCACCCATAACCAATCCAGACCACGTTGCGATAATGCCGATGCATGACTTTGACGCATCTCATGGAGTTGCCCCATAAAAACCGGACAGGAACAGACTTCTGTTTGACGGTTTAAGAACTCACGCGGGGATAGATATCCCAAAGCCTTTTGTGGGTGAAGCGCATTGTAGTGTTCGAACCACAAAGGCAGTTGGGCGGTAATCCCCCCGGTAATTAACGGGCTTCAAAAGTAGAATTTTCTCCGGCTTTATGATCGAGGAGATTTTGATGAAGACGAGCAGATTCAGCGAACCTCAAATCCTTGCCATCCTGCGCCAGGCAGAAGGCGGCGTTTCTGTGCCGGAGTTATGCCGGGAACACGGGATGAGCACTGCTAGCTTTTACAAGTGGCGTTCGAAGTATGGCGGCATGGACGCCTCGATGATCAGCCAGATGAAGGCTCTGGAGGATGAGAACCGTCGGCTGAAGAAGATGTATGCCGAGATGAGCATGCCGGCAGAACTGCTGAAGGAGGCTCTTGGAAAAAAATGACGCGGCCATCTCAACGCCGGGAGATGGCTGGGAAAGCAGTGGCGTTGCGTGGGGTCAGCATTGCGTTGGCCTGCCGTACCTTCGATGTCAGCGAGACATGTTATCGTTACAGCGCAAAGCTGAACGACGAGAACGAGCAGATTGCCGATCTCCTGATCGGGCTGACGAGGGCGAAGAAGACCTGGGGCTTCGGCCTGTGCTTTCTTTACCTGCGCAATGTCCGGGGACATCGCTGGAACCACAAGCGCGTGTACCGCATCTACCGTGAGCTGGAATTGAACCTCAGGATCAAGCCACGCAGGCGTTTGAAGCGGGACAAGCCCGATGCCTTGACCGTGCCGGAAGCACCGAACGTGGCTTGGTCCATGGATTACATGGCGGATCGTTTGGAAGACGGTAGGCAATTCCGGCTGTTGACTGTCTTGGACGACTTCAACCGCGAGGGGTTGGGCATCGAGGTGGATTTCTCGCTGCCTGCTGAACGCGTCATCCGCAGTCTGAACCAGATCATCGAATGGCGCGGCAAACCGTTCGCCATTCGTGTGGATAGTGGACCTGAATACGTCAGTGGCAAACTGATGGAGTGGGCCGAAACGCGAGGAATTGCTTTGAGCCACATCCAGCCCGGAAAGCCGCAACAGAATGCCTATGTCGAGCGCTACAACCGCACCGTCCGACATGGCTCGACCAATACATCATTGAAAGTATCGAGGAGGCACAGGAATTCGCCACGCAGTGGCTATGGACGTACAACAACGAACGGCCCAATATGGGCATCGGCGGCATCACACCCGCACAGAAACTGAAAATGGCCGCGTGAATTCTACCGCCGAGCCCCGTTAAAAATTGGGGATTACCCCACCACCATGGAAGGCGCGTCGACGATATCCCGGTTGTCCTGATGTCGTTCTAGCGAGCCCGGCAGGTCTGGGCTGCGCTCTTTCAGGAGAATGGGAAACCGGGAGCAGAACGCCACTCTGTGACCGAAGCCACAGGCCAGGTCACGCATTGGAGAATGGTTCAAGAACCGAACGGCAGATGCCTGTCTCACGGAAGGAAGAGATTTACTCGATCGGCCAAAACGTCGGTCAAAACATAACAGAACCCAAGGAAGAGCCGCCAAATGGCGGTGTTTTGCCCCTTGCGTTCTTTCATTGGAGAAACCGAGATGACTGCGAAAATTATCGATCCGAGAGTCTTGCGAGACGCGTTCGGTGCATTTGCGACCGGAGTGACAGTGGTCACGGCCAGCGATGCGGCGGGTAGGCCGATCGGGTTTACGGCCAATTCCTTTTCGTCGGTCTCCTTAGATCCGCCCCTGCTGCTCGTTTGCGTTGCCAAGACCTCGCGCAATTATGCAACGATGACCGGTGCGGCGCGTTTTGCCATCAACGTCCTGTCTGAAACGCAAAAAGAAGTTTCCAACACGTTCGCCCGACCAGTGCAGGATAGGTTCGCGGCAGTAGATTGGTGGCGTGGTCCGAGCGGCTGCCCGATATTCTCCGATGTGGCGGCGTGGTTCGAGTGCTCGATGCAGGACATCATTGATGCGGGCGATCATGTCATCATGATCGGACGCGTCATCGCCTTCGAAAACAGCGGCCTAAATGGTTTGGGCTATGTACGTGGCGGCTACTTCACTCCGAGGTTGGCAGGCAAGGCCGTTTCCGCTGCCGTCGAGGGGGAGATTCGTCTCGGCGCGGTGCTCGAACAGCACGGCTCGGTGTTCCTGCTGGGGGATGAAATTCTGTCGCTCCCGAATTGCACTGTCCAAGGGGGCGATCCTGCCCGCACGCTGGCCGCGCATCTCGATCAATTGACCGGGCTGAAAGTCACCATCGGGTTTCTCTATTCGGTCTACGAGGACAAGAGCGATGGTCGCCAACACATCGTCTACCACGCGCTTGCCAGCGAGGGTGCCCCACGAGAAGGACGGTTTCTGAGAGCGGCCGAGATCGCTGCGGCCTGGTTTAGCAGTAGTGCGACTGCCGACATCATCAATCGTTTCGTTCTCGAGAGCTCTATAGGCAATTTCGGCATGTATTTCGGCGACGAGACCGGCGGCACTGTCCATCCGACCGTGAAGAAGGGCGCACGCTCATGAAATTCTCACTTTTCGTTCACATGGAGCGCCTGGATGCTGAGCAGGACCACAAGACGCTCTACGAGCAATTCGTCACGCTTTGCGAAATCGCCGACAGAGGCGGCATGCACGCGATCTGGACCGGCGAACATCATGGAATGGAGTTCACCATCGCGCCGAACCCCTTCGTAACGATTGCTGACCTTGCCCGCCGAACCAAGACTGCGCGCGGCGGCTGCGAGTTGCCCCATAAAAACCGGACAGGATCAGACTTCTGTTTGACGGTTTAAGAACTCACGCGGGGATAGATATTTCAAAGCCTTTTGTGGGTGAAGCGCATTGTAGTGCTCGAACCACAAAGGCAGTTGGGCGATCACGGTTTCGGCGTCCGGAATGTGATTAACCGAGACGTAGTCGCGCTTGAAGGTT
Source organism: Rhizobium sp. T1470 (assembly GCF_042140505.1). Classification (NCBI taxonomy): domain Bacteria; kingdom Pseudomonadati; phylum Pseudomonadota; class Alphaproteobacteria; order Hyphomicrobiales; family Rhizobiaceae; genus Rhizobium; species Rhizobium sp. T1470. The sequence continues at coordinate 220,997 of NZ_CP148093.1, forward strand.
TGACGAAGGCTTCGGCCATTCCGTTGGACTGAGGGCTGCGAATGGGTGTCGAGCAAGGCTCCATGCCGATATCGAGCAGCAGCGATTTCGTGTCCTTCGCCATGAAGCACGAGCCGTTGTCGGTCAGCCACTCGATGGGCTGTGGAAGGGTGTTGATGCGACCGAAGCGGTTCTCGACGGCGGTGATGACAAGGTCCTGCACGTCCTTGCTCTTGATCCCTTCGGTGGTCGCCACATGGGCGATGGCCCCGCGGTCACAGCAGTCGAGAGCAAAGGCAACGCGGACCTTCTCTTTGTTGTCGCAGCCGATTTCGAAGCCGTCCGAGCACCAACGCAGGTTCGACTGCTCCACGGCAACGCGGCCGTCGTGGCGGCGCGTATCAATCGCCGCTGTATGGCGTTGAAGAAGCAGGCCATGCACCTTCATCACCCGATAGACGCGTTTGACGTTGGGCCACGAGCGGCTTTCGTTGCAGGCGTTGTCGACCAGCGACGGCGGCGTTCAGGACCCGACAGCAGTTCTATCTTCGGATGGTGACTGGTCATAATGGGCACATTACCTCGCTCACTTATTAAGTGAGAGATCATGTCCGGAGATTTATGGGGCCACTACGCCAAAATCGATGGCGAATATATCGCCCGGATGGAGGATCTCCTCGATCTCTACACCGAGCCGAGTGATCCTAAGCGGCCAGTCGTCTGCTTCGATGAAAGTCCGATCCAGCTCATCGGCGAGGTGCGCGTGCCTATCGTGCGGAAACCGGGGAAGCGATACCGCTACGACTCCGAATACAAGCGCAATGGCACGGCCAACCTCTTCGTTATGGTCGACGCCAATAGGTCATGGCGCAAGGTCAAGGTCACAGATCGGCGCGCCAACGAGGACTTCGCCGTCTGCATGCGCGACCTCGTCGACCTCGATGATCCCGACGCCGACCGGGTCCGTATCGTGATGGATAATTTATCGACCCACACGGCCTGCGCTGTCTATCAGACCTCCCCAGCCGCCGAGGCGCGTCGGATCTTGCGACGTCTGGAATTCCACTACACGCCCCGCCACGTGAGCTGGCTCAATATGGCTGAGATCGAGATCGGCGTCATGCGCCGACAGTGTCTTGACCGCCGTATCGACAACCGCGACTTGCTCAAATCCGCGGTTGACGCCTGGGAGCGGCGTCGAACCGAAAGTGGTGCTCAAATCCGATGGATGTTCTCGACAGACCAAGCCCGCGAAAAGATGGCAAAGTCTTATCCAATACCTTTGCTCAACGAGTCACAATCTCTGGGACGTCACACTAGAGCAAAATGACGAGTGGGCTGTTCAGCGCTCGCGATACATGACGCTGGAAACCATCGCGATGGACCAGCACGCTCGATGCGCTTTTGACAATCGGTCGCTATTCCGCGCTCCCGGGCTTTTTGGCGAAGCGGGTGCGCCACTCGGTGAAGTCGCGGATATTAGGATTGAGCATCTTCCCGCTGGCATTGCCCAGCGCGACGATCACATGAAGATGCGGGTGCTTACATGCATGATCTCTCTGATGACGATCAGCTTCGCGACGAGGTTAACGGAAATATCGAGGCGCCTGGCAAGCACGTCCACGTTGATGAGGACATGAGCCCCGATGACGGATGCAAGCATGAATCGTGGCGCAAGACGGCTTATACCAACGTGAGCGGTTTCTGACTCGTTTTGCGGTTTCCAAATCAGTTGAATTCTGAATCTCTGTCGCAAACGGAGGTTTGCGGATGACATTGGGAATTCCACTGCGCGATGACTTCGACGGTTTTGCCCTGCGGGCATTGGCCAAGAGCACGAAGGATGCGGCACAGGCTCGGCGGCTTCTTGCCCTTGCCGAAATCTATGATGGTCATTCACGCAGCGACGCGGCCAGGATCGGAGGCGTGACCCTGCAAATTGTCCGCGACTGGGTTATTCGCTTCAATGCGCGTGGCCCGTCGGGGCTCATCAATGGCAAAGCGCCTGGCAATCAAGGAAAGCTTTCCGCTGTGCATCGCCAGGCTTTGGCGAAGATTGTCGAAAGCGGGCCGATACCAGCAGTGCATGGCGTCGTTCGCTGGCGGCGCAAGGATCTGGTTCAATGGCTTTTCCAGGAATACCGGATCTCTGTGGACGAGACGACCATTGGCCGCGAATTGAAGGCGCTCGGCTTTGCAAAGCTGTCTGCTCGTCCGCGCCATTACGCCCAGAACGAGGGTGACCTGGAGAGTTTTAAAAAAACTTCCCCGCCACACTGGCAACCATCAAAAGCAGGCTCCCCAAGAACGTCGAGATTGAGCTCTGGTGGGCCGACGAAGCTCGGATAGGGCAGAAGAACAAGATCACCCGACGATGGGCACGCAAGGGCACAAGGCCTTCGGCACCACTCGATCAACGCACGATGTGGACTTATATCTTCGGCGCCATCTGCCCCAAGAAGGGCAAAGCTGCGGGCCTTGTTCTTCCCTACTGCGACACCGATGCCATGAACCATGCCATGAACCAGCATCTGCTCGAAATCAGCCAGGCGGTCGATGAAGGTGCTCATGCCGTGCTGATCGTTGATCAGGCTGGATGGCACGTCACGCCGAAACTCAAAGTACCCGACACCGTCACCCTGCTGTTCCTGCCGCCGCGGTCGCCCGAATTGAACCCTGTCGAGAACCTGTGGCAATTTATGAGGGAGAACTGGTTGTCCAACCGGATATTCAAAGACTACGACGACATCGTTTCCCATTGCTGTGACGCATGGAACAAGCTGGTCGCGCAGCCGTGGAAGATCATGTCAATTGGAATGCGTGATTGGGCGCACCGGTTTTGACTAGCGCTCGTTGGTATTACTCGCCTCCTCTTCTGCACCATTGCATGGACGACGAATACCCTGGTGCTCGCCGTGGAGGAGGATGCGGCTTCGAGATTTGTCGCTACTATCAGAAAGCCTATGCAGAGGGACCCGATCCCTGCCCCTCAAGAACCTCTCGATACGTCATCGATCGCCGAGCGGCTCGATCTGCAGACGATCACACCTGAAGGCGCGTTGAGCGGGAGCGCGTTTCTCGCCTCCGACGGAACCATCGTCAAATTGGCCGGCGCCCAAGGCTGCCGAGGAGATCGAGTTCGCCGGCCTGCAGACGACATGCGCGATGGTCTCGCTCGCAGGTCTAACCGCCACTCTCGGCGAGACAGGGGCTGCTGCCGGCAATGCTTTCCCGTGCCATTTCCTTGGGCAAAACGCCGTCTCGCCGACCGTGCGTTTTGCCGAGTGCTTTTTTCGTGAAGGACGGTGCCCCGCAATCACTTTCCGAAGTGCTCATCACCAATACGGCGGAGCTTTGGCGACCGCGGCGATAGCTGCATTGAGGAGATCGTTACGCCGCGGCCGCGCCGCACTGAGCCCTATTTCTTCGATATCTCGAATGACCAAGGCGTGAAGCAGCGGTTCTGGTTCAACCTGAATCAATAGTCCACGTCGAAAGCGTGTAACCGCGAGCCTTAGCTTAGGTCAGCTCGTCGGTGGCTTTCGACGGGCTCTCCATGCCGCTATCTGAGCAAGGTCACTTTCCGTGACTTTGAACAAATCCTCGATCGTGACATTTCGCTCGCGCTGCATCTTGTCGAGGATCGACAGCTTGACATCCCGCATGCCGCGGATGACCTGGACATATAGGCTTCCGACGCGCCGAGTTGCTCGGCGAGGTCCTTGTTCGTCAACCCGCGCTGGGCCCTCAATCGCATCAGACCAATCGCGAGCGGTTCCTGAAAGGAAAGCGACTTCAGCTCAACCACATTCGAAAGCTGATCAGCGCCGTCGTCCCTCAACTGCGGCATCGAATGACATCCTCGCCCGGAGGGTTCATAAACAGATTACGGAGCGGTAGCTGCCGATAACCGGGCGCAAGAGCGCGCCTACAGCTGCTTGAATGTTTCAAAGTTCTACGGCTCATTATGCATGACGTTGTTCAGAAAGACCAAGAAGGTAAGCCTAAACGCTTTGTTGTTCATCTTTTGCATGCGACTGTTCACAAGTCCGTTACGCCTCAATACACCGCAGCCGAGAGCCCGTGCAAGGGACCGCTTGCGGACTCCGAGACGTATCCTCCGATTGAGGTCTTGTTTTCCTTGTTGACGAAATTGACGTTTCCCCGGCTTTGCAAATCAATCTCCAATTGCGCCAAACTTTAACTGCGTATTGTGCTGTTCTATGTGATGGAGAAACTGATGGGATGGCTCGAACAGTTTGGCTATCGGTTTGACATGCGGCGGTTAGGCGGAGCGGCCTTGGTATCGAATCCGTCGGAGAATTGTACAATCATCTCGTAGACACCCGCGGCCTTCGCAGCACGGATGATCTTTTCAGATGATGCATTGAGATCGAAGCGGGAGATGTTTTCAGCAATCGAGCGCTGAACAACGACACGTCTTGGGGCAGGTATCCGATATGTTGTCCCAGGGCAGCAGGATCCCACTGGGACAGAGATGCGCCGTCGAGACGAACAGCACCAGTCAAAGGTTGCCAAAGATCGACGAGGCCGCGATCCAGCGACGACTTGCCTGACGCACTAGGTCCGATCACTCCAATCGCATCGCCTGCACGCAGTTCAAAGGAGGCTCCGCGCACAATTGCGACCGTTCCTGGTGCGCCAACGTGCAGGTTTTCTGCTTTTAGGCTGGCGACCGGTCTTGGCAGTGAAACTTCGCGTTCGCCCGTTTGCAGCGACTGCGCGACCTGCTGCAGGCGAGACCAACTTTGTCGAGCGGAAGCAAATCCCTTCCATTGATGTCCGAGACCTGGTGTAGCACGATATAAGTGGTCATCGGGTTTTTCCGGTAGGATTGGCTTATTCAAGCACAACCTTTTGGAAAGATCACCGATGACCAATGATGTGATGGACCTGCGTGGCGCCGGGAGCCCCTGTTCAGAGTGAGGAAGCGCTGGGGTGCTCCCGTGCGGACTACCGGTCAGGAGTAATCGAAATGGTTCGAGGTCAAGGAGGCTACGTCAGCCATCGTCAGATTGTCCAGGTGGGCGAACTCATGCGCGGTGTTTTCACCGTCAACATAGGCCAGAACTGCGCCGCCTGCCTTAGCATCGTAGTAAACCAAGATGTCGCCGCGAACTTCTTGGGGGGGGTAGATTTCGCGGCCTCAGAGGCAGATGTGAAGCCTTGATTGGTCAACACGATAGGGCTCCGGTGGTTGATGAAGTTCCCAACGGTTCCCTGCTCCGAGGGTGGTCGGCCAAAACGGTCGAAGTCCAAAAGGTCCAATACAATTTCGTCCTCGGTCGGGTCGAAATCCGTGACTCTCGTGACGACACGATTCGAACCGGACATCGGGTCATTGAACGTGAATACGAACCGGTCGTGATCAGCGCCGCCAGTCAGAGTATCTATACCGTCACCGGCGACAAGGCGATCGTCGCCGTCGCCGCCATCGAGAAGATCGTCATCCCCCTCCGAGCCGACACCGCGAGACGACGAATACGAGTAGTTGCCATAGAGCGTGTCGTTACCGGCCCCCCCAAAACCGTGTCGTTGCCTGGCCCGGCGAAGATCCAGTCATTGCCGCGGTTGCCCCAAATCCGGTCGTTGCCACTGCCCGCCGCGAATATGTTATCGCCGTTCCCCAGCCCCAAATTTAAGTCGTTAGAGGGGGGAGGCGTCTCGGAGGGAGGCGTATGGCCGGGGTCACGTGGAAAGGAAGGAATATTAATCAGGGAAACGATATTCACTATTTGTATGCTCCTCATGATGCGTCGCACGACGCCACTTTGCCCACTCTTATACTTTGGTCGGGAACTGAGAAAATCGATTGTTTTGATAGCAGGCATCCATGTACCAGATGTTGCCGTGTCCATTTCACATCAATGTTGAGGAAAACGCTGGTTGACGCGGCAAACTTAACTGGCATCGTCAACTTAACGAAACGTGGAATTTGATGTGCGATGACGGGTCATGACAGACTGTGATCCGCTATATCGCCGCCATCGCTTTCCCGCTGAAATCATTGCCCACGCCGTGTGGCTTTATTTCCGTTTCCCTCTCAGCCTGCGTTTGGTCGAGGACTTGCTGGCTGCCCGTGGGATCATTGTCTCCCATCAGACGGTCCGGCTGTGGGCGGAGAAGTTCGGCCGGCATTTCGCCAACGACATCCGTCGTCGCTCATCCGGCCAGCTTGGAGACAAGTGGCACCTCGATGAGGCCGTCATCTCGATCCGAGGCAAGCGGCACTGGCTGTGGCGCGCCGTTGATCAGGACGGTTTTGTTCTGGAGGTGCTGGTGCAAAACCGCCGCAATGCCAAGGCCGCAAAGCGATTGATGCGAAAGCTCCTGAGAGGGCAGGGCCACGCGCCGCGGGTGATGATCACCGATAAGCTTCGATCCTACGACGCCGCAAAGCGGGAGATCATGCCCGGTGTCGAGCATCGCTCCCACAAAGGCCTGAACAATCGGGCGGAGAATTCCCACCAACCAGTCCGGCGGCGAGAGCGGATCATGAAGCGCTTCAAGTCACAGCGACATCTACAACGCTTCGTCTCCATCCATGACCCGATTGCCAACCTGTTCCACATCCCGCGCCACGACATCCCTTCCAGCCATCATCGCGAATTGCGCGCAGCGGCGGTGAACCTGTGGGCAAAAATCGCCCGGGCATGACCGACAAAATAGGACGGCGTCATGGTCTCGCCTCTTTGCCGTTAAGTTTACGATGCCGCCTGGCGTCAGGAGTCGGCCCTTGAGATCCTAAATGGCGACTGGATGGCGATCACGCCGGCTCTTCCACCCGCCAAATCGTTTGGTAACATTATTCGGTGAGGCAATATGCGGGGTCAATTCCTCGATTCGCTTTAGATAACTGCCGAGGCCAATTGATAGCCAATTGCGTTGTGCGATCTCCGACAATGTGTCGAGGCTGCGACATAGACGAGGTTGCACTATACGTTGCTTTAAAATGATTTTCTCCTTTGGCACAGTACATGCTTGGTCGTTTACGAGCGCCCCCCGGCGTTCTGAAAGTCTACTGCCGTCAAAAGTTAGTGCATTTGTCAGTCAACGCCGCCAGGAGCCGAGCAATGCGAGAAGCTTTCGCTGCTTTCGTTGAAAATCCCACTGAAACCGGGCGTTATGAATGTGGACCTAGGAACAATGAATGAGGCCAGTAAGCATGCCTGCGACGGGGATTAGCGGCCGAGTACTACTAGCCTCCGGCTGCTCACACTCTCAACCGCTATCCCAAATACAAGTTGTACTTTCGCTATCGACGCAGCTCGTGGACGATTACCAAACGGAGACAAAAATGACGATCATCAAAACCGCCTACGCCATTATCGTCGCAGGGACTGTCGCTACGGCTTTTGTGGCTGAGGCGTCCGACTTAGACAGCGTACCCTATGCGCCCGCGATTGCAGCCAGCCCCAGCCCTTGGCAGCTGCGCCTGCGCGCGCTTGGCGCTATCACAAGCGACTCTGGCCGCGTTGATCGATTAGCAGGCTCCGACCTCTCTTACTCTGATACGGTCTTCCCAGAATTCGACATCTCCTATTTCTTCAATGACAATATCGCGGCTGAGCTCATCTTGGGCACGACCTATGCCAAGGTTCGCGGTGGCGGCTCAATTGCCGGTTTAGGTGAGGTCGGCGAGACTTGGCTGCTACCACCGACATTAACGTTGCAATACCATTTCACCGATTTTGGGGCCTTTCGGCCCTATGTGGGCGCCGGCGTAAATTATACAAATTTCTACAATCAATCAGGCAAAACTGCCGAGAGGCTTCACGTCAACAACGCATTTGGTGTGGCCTTGCAGGTTGGTTTCGACTATATGATCGATAGTCATTGGGGCCTCAACGTCGACGCGAAGAAGATCTTCCTAAGACCAGATTTCGAGGCCACTGTCGGCGGAAACGAGGTGACTGGTAAAGCGAGGATCGACCCCGTCCTAATCGGCGCTGGCATTACATATCGCTTTTAATCCGGCTTCCACAACAACAGTATCGCGCGCGAGTCATAATCGAGAAGAGCCATTCACAGCAGCGCCGCCCGACTGGGCGTTCGGCTGAATTGCTCGTTTAAGTTACTTTCGCGCGCGTCCTTCATGGAGCACACGGCTGCTTTCAGCTTTCGCGTCGGCGACAGTTGGGGCACCAACTCAAAATCGCTTAGATTGTGATTAGGCTTCCATCGATCTAAACCTACTGGTGGATCTCGGGGCCTTGCTACAATATCGCAACATAAGCCGCGCGGCCCAGCATGTTGGCCGGAGTCAACCAGCGATGAGCCGAGCGTTGTCAACGCTGCGGGGCATGTTCAATGACGATCTGCTGGTTCGCGGCTCGCGCGGTTCTAACGCTGATGGCTGAGCGCTTGGCTGAAAAGTTGCCTTCGGTGTTGGATGCGATTCGCCAAACGGTGAACTGCAGCGTCGCTCCAAGGGAATGGCGATGGAAGGTAACGATGGCCATTCCCGACCACCAAGCGTTATACCAACATGCATTGATCAAAACCGATGCGCCCACTCGCGCAGTCCAATGGACATTATCTTCCAGGGTTGCGCGACGAGTTTGTTCCAGGCGGCACAGCAGTGAGCGACGATGTCCTCGTAGTCTGTGAAGATGCGGTTCGACAGCCAGTTGTCCCTCATAAACTGCCAGACGTTTTCGACAGGGTTCAATTCAGGCGAACGCGGCGGCAAGAACAGCAATGTGATGTTGTCAGGGACGCTGAGCTTCGGCGTGACGTGCCATCCGGCTTGATCGAGGATGAGGACCGCGTGAGCGCCGTCATCGACTGCCTGGCTGATTTCCAGCAGATGTTGATTCATGGCGTCGGTATCGCAATAGGGCAATACGAGGCCCGCGCCCTTACCTTTCTTGGGGCAGATGGCACCGAAGATGTACGCCCACATCGTCCGTTGATCCAGCGGCGCTGAAGGTCGGGTGCCACGGCGAGCCCATCGGCGGGTGATCTTGTTTTTCTGACCTATGCGCGCCTCGTCGGCCCACCAGAGTTCGATCTCGGTATTCTTCGGGAGGCTGCTTCTGATGGCTGCCAATGCGGCAGGGAACTCTTTTTAAAAGCGTCCACTTCGGGTTCATTCTGGGCGTAGTGGCGCGGCCGGGCAGACAGCTTGGCAAAGCCGAGAGCCTTCAATTCGCGACCAACCGTGGTCTCGTCCATCGAGATCCGGAATTCCTGGAAGATCCATTGGACCAGATCCTTGCGCCGCCACCGAACGACACCGTGGATAGCCGGGATCGGACCACGCTCTACAATCTTGGCCAAGGCCTGGCGCTGATCATCATTCAGCTTGGGCCGATTGCCGGGAGCCTTGCCGTTGAGGAGCCCGGCCGACCCGTGCTCATTGAAACGAACGACCCAGTCGCGAACAATCTGCAAGGTCACGCCCCCGATCCGGGCCGCATCTGTACGCGAGCCGCCGTCATAAATTTCCGCCAACGCCAGAAGCCGCCGCGCTTGAGCGGCATCCTTGGTCCCTTTCGCGAACTGCCGCAGAGCAGGACCATCAAAATCATCGCGCAATGCAATCGCCGAACCCATTGCAAACCTCCCGTTTGCCCCATGGATTCAGATTTTCACCGATTCGGGAATCCCAAGTGAGTCGCACTCTGCGCTCGCTGGTATTAGTTCTGTTGCCGCGCCTCCTGCCGCGGCTGCGTGAGGGTGCCCCTCATCTCGACATGGTCAACGACGCGGTCTTGGCCAACGCACTGCGGCGCCTGGAGCAAGGCGAGATCGAACTGGCGGTCGGGCAGATTGGCGCTGCTACGCCTGGTTACTTGCGGCGCAGGCTCTATTCCGACCGCTTTAGCTGCCTCATTCGCCGCGACCACCCGGTCCTGGAACAGGAGTGGACGTTAGAAAGTTTCGCGGCCTTGCGCCACGTAGCCATCGCCTCGGAGCCCAACGACCGCTTCCACCAGGTCTATGATGGATTGACCGAACTGAGCGTGGCTGATTGTGACCCAATCGTGGTTTCCAACTTACTGACGGGGCGATTATTATCGCGGCGACCGACTTGGTGCTTGTTGTATCTAGCCCGAATCTCTCAAAGTAAGGGTGCATCGGGGCCGAGAATCTGAGAAACTGCTTTTACGACAAAGGCTTACCAGATTCGTAACGGAGCCCCGATGCAAACGACTGTATCTCCGCACAGTTGGAATTTAAAGGCTTCGACGGCCACAAAGTTATCGCTGGCTTCGACGGCGGCGCGATCACCTCAGATGCCGGTGCGCTGCTGCTTCGCCATGTCGATGCGGCCATCGGGCTGTTCGACCGGGTGGCCGGCTGCTTCGTTGATGGCCGCGATCCGAAGTGCACGGTCCACAGCACGCGCACGCTGGTCGGGCAGCGCATTGCGGCGATCGCGATGGGCTACGAGGATGTCGATGATCACGACACGCTGCGCCACGACCCGGTGCTTGCGCTGCTATCGGAGCGGCTGACGCCGAAGCGGCAAGACTGTGCGGTGCTTGCCGGCAAATCCACCTTGAACCGGCTGGAGCACGGCCGCCCCGGCGCGCCGACGCGCTATCACAAGATCGCCTATGACGCCGGGGCTCTGGAAGCGCTGTTCGTGGAGCTGTTCCTGGATGCACACGACAGGCCGCCAGAGGAGATCGTGCTCGACCTCGATGCGACCGATGATCCGCTGCATGGACATCAGGAAGGGCGGTTCTTCCACTGCTATTATGACGGCTATTGCTATCTGCCGCTCTACATCTTCTGCGGCCGGCATCTGCTTTCGGCCAAGCTGCGGCGCTCCAACATCGACGCCAGCGCCGGCGCGGTTAAGGAGGTCGGGCGGATCGTCAAGCAAATCCGCACGCGCTGGCCTGGCGTCCGCATCATCCTGCGCGCCGATTCCGGCTTTGCCCGCGACGAACTGATGGACTGGTGCGAGGCAAACGGCGTCGACTATGTCTTTGGTCTTGCCGCAACAAGCGGCTGGAAAAGGAGATCGCCGAGGCCCTGGAGGAAGCGCGCCTTGCGGCCGGGACAAGCGGTCAGGCGGCCCGCGTCTTCCGCGACTTCCTGTGGTCGACGGACAGCTGGTCACGCCGACGGCGGGTCGTGGCCAAGGCCGAATGGACGATGGCGGCCCCCAATCCGCGCTTCGTCGTCACCTCGCTGGAACCGGAATGCTGGGCGGCTCAACCGCTTTACGAGGAACTTTACTGCGCACGCAGCGACATGGAGAACCGCATCAAAGAATGCCAGCTCGATCTCTATGCCGACCGCACCAGCGCCCACACCATGCGCGCCAATCAGTTGCGGCTCTGGTTTGCATCGTTGGCCTATGTGCTGATCTGTGCGCTACGCCGCCTCGGCCTCGCTCATACCCGGCTTGCCGATGCCGCCTGCGGCACGATCCGATTGAAGCTGTTGAAGATCGGCGCCCAGGTCCGCGTCTCAGTCCGCCGCATCAAGGTGGCGATGGCTTCGGCCTGTCCATATGCCGAGGACTTTGCTCTGGCTCACGCCCGAATATGCGCTGCGGCCCGATGATGCCGCCGGACCTGAACCCACCCACCAACGAAAAAGGATACATCACCGGCTCAGACAAAACGCCCCACATCGCGGCGACGGCCGCGCACGCCCCGGCGGCGAGCCCGGCCCCGACCGCCACCAACACCCCAATGTCACAGGCGCTGTGAGAGATGCGGGCTAGCCGCGTTGCCATCCGAATCGCCTCTATGCTGCCACTCGCAGTCGTCGAGCCGCCTTTGAAACTATCTCCCTACGAAGTGGCGCTTATTTGGCACGAGCGTTGCCACCGCGACCGAGAGCATGGCAGCTGGCTGCGGCGCGAAATCACCGCAGCAGCACGGACGGCCGCATCGGACCTAACGGAGGCATCAATGGCGAACCGGCTTGATCCCGCGTGGCGAGGACCGGACGGCGGACGCCGCGGGGGTGATGACCGTGGGCTACACCACCAGGCGCTGCGCGTCTCTCTGTTGATGCGAGGGGTCCTGTCGATACCGGATCAATACTCCCCAGAAGTGCCGTTTGAATCTTCCCCAGTTTAGCGTTGCCGCCGGTCTTCCGAGGCGCGCCCCGGAAGACCGGCGGCGCGTCATCACCGATAGTGCTCTCGATAGTCGAGAGGGAAATGGCGGTGATCAAACTCGGGGAGATAGTCATGATATTAGATTTGCATCGACAAGGGGTGTCGGTGTCAGCGATCGCCAGACAGACCGGTGTCGATCGAAAGACAATCCGCAAATATATCGAGCGTGGTCTTGAGGCACCTGCTTACGGGCCAAGGAAGCCTCGAGCTACGGTGATCGATCCATTCACCGCTTAGCGGGTTGCTGCCTATCCTGGCCTCAGTGGCCGCAGACTCCTGCGAGAGCTGAAGGATCGCGGATATGTCGGGGGCTACACCGCTATCACAGACTTTCTCAGAGACGTTCGTCCGACCTCAGAGCAGGGATTTGAAGTTCGGTTCGAAACAGCTCCCGGCGAACAGGCCCAGGTGGATTTCGCCCAGTTTCAGGTCATCTTCACCGATGAGCCGTCAACGCCGAGGATCGTCTGGTTGTTTTCCATGGTGCTGGGCCACAGCCGTCTCATATGGGCTCGCTTCGCCATGCATCAGGATTTGCCGACGGTGCTGCGATGCCATGTCGCCGCATTCGATGCGATTGGCGGTGTTCCGCGCGAGATTCTCTACGACCGAATGAAGACTGCCGTCATCGGCGAAGGCGAAACAGGCGGCATTGTTTATAACCGCGCTCTGCTCGATCTCGCCCGCCATTACGGCTTTCATCCGAAGGCCTGCAAAGCATATCGCGCCAAAACGAAGGGAAAGGTCGAGCGGCCATTTCGTTATATCCGCGAAGACTTCTTCCTGGCACGCTCGTCTCGCAATCTCGATGATCTCAACGCCCAACTCCGTTATTGGCTTGATACGGTTGCCAATCCGCGTGTGCACGCGACAACCCAGCGTGTTGTCATGGAGGCCTTCGCCGAGGAGCGCTTTCATCTGCGGCCTTTGCCTCTGGCTCCGTTCCGATCCGTATTGAGACTGGAGCGCAGGATCTCACGAGACGGAATGGTCAGCGTCGGCGGAAACTCCTACAGCGTGCCTGACGCCACCAGAAGGCGGCTTGTCGAGGTTCATACCCTGGCCAATGAAGTTCAGATCTTCGAGGACGGCACCCTCATTGCTGTGCATCCAGTGTTGGAGGGGCGTCATCAGCGCCGCGTCGAACCCGGCCACAGAACCCTTCGCTCACAGCCGCAATCGCGACCGAACATCAATAATGACGGGATCATTCTTCATGGATCTGGTGACAGGGTCATACAGCGACCGCTTGCCTTCTATGACGCTGTCGCCCGAGCCATGGCGCAGGAGAACCGCACATGAACACCGCTCTCGATCCTGTGCCATCGATGATCGACCGCGTTCGTCATGATCTTGTCGGCTTGAAGATGCCGCGTGCCCTTGAAGCACTCGACCATATTGTCCGTCGATTGGAACAGGGTGAACTATCGGCTCTCGAAGCAATCGACATCCTTCTTTCCGAAGAGCTGACACTGCGGGAGAACAGCCGCATAAAGACCGCCCTCCGGATGGGACGCCTGGCGACCATCAAAACGCTGACCGGTTTCGATTTCACGTTTCAACCATCGCTCGATAGAGATCGGATCTTCACCCTCGCACAACTCGGTTTTGTTGACCGCCACGAGGCCATTCATTTCCTCGGGCCGCCGGGAACCGGCAAAAGCCATCTGGCAGTCGCGCTCGGCGTCGAAGCTGTCAAAGCCGGCAAAAGCGTCTACTTCTGCACACTGGCCGATCTCATCGCCGCCCTGTCCAGAGCCGAACGCGAAGGACGGCTGCAAGACGAGATCGGTTATCTGCCGGTCATCGCCGGCGGCGGCAATCTGTTCTTCCAACTCGTCAACGCCCGCTACGAGAGAGGAGCGATGATCCTGACGTCCAATCGCGGCTTTGCAGAATGGGGCGATGTTTTTGGAGACGCCGTGGTCGCCACAGCCTTGCTCGACGTATGCAAGCTCGTTGCATATTCACGCAAAAACAGGAACATTAAATCGCACTTATTGGTCTCGATAGACCCAGGTAACCCGAGGGGACATCAGCTCGACGCAAGAGAGCCGTTCGTCGTCAAACGGGCCAGCGGGGGTCGGCAAGGGGGTATCGGCAAATCCAAGCAGAAGCCTACGCTGTAACGTCGTGCATCGAAGACAGGAGCCTTGGCTTCCCGTCGAAGAACGAAATGCTCTTCCAGAGCCGCATGAACGTCGTCTCCAGGATGCGTGGCGGCGACGGCTTCCGCGTTCCGCCCGATGCTGCCCGCACCTTCGAGGATGCACCACGCGCTGCGAGCGCAAAGAGAAGTCGCGCCTTGCCGCTAATGCCTAAGTTTTCGGAAGAGCGCCGCTACCTCCACATGCACAGCGCGGCACGTCAAATACTTGCCGCCGAGTAACGCCCAACCGGCGCATGAGGTAATCATTGAGGCGATCGAGTGCTTGGCCGATAGCGGCATTGGCCTCGGCAAGTGAGAAGATAGTCTGCTTGCGCAGCCGCCCAGAATGCAGGTCTGGACAAAACGGACTCCGTTTCAACTTTCGATTTACCCCGAGGCTTTCTTGGCCGTGCCGGACGAACGCCCACGCCGTAGTGGGAAGGCCATCATGCCGTAGCTGCGGCTGATCTCGGGATCGTAGAAGCTGGCGTGGTTGACGCCCGACTTCAGATTGTCGGGGACGACCAAAGATAGTTTTGATCGTATTGCTTGCTTCCAGATGTGCGGCCGTTGGGTGTGGCCGCACATGACCACTGGCCAAGATGGTTTCCGAGACGCGAGTTCCAAACACATTATCGACCTTTAACGGCCAGTGGGACAAACGGAGCATCACGCGTCTTGGATCGATCGATCACACCATCTGCATTCTTCTTGCAAGTTCACCATCACATCAGCTCAACACAGTAGCGGTCGTTATCTTGCTCACCGCGACGGGCCATCACTAGCCCTGCGGCCTGCGGGATATCTTGGGGTTGTCTCCGGTACGCTTCCCCGCTGACCATCAGGCTCCAGGCGCCCGGGCGATCTTGTTGGCCAGTGCCACCGCGACCATTTCGAGTTCTTGCGTCGGAAGAGCGAAAGAAGCCAGTGAGAAGCATTTTACTTCGACCTGTGCGAACAGAGCAGGTGCGCCCGTCACCACTGCGCAACATCTCATCACCGGCGCGGGTGATTACACCGAGCCTGACTTTGCCGGCCGTCGAATGATCTAGCATTACAGTTGCATTTTAGTTTTGAGGTGAGCTCGTCGAGCGGCCGCCTGATGGGCGCGCCTCCAGCATGACCATGCGATGACGTAGGCGGGGCTTATGCGACGCTGAGCGAGTCTTATGGCGATGCGCCGGACTTCCTGGATAGACCAGCGGATCAAGTCCTGATGGTCGGCATCCGCGGTCTTTTTTGGGGCGTCGCGTCATTGGCGCGGTACCGGATCACCGCCATCATGGCGAAGGCAAGCATGACGAGGGAGACGTGGCGATGCCAGCCATGCCATGACCGGGTTTCATTGTGATCGAGTCCGAGCTCGTTCTTGGCGGTCTCGAAGCTGTCTTCGATCGCCCAGCGATGGCCTTCAACGGAAACGAGCGTCTGGATGTCCGTCCCGGCCAGGCACCATGTGGTGAAGAATGCGAGATCACCGTCGCTGATATTGCGCCGGATCAGGAGGCCACGGGTCCAAAGCCCAGATGTCGTCTCGTTGTATTCGTCGGCATCGAGGTCGGCGAGTTCGCAATAGGCCCAGTCATGAAGCCGCGCGCCTTTGGTGCCCTCACCGGCGGAAAGACGTTGCCATGCACTTGGATCGAGATCACGGGCGATCTCCTGCGCTGTGCCGGCGACCGGAGGCTTACCCGACCAGGAGCCGAAATGGTGGTCCGATTTAACCCCAAGAACGTAGCCTTTGCAGGCTCGACGCAGGGTCCCTTCAACGTCCCCGACGCCATAGACCGCATCTGCGGCCACCCATGAAAACGGCACATCGGCTGCCAGCGCACGCCGTATCATCTCGACAGCCAGGCCTGGCTTGGTAGCGAAGGCTGTAGCCTGAGGAACATGAGCTGCTGCCAGCCTTGCCGGATCGCCGGTCCAGCTTTTGGGCAAGTACAGGGCCCGATCGATAAAGGCATGACCGCGAACGGACACATAGGCGGCGAACACACCGATCTGGCAGTTCGTTATCTTGCCAGCCGAACCTGTATATTGACGTGCAACACCGCACGATGTCTTGCCCTGCTTGAGGAAGCCCGTCTCGTCGATGACCAGGACCGCATCATCCGTGGCGAGGTTTTCTACGACATACTCTCGCACGATGTCGCGAAGTGCGTCCGCGTCCCAGCGCCCGCGCCCCAGAATGGCTTGTTGCCGCCACGGGCCGGGATCACCGGCCGCCTCAGCACGCATCCAACCTGTCTTACGCCGCTCGTCACCCAGCAAGCCGTCCAGGAAAAGGTTCGCAGAGGCTGCAACTCGCTCCTGCGTAAACAGTCTGCGCATGCGAGCCTTCACGTCGCGCAACGATGATGCCCAAAGCTCAAGCGTAGTCTCGATTGATGCACCTGTCATCCATGACCTCCGAATCATGGAGACCCATAGATTCAGACCACAGATAGATATGCAACTGTAATGCTAGGGCGTAAACCCATTAATGTTCTTGGCGTTTTGCGTGCCTCGTGATTCAAGGCTTCCGAATGAGGAGCCATGATGACACGCCGCCGCTACGAACTCACGGACCAGGAATGGTCGATTATTTCGCCACTTCTTCCCAACAAGCCGCGCGGCGTTCCCCGTGTCGACGACCGACGGGTGTTGAATGGCATCCTTTGGCGACATCGTCATGATCGACTCGACCTGTGTTCGCGTTCACCAGCACGCGGCCACGGGAAAAAAGGGGATCAAGACGATGGTGGCATGGGACGTTCCCGCGGCGGGCTCACGAGCAAAATCCACGCGCTCGTCGATGCTGAAGGTCGGCCCGTCACGCTCCGTCTGACCGGCGGGCAGATTGCTGATTGCACTGAAGCCGATGCGCTGACTGACAGCCTCGGCGAAGGCGACATCCTGCTTGCCGACAAGGGCTATGACAGTAACGCCATCCGGGCTAAGGCGGCCGCGCGCAAAGCCTGGGCCAACATCCCGCCCAAAGCAAATCGGACGGGCTCCTTCTCATTCTCGCGCTGGGTTTATCGGCAGCGAAACCTCGTGGAGCGGTTTTTCAACAAGATCAAACAGTTCAGAGGTATCGCCACACGCTACGACAAGCGCCCGGAAAACTATCTCGCCGCTGTCAAACTTGTCGCGGCGCGGATCTGGTGTCAGAGTTTATGAGTCGACGCCCTAGCATTACAGTTGCATATCTATCTGTGGTCTGAATCTATGGGTCTCCATGATTCGGAGGTCATGGATGACAGGTGCATCAATCGAGACTACGCTTGAGCTTTGGGCATCATCGTTGCGCGACGTGAAGGCTCGCATGCGCAGACTGTTTACGCAGGAGCGAGTTGCAGCCTCTGCGAACCTTTTCCTGGACGGCTTGCTGGGTGACGAGCGGCGTAAGACAGGTTGGATGCGTGCTGAGGCGGCCGGTGATCCCGGCCCGTGGCGGCAACAAGCCATTCTGGGGCGCGGGCGCTGGGACGCGGACGCACTTCGCGACATCGTGCGAGAGTATGTCGTAGAAAACCTCGCCACGGATGATGCGGTCCTGGTCATCGACGAGACGGGCTTCCTCAAGCAGGGCAAGACATCGTGCGGTGTTGCACGTCAATATACAGGTTCGGCTGGCAAGATAACGAACTGCCAGATCGGTGTGTTCGCCGCCTATGTGTCCGTTCGCGGTCATGCCTTTATCGATCGGGCCCTGTACTTGCCCAAAAGCTGGACCGGCGATCCGGCAAGGCTGGCAGCAGCTCATGTTCCTCAGGCTACAGCCTTCGCTACCAAGCCAGGCCTGGCTGTCGAGATGATACGGCGTGCGCTGGCAGCCGATGTGCCGTTTTCATGGGTGGCCGCAGATGCGGTCTATGGCGTCGGGGACGTTGAAGGGACCCTGCGTCGAGCCTGCAAAGGCTACGTTCTTGGGGTTAAATCGGACCACCATTTCGGCTCCTGGTCGGGTAAGCCTCCGGTCGCCGGCACAGCGCAGGAGATCGCCCGTGATCTCGATCCAAGTGCATGGCAACGTCTTTCCGCCGGTGAGGGCACCAAAGGCGCGCGGCTTCATGACTGGGCCTATTGCGAACTCGCCGACCTCGATGCCGACGAATACAACGAGACGACATCTGGGCTTTGGACCCGTGGCCTCCTGATCCGGCGCAATATCAGCGACGGTGATCTCGCATTCTTCACCACATGGTGCCTGGCCGGGACGGACATCCAGACGCTCGTTTCCGTTGAAGGCCATCGCTGGGCGATCGAAGACAGCTTCGAGACCGCCAAGAACGAGCTCGGACTCGATCACAATGAAACCCGGTCATGGCATGGCTGGCATCGCCACGTCTCCCTCGTCATGCTTGCCTTCGCCATGATGGCGGTGATCCGGTACCGCGCCAATGACGCGACGCCCCAAAAAAGACCGCGGATGCCGACCATCAGGACTTGATCCGCTGGTCTATCCAGGAAGTCCGGCGCATCGCCATAAGACTCGCTCAGCGTCGCATAAGCCCCGCCTACGTCATCGCATGGTCATGCTGGAGGCGCGCCCATCAGGCGGCCGCTCGACGAGCTCACCTCAAAACTAAAATGCAACTGTAATGCTAGGCCGATCCAGGCGGCAAAATCACGTCCGGTTAGCATTAGCAGCTGGGTGCGATTGGGGATCAATCATTCCCTCGCGCCGACCAGCATCAAGGCTGCCTGCTGATCGGCAGTCTTCACCGGCACGAAGCGCATGGTCGGCCTGCTCATCGCCTCGCACAATGCTTCTGCATCCGCTGCATCGTTCTTTGCCGCGCTTGATGTAAGGTTTTGCCAGTTGCGGCGCGATCAGCTTCACCTCGTGCCCGAACGAGCTTAGCAACCTCGCCCGGTAATGCGAACCGCCGCACGCCTCAAGCGCAATAGTGGTAGGCGGCGTCTCCTCCAAGAATTTCACCATTTCCCTGCGTGATAACTTCTTGCGAAGCACCGGCTGCTCGTGCATTCACGCCATGCAATTGAAAAGCGTTCTTAAGGGGAAACCGGCAGGCCGGCCATAGAGCCGCGAAATGATCAATTCGGGATGCCGACGCTGTTAAGCGAAGCGGAAGGCAACACGGTGCATGGCGTCAATCGCAAGCCATGCCCCGATCCCGCGCGGTCGGAAACCCTGTGCATGCCGGGAAGTCTTTCATACGGAAGCAGCGAGATCTCATCAGTGTCCAGTGTGAATGGACTGGACGGGACTGGGAAGGTCGTTGACCATAAGCCAGTCATCGACGCTGATGAGAAGTCGGATACGCCCATAGTACCGCAGAAGTTGCCGAACAAGGGAGATGATCCTGCGGAGGCAATGGCGGGAAGGGGTGTAATCGGAGGGAACGCCTTCGAAACTCCAGCGTGCCGGACACAGAGCCGGATAAAACACGCTTCGATGGGGATCGAAGGTGTACGGGAAGCCGCCAAGCGGGACCCGAAGATGCGTTTCACGGCGCTGATGCACCACATCACTCCGACGCTTTTGGTGAAGAGCTTCCATGCGCTTCGCAAGCAGGCGGCGAGCGGTGTGGATGGCGTGACGTGGTACGACTATGAGAAGAACCTCGAAGGACGCGTGTACGAACTGCACCGGGAGATTCAATCCGGTGCATATCGTGCACAACCGTCCCGACGGGTCTACATTCCGAAGAATGACGGAAGACTCCGTCCTCTCGGCATTGCAGCGCTGGAAGAAAAAGTCGTGCAGATGGCCGTCACCACGGTTCTGAACGCGATCTATGAGCAAGACTTCCTGGGCCTCTCATACGGGTTCCGACAAGGAAGGGGGCAGCATGACGCGCTGGACGCCTTGTGGGTTGGGATCGACAAACGGAAGATCAACTGGATACTGGATGCAGACATCCGCTCGTTTTACGATGAGATCGATCACGAGTGGATGCTTCGTTTCCTGTCGCATCGAGTTGGTGACTGCCGGCTGATACGTCTGATCTACAAATGGTTGAAAGCGGGCACGATTGAGGATGGCCGCCGCGTGGCATCGACGCGAGGAACTCCTCAAGGATCTGTAATCACTCCCCGAACGCAAAAGGTAATTTCTGCTGTCCGTCCGGAATGTGCCATTTGAGTGCGGCTCACTACCACTGGGCGGCAGTTTTGGATGTGACGGGATTGAATGCCGGATCGTGATGGTATCGTTGTCGACCAATACTTCCTTGACCAGCAGTCGGACGATCTTCTGGCGTTCGGTGATGTCCAGCAATTCCGCCGACGCGCGCAGCCGCTGAAGGAAGGCGGTCAAGGTTTCGGCCGGACGCAGGAACGACAACCGGTCGGCGGCCTGATCGACAATCGCCTGCAGTTCGGCGCGCATCGACTGTTCGCGGCCGCGCAGTTCCGGCATCCGGCGCCGTAGTTCATCGAGGGAAACGAGATCTTCTTGATAGGCTGTAAGCAGGCGCTCCATGCTTTTCTCGATCCGCGTCAACTCGCGTTCGAGAATGTCTTGCCGCCGTTTTGTTGGTTCGGCAGCACGGGCCGCATCGAGGCGCCGGTCGAGTTCGTCCTGAATGAGTGTTGGATCTTCGATCAGTTGGATAACCTCCTGCCAGATGATCTGGTCGAGCAGGTCCTGGCGGATAGGCCGGCTATCACACACGGCCCCGCCGAGATGGCGCCATGCATCCGAGCCAAGGCAGCGGTAGTAATGGATTTTGCGTGCTGAACTGCGGGTTGACGTGACAACGCATAGCCGCATTTGCGACAAGAAGGTCTCGTCACCTTCTGCCGTGCTCCGACTTGCGTCTTGTTGAAGCAGGCGGTGCCCTTGTAGGCGGGGTTCCGTAGGATCGCCCAGACGACCGAGCGCTCCCAGCGCGTCACCCGCCGGCGCGTCGGCAGTCCCATCTCGCGTAACAGCCGGGCGATCGCGCCGATGCTCAGACCATCCACGGTATATTTGTCGTACACCAGTCGCACGACCTCCGCTTCAGCGGTGTCGATCTCGTAGCGTGCCGGCGCATCGCGGGTCTTGCGAATGTAGCGATAGCCATAGGGTGCGCCGCAAAGGACCGAGACTTCGCCGGCCTTGGCGCGGTGGCGCTTGCCCCGACGGGATCGTTCGAGAATCTGTGCCCGCTCATACTCGGCGATCATGCCCTGGAATTGCAGCATCAAATGATCTTCCGGCGTGCCGGAATGTGGTGCCTTCAGGAATATCGTCTCGACGCCATGGCGGGCGAACTCCTCGGTCAACAGGACTTGATAAGCATATTTGCGGCTCAGCCGATCGGGCGAGTGGATCAGGACGGCCTGAAGGTGGCCCTCGGCGCGAGATCACGCAGCCGCTCCAGACCTGGCCGCGCCAGGCTGGCGCCGCTGAAGCCCTCGTCCTCGATCACCCATTCATCGGGTACGCTGTATCCTTGCTCTTGCGCGAACTCGATCAGCGCCGCTGCCTGGCTGGCGATCGTGTTCTCCTCCTTCTGCTGTTCGGAGGATACCCTGGCGTAGATCGCGGCGGCCTTCATCGCTCTTCCCCCCACCCGCGGCTCGGTGCTGATCGCACGGAACTGCTCTGGGACCAATATCCCATAGACTTGCCCCACTTTGACGGCGAGGAGACGATCGAAGGCATGCTCGAACTGGATGCTGCGACCATGGCCGCGCCGTTCAACCATGGCCGCCAGCTTCGCCGAGGAACGCCCGCAGCGCCCGGCTGACCATCTCGCTGATCGTCGTTCCTTCCGCCGCCGCCCGCGCCCGGACGGCATCGACCAGGTTCGGCGGAAGCTTGAACGTCACTGCTGCCGCTGGCTCGACAACCGGCACGGGACGACCGATCAACTGCGCCTCCTCGATGTAACGATAGGCCTGACGTCGGGACATTGTGAATTCGCGCGACAACGACAAGGCAGCCTCCGTCACACTCAGCCCGCGCGCGAGTAACCCATGGGCTGTGTTGAGACGTTCCGCTTTTTGCGCATCGGTCGATCGCGACATCTGACATATACATATTACCTTTTGAGACGAAGATCAAGCACAGAACGAGAACGATCGAGCGCGATCACGAGGTCAAAGCAGAAAATACCTTTTGCGTTCGGGGAGTGATTAGCCCGGTGCTATCGAACATCTATCTGCATTACGCATTGGATTTATGGGTCCAGCAATGGCGCACTCGAGACGCTAAAGGCGACGTGATCATTGTACGTTATGCCGACGACAGCGTGATTGGGTTCCAGTACGAAGGAGAGGCGCAGCGCTTCCTGCAAGCATTGCGGGAGCGTCTCGCTCAGTTTGGTTTGCAGCTACACCCGGAAAAGACGCGGCTAATACGCTTTGGGCGGTATGCTGCGCGAAACTGCCGGGAGCGTGGTATCCGCAAGCCAGAGACCTTCGACTTTCTGGGATTCACGCACTGCTGCGGCAGGCGGCGCAATGATGGAGGCTTCAAGATCGTCCGTCTGACAATCAAGAAGCGAATGCGCACGACGCTGGCGGCCATTCGGGAAACGCTAATGCGACGGCGCCATGAACCGGTGGCAGTAGTAGGTAGGTGGCTAAGGGCAAGTGTTACAGGGGTATTTGAACTACCATGCGGTGCCAGACAATCTGAGAAGATTGGGGGGTTCCGCTGGGAAGTTGGTCGCGCTTGGCGACACGCTTTGATGCGTCGAAGCCAGCGACACGGCTGTCTTGGGATCGTTTCCAAAGGCTGCTTCGCAAATACCTGCCGCCATGTCGTCTGTCGCACCCGCATCCGGGTGCTCGGTTCGCCGTCAAAACGTCCGATAGGAGCCGTATGCGGTAGTGCCGCACGTACGGATCTGGCCGGGGGGCGATGGGCAACCATCGTCCCTACCGGGACCCAACAATGTGATGAATTACCGGAAAAACCATTGGTGCGCTTGGACCGGAACCGGCAACCGTGACTTCGGCGGAACGGAAAAGCTGGGTCGCCGACTCAGCGCGAAGGCGAGATAAACTTGTGTCATCCACCGTCTGGATGATTTTCATCCAAACACTCGATTTGTCCAAGTGCCCAATGAAGCACATAAGAGAACTCTCTCATAATGAATGGAAATACGATCACAAATAGCGAGGACGAGGACATGTACGCGGGCGGTCGCAACGGAACGATCGTTGATCTCAGGGTCAATGACCCCACCAACCGCGCTGGAGACATCGAGGGCAGCCCATTTAATGACACCTTGTATGGTGGTCCAGGCAACCAAACGATCAATGGCGGCCCGGGAGACGACTATCTCTCAGGCGCTGACTCATCCAAGGTGCGCTCAATTGGGAACGATGATGACACTCTCAATGGCGGCGACGGAAACGATACTCTCGTCGCGGGTGACGGTACGGACCACCTGACCGGCGGCGCCGGCAAAGACACGTTCATGTTCATGTCCGAGTATCTTGACCCGAGGGATGGGCCTCCTACCTACGCGATCGTGGCGGATTTCGACCCGGAGCAGGACAGTATTTTGTTCGATGATCCTCACCTCTCCCCTGAGAACCCTCCGGGGGAAACGGCGCTCTATCCGGACCGCTTCTTCAGCGGCAAGGCCTCGGACGCACAGTACGAGGACATCAAGGTGATCACCGACCGGAGTTTCGATTCTGCCGATGACGCTGCGCGTGCGCTAGGCGTCGCACAAATGGAAGACATCATCGTTTACAAAGATTCTAAGGGAGGCGTGGCTCTGGCCATTCTTGACGGTCCAGACAGCGCGCACGAGTTTGCCCACTTGAACAATCTGACCATGGCTGACCTAGCCTCCTTGACCTCGGACAATATCGGGATCTTCTGATCCAGACAATCCTGCACGTTGAGCCCCCAGCAGCGGGAGGGGGCTCGCATATGAGTATAGACGCTGGAGGTCGAAGTATTTCCGCAGCACGCGAAATTGCCTCCTTCGTTTCGTCCGATTCTGCTTGTTCTCGGTTTGGATTCGAAGCAGGAAAGTATATCGGAGCAGCTAATTTCCATATGCGATAGCCCTACTAGCAGCAGGGTGCTTTCTCTTACCATAAGTGTACTAAAACATGGCAATCCGCCGCACATTTAGTTTCAACGCGCGGCCGTTTTCCAAAATCCATCGCGACAGATGGCCGACGCTTGCCCCGGGTCGGGACGGTTGATCCATATCCGATCGAGTGCTAGTGGATTGATTCCAACTCTTGGTGCCCACGTCTGATACCAACGTGAGCGGTTTCTGACTCGTTTTGCGGTTTCCAAATCAGTTGAATTCTGAATCTCTGTCGCAAACGGAGGTTTGCGGATGACATTGGGAATTCCACTGCGCGATGACTTCGACGGTTTTGCCCTGCGGGCATTGGCCAAGAGCACGAAGGATGCGGCACAGGCTCGGCGGCTTCTTGCCCTTGCCGAAATCTATGATGGTCATTCACGCAGCGACGCGGCCAGGATCGGAGGCGTGACCCTGCAGATTGTCCGCGATTGGGTTATGCGCTTCAATGCCCGCGGTCCGTCAGGGCTCATCAACGGCAAAGCGCCTGGCAATCAAGGAAAGCTTTCCGCTGTGCATCGCCAGGCTTTGGCGAAGATTGTCGAAAGCGGGCCGATACCAGCAGTGCATGGCGTCGTTCGCTGGCGGCGCAAGGATCTGGTTCAATGGCTTTTCCAGGAATACCGGATCTCTGTGGACGAGACGACCATTGGCCGCGAATTGAAGGCGCTCGGCTTTGCAAAGCTGTCTGCTCGTCCGCGCCATTACGCCCAGAACGAGGGTGACCTGGAGAGTTTTAAAAAAACTTCCCCGCCACACTGGCAACCATCAAAAGCAGGCTCCCCAAGAACATCGAGATCGAGCTCTGGTGGGCCGACGAAGCTCGGATAGGGCAGAAGAACAAGATCACCCGACGATGGGCACGCAAGGGCACAAGGCCTTCGGCACCACTCGATCAACGCACGATGTGGACTTATATCTTCGGCGCCATCTGCCCCAAGAAGGGCAAAGCTGCGGGCCTTGTTCTTCCCTACTGCGACACCGATGCCATGAACCATGCCATGAACCAGCATCTGCTCGAAATCAGCCAGGCGGTCGATGAAGGTGCTCATGCCGTGCTGATCGTTGATCAGGCTGGATGGCACGTCACGCCGAAACTCAAAGTACCCGACAACGTCACCCTGCTGTTCCTGCCGCCGCGGTCGCCCGAATTGAACCCTGTCGAGAACCTGTGGCAATTTATGAGGGAGAACTGGTTGTCCAACCGGATATTCAAAGACTACGACGACAAAGTTTCCCATTGCTGTGACGCATGGAACAAGCTGGTCGCGCAGCCGTGGAAGATCATGTCAATTGGAATGCGTGATTGGGCGCACCGGTTTTGATTAGCGCTCGTTGGTATGACGGCTGCGATGATGTCGTCAGGGTCCGCTTTCCAGGTGAGCGGCTTCGGCTCTTCATTGTGCTCTTTGATAAAACGGTTGATGGCTGACTGGAGATCAACGACGGAATGAAAGACACCGTTCTTCAGTCTTCGCCGAGTGAGCTTTGCGAAGAAACCCTCGACGGCGTCCAACCAGGAACATGATGTCGGAACGAAGTGGAAGGTCCAGCGTGGGTGCCGCTCCAAACAGGCCCGGACTTTGTGTGTGGCGTAGTTGTCCAGGATGACGTGAACCGCCTTGTCCTTCGGCAACTGAGCCTCAATCGTGTTGAGGAAGCGGATGAACTGATGCCGGTGGCGCTGCATGTTGCGGCCGATGACGGAGCCGTCGAGAACATTCAGGACAGCGAAAAGGTTGTGGTGCCGTGGCGCTTGTAATCATGGGTCATCGTGCCGGCACATCAGCTCCTTAATCGCGCGCGTTGGAACCCGCGCACGCTGGCTTCGCGGCTGTTGTCGGTCGTTGCAGCCAGCCTCGTACCCGATGGTCACATTGTGATCGGCATGGATGACACCATCGAACGCCGATGGGGACCAAAGATTGCCGCCCGTGGCATTTATCGCGATCCGGTGCGCTCCAGTCACGGTCACTTCGTCAAAGCCAGCGGCTTGCGCTGGCTGAGCTTCATGGTTCTTGCTCCGGTCCCATGAGCCGAGTGCATCAAGGCCCTGCCGGCCTTGACGCTTTTATGCCCCTCGGAGCGCTACGATAAGAAGAGAGGGCAAAAGCACAAGCTGCTGACGGATTGGGCAAGACAGGGCCTGATGCAGCTTTGCCGCTGGCTGCCTGAACGCGATCTCATCTTTGTTGGCGACAGCAGTTTTGCTGTCCATACACTGGCGGCGGCGCTGCCAAGCAGGGCCACCCTCATCAAACGCCTGCGTCTGGACGCCAGTCTGTTTTCCCCGCTAGATCCGCGACACGAACACACACTTGGGCGGCCGGCGCAAAAGGCATGCCCTTATACCAGCGTGAGCGATCTCTGACTCTTTTTGAGGTTTCCAAATCAGTTGAGTTCTGAATCAATACCGCAAACGGAGGTTTGCGGATGACATCAGGAATTCCACTGCGCGATGACTTCGACGGCTTCGCTCTTCGGGCGTTGGCCAAAGGCACGAAGGA
Source organism: Rhizobium sp. T1470 (assembly GCF_042140505.1). Lineage (NCBI taxonomy): Bacteria > Pseudomonadati > Pseudomonadota > Alphaproteobacteria > Hyphomicrobiales > Rhizobiaceae > Rhizobium > Rhizobium sp. T1470. Next base: position 247,748 of record NZ_CP148093.1, read on the forward strand.
TGCGGCACAGGCTCGGCGGCTTCTTGCCCTTGCCGAAATCTATGATGGCCATTCCCGCAGCGATGCGGCCAGGATCGGAGGCGTGACCCTGCAAATTGTCCGCGACTGGGTTATTCGCTTCAATGCGCGTGGCCCGTCGGGGCTCATCAATGGCAAAGCACCCGGCAATCAAGGAAAGCTTTCCGACGTGCATCGCCAGGCTTTGGCAAAGATCGTCGAAAGTGGCCCGATACCGGCGGTGCATGGCGTTGTGCGCTGGCGGCGCAAGGATCTTGCTCAATGGCTGTTCCAAGAATATCGGATATCCGTCGATGAAACGACCATTGGCCGCGAATTGAAGGCGCTCGGCTTTGCAAAGCTGTCTGCCCGCCCGCGCCATTACGCCCAGAACGAAGGCGACCTGGAGAGTTTTAAAAAAAGTTCCCCGCCACACTGGCAGCCATCAAAGGCAGGCTCCCGAAGAACGTCGAGATTGAGCTCTGGTGGGCCGACGAAGCTCGGATAGGCCAAAAGAACAAGATCACCCGGCGATGGGCACGCAGGGGAACAAGGCCTTCGGCACCACACGATCAACGCACGATGTGGACCTATATCTTCGGCGCTATCTGCCCCAAGAAGGGCAAAGGTGCGGGTCTCGTTCTTCCCTACTGCGACACCAGCGCCATGAACCAGCATTTGATCGAAATCAGCCAGGCCGTCGATGACGGCGCTCATGCCGTGCTGATCGTTGATCAGGCGGGGTGGCATGTCACGCCGAAGCTCGATGTGCCCGACAACATCACACTGCTCTTCCTGCCGCCACGCTCGCCCGAATTAAATCCCGTCGAGAACGTGTGGCAATTTCTGCGTGACAACTGGTTGTCCAACCGGATCTTCAAAGATTACGAGGACATCGTCGCCCATTGCTGCGACGCATGGAACAAGCTGGTCGCTCAGCCGTGGAAGATCATGTCGATTGGAATGCGTGACTGGGCGCACCGGTTTTGATTAGCGCTCGTTGGTATTACCCAAGCTGAAAGCGGTCCTCAATAACCCCAAGACTGCGTGGCAACGCATCGTCGCCTCAAGCTGGCACGGCAGACAAACCGACAAACACCTCGATATCACGACAGTCACTGGCTTGTGGTATCGGCGAGGAACCCCGCCAAGGCCAATTCGCTGGGTCTTGGTTCGAGACCCGACGGGTCACCACGAACCACAGGCATTCATGAGCACCAATACCGAGCTCGAGCCGACCCAGATCATCGCCTACTTCGTTCGACGCTGGCAGATCGAGGTGACGTTCGCCGAAACACGCGCCCATCTTGGTGTGGAGACCCAGCGCCAGTGGAATGGTAACGCCATCATCCGCACGACACCTTCAATCTTGGCATTATACAGTCTCGTGACCCTGTGGGCGGGCAATGTCCTCAGCCAAACCAGGCGCCCTTACGCCGCCGCATGCTACAAGAAAGCCGACCTAACATTCACAGATGCGATCGGTGCCGTTCGCCTCGTTTTGTGGAGCGACGATCTTTATCGACACTCCCCGTCAAACCCGCAAATGCATAAAATACCTCCCGGACGGCTTCAGCGCATGGCCCAGGCTCTTTGCTTCGCCGCATAATGTACAAAGTCGAGCTTAGAAACAACAGAGCCGGTGGCCGATGGCGTCGCGCGCAGGCACCGAACCAGCAGGATTGCGGCGATTGCCGCGGCCATCCGCCCGTCGCCGAGGCGTGCGAAGTTTTTGCCAAAATGGCCGCTCCCAGAAAAGAACTAGCTGCCTGCATTGGGGAAGTCACGAAGAGGTGCTTTCTTGACCCGCGAGGGCTCCAGATGGCCGCGGAGATCTGACCGCCATCGATGCATGCCTTGCCTGGGCTGCGGTGCGGGTGGAACACCTGTTGCGGGTGAGGTCATGCACCTGTCACGCATCGACGACGCAGGTGAAATTTTGACGTCTCCAACGGCGAGGACTCTATGTGAGCTAGAGTGATTGCGGTCGCTGTGACCTCCCACTGCGAATTTCCTATTCGGCCGCCGCATCGGCTGCGAAGCCTGCACCTGGGTCTGCCTGAAGTTCTGGCAGATAGGTTCCACCGCGAGAAGGCGGATTCAAGCGTCGGTCTAAATCCCGGTATGGCGGAATCGCGACGGAATATAAAGATCTGAACGCGACGTTATCCCCGCTAGCTTTCGGAGGCGGAGACGACCGTGGTCAACGAACTGAACGACGCGGTCCCTATCGATCTCGGTCGAGCGCGAAGACACGGCGAACTGGGGTAAGGTGCTTTGCCGCAAGGAGTCGGCAGAACGCCGACCTGCCAAGGCGCGCTTCGCACCATACTATCTCTGGGACAACCGGGCGACGGGAGAGACGCTCGTCTGGGTGAAAACGGAAAAATAGTCCGATCGAGTCACTCAAGGGGAAGTGTCTACCTTGATAGGCGCGTTTTTCGGAAAGTTCGCGTGCAATCAGAGCCGACACCCAGTCGTATCGAGATAGCCCAGGCGCTGTAAAGCAGCCGACTATCTCTCCAGCATCCGCCGCCCCGTGCACGCTCATTCAAGCCGCCGCAAAGGCGGGCGGCCCGCGCGAGCGGGGGCTGCTGGACCTGCAGTTCGGACGGGAAAGCGGGACGGAAAGCTTAACAACCATAAAGACATTCGACAGTGAGGGCGCGATGCGGGCCGGCAGCATGAGGTAGGGACGGGCCACTGCAGTGTCGCAAGGACGACAGTGTGTCGGGTCCTCGATAAATGTCGGAGATCGGACATAGGGGCGGGCGGCTCACCATATTGTATTGAAAGAGTTTTTCTCTTTGGCACGATTGGTGCTTCGGATGATCCGCAAACGTCGCGGTACGAACCGATACTAGGGGAGGTAGGGTCATCCCGATGGTCATCGATCCAGTCGCGCAAAAGGTTAGGAGTTAGTGCAGCATGAACTCGAGTATGAAATATTTGGCCCAAGCAAGTGCCGCCGCGTTGCTCTCGACGGCCGCCGCTGCGTCGGCGAACGAAGGTATGTGGATGCCGGGCCAGACCGCAGAACTGGGCGCGGCCATGCGCGCGGATGGGCTTCAGATCGATCCCGCACAGCTGAGCCGTCTGGACGCTTACCCGCTCAGCGCGATCGTATCACTGGACGGATGCTCCGCCTCCTTCGTCAGTCCGCAAGGGCTGGTCGCGACCAACCATCACTGCGTGCTGGGATCCATCCAGTACAACAGCACGGAGAGCCAGGACTATCTCACCAACGGCTTTCTGGCGAAGAGCCTGGATGAAGAATTGCCTGCGGCGCCCGACAGCCGCATCTATGTGATCGAGGATATGCGGGATGTGACCGCTGACATGCTCAAGGGCGTCTCGGACAAGCTGAACGGCTTTGCCCGCTATGAGCGGCTCGAAGCGAACCGCAAGGCGCTGATCGCCGTGTGTGAAGAACAGCCCAATCGCCGCTGCGGCGTAAGGTTCTATTATGGCGGCGCCTCCTATTATCTCGAGCAGAAGCTCGAAATTGAGGACGTGCGCCTCGTCTATGCGCCCGCGCTCGGCATCGGTAACTTCGGCGGCGAAACGGACAATTGGATGTGGCCGCGCCACGCAGGCGACTTCGGCTTTTATCGCGCCTATGTCGCTCCTGATGGTTCCTCCCGGCCCTATGCGCGTGACAATGTGCCTTACCGGCCGAAGAGTTGGCTGCGCATAGCCAGTGAAGGCGTGCAAGAAGGCGATTTCGTAATGGTTGCCGGCTTTCCTGGCGCGACCTACCGGTTCCTCACCGCCGGCGAAATGGAATTCAACTTCGCGCATTACGAACCGCTGCAGCAGCATTTGCTTTCGAATTATGCCTCCCAGATCACCCAGGCCACCGCTGGCAATCGCGACGCGCAAATCGGCTACGCTCCGCTACTGCAAGGGGTCGAGAACTATGAGAAGAAGCTGGCGGGCGATCTCGCCGGCGTCGATGCCATTGGGCTCAGTGCTCGCAAGGCGACCGAGGAGAAAGCTTATCGCGACTGGGTCGCTGACGATCCCGCGCGTCAAGCGCGCTATGGCGCAGCAATCCGCGAGCTGGACGCCATGGTGGCCGAGAACAGCCAGGTGTCGTTCGAGGGGCTGCGGCAGGGGCTGCTGGACAGCGCGCAGATGCTCTCATCCACGCGCACTCTCTATCGCTGGGCGAAGGAGCATGAGAAGCCCGATGACGATCGCGAACGCGGCTTTCAGGATCGTGACCGCAACGCGATCGCCGATCGACTGAAGCAGCTCGAACGCCGATATCTGTCCGACGTCGATCGTAAGCTGTTCGAGGCGGCGCTCGAGGAATATCGCCGGCTGGACGCAAAGGACCGCGATACTGCGTTCGAGACCGTTCTGGAGCAAATCGGCCTTGATCGACTTTATGGAGATACCAAACTCGACGACACGGCCACGCGGCTCGGCTGGCTCGACAAGCCAGCTGCTGCCTTCGAGGCGTCGGACGATCCTTTCATCAGGCTGGCGGTCGCGCTCTATCCGGGCGACATAGCTGCGGAGCGCGCGGAGAAGGACCGCGTCGGCCGCACGCAGGCGGCGCGCGCGACTTATATGCGGGGCTTGCTAGCCTATCGGCAGGCGGTCGGTCGGCCGATGTACCCCGACGCGAATGGGTCGCTTCGCCTCACCTGGGGCAAGGTGACGGGGCAAACGCGCGACGGGCAGATCTGGACGCCCTTCACCACGGCCGAGGGACTTCTTGCTAAACACACTGGCAAGGGCGAGTTTGATGCGCCGGTTGCCGCCATTGCCGCGATCCGGGCCAAGGATTATGGCCCCTATGTCGCGCCGGCGCTGGGCACGCTGCCAGTTGACTTCATATCCACGGTCGACATAACAAACGGCAATAGCGGTTCGGCGACACTGAACGGGCGCGGCGAGTTCGTGGGTCTCGCCTTCGACGGTGTCCTCGAGGGCGTTATCTCGGATTGGGCGGCCCCTATCGCGGACCGCACCCGCAGCATTCATGTCGATAGTCGTTTCATCCTCTGGACCATGGACAAGATCGATGACGCAGGCCGGTTGCTCAAGGAGATGGGAGTGCGGCCGGCGTCGCGCTCCGGTGCGGATAGGAACGTTGGTAAATGATCAGTACGGTCAGCACTACCTTTTCCTACCACTGTGGTTGACGTGACAAGTCTTGCGCCTTCGAACGCGCTTACAGGCGCGAGACTACACAGAAAGAGATAGTTACATGGCCTTTAAAAGCGTCCTCAGTGTGATGAGAACTGACCATTCCGATCAAGACGTCAGAACAGCAGCCACCTTGTGTGCCGAGATCGGAGCGCACCTTTCCGTCCTCGTCATTGGGCTTGCTACCCGTCCGCCGATGCCGATCACTCCTGGCATTGGCGCAGTATCCGGTCCGTGGCATGAATGGAGTGCATCCGAACTACGAATGTTGGACAGACGGTGCCGCGAAATCGATGGACTGACGACGGACATGGTCAGGCTGGAAAGGCGGGTTGGCGAAATTGAGACACTGCTGGGAACCATGCGCCTTACCTGTGAGGTCGACTTCTATTATGGCGACCAGGCCAGCGTCGGTGACGTTGTGCGACAGCGGGCGCTCTATTCGGATTTAACAATAATCGGACCCCTAATTCTTGGCGCCCCTGATCTCGCGCTGTCAGTTATCGATGGTAGTCTGGGCGAATCGGGAAAGCCGCTGCTTGTTGTGCCGAAGGGTACGAAGGCAACTCTATCGCCCCGGCGCGTGCTGGTCGGATGGGATCGGCGCGTCGAGTCGTCCCGCGCGGTTCGAGAGGCGCTGGGTCTTCTGTCCCGATCGAAGGATGTTCGTGTCATGCTGTCCGATTGCCAGGCATCTTACAACGGAAACCGCGAGCCGGCCGTCGACCTCGCTGACTACCTCGCTCGGCACGGTGTTCGGGGGGTGGTCGATTGCGTGCCGAGCGTCGGCGCAGCGGTGACCACGGTGCTCGCGCAGCACGCACTGGACGTATCAGCCGACATGCTCGTCATGGGTGCTTACGGCCACCGCGCCCTGCGTCAGCGGATCTTTGGCGGCGCCACGAGATGGATACCGGAGAAGCTGCCAATACCGATGTTTTTGGCTCGATAACTTGCTGCTGAAGTTGCGCCGATGCTGTTCGAATCTCTCCTCTCATTGATCACTTATGCTCGTGCACGAGGGCGCGACCGTGATGCACGAGGCCCTCAGGATCAATATCGCGGGGGTCGTCCAATGACATGCTGCACCATGGATGCCGAAGGCGTGCTGTCACTGAGCAGAACCGTGATCAGCGCTGAGGAGGCGCTGCTTGCCAGCCAGCCTCTGGGCGCCGGTCTCAGGCAATCGGATTTCAGCGTTCCAGGCGTCCACTGCGGTGCCTGCATCTCGACGATCGAAAGGGCGCTGATAAAGTTGCCATATGTCAAGAGCGCGCGGGTGAACCTGACGGCAAAGCGCGTGAGCTGCGTATGGTACGAGGAGATGAACGGCAAGCCGGTCAGTCCAGCCGGAATTTTGTCTGCAATTGTGGGCTGCGGCTATCAAGCGCATTTGTTCACGGCTGACTTGAGCGACGATGATCGTGTTCGCAATCAACTGCTGCTGGCAGTCGGCGTCTCGGGCTTTGCAGCGGCAAACATCATGCTGCTTTCCGTCTCGATCTGGTCCGGGGCGGAGGCTGCAACGCGCGACATGTTCCATTGGATATCGGCAATGATCGCGGCGCCCACGCTGATCTATGCCGGACGTTTCTTCTACCAATCCGCATGGAACGCTTTGAAGCACGGCCGCACCAATATGGATGTGCCGATTTCGCTTGCCGTGACGCTTTCTTATTCGATGTCGCTCTGGGAAACGATCCATCATGGAGAGCACGCCTGGTTCGATGCATCCGTATCCCTGCTGTTTTTCCTGTTGATTGGCCGCACACTCGATCACGTCATGCGCGACAAGGCACGTGCGGCAATCACCGGATGGGGAATCAGCGCGGCCAAGCCATTTCCTTTCCCGCTCGGTCCCTGGCAGCGTAACGGATATGTTCGTTCGGCCTCCAAACTTGGCGAACTCGCCAAGCTATGCGGCATCGATCCAGAAAGGGTAATCTTGACGGTGCAGCAGTTAAACAAGGCGGCTCCGCGCGGGGACGACCCAGTGTTTGGCCGAGGGTGCAGTGCCTATAATCGTGCACAGGGTATCCTTTGCATCGCCCCCCGAACCCAACGCTCCGCTCGCTGAAAAGAGGGCCGTTTCACGCGGTGCGGCCCGTTCCCGGCAGTCTAGGCACTTTCGCAGGATGAACGACAGACGCACTTGCACGTGTGCTTGGTCATGATGACCAACCAATTCCCGGACTTTTTGCCGTGGGTAACGATATGAGCTCGGTTATGAACGGCCGGTATACCTCGGCTGGTATCACGTTGGGGCCAGGGATGACTTTCGGATATGTAGTAGGACGCCACCTGGCCGGCTTGGCGGTCAGTGGCATAGAGGAGGATTTGCTATGAGCTATTTTTTTAACTCACAACGCTAGGCACAGTCATTTTCGGGCCTGGGAAAGCTGCGCCGGGGATCGAGAAATGGGTGGCGAAGACCTCGGTCGCCTCTGCGGCGCCTGGTGCACCGATGTCGGGACGTTGAACCGAGTATATCTGCTGCGTGCCTTTGATGAGGTGAGCGAAATGCTCGAAGAGCGTCAGCGTGCGCTGCGTAGCGACAATGTCTTCGGCTGCGCCTCGCGTCAAGTCGGATACCGGCTTTGCTGGGCCACCCGCCCACTTCGATCGAAGCAGGTATTGCCGCTTCTGGTGAGGCGAATAGCCGGCGGCCCAGCGCCAGAATTCGTTTTAGAAAACGGCAAAATTGAAGACCAGGACGTTTCGGGTGGCAATGAACAAGCGAAATAGAATGATTGACCAGCCTTGAAATGATTGATGACTCGCATCTAAGCTCGACTTTGTACAAAATCGGTGGTGATTTCGGGGGCATCTGAGCAGCCCTGGGTGAATCAATTCGCCGCAGGGTCCCGGCCTTGCGCCATTCGTTTGATCGGATTCGAACGAATGGATGAGCGAACAACATGATTGTAGCCGTGAGCCGGGAGACGCGGTCCCCCACATCCTTCGCAAATGGCTGTCGCCGTTTCGTTTCTGGTTTACCGCGCCAAGCTGGGAGCATCTGCTGGTCCTGGTGATGGGTGCGCTCCTTTCGCCTGGCAAGCGAACGGTGACGGCCTGCCTGCGCATCACCGGACGCGCGGAGGTAAGTAATTTTGCCGCCTATCATCAGCTCCTCAACCGAGCCCGCTGGAACCCTCGCACGTTGGCGGCCCGTCTGCTGTCCGTCATTGTTGCCCGGCTCGTGCCCGAGGGCCCTGTCGTGATTGGCATGGATGATACAATCGAACGGCGTTGGGGCCAACGCATCGCCGCGCGTGGAATTTATCGTGACCCGGTGCGCTCCAGCCATGGCCACTTTGTCAAGGCCAGCGGCTTGAGATGGTTGAGCTTCATTGTTCTTTCACCTGTCCCATGGGCAAAATGTATTAAAGCCCTGCCGGTGCTGACGATCCTGTGTCCCTCTGAGCGCCATGATCAGAAGAAGGGCCGAAAGCACAAGCTGCTGACTGATTGGGCAAGGCAAGGCGTCTTGCAGCTTTGCCGCTGGCTGCCGGGCCGCGAAATCATCTTTGTCGGCGATAGCAGCTTTGCCGTTCATACACTGGCTGCGGCTCTTCCCGACACGGCCACTCTCATCACGCGGTTGCGTCTGGATGCCAGTCTCTTTGCTCCACCAGATCAACGGCACGAACATACGCTCGGGCGACCGGCGCAAAAAGGCAGGCCATTGCCGAAACTGAAAACGCTCCTCAAAGACGCAAAGACCGAGTGGCAGCGCATCGTCGCATCGTCCTGGTACGGCAAGCAAACCGACAAAACCCTTGATGTCACATCAGGAACCGGCCTCTGGTATCGGCGTGGAACGCCCCCAAGACCAATTCGCTGGGTTCTCGTTCGCGATCCATCAGGCCGTCGTGAACCCCAGGCGTTCATGAGCACCAACGTCAACCTTGAGCCCGCTCAGATCATTGCCTATTTCGTTCGGCGCTGGCAGATCGAGGTCACCTTCGCCGAAACGCGAGCGCATCTTGGCGTGGAAACCCAACGGCAGTGGAACGACAAAGCCATCATGCGCACGACCCCGTCGCTGCTGGCGCTCTACAGCCTCGTCACACTCTGGGCATGCGATCTGCTCGGTCATGGCGTCATTCCCTATGCCGCCGCCTGGTACAAGAAAACAGAGTTCACCTTCTCCGATGCCATCGGTGCGGTTCGCATGATCCTGTGGGATCAGGATATTTATCGACAGTACCCGCCAGACCCGGACATTCCTGAAACTCAACCAAGCCGCCTCAAGCGGATGACACAAGCACTTTGCTTCGCTGCATAATGTACAAAGTCGAGCTAAGGAACAGACAGTGGCATGAACAACAATCTACGCATCGATGGCGCCACCCGGCTTTATCGAGCGCCTAAAACGTAGCGTCCACTGATCGCCGTCACCAATTCCGCTCGTGTCGGTGTGCTTACCTTTTCTCATCACAGCTCCTGAGGTCGTTTCTTCGGGAGCAAATTAGCTGAGGCAACACATCGATTTTAGCGAGAAGTTCAGGCAAGGCAATGCGCATTGGTGACCGAGATCGGAGACCTAGGCCGTTTTTGAACGCCAAAGCTATGGGCTGGCTCGGACTTGTCCCTTCGGACGCATCGACTACAATGACGAAAATGGCGGAGCGCGCGCCTGGTCGAAGCGGCCTGATCCTATCGACTGCCCGCACTGGGTAACAGCGCCCCGAAGGAGAGACCCGACCGGCTGGGGCGGCTTTGGGTCTCTCCACCCCTTCAAGCTGCTTTGCTACGGGTACGGCCGGATGCGCCGATATAGGCGTCAAAGGCTGTCGCCACCGCCCTGATCATGAACCTGAGATCCTTGCGCACGGTGATAAGCCCGCCGCGGACTGTTACGACGCCATCGCTTTCGAGTGCACGCAGCCGGTCGTTGCCATTAAGAACCAGCTCGGCTTCATAGCCAAAAGATGCTCCAAGCCGATTGAGGTCGACGGCGAAATCACACATCAGCCGCTCGATGATTGCCGCCCGGAACCGATCCTGCCCAGTCAAATGGTATCCCTTCACGGTCGCCAGGCTGCCGGACGCAATCCGTTGCTCGTAGGCTCCGGGGACGACTTCATTTTGGACATAACCCGCCGGGAGCTTACCGATCGCGGATGCCCCGAGCCCAATCAGAGTCTCGCACGTATCCGTCGTGTAGCCTTGAAAGTTCCGTCTCAAATCCCCGCGCGCACTGGCCATCGAAAGTTCATCTCCCGGCAGGGCGAAGTGATCAAGGCCGACCCGCACGTAGCCGGCCTCGACCAGCGCTTCTGCGGTCGCTTCGGCCTGAGCGTTGCGCTCTTCTGCATTCGGCAAGGTCGCCTCATCGATAAGGCGCTGGTGCTTCTTGAAGGCCGGGATGTGCGCATAGCCGAAGACCGCAAAGCGATCGGGGCGCAAGCGGAGCGCCGTCTGCACGGTATCGATACAAGATGCGACCGTCTGATGTGGCAGGCCATAGATCAGGTCGAAGTTGATGCTGCCGATACCCGCCTTTCGCAATTGCTGCACGGCGGCCTCCGTCTGCTCGAAAGTCTGGTTGCGGTTGATGGCCGCCTGGACGACGGGATCGAAACTCTGGACCCCAAGGCTTGCACGACAGACGCCGCCCTCAGCGAGCGCGCCGACCATCTCGCTGGCGAGTGTACGCGGATCGATCTCTAAGGCGATTTCCGCCCCCGACCTCAATCCGAAGGCGTTCCTCAGATGCTTCATCAAATCCACGAACTCATCCGGTCGCATAATCGTCGGCGTGCCGCCGCCGAAGTGCACATTTTGCACGGACAGCGGTTGCTTCAGTTTGGACGCGACCAGGTCGATCTCCTGATGGAGGGCATCCAGGTAACCAAGGATCGGCCCATCCAGCTTAGTGATCGTGGTGTGACACCCGCAATACCAGCACATCGACCGGCAAAAAGGGATATGAAGATAGAGCGAGACCGGGTCGCAGCTGTCGAGCTCTGCCAGCCAACCCCCGTGGGTACCCGCACCGATAGCTGACGAAAAGGCAGGCGCGGTCGGATAGCTCGTATAGCGTGGCAACCGCGTCTCGCCATACTTCTCGACGAGGGTTGTTTTCAGCACAATTATCCTCCTTGGGTGAGATTGCCGCTGGAAACCCACCTGCCGCTAGGCCATCTGCAGTCCCGCTGTAGGCATTGGATTATTGGGTGATCTTGGCGATGTCCGCATCAAGGCGCTTGCGGGCTATGTTTGGAAGGTTCGCGGTCCTGACGGCCTCAAGATTTGCCGGCGCATCGCCGACCTGGATCAGCGCGACCATTCCAATGCCGAAGTGCGGTGTGCACTTGATTACATAGGCGCCGGGCGCATCGAACTTGATCTGAACCTGCTCGCTTGGCTTCGACTTGAATGCAGCTGCGCTCTCTGGGATCAGACCCTTGACGGACTCGACATTGTGAGACTTGTCGGTCGGGACGAAGGTGATGGTGTCGCCAGGGACGATCTTGGTGAAGCTCGGCTCAAACACCATGGCGCCGGTGGCGCCCTTATTGAGCATCTGCACGAGGTGGTCGGCTGCCATCAACGGCATGGTGGTAGTAGCAAGCACGGCCGTCGCGGCAAAAAGACACGGAATAATCGAACGCATTTCATATCTCCTAGTTAACGATGGCCGAAATTGGCCATCGGCTGCTGTGATACGCGTGTTGATGGGGTGCTTCTTTGACGTTGATCAAATAGCGGGCCATCAATGCCTGTGATTGTCGATGCCGGATGAACGCTAGGCGGAATGAAGCTTGAAGAAACTCTTGAAGGCAGAGCCGTTCCTCCGGCGCCTCTTTTGCGGCCATTAAGCGCTGACGGCCATGCCGCACACCGGCGCGCAGCACTTATCTGTCAGCCGCACTTCCAATCCAGGATGATCAGTCCAGCAGCTCGCGAACCCGCACGGCGAGGTCCTTTGCGGTATAGGGCTTGCGCAGCCAGCTGCCTGGCGTCGCAAATTCGCGTCCGCCGAGACCCGGCTCGGCGTAGCCCGACGTAAAGAGGATCTTCAGGTCGGAGCGTACAATGCGCGCCTCCTTGGCAAGCTCATCGCCGGTCATGCCGCCGGGCATGACAATATCCGTGAACAGCAGGGCAATCGTTTGATCTTCGGCCAAAACCTCCAAGGCCGACTGCGCATTGCTCGCCTCGATGACCTTGTAGCCCATGGATGACAGGCGCGCGACGGCAACCCGGCGCACCCGCCCATCGTCCTCGACCACCAGCACCGTCTCAGTGCCGCCTGGCAGCACATCGCGCGAATCGGATCTGGTGTCGGCTATGTCTGCTTTGGTCGCAGCTGCCGGTACCCAGGGAAGATAGATGCGGATCGTCGTGCCGCGTCCGACCTCGCTATAGAGCTGCAGATGACCGCCTGACTGCTTCACGAAACCGTAGACCATGCTAAGGCCGAGGCCTGTACCGGAACCGACGTCCTTGGTGGTGAAGAACGGTTCGAAGGCGTGTTCCTTGACTTCGTCCGACATCCCGACCCCTGTATCGGTGACAGAAATGAGAACGAAGTTTCCAGTGCGTACTTGCGGATACATCTTTGCGTAGTCTGCATCGAGATAGACGCGCTTAATCTCCGTTGTCAGGCTGCCGCCGCGTGGCATTGCGTCGCGGGCATTCAGCGCGATGTTCAAAAGAGCGTTCTGCAGCTGGGGACTGTCAACCAGCACGTTGTGGTTCGAGCCGATGATGACTGTCTTCAGGTCGATATTTTCGCCGAGCGTCCGCCGCAACAGGTCGGTGAAGCTCGACACCAACTGCCCGAGATCCGCAAGCGTCGGATTGAGGGCCTGGCGGCGCCCGAATGCCAAAAGTTGCTCTGTCAGCTTCGCGCCGTCGCCGGCCGCCTCCTGCACCTCTCGCAGAAGCGGGCTGAGCGGCCCCTCCGCGAGCTTCGCCTCGATTATTTCGAGGTTGCCGCTGATCACCGTCAGAAGATTGTTGAAGTCGTGGGCAATGCCACCCGTCAGCTGTCCGACGGCTTCCATTTTTTGCGCCTGCCGCAGGTCTTCTTCGATCTTGTACCGGCCGGTCAGATCGCGGACGAAGCCGGTAAATATCCGCTCGCCGTTTGCCTTCGTCTCACTGACATGGAGCTCCATCGGGAATTTCGAGCCGTCAGCCCGTTGACCGGTCACCACGCGGCCATAGCCAATAATGCGGCGCTCGCCCGTCCTAATATAACGCGCGATATAATCATCATGCGCGTCACGATCGGGGTTCGGCATCAAATTGCTGATATTCCGGCCGCAGATATCGTCCGCTTGAATGCCGAACAGCTTTTCTGCAGCGGTGCTGAACGACGTGACGATTCCGTGCTCATCGATCACGATCATGGCTTCAGGAACAGTCGCGAGAATGGACCGCAGGTGGGCCTCTCGCGCGTTGACCTCGCTTTGAGCCCGCTTCAAATCGCTGATATCATTATTGGTCTGAATGATGACTGCTTCGCCGTCGGAAAGGGTCACCACCATGCTACGCGACGCCACATCGACATCATAGCCGTCCTTGTGGCGATGGGTGATTTCGCCCTGCCACGAGTTATTCTCTCGCAGCTGGCGGTGAATCTCTTCGATCGGTTCAGGAAACCGTGTCGAAAGAAGGTCGTCAACGACTTTGCCGACAGCCTCGTCACGCATCCAGCCGTACATGTTTTCGCAGCCGGCCGACCATTGGGTGATGATGCCGTTAAAGCCGTGCACGATAATATTGTTGGCGCCGCCCATGATGCGGACGATGGCCTCGAGTACTTGCTTTGATGCTGTGCGCGGCGAAATGAAGCGATGCGACATAGTGTTCAACTCGATTGTCCCAAGCCCGCTAGTGAATACTGCTGCTATGGCAATTTTCCAAAGAGAAATCATCGCCATTGCCGGACAATTGAATCAGACGCTTCAGGCTCAAGATCTTTATGTCGTGGCGCCCAATCGGGGTGAGAACGTTCCGACCGGCGAGCTTGCTGATGGTACGCGACACCGTCTCAATGGTAAGGCCAAGATAGTCAGCGATATCGAGCCTGTTCATCGGCAGCGTGACGAGGTCGCCTGCCGCGTTCGTCATTTCCCGGGAGATAAGCTGGAGCAGGAAACTGCACAATCGCTCCTCTGCATTCTTCTTGGACAGCAGCACCATCTGATCGTGAGCAGCAGCCGTTTCCTGGCACAGCAGCGATATGAAATCAGGACGCAGACAGGCAGAGCGGGAGACTTCATCATGGAAATTCTTCCGCGCGATGCGGCGGAACTTGCAATCAGTGACGGCTTCGGCGGTGTAGAGGTAGCGCTCCTGGAGCGATGTGCCGACGAGGTCGCCCGGATACAGAAAGGCCGTGATGACGCGCCGGCCGTCACCGATGATGCGGTAGAGGCGCATAACACCGTCGACGAGTTCAAAAAGGTGGTTGGCAGCGTCGCCTTCCCAGAACAGAGCCTTGCCGGTCTGGAGCACTTCCTGCGGAATGGAATGAAAAAGTGATTTCAGAGACAGATGTCTCGAATTGTCATTCACCGAACCCTGAATGACTTCGAAAGCAATATTTTTTTGCATCAACATTTTTAAACCCTCTGTCCCGTTAGATGAGGGCAATAAAAACGGTTCGCGTTACACTGCAATGCTCGCAGCGTGCGTTTCGGTGCGAAAGTGTAACAGTCTGTGACAGCGCGCGCCGGTTTACTTCGGACGTTGAAGTTTAATCCAGGCTGCACCTGCGCCGAACACCGCGGTCGTTGACATAGATCAAGGATCAGACCCGGCGCTCGTGTCAGCTCTCCCTAGACAAGATCGGAACGAAGGTTGCGCGTCTGCGTGATCATCTGTGCTTGGGGACATCGACATGAACTATACGACGGAAACCGTGGTTATCGCCGTTTGCGCGTTCTTCGCGCTGCTCGGCGCCGCTTTTGCGCACGACCACCTCTTTGCAGCGCATATGTGGGTGCTGTTCTTCGTGCTGATGGGGAGCACGCTCGTGCTTCTGCGCCGCGTCAACTTCTCACTGGCGGGCCAGCGACCCAAGCCCGATTCGTCCGAGTATTTCGACGATGTTATTCGATACGGTGTCATCGCCACCGTATTTTGGGGCGTGGTCGGCTTTCTAGTCGGGGTCGTCGTCGCGCTTCAGCTCGCCTATCCCGATCTGAACATCGCTCCATATTTCAACTTTGGGCGTTTGCGGCCGGTTCACACATCCGCTGTTATTTTCGCTTTCGGTGGCAATGCGCTGATTGCTACTTCCTTCTATGTCGTCCAGAGGACCTGTCGGGCTCGCCTTTTCGGGGGCAGCCTCGGCTGGTTCGTATTCTGGGGCTACCAGCTCTTCATCGTCATGGCCGCAACCGGCTATCTCTTGGGCATTACCGAGGGGCGAGAATACGCGGAGCCTGAATGGTATGTCGACATCTGGCTGACGATCGTCTGGGTCGCCTATCTTCTTGCATTCCTCGGAACGCTTTTGAAGCGCAAGGAACCGCACATCTATGTCGCGAACTGGTTCTACCTGGGCTTCATCGTCACGGTTGCGATGCTGCATGTCGTCAACAACCTATCCGTGCCTGCTTCCTTCCTCGGCTCGAAGAGCTATTCAGCGTTCTCCGGCGTTCAGGATGCTCTGACCCAGTGGTGGTATGGCCACAATGCGGTTGGCTTCTTCCTGACCGCCGGCTTCCTGGGCATGATGTATTACTTCGTGCCGAAGCAGGCGAACCGGCCGGTCTATTCCTACCGCCTGTCGGTCATCCACTTCTGGGCCCTGATCTTCATGTATATCTGGGCCGGTCCACATCACCTGCACTATACCGCGCTGCCGGATTGGGCCCAGACGCTCGGCATGGTGTTTTCCGTCATGCTCTGGATGCCCTCGTGGGGCGGTATGATCAACGGCCTGATGACGCTCTCGGGGGCCTGGGACAAGATCCGGACAGACCCGATCATCCGCATGATGATCATGGCAATCGCCTTTTATGGGATGTCGACCTTCGAAGGTCCCATGATGTCGGTCAAGGCGATCAACTCTCTCAGCCACTATACGGAATGGACGATCGGTCACGTCCACTCGGGCGCCCTCGGCTGGGTCGGAATGATCACCTTCGGCGCCATATACTACCTGACACCAAAACTGTGGGGGAGGGAGCGTCTTTATAGCCTTCGCATGGTCAACTGGCACTTCTGGCTTGCGACACTTGGCATCGTCATTTACGCCGCCGTACTTTGGGTTGCCGGCATCCAGCAGGGCCTTATGTGGCGCGAATACAATAGCCAGGGGTTCCTCGTCTATTCCTTCGCCGAAACCGTCGCTGCAATGTTCCCATACTACCTGCTGCGGGCCGTAGGCGGAACTCTCTACCTCGCGGGCGGTCTGATCATGGCCTTCAACGTCTACATGACCATCCGTGGTCACCAACGCAACGAGGCTCTCACGCCAGGTGCTCGCGTTTCCCAGCCTGCCGAATGAGGAACGACCATGTCGATACTTGAGAAACATCAGATCGTAGAAAAGAACGCGACCCTTCTGCTGGTGGGATCGCTTTTGGTTGTCAGCATTGGCGGCATTGTCGAAATCGCACCCCTGTTCTACCTTCAGAACACGATCGAAAAGGTGGAGGGGATGCGTCCCTATACGCCACTGGAGCTCGCCGGCCGCAACATCTACGTCCGCGAGGGCTGCTATGTCTGCCACAGCCAGATGATCCGGCCATTCCGCGACGAAGTCGAGCGCTACGGACATTATTCGCTCGCAGCCGAATCCATGTACGACCATCCCTTCCAATGGGGTTCGAAGCGCACCGGACCGGATCTTGCGCGTGTCGGTGGGCGCTATTCGAACGAATGGCAGGGGCAGCACCTCACCGATCCGCGCGCGGTCGTGCCGGAATCAATCATGCCGAGCTACGCCTTCCTCAAGACCAATGAGGTCGCAGTCAAGGACGTTGGCATGGACCTCAAGGCAAACGGGGTTGTTGGCGTGCCCTACACGCCCGACATGATCGCCAACGCCGAGGCCGATATGAAAATGCAGGCTGATCCGAACGCCGACACCACGGCGCTGCTCGAACGCTATCCGAAGGCCAAAACGGGCGACTTTGACGGCGACCCCTCGAAGCTGACCGAGATGGACGCGCTGGTGGCCTACCTGCAGATGCTTGGCACCCTGGTCGACTACTCGACCTATGACGATGCAACCGGATATCGCTGAGGAACACGCAATGGAAACCTACACGGCAATGCGTCACTTCGCCGACAGTTGGGGTCTCTTGGCAATGGCGCTGTTCTTCATCGGCGTCGTCCTTTTCACGCTCCGTCCGGGCGGCAGGGAAAGCGCCAATGAAGCGGCAAGCATACCTTTGAAGGATGACTGATATGTCGGACAAATATGTTGATGAACTCAGCGGCGTCGAAACCACCGGCCATGAATGGGACGGCGTCCGCGAGCTGAACAATCCCATGCCGCGGTGGTGGGTCTGGACGTTCTATGCGACGATCCTGTGGGCCGTGGGATATGCCATCGCTTATCCTTCCATTCCGCTCTTGACCAAGGCCTCCAATGGTCTACTCGGCTTTTCGAGCCGCGCCGATCTTACACAGGAAGTGGAGACGGCAAAGTCGGCCCAGACCATGTATGTCGACCAGATCGCTGCAAAGACGGTCGGCGAGATCGACGCAGATGCCAATCTGCGGCAATTTGCCATCTCCGGCGGCGCATCGGCCTTTAAGGTCAACTGCGTACCGTGCCATGGTAGTGGTGCAACCGGCGGTCCGGGGTTCCCGAACCTCAACGACGACGACTGGCTGTGGGGTGGCGATCTTGAAGCAATCCAAAAGACCATCGCCCACGGTGTCCGTTTCGACGGTGATAGCGACACCCATGTGTCCGAGATGCCGGCGTTTACTGACGTCCTCGATGCCGCGCAAACACGTAATGTCGCCGCTTATGTCTGGAGCCTGACAAAAACGCCATCCGATATGGAAATGGCGAATGCCGCCGGCAAACAGACCTTTCTCGACAATTGTGCGGCCTGTCACGGGGAAGACGGCAAGGGTAGCATCGACATGGGGGCGCCCAATCTGGCCGATGCCATCTGGCTCAAGGGGGAGGGCGAAGAGGCGATCGTCCGCCAGATCAGCATGCCAAAACATGGCATGATGCCCGCCTGGTCCGCCCGCCTTGGCGAGACGACCGTGAAGGAACTGACCGTCTTCGTGCATTCGCTCGGCGGTGGAAAATAGGAGATCACCATGTCCACACGCGATACCAATCCGCTGATGTCGCTCTACGGAACGCCGCGCTCGGTCGTCCACACGCGCGTTTCCGTGCGGGCCAAGATGCCTGTCACGGCAGGAGAAGAAAAGGAAGATACGGAGAAGCTCGGTCAGGCGATGATTAGTTTGACCTGCCTCAAGGATCATTCGACCACCAGCCGCTAATAAGCGGACATCCGCTGCCAGGCTGCAAAAAAGCCACGCCTGAAGGCGTGGCCAGAAGAAAACTGCAGGGAGAGATCTGCGCCGTTGGTGTAGGCTGGCCTGCTTCTTGACCTACGTCAAGGAAGGCGGCGCTGCGGAATGCGACAAGGGGGCATCAATGATGGATGCTGACCATGAATCTCTACACCACCCCAGGTCCACGCGACAAGAACACGGTCGAACATCGTCAGGTGGAACCGGTCAACGCGGCGCACAATCGTCAGCCTCTTTATGCCGCGCGCAAGAAAGTTTTCCCCAAGCGGGCGGAAGGCCGCTTCCGCCGCTTCAAATGGATGGTGATGCTGATCACGCTTGGGATTTACTATCTCTCACCATGGCTGCGGTGGGACAGAGGTCCTTTCGCGCCTGACCAGGCGATCCTGATCGACCTGTCCTCACGGCGCTTCTTCTTTTTCTTCATCGAGATTTGGCCACAGGAGTTCTTTTACGTGGCGGACCTGCTGGTCATGGCGGGCTTTGGCTTATTTCTGGTGACGTCCGCGGTCGGGCGAGCATGGTGCGGCTATGCTTGTCCCCAGACGGTATGGGTCGATCTGTTTCTTGTCATCGAGCGCGCCATCGAGGGCGACCGCAACGCACGGATCAAACTCGACAATGCGCCATGGAGCACCGGCAAACTATTGAAGCGCGTCGCCAAGCACGCGATCTGGCTCGGCATCGGTGCAGCAACTGGCGGCGCATGGATTTTTTACTTTGCTGACGCGCCAACATTGGCGCTCAGTTTCTTGACGGGCCAGGCACCGGCCGTTGCCTATGCAACCGTCGCAACGCTTGCCGCGACCACCTATGTGCTCGGCGGCCTGATGCGCGAACAGGTCTGCACATACATGTGTCCGTGGCCCCGGATCCAGGGCGCCATGATCGACGAAAACTCCCTCGTCGTCACCTACAACGATTGGCGGGGGGAACCGCGCTCCCGCCATGCCAAGAAGGCGGTCCTCTCCGGCCAGGCCGTTGGCGACTGCGTCGATTGCAATGCCTGCGTGGCCGTCTGTCCGATGGGCATCGATATTCGCGACGGACAGCAAATGGAGTGTATCACCTGCGCGCTTTGCATCGATGCCTGCGATGGCGTCATGGACAAGCTGAACAAGCCGCGCGGCCTCATCGCCTATGCAACGCTAAGCCAATATGCCGCCAACATGGCGCTTGCCACCGACAACGGAAAGACCGGCGTGCAGCCTCAGCGCGTTCGGGATGATGACGGAAACTTCATCGCCGCAATCCGGCATTTCAACTGGCGCGTCATCTTCAGGCCGCGCGTGGTCTTTTATGCAGCTGTCTGGGCAGCAGTTGGCATCGGCACGCTCGTCCATCTCGCGCTGCGAGAGCGGCTTGACCTCAACATCGTGCACGATCGAAACCCTCAGTTCGTTCTTGAATCAGACGGCTCGATCCGCAACGGCTACACGCTGCGCATTCTCAACATGCTGCCGCAGCCCCGCCCGATTGCGTTGCATCTCGAAGGAATGGACAGCGCGACGATGAGGATTCCGGAACTGTCGGAAGAGGAAGGCCGGCAGTTCATGATTGACACGAAGCCCGACACGGCAATGGCGCTCAAGGTCTTCGTCACAAGCAAGAATGCCTCCAGTGCCGTCAGCGAATTTCTCTTCGTGGCCGACGACCCGGTCGGCACGGATCGCTCGGTCTACAAAGCCGCCTTCAATGCGCCAGGAGCCAGGAAATGAGCGACTATCAGATCACCAACGGCAAAGGCTTTACCGGCCGCCACATGCTTTTCATTATGCTCGCCTTCTTCGGCATCATCATTTCCGTCAACATGACGATGGCCTGGTATGCCTCGTCGAGCTGGAGCGGCCTGGTGGTGGAAAATACCTATGTCGCGAGCCAGGAATTCAACAAGAAGGCGCAGGCAATGCGCGCTATGGCCACGAGCGGCGTTTCTGGCGAACTCGCGCTTCAAGACGGACTGATTGTCTATACGCTGCGCAATCTCGACGGTTCGCCAGCCGCCGCTGACGCGGTCACGGCGCATTTCAAGCGGCCGGTCGGCGACCACGAGGATTTCGTCATTCGATTATCGAAGAGCGGTGACGGCCATTTCGAAGCGCGCCACCGCGTCCTGTCGGGCGATTGGATCGTTGAAGTCCTTTCCAAGGACGAGGGCACGACCGTGATGCACGAGGCCCTCAGGATCAATATCGCGGGGGTCGTCCAATGACATGCTGCACCATGGATGCCGAAGGCGTGCTGTCACTGAGCAGAACCGTGATCAGCGCTGAGGAGGCGCTGCTTGCCAGCCAGCCTCTGGGCGCCGGTCTCAGGCAATCGGATTTCAGCGTTCCAGGCGTCCACTGCGGTGCCTGCATCTCGACGATCGAAAGGGCGCTGATAAAGTTGCCATATGTCAAGAGCGCGCGGGTGAACCTGACGGCAAAGCGCGTGAGCTGCGTATGGTACGAGGAGATGAACGGCAAGCCGGTCAGTCCAGCCGGAATTTTGTCTGCAATTGCGGGCTGCGGCTATCAAGCGCATTTGTTCACGGCTGACTTGAGCGACGATGATCGTGTTCGCAATCAACTGCTGCTGGCAGTCGGCGTCTCGGGCTTTGCAGCGGCAAACATCATGCTGCTTTCCGTCTCGATCTGGTCCGGGGCGGAGGCTGCAACGCGCGACATGTTCCATTGGATATCGGCAATGATCGCGGCGCCCACGCTGATCTATGCCGGACGTTTCTTCTACCAATCCGCATGGAACGCTTTGAAGCACGGCCGCACCAATATGGATGTGCCGATTTCGCTTGCCGTGACGCTTTCTTATTCGATGTCGCTCTGGGAAACGATCCATCATGGAGAGCACGCCTGGTTCGATGCATCCGTATCCCTGCTGTTTTTCCTGTTGATTGGCCGCACACTCGATCACGTCATGCGCGACAAGGCACGTGCGGCAATCACCGGCCTGGCGCGGCTTGCTCCGCGAGGCACGCTTGTGATCAACCCGGATGGCCCCAACGGTTATGTGCCGTTGGACGAAATCAGTGTCGGCGATCTGATCGCCGTGCCGGCCGGCGAACGTATTCCGGTCGATGCCACCGTCGTTACCGGCAAGAGCGAGATCGACCTTTCGATCGTCACGGGCGAGAGCATTCCGATCGCGGTATCGACGGGGAGCGAACTGAAGTCCGGTGCGATGAACCTGACGGGATCGTTGACGATCAAGGCAACGGCGACTGCAAGAAACTCGTTGCTTGCCGAGATCATCGGCCTGATGGAAGCCGCAGAAGGCGGCCGCGCCCGCTACCGGCGCATCGCCGATCGCGCCGCGAGCTACTACTCGCCGGCCGTTCATCTCCTCGCACTGATGTCCTTTCTCGGCTGGGGTCTGATCGGCGGCGACTGGAAGCAAGCGATGCTGGTGGCCGTCGCCGTCTTGATCATCACCTGCCCCTGCGCGCTGGGCCTGGCGGTGCCCGTTGTTCAGGTCGTGGCCGCCGGAACCCTGTTCCGGCGAGGCATCATGGTCAAAGACGGCTCAGCCATGGAACGACTGGCCGAGATCGATATGGTTGCATTCGACAAGACCGGAACCTTGACGATGGGTCAGCCGCGTCTCGCTTACCATACGCATGCCGGTCCTCGCGAACTGGCCATTGCCGCCGGCCTGGCGGCTCATTCCCGGCATCCATTGTCACAGGCACTTTTGCGCGGCGCAGGATCAAAGACCCTGGCATTTGATGGAGTCGAGGAGATCCCGGGCGCTGGACTGGAAGCGGAAAGCGGGACGGGAATCTACCGTCTCGGCAATGCGGCCTTCGCTTGCCCGGGAAGTCCGCGAGGCGCACAAAAGAGCGACGCCTTCTCCGAGGTCGCCCTATCGAAGAACGGGATCGAGCTTGCACGCTTTTATTTCGAGGATACGCTGCGGCCATGTGCCGATGGCGCCATCGAGAGCCTTGCGGGTCAAGGGTTTGCCGCGATTGTGATGTCAGGCGACCGGGAATGCGTCGTCGAGGCGACAGCCAAGACGCTCAAGATCGATCGCTGGCTTGCAGGATTGACGCCCCGGGGAAAGATGGAGGAATGCGAACGTCTGGGCAAGCTCGGCCATCGCGTCCTGATGGTCGGTGACGGGATCAACGACGCACCGGCGCTCTCGGTGGCTCATGTGTCGATGGCACCGGCGACGGCGGCAGATGTCGGGCGGCAGGCCGCAGACCTGGTCTTCATGCACGATAGTCTTGAGGCCGTGCCTGAGGCGATCTCCGTGTCGCGCCAGGCGGCTCGGTTCATCCGGCAGAACTTCGCGCTGGCGATCGGCTACAACATCATCGCCGTACCGATCGCAATCGCGGGCTATGCGACGCCTCTGGTCGCGGCCGTGGCGATGTCGACATCGTCGCTCATCGTCGTTGCAAATGCCTTGCGTCTGAACGACAGGGCGAAGGTCCCTGGCAAGCGGCATTCGATCCGTAATACGAAGCATTCCGCCGTGGAGGTCGTTTCGCCATGAACATGTTGATTTACCTCATTCCGATCGCGCTCTTCATGGGGGGATTGGGCCTTTTTGGTTTCCTGTGGTCTCTGAAGAACGGCCAATATGACGATCTCGAGGGCGCGTCATGGCGCATTCTCGATGACGAGGATGAAAAGACGCCCCGGCCGTAAGGGTATGACGGTTGCCAGGAGCGGCGGATCGTGGCAACCGGCTGCTACATCTGGCGCAGAGCCGCGATATCGTCGATGCGCACCGTTCTGCCTTTGACAGTGACGCCCGCTTCCTTGAGCGCACCGAATGCGCGCGATAGTGCTTCAGGAACAAGGCCGAGCTTGCCGGCGAGCAGGCTCTTTTGGTAAGGGAGACGAACGGTTTCGCTTGGTTTTCCTGCCGCACATTGGCTTAAGAGATAGTTGGCAACCCGCTGAGAGGCCGTTTGCAGACGGTCACTGGCCACGCATTCCATCGTCGCAAGCAGATGGTCGGCCATCAGCTGCATGATATTCCTGTCCAGAGCTCGGTCCTCTTCCGCCAGGCGTCTTACGCCGTCGATAGTAAAGCGTGCTAGCATAGCGTTATCTGCCGCCTGAACATTGTAGGGATAGATACCACCACCGCCGATCAGACACTCGGCGAAGGTGTCGCGCGGTTCACCGATCCTGATATCTGCAGCGCGTC
Organism: Rhizobium sp. T1470; assembly: GCF_042140505.1. Classification (NCBI taxonomy): domain Bacteria; kingdom Pseudomonadati; phylum Pseudomonadota; class Alphaproteobacteria; order Hyphomicrobiales; family Rhizobiaceae; genus Rhizobium; species Rhizobium sp. T1470. The sequence goes on from NZ_CP148093.1 coordinate 271,550, forward strand.
CCATCTCATTCGTCTTGAACAAACGAACATAGCCCTGGAGAACGCAAAAGAACGAGTCTGCTCTTTGGCCTTCCCGGACGATGAAATCGCGAGGCTCGAACCTGATGATGTCAGCCAGCTTGAGCAGCCTGTTGGCAGTGTCGCTGCCTAACCCGGCAAAGAGTTTTGAATGCGCCAATACGGATGTCTCGACGGACATTTTCCTACCCTCGTTGAATACCAAGCCTGATTTAGCCCGCGCAGGCAAAATCATGTTTGATTTTGATCAACTGCGGGCGCGAGAAAAGCACGGAAAACTGGACTTTTCGCAGCCCTTGCAAGCCGCTTTGCCATTCTTTTGGGAGAAGTGCGACTGTTTCGTTCCCATTTCCCGAGAAATTCGATAATGAAGCGAGCAACTGGCGGTTCGCGAGCGTCTTCTTGGAAACCCTTGGGGAATGTAGAAATGACGGAAAAGCAATCCGAGCATATTTTGGTCGTCGATGACGACGCCCGGATTCGGCAGCTGCTGATCCGCTATTTCGAAGACGAAGGATATCGCGTCACGGCCGTCGCCGACGGGACTGCCATGCACACTGAGCTCGCAACGACAGATTTTACAGCGATTTTCCTCGATCTGGTTTTGCCTGGCGGGCAAAACGGTCTTCAATTGGTGCGGGAAGTCCGCGCGAATTCGGACGTGCCGATTCTGATGCTGACCGGCCGCGACGATGTGACCGACAAGATCGTAGGCCTCGAAGTCGGAGCAGATGATTACATCGCCAAGCCATTCCACCTTCGCGAGGTTCTTGCCCGTCTGAGAACCGTCTTGCGTCGCCGCCAGCCTGCCGAGCGCCCGGCCGGGCATCAGGCTGCGGACGAGGGCGTCCTGCAATTCGATGGATGGCAACTTCACATCCACCGGCGCAAGCTGACGGACCCTTCCGGACAAGACACGCCGCTGACAACCGGTGAGTTTGATATGCTTCTCGTCTTTGCGCGCAACGCCGGCCGGGTGCTGTCGCGCGAAACGCTGATGGACCTCACGCGTAGCCGCAGCCTCGAAGCGTTTGATCGAACGATCGACGCGCAAATTGCCAGGCTGCGCCGGAAAATCGAGGAGGATCCCAAGTACCCGACGATCATTCAGTCCGTCCGCGGCATCGGCTACGTGTTTACCGGTGGCGGTTACTAGCGGCGATCCCAGCAGCAGATTTATTTGACGACCGTCAATGTCGGTCGCGATCGAAGCATATCCTTGTGAAGGGGACCACTCCCTATACGAATAAGGCAAGCAGGTGATTGCGCTCGGGCGCGAATTCAGCATTGCGGCGGAGGCAGAATGACGCGCAGCAGAAGCGCCGGACGGTGATCGGCGGCGGCGATGCGGTGAAGGTCAAATATACCGGCATCCTGCCCGATCTGTTCCCACGAAGGGCAGGGGGTGGTAACCGAAGGCACGTTTTCGGCCGGAAGCCGGGAGTTCATCGCCGACACGGTGCCGGCCAAGCACGACGAGAGAATGCCAAGGCCGTCGCCGATCGGCTGAAGGCGCAGCGTCTGCGCAGCTACACGTCAACCACCTCAGGCTGGTCGCGGATTGTGAAATCGATAAGCTCGATTGGTACGTCTTCTCCAATTTGAATCCGCAGTTCCATCAATGTCGTGATGTCGTAAAGGGCCGCGATCGCTTTGTCCTCACTCTCTGCCGTCATCAGAAATGCTGTGACTGTTGGGGCGTCGATCAAGTACTGTTTCACTGACGCTGTCCAATTGCGCTTCAATGAGTGTGGGGCGGGAATTGGGTAGGCCCGCTCAAAGGGAGCAATGCCATCGCACCCTGATTCCGAACGCCAGGCGCAGAGCTATCGTGGCATTTCGACCAAATCAACGGATTCTGGCGCAAGCCAAGGCGTCACAATCACCACTGATTATCAGTTTTCGGGGGCAGAACCGAGCGCTTTAGGACTTGGCGAACGCACCGTCCTTGCGACAAACAACCTGTTGAAGCGCCTGAGCTTCAAAACCGTGCCATCAATGACCCGGCCATCATGACAGCAATCCCGGGATTCGTGACTCTTCTGAACAGGCTTCTCACCTATCGGCGGAGCGATGTCCTAGCTCGCAAAGCATTCGAAGACCGCCACAAAAGGCAGCTTTCAGTTGGAAGTCATGAGGAGCCGGATTAAACCGGATAAGCATGAGAGCTTTGAGGAAGGAGCCTCAATCAATAAAATGGCCAGATGCCGCAGCGCTGTGCGAGAGAAGGTAGCCAGCTGCAAACTCCCTGTGAGGTGGCGACAGACTGCAAGGAAGCAAGTACCAAAGACGTATTTGACGAATACAAGTATCGGTGGTTGACTAATCGAAATAACCTCAAGGGTACGCCTCAGCGGAGGGTGCGATGCGCGTGACAAACGTCTGGACAATCATACCGGCCACCGTTGTCACCTCCTACGGAACGAATGTCCGTACTGATGATCAAATCCGGAAGAGTGCTGAAGGGTAAGCGCAGAAGTGATTTAAGAGGGCGTCGAAGTCAGGATCGAATATCTGTTGATTTTCGCTCATTCCAATCTCTGTCCGGCCGTCACCTGTCCTTCACGTACCGCGTGTTTCCATACCGCATTTCGAATCGATTACGTCTAGCATTGAGTCCCAACGGAGGCCGCTCACAATGCGAGTTCGCGCATCTTCAACTGACCAGAAATTTCAGGTCTTTGCCGTCGCGGGTACACGGGCCATTCTACTTGCCTTAAACTTAGATGAGAATTCCGCTCAAGGGCTACGGGGCTTCGCGTTTCGCCGCCGCGTAGGGAAGGGAGTCTGGGAATGGCTAACCGGACTGAAAGTATTCAAGGCGCTTTTCCCTGACGGGACACCGGTAGTCGAAAAGGGCAAAGTCGGTCGCTTCCCCACGAATGTTCATCCGATTCAAAGCTTCCTTTGGAGTGACTATCAGGCGAAGCCCGAGACCGAATACGAGTTCGAGGTGTCGGCCATGTTTGGGCCAATTGGTACTCTGGAAGCGCGGTACACAGCCACCGTTTTGGTCACCACGGAAGCCGAGGACGACGGAAAGCATGGGATCTGGTTTAATCGCGGCGCGATCGCAAGCCAGGCGTTCGCAGAATATTTCGGTAACAAGAGCCTGACGGAAGACGAATACAATGAACCGGGCAACGAGGAAGTTGCGTTTCTCTCTAGAGGTTTGCTCGAGGCATGCCTTCGTTTCATTCGAGAGACCCCTGCAGGGGACGCGCTCCGTGTGGCCGCCTACGAGTTCACGTTCAAGCGTGTGCAACTGGAGCTGAAGGCCGCCCTGGAGCGAGGCGTGGATGTTCAGATCGTCTACCACGCGACGGGTGAGAATGACCGGCGGATCGACGACGCGAAGCTGCCTCGGGATTGGAAGGGCGAGCAGGTTCTGTACAGACGAACTCGACCTCCAATTCCTCACAACAAATTCATCGTTCGCTTGGAGAAGGGGAAGGTGCCTGTCTCTGTATGGACTGGTTCAACGAATTTCACGCCTTCAGGCTTTCTTGGGCAAACAAATGTCGGCCATAAGGTGACGGACCGCCATGTCGCGGAAAAATACTTGGAGCTTTGGGAAGGGCTTAAGCTTGACCCTGATGACTTTGACGCCACCGAAGTGGCGATGAAGCTGACCCCGAACCCTTCCAACGTCGTCGACAAGGGCACAACGCTCGTGTTCTCCCCACGGCCGAGCGCCAAGATGCTCGATTGGTATGGGCAACGTGTTGCTGACGCCGTGAACGCGGTGATGTTCACCGCCGCTTTCAAGGTCGATGAGCGAATACTCGGCTCGATAGCGGACAACGACACGTCGATGAGGTTCATTCTTCTCGAGCAGCCGCCCAGCGCGGAAGTCGAGGCCGCGAAAAAGACCAACCCAGCCGACGTCGAGCTATCCTACGGCGCGGTCCTCGGAAAGACGAAGATGCTCGTTGAAGAAAGAGTAGGTCACAACGCGACAGGCAAGAACGTCACGAAGATTGTTCCCATTCCGGATTTCGAGCTTGAAAGCTGGTTTCTGAAGGAGGAGTTGGAACGTCAATCGGGTGACGGGTTCGTCTTCTATGTTCACACCAAGTTCTTGCTTGTTGATCCTCTTTCGAGCGATCCATTGGTGTGCACTGGCTCCGCAAACTTTTCCGGAAATTCACTCACGTCGAATGATGAAAATATGGTGCTCATCCGGGGCGACACACGCGTCGCGGACATCTACCTGACAGAGTATGATCGTGTTTTCCGGCATTTTTATTCTCGGGACGTCATCAACGACATCGCCAAACGGCACGGCCCGGTTAACGTCGGCAAGCTCGACGACGAGGACAAGTGGTGGCGGCCCTACTTTAATTCCGACAACGCCAAGTCCCATAAACGTCGCATGTTTTTCGAAGAACCGAGTGATCGCTGTGTTGAGGCGGCGTCCAAGGACGGCGATGTATTTGCGAAGGAAAAGAAGCTAAAGCGTCCTTGAGGCAAGCTGAGAAGCTGGAATCGTCACGCTGGCATGCATTCGTTTGGACTTTCCAATGTATAAAGCGGAGGGTGAAATGCTTGTACGTCTTACTGGTGCATTGTTTCTTTTTGCGTCGCTTTTCTTCTCGTTGCTTAGTGCTTCCGAAGCAGCCGACATGGTCTGTCCTGCACCTACGCAGCAATTGGCAAAAGATGTCGAGACTGATTTGAAGGCCAGCGTCGCTGGGCTAGGCAAGCTCAAACTCGCCGAGATAGACGGTAAGGTGGCAACTACTACCACTGAATTCTTTTCCAAATATCCCAATGCGGACAAGGTTGCGATCGCTAATTCACTTATCAGTCTCTATTGTGAATACATGAAGTCCGCCAGTCTTTCCCACGATGAAGCCGCTGAACGGCTCGATAAGATCACGCAGGCGCTTCTCCCAATTCTAGCACCCCACACTGACGCGGTACCGATAACGTTTCCTAGACGCTTTTGCCGCGAGGATGTTTGTAACCAAGATCAGGATCCCGCCTGGCAAGGTTGCGGTTGTTCACCTTAGCTCGACTTTGTACATTATGCAGCGAAGCAAAGTGCTTGTGTCATCCGCTTGAGGCGGCTTGGTTGAGTTTCAGGAATGTCCGGGTCTGGCGGGTACTGTCGATAAATATCCTGATCCCACAGGATCATGCGAACCGCACCGATGGCATCGGAGAAGGTGAACTCTGTTTTCTTGTACCAGGCGGCGGCATAGGGAATGACGCCATGACCGAGCAGATCGCATGCCCAGAGTGTGACGAGGCTGTAGAGCGCCAGCAGCGACGGGGTCGTGCGCATGATGGCTTTGTCGTTCCACTGCCGTTGGGTTTCCACGCCAAGATGCGCTCGCGTTTCGGCGAAGGTGACCTCGATCTGCCAGCGCCGAACGAAATAGGCAATGATCTGAGCGGGCTCAAGGTTGACGTTGGTGCTCATGAACGCCTGGGGTTCACGACGGCCTGATGGATCGCGAACGAGAACCCAGCGAATTGGTCTTGGGGGCGTTCCACGCCGATACCAGAGGCCGGTTCCTGATGTGACATCAAGGGTTTTGTCGGTTTGCTTGCCGTACCAGGACGATGCGACGATGCGCTGCCACTCGGTCTTTGCGTCTTTGAGGAGCGTTTTCAGTTTCGGCAATGGCCTGCCTTTTTGCGCCGGTCGCCCGAGCGTATGTTCGTGCCGTTGATCTGGTGGAGCAAAGAGACTGGCATCCAGACGCAACCGCGTGATGAGAGTGGCCGTGTCGGGAAGAGCCGCAGCCAGTGTATGAACGGCAAAGCTGCTATCGCCGACAAAGATGATTTCGCGGCCCGGCAGCCAGCGGCAAAGCTGCAAGACGCCTTGCCTTGCCCAATCAGTCAGCAGCTTGTGCTTTCGGCCCTTCTTCTGATCATGGCGCTCAGAGGGACACAGGATCGTCAGCACCGGCAGGGCTTTAATACATTTTGCCCATGGGACAGGTGAAAGAACAATGAAGCTCAACCATCTCAAGCCGCTGGCCTTGACAAAGTGGCCATGGCTGGAGCGCACCGGGTCACGATAAATTCCACGCGCGGCGATGCGTTGGCCCCAACGCCGTTCGATTGTATCATCCATGCCAATCACGACAGGACCCTCGGGCACGAGCCGGGCAACAATGACGGACAGCAGACGGGCCGCCAACGTGCGAGGGTTCCAGCGGGCTCGGTTGAGGAGCTGATGATAGGCGGCAAAATTACTTACCTCCGCGCGTCCGGTGATGCGCAGGCAGGCCGTCACCGTTCGCTTGCCAGGCGAAAGGAGCGCACCCATCACCAGGACCAGCAGATGCTCCCAGCTTGGCGCGGTAAACCAGAAACGAAACGGCGACAGCCATTTGCGAAGGATGTGGGGGACCGCGTCTCCCGGCTCACGGCTACAATCATGTTGTTCGCTCATCCATTCGTTCGAATCCGATCAAACGAATGGCGCAAGGCCGGGACCCTGCGGCGAATTGATTCACCCAGGGCTGCTCAGATGCCCCCGAAATCACCACCGATTTTGTACAAAGTCGAGCTAAGAGGCTGCCTCAAAAAGAAGTGGGTGATTTCAACAGGTTGTGATTCCTTCGGATTTGCGAAGATTCGATGGAGTTCACGATGGCCTGGACCGAAACCACCCGTCGGCAATATGCCCGGCGAGCAGCACGCTATGCAAGCGATATGACGGATAGAGAATGGCGAATTGTCGAGCCGCTCCTACCTGCGCCCCGTCGACTTGGGCGACCGCGAACAACGGTGCTGCGTGAGGTCATGAATGCGCTTTTGTATATCGCCTCGACCGGCTGCCAATGGCGGATGCTGCCAAAGGACTTTCCGCCGTGCTCGACGGTTCAGCGATACTTCTATGCGTGGCGGGGTATTGGGCTTTGGGCCCGCATCAACCACCATCTAGTGATGGCGGCGCGCGAACTGGAAGGCAAAGAGGCCAGTCCTACGGCAGGCGTGATCGACAGCCAAAGCGTCAAAACCACCGAAAGCGGCGGCATTCGAGGTTACGACGCCGGCAAAAAGATCAAGGGCCGCAAGCGCCATATCGTCGTCGACACACTCGGCCTGCTGGTTGGCCTCATGGTTCACAGCGCCGATATCCAGGACCGCGATGGCGCTCCCGATTTACTGAAATCCATTTGTCACAGATGGCCATGGTTGCTGCATGTTTTCGCCGACGGTGGCTATGCGGGCGACAAATTGAAACGGAAGCTGAAGAAGGTCGGTCGCTTCACGGTCGAAATCATCAAGCGCAGCGACAAGACCAAAGGCTTCGAAGTGCTACCACGCCGTTGGGTCGTCGAGCGAACATTTGCATGGCTTGGAAGGTGCCGGAGATTGGCGAAGGACGTCGAAAAATCCATCGCTTCAGCCGAGGCATGGATCATGATCGCCCATATCCGCCTCATCACTAGACGTCTCGCAAGGTATTGTTACCATTGAACTCTTTTCGAGTCCGACTGTAAGTAATGCAACCACCGGGTACTGCTTGTCCCTGGAAAGATTTGAATATAGCTGCCACATATTTGCTATTGGTGGCATTAGCTCTCCGGGGGGGCATGTCTCCGATCGGAGACACTTGTTCTTGAAGATTTCGCTTCCGCCGACAGACCTTTCAGCTTCTCATCTATGGAGACGATAAGTTCTAAAGGTAACAGCATGCTCGATGACGCGACGGTTAAGCGCACGAATGGACCGACCAAGCGTGCAGATGGAACATTCTATTGAGCATCGCCACGTAGATTATTTGGTTGGACGCGACACTGTCGGCAGAACGAGAAGGCCGAGTACGACCGCGCAGGGTTACTGCGACTAGCGACGCATTTCGACTGGCCGGAAGAGGTCGTCGTCATCATCCAGGGGGTTGAGAACGGGAAGCTTGATGAACTCGAGGATCGAATTGCGGAAGCGGCCGCCAGCGGGCGCTGGGACGACCTGATCGAAGAGGCGAGCGAGCATCTGGCAATTCCCACGTTCCGGTAAGCTGAGCTCAGCGTCTACCATTCGATGGTGCTGCCGTCATAGGCGATGAACACCCTGGTGTTTTTGCCCGTCGAGCGCGCTCAGGATCGAGGCGGAAGCTTCCTCCGGACTCACCGTAGAATGGCCCGCCGAGCAGGGGGCTGAGAGCAGCGTCCTGACCGTCCCGGGATGCACCGCTGTCACGACCGCCTCGGGATGCATCCGTGCCATCTCGATGGAGGCCGTCCGAACAATCTGGTTCAGCGCCGCCATCGACGAGCGATAGGAAATCCAACCGCCTAGGCGTTTGTCGTCGATCGACCCGACGCGTGCGGATAGGAGAGCGGGCGAAATTCTCGCCTTGCACTAATACCAACGAGCGCTAATCAAAACCGGTGCGCCCAGTCACGCATTCCAATCGACATGATCTTCCACGGCTGAGCGACCAGCTTGTTCCATGCGTCGCAGCAATGGGCGACGATGTCCTCGTAATCTTTGAAGATCCGGTTGGACAACCAGTTGTCACGCAGAAATTGCCACACGTTCTCGACGGGATTTAATTCGGGCGAGCGTGGCGGCAGGAAGAGCAGTGTGATGTTGTCGGGCACATCGAGCTTCGGCGTGACATGCCACCCCGCCTGATCAACGATCAGCACGGCATGAGCGCCGTCATCGACGGCCTGGCTGATTTCGATCAAATGCTGGTTCATGGCGCTGGTGTCGCAGTAGGGAAGAACGAGACCCGCACCTTTGCCCTTCTTGGGGCAGATAGCGCCGAAGATATAGGTCCACATCGTGCGTTGATCGTGTGGTGCCGAAGGCCTTGTTCCCCTGCGTGCCCATCGCCGGGTGATCTTGTTCTTTTGGCCTATCCGAGCTTCGTCGGCCCACCAGAGCTCAATCTCGACGTTCTTCGGGAGCCTGCCTTTGATGGCTGCCAGTGTGGCGGGGAACTTTTTTTAAAACTCTCCAGGTCGCCTTCGTTCTGGGCGTAATGGCGCGGGCGGGCAGACAGCTTTGCAAAGCCGAGCGCCTTCAATTCGCGGCCAATGGTCGTTTCATCGACGGATATCCGATATTCTTGGAACAGCCATTGAGCAAGATCCTTGCGCCGCCAGCGCACAACGCCATGCACCGCCGGTATCGGGCCACTTTCGACGATCTTTGCCAAAGCCTGGCGATGCACGTCGGAAAGCTTTCCTTGATTGCCGGGTGCTTTGCCATTGATGAGCCCCGACGGGCCACGCGCATTGAAGCGAATAACCCAGTCGCGGACAATTTGCAGGGTCACGCCTCCGATCCTGGCCGCATCGCTGCGGGAATGGCCATCATAGATTTCGGCAAGGGCAAGAAGCCGCCGAGCCTGTGCCGCATCCTTCGTGCCTTTGGCCAACGCCCGAAGAGCGAAGCCGTCGAAGTCATCGCGCAGTGGAATTCCTGATGTCATCCGCAAACCTCCGTTTGCGGTATTGATTCAGAACTCAACTGATTTGGAAACCTCAAAAAGAGTCAGAGATCGCTCACGCTGGTATAAGATGCTTCCCAAGAATCTAGCGCGTCAGACCAGATCGTTGCAAAGAAGCGCGGTATTGGCCCTGTCGGCTCGAAGCTGGGATTTTGGCCAAGTTGAAGAACGTTATTGTCTCGCTAATTGACGAGTGATTTGCGGGGAATGACAGTCTGCTCCGAATTATGGAGTAGGCTGATGGGTTTGAGTATTTCGAATGAGGATTTTATCGGGCGTTGGAGCCTGAGCTTTTCCGACATGGATTTTGTGAACGGCAAGCCGGCCCCGGCGCGACTGGGATTGGCGGTTCAGCTTAAGTTCTTCGCCGCACACGGCTTTTTTGTACAGGACCCTGCCTCGATCCCGACCGACAGCGTTTGCTGGCTGGCTGAGCAGCTTGACGTCGAATGTGACGCCGTGAACCAGTATGATTTCTCCGGCCGGACTGCGCGCCGGCATTGTGCCGAGATTTTGCAGTATCTCGGCTTTCGGCGCCTGAAACGGCCCGATCGGGAAGAGCTGACATTGTGGATCGCTGGCGAACTGTGTCCGACCGGGCGATCGGTTGGCGCCATGCTCGAGCAGGTTTTTCTTTGGTGCCGGGACCGTAGTATATACGGCCCGTCGCACAAGGAACTGGAACGCCTGGTGCGTTCGCAACGGCAACACTATCTCGATGACTGGTTGACCGGGGTGAGCGCTCGCCTTTCATCAAGCACGCTCGCATTGCTGGATGCTTCTATTGCCGAGGCAGACGGCCAGACCGGCTTCAACACGATGAGGGGTGATGTTGGCCAGGCGTCGCTCGACAACATCCTCAGCATGACGGCGAAACTTGCCTTCATTCAGAAGCTTGATCTGCCACGGGATATCTTGTCGACGACCGGCAAGGCATGGGTGGAACAGATTGTCCGCCGTGTCGCCGGCGAAAAGGCCTGGGAGATGCGGCGGCACGCGCCGGCCAGACAAATCGGCCTCTATGCGATTTATCTCTTGTCGCGGGAAGCGCAACTCACGGACGCCATGGTCGACCTGCTGATCGAGACGGTCCACAAGATCGGGACGCGTTCGAAACGCAAGGTGGTCGGCGATATCGCCAAGGATATCGAGCGGGTCTATGGCAAGGAACGGTTGCTGGTCGAGATTGCCAGCGCTTCGATCGACGAGCCCGCAGGGCGCGTCTGCGATGTCATTTTCCCGATCGTCGGCAAGGACAAGCTGGAGGCGATCGTCAAGGAGAGCCAGGCAAAAGGGGCTCTCGACCGGCGCATATATAAGGTGATGCGCTCATCCTGGGCCAATCATTACCGGCGTATGCTGCCCAGCCTGCTTTCGGTTCTGGAATTCCGGTCGAACAACACCGTGTGGCGTCCGGTACTAGTGGCGCTGGATTGGATCAGGAGCAAGGTGGATGATGGCTGCCGTTTTGTGCCGATGGAGGATGTGCCGATTGACGAGGTTATTCCTGCCAGGTGGCGCAGTTCCGTCATCGATGACGATGGCCGTGTGAACCGGATCAGCTACGAGCTTTGCGTCCTCACCCAGTTGCGTGACCGCATCCGTTCCAAGGAGATCTGGGTTGTCGGCGCGGACCGCTACCGGAACCCGGATGACGATCTACCCAAAGACTTCGAAATCCGCCGTGACGCCTATTACACAGGCCTGAACCTGACCCCGGACGCGCGAGCGTTCACGGCTGGCATCCGTCAGGAGCTTGAGTATGAATTGCTACTTCTGAACGAAACGATCCCACGAAACGACAAGGTCCGGCTGCTGTGGCGCGGCGAAACACGCATATCGATCACACCGTTCAAGCCTCTACCGGAGCCGAAGGGACTTGAAGCGATCAAGGGCGAGATCGGTCAGCGCTGGCCGATGACAGGATTGCTCGACGTGTTGAAAGAAGCCGCACTCGATACCGGTCTGCTGGAGGCCTTCGAAACATCGGCGTCGAGAGTAGCCCTGTCGCGCGAGGCGCTGGATCGGCGGCTTCTGTTGTGCCTTTATGGTCTCGGCACGAATGCCGGGCTCAAGCGGGTCGCCGGCGCGACACCTGATGTCAGCTACGACGAGCTGCTGCATGTTCACCGCCGCTTCATCCATGCGCCGGCGCTGAGGGAGGCATGCGCACGGGTTGCAAACGCGACCCTGGCCATCCGCAATGCCGCCGTTTGGGGAGACGCCGGCACGGCATGCGCGTCCGATTCCACGAAGTTCGGCGCGTGGGATCGCAATCTCATGACGGAATGGCATGCCCGTTACGGCGGGCGTGGTGTCATGATCTATTGGCATGTCGAGAAACGCGCAACTTGCGTTTATTCCCAGCTCAAGCGGTGCTCTTCCTCGGAGGTCGCCTCCATGATCGAAGGTGTGCTGCGTCATTGCACCGATATGGAAATCCAGCACCAATATGTCGACAGCCACGGTCAGAGCGCGGTCGGCTTCGCGTTTTGTCGGCTGCTCGGCTTTGAGCTCGCCCCGCGCCTGAAAGCCATTGCCCGCCAGAAGCTGGCGATCCCGGAGGCGGGAATGCGCGCAAGGCTGCCGAATCTCTTGCCGATCCTTTCTGGCGCAATCAACTGGGACGAAATCGAGCAGCAATATGACGAGATGGTCAAATACACCGCCGCCATGCAGACGAGAACGGCGGACCCGGAGGCGGTCCTGCGTCGTTTCGCCCGTGCCGAAGTGATGCACCCGACCTACAAGGCGCTGAGCGAACTCGGCCGCGCGGTCAAGACGATCTTTCTATGCCGTTACCTTCGACAGGAAGCCTTCCGCCAGGAAATCCATGAAGGGCTGAATGTCGTCGAAAACTGGAACAGCGCTAATGGCTTCGTGTTTTTCGGCAAGGGCGGCGAGATCGCCACGAACCGGATCGATGAGCAGGAGATTTCCGCTCTGGCTTTGCACCTGCTGCAGGCGTCACTGGTCTATGTGAACACCCGCATGCTGCAGACCGTCCTGGTGGAGCAGAAATGGGCTGATCGGATGACGCCGGAAGACTATCGTGGTCTCACGCCGCTGATCTACAGTCACGTCAACCCTTATGGCCGTTTCGATCTCGACCTCGAACGGCGGATCGATTTCGAACGCCGGGCTGCATAATTTTTGGAGGCGCTAATGGTTAGAATTGCTGAAACATGCCTGAATGTTCTCTACCAACATGGGCTGTCGTCGGCGCAGTTCCAGTTTTGTTTCGAAAGAGCAAAGCATGATCTCCTGGCCGATGACATGGCCTGCGACGCCATCGTTGCGGAGGTTATGCAGTCCATGGAAGGTCATCCGGATTCGGCAACCTTGTTCGGATTGCTGCTGGATGAGGCCCGAATGGGCGTCGAGAATGACAGCCCATATGGAAAGGTTTTCCTGGAAAATGCGGAGAAGGCGATCAAGGCTCGCATTGCTACCGGTACTGGCGAGCCACTTCACCGTTTGAAAATTGCTGGCTTGTATCGGCGTGCCGGTCTGCCCGTGCCAGACATACTGATGCTCGACCCGGTTGGCGAAAATCCCGCCGACGAGATCCCGATGCCGGATCTTGATGGCGCGCTTGCCGCTTTAGCGGCGGACGTTGAAGCTGAAGGCGGCGGTGCGTATGAGTTCTTCAGTGGCCTGGATGAGATGTCGGCAGGAATGCCGGAGGATGCCAAGGCCGCGTTTGTCCATCATCTGTTGAGCCTCGACAATCCCTTTCTGGAGCGCTGTGCGCTCTATTGGCTGGTGTCCGGCGCATCATTGACGCGAGAGGCCGTGGCCGCCGGCCTACGAGAAAGGCTCATGCGCGGGAAGCTGGAGCCTGAAACTTTATCCTATCTGCCGATCATTCGCGGCTGGTTGCCAGCGAGCTCCGCCCGGGCAGTTATCGATGACATTGGCAAGCTGGCTCTGCGACAAGGTCTCGCCGCAGATCCCCATAACAACAGGACGGAGCCGATAGTCAGCGACATCATGGCGACCACCGCTGACGGTGTTGGGGCGCAAGGCCTAACGATTGTCGGAAGACTGCAAGCCCAGACATTTGTCGCGATGATCCTGCTAAAAACCGGGTACGGCATCAAAGATGCCTTTGTCATTCGCTGCCGCTCAAAGCGCGAAGCAACCAACATCATCTCCTATGCCCGCCAGGAAGCAAACAGCGTCCGAATAGATCGAATGACTGCCGAGCTTCTGCTGGAGGCGGCTCTGGCGGATGGGATAGAAAACGGCCATCCACCAGCGCCAGGTTTCATTGACGGCATGGAGGCTTGCAGCTTGAGCCAATTGCGGCCCCAGGAAAGGGATCTGCAGGCTTTGCTGGATCACGTCGATCCGCAAAAGGAAATCCAGAATGCGACAGCGGCACAACTGGATCGGATGCTCCGCAATGAGCCCGCACTGGATGCGCTCGTCCCGTTCACCGACAGCTGGTTTGAAGACACAGGAGAAACACGCGGCATCATCCAAGGATCTCGGTCGGTGCGGACTGTTGAAAAAAGGATCTGGGCCTTTCTCGAAGGCCGGCGAGACATCTGGGCAAGGCGATTTCTGCAAACCGCGATCATTCTCAAATCGGCTAAGAAGGAGCGGCTGTCAAAAGCACTGGCGGCCGCTGCCTTCGCGCTTATGCACAAGCATCCTCTACAGGACATCCCGCTCGTGGAAGATATCGTTGTGACCACACTGGACGCAGGTGGCGGATCTCTGTGGTGAATATTTTGAGTATACCGTCGTGAACACTATCAATGAACAGGTCGCGGTCGTGGTTTCCTGTTTATTTTGGGTCAAAAACGATACATTGAACAAATCGCCACGATGGCACACCCAAATTGAACAGTTAGCATGGTTAGGACATGGCTCGTATCGGATATGCCCGTACATCCACAACACACCAGAACCTCGCCGCGCAAATCGCGGCGCTCAGGAACGCCGGCTGCGAGGTCATCCGCGAGGAGCAGAAAAGTGGTGCCTCGCTCGAAGGCCGGCCGCAGCTGATGACCATTCTTGACTTCATCCATGCCGGCGAAACCCTTGTCATCACCCGCATCGACCGGCTGGCCAGATCGTTGCGAGATCTTCAGGTGGTAGTCGACCGCCTCAAGGCCAAGGGCGCGCATCTGGTAGCCACTGAGCAGCCCGTCGATACCTCCACAGCTGCCGGGAAGGCGTTCTTCGACATGCTCGGCGTCTTCGCGGAATTCGAAACTAACCTGCGGCGCGAGCGGCAGGTTGAGGGTATCGCCGCTGCCAGGAAACGTGGCATCTACAAAGGCCGCCCACCGAAGATTGACCGCGCAGAAATCCTGCTTCGGCTGCAACAGGGCCAGGGCCCCAGCAAGATCGCCCGCGATCTCGGCATATCGCGCGGCACGGTCTATCAGGTGCGTAAAGGTACTTCCGAATGAGCAAGGCCAACCGCATCACCCGCTTGACATCCGCCACCTGCGAGCAAATCCAGGCCCGCATGCTTGAGGCTTGCAGTAAGATCGCCGCAGATCACGGACTGGTTATCGAAAGCGCCGGGTGGCGCGGCCAGGAGCCTGGCTTTTCGTTCGAACCAGCATTCCGCATCAGCATTCCCGCGCCAGACTGCGCAGCCAGACGGCAAGCCTCTCAATCTGGATAAAGAGATGTTCGCCCTGCTGGTCGAACAGTTCGGTCTGGAAGTTCGAACGCGAGTTTATCGCTGGCGGTGAGCGTTTCCGGATCACCGGCATTGATCCACGAAGACCTAAATATCCCATCTCCGTCAGCGTATTCCCGATCATCGCGGCTTCAAGTTCACCGCCGACAATGTGGCCATGCTGCTCAAAGCACAGGCCAAACCCTGACGTTCATGAAACGTTCTTCAACTTGGCCAAAATCCCAGCTTCGAGCCGACAGGGCCTATCGGCAGATTTCCGCCGACGCGGAGCATGTGACGTGGACCTCGCTGTGCCGGCATCCGCAGGAAACATTCGATAGGATACGCCTTGAGCTTGCCCCCCAGCCGAGGATGAAGAGATGTTCGAGACAATCAGCCTCATCGCGCTCGCTGCTATGACGGTCGTGCTGCACCTGCGTCATTCGCTTGGGATCACGCAGAATGAAGAAGAGTTCTCGGCCCTCGGCCGCCGCTATATAGAGCTGTATCGCGAAGGGGTCGCAGAGTTCGGTGAGCAGCCGGCGGAAGGAGAGGCGTTGCCCTAAGACAGCGCCGTTCCCCTTAAGCATTAGTTCGCGTCAGTCTCGATGCCTGGCTCACATACGCCGACAACCTCTTTCGGCGTGAACGCAGGGCGCGTTCGATAAGCCGAACGGATTGGATAACTGGTCGAAAGCTTCAACGGCAGCTTCCGCGACGAATGCCTCAACGAAACACTGTTCTCGTCGCTGACGCAGGCGAGGATCGAAATCACAGCATGGAAGGAGCACTACAATCCTGTTTCATAACGCCCATCTTTCTATGTTATTGAAGGGAATAAGTTTTCCTGATTTGGCGGCGATCCTGTGGGGTGTCGAGGGTTCTGCCGGGCGCGATCGAGGATCTGACGTGCTTCCGGTGTTGCGAGTTTTGAACGGCTGAAGATCCATGGGCCATCGGGCAGCGGATGAACCCCCTTGATCTCGCCGGCCTCGGCCGCCAGACGCAGCGTCTTTGGCGTTATCCCGAGCAACTTCGCCGCACCGCCCAGATTGAGCCACGGCTCGACCCCGTCGATCTGGGGACGGAAGACCGGGATCTTGCGATATGACCTCAGCGCAGTGACCCGCTCCCGTGTCCAGCGATTGCCATTGCCGGTCGTCAGTCCATTGCGATTGAGGATACCGGCAATCACGTCGTCATTGGCAATAAGGACGAGCTGTCGCACAGCGTCGACAATGTCGTCAGGCGTCGCGTTTCTTTGCCCTCGGCGCCGCTTCGGCAGACGCAGCTCGGTGTGGACGCCACCCACCCAGTGAATGACGAGGACGATCTCAGAGGTTCCATCATCGAGATCGGCGACCACTTCATTGATGAGCGTGCGCACGATGCGCTTCTTCAGCCTTGCATCGGTTGTCGGCGCCGTCCAGACGGCGCGGAGGTTCCCCGCAAGTGCGGCTACCTGGGATGCGGACATGGGGAGCGGTTGCGGCGTAATTGTCCGATGTTTGGCAATCTTGGCCTCGATCTCGCCGACGCGAGCGAGCGCCTTGTTCCAGCGTGCTTCGAGCTCCGACGTCACCAGCCTATTCTCCGGATCGGCCGCGTCATATTGCCGGAATGCCCGGTCGGCTCCATAGCGCGCTGCCTCGAGGTCGCGCAGCAGGGCATCCTGAACCTGGTCGCGTTGGCTGGCCATATTGCGTTCCGCCTCGATGGCGGCGGCAATGGCTCCTGGTTCGACCACGCCGAGCAGTGCCTCTTCGATCGCGTCATCGACCCGCAGACCGCCGAAAGCAATGCAGCGGGGCTCGCCATTATCGAGTAGACCACGCCAGCAGGAATAGCGCGGAATGTTATGCTTGCTTCCGGTGTACCGGACCGTCAGCTTCCGACCGCACCTCTTGCAACGGAAAAGGCCGGCAAGCAGAGCGTCACCATGTTTTGGCGCTCCGTGATGGCGGCTGGCCGGCATGTTGTCGCTGACCATCTTGCGGATCTCCTCCGCCCGTTCCCAACTGACGTAACCTTCGTGTGCATCCGGGATCAGCGCCAACCATTCATCACGCGTCTTGCGACGAATTCCAGATCGGCCATCGTATCGGGGCACGGAGCGACTCTTACCATAAGCGTACGCTCCGCCGTAGATCGGGTTCGCAATCATCCGGTGGATGGTGGCATAATTTGGCCTGCGCCAGATGACGGCACCATTGGTGTACCTGACTGGCAGGTCCAGCCCCTGCTCGAGGAACCATAGCAGAGCCTGCCGCGCACTGCCGAGTTCGGCAACCTTGTCGAAGACGAGTGCAATGGCTTCCTGGATGCGTCGGTCGGGATCCTTCTCGATCCTGTCACCGGCCTTTACGAAGCCGACCGGAACAGTGACGACGAGTTCACCGCGGCGAGCCTTCTCATAGCGGGCGGAAAGGGAACGCTGACGCAAGAGATCGAGTTCATACTCGTTGAGGCTGCCCTTCAAACCCAAGAGCAGGCGGTCGTTGCCCTGGCGGGGCGCATAAACCGCTTCCTGGTCGACCAGGACGGTATCGACAACACGGCACATCTCGATGAGTTGTTGCCAGTCCCGACTGTTCCTGGCGAAGCGCGACACCTCACGTGCGGCTACGGCGCCGACCTTTCCAAGGCAGACATCCGCCACCATTCGGTCAAATCCAGCACGGGTCACGCCGCCGGCGGCCGAGCGACCAAGGTCGTCATCCACCGTCTCTATATGTGACCATCCAAGCGCTGCCAGCCGGTCGCGCATGGCGTACTGGAGGGCGCTGCTTTCGCGATTGTGCAGAACCTGGTGAGCCGAGGACTGCCGAACATAGAGAATAGCCTTCCGCTCCAGATGGTGCGGCCCGATCTTCTCATGCTTCATGACCGGCCTCCTTCTGCTGAGAGGCGCGCTCGCAATTTGCGTGATCTACAAACAGTCGCACGATGAGAACCGTCAACGCCTGGCGGGTCTCCTCCGGCAACTCCGGCCATCGCGGCATCCCTGCCGTCATCCCCTGCGGGGCCGAAAACAGATCGAACTGGGATGTCATGGACTGGCGAGGCATGGACATCTCTCCGACTCGTTTCGTGAGAGACCAATGCTGCGCCCATTATCGCAGATTGCGATGAGGCATCGGCGGCTTCCAGTAACTTCGCCAAAGTATGCAGGGTCGCGAGATCGACGTGCGGAACCGGCAGGCTGCGCCAAAAACCACTCACGGAGCGGTCGAACAT
Source organism: Rhizobium sp. T1470 (assembly GCF_042140505.1). Lineage (NCBI taxonomy): Bacteria > Pseudomonadati > Pseudomonadota > Alphaproteobacteria > Hyphomicrobiales > Rhizobiaceae > Rhizobium > Rhizobium sp. T1470. Next base: position 289,879 of record NZ_CP148093.1, read on the forward strand.
CCATGCTGGGACTTCAAGAAGTCGATCAGAAGAAGAACCAGAAAGGCTGCAGCGGAAAATATGCGTCCCTTTGGACAGCGCCTCATGGACGTGAACGAGCCGCCCGGACCAGGGATGCCACGGATACAAAAGCTCGCGAACCTCGGTCCCGTGGGTGTTCTGTCGTCGTGTTGTACAATCGAAACAGACCACACTCTTCACTTGGCAATATCACACCCAGTGAATTTGCAATGAGAATACTGGCCGCATGAGGCCAATTGAACCCAAGACTCTCCTGAAAACTGGAGGGAAGATGGGTCTCAGGTCAAGGACGCTAAGTCTTTGAGAAACCCCAACCTCGTTCAGATTATGCGGCTATAAGTGTTTCCTTCTATGACGCGTAGAACCTGGCCTTTATTTCGAGCGCCGATGCGCTCGGCAATTGCTTCGGCTGAGTAGGTTCTTGCTAGTTCCCGAATGGCGCGGACTTGCTCTACCGACAGCCGGTCATCTCGGCCACAGATCTGCGCAATCGCCCATTCATTGTCTTTCCATTTTTCGGCGTTGGTGCATGGGACTTGAGCGGATCTGGATCTGTGATGGGGCTATCTATGTGGTCGGTCGATTGCGGCGGATGGACTTAGGGCGTGCGCATGCAAGCATACGATTGAGGGCGGCGCAGCCGATGGCCACTTCCGTCTGCTGAGCGTGAAACGACCGAGCCCGCAGACGCCGCCCGATGATGGACTTGTATCGGCCGATGGCAGTCTCGACCAGCGAGCGCTTGCCGTAGCCGGTGGAGAGCTGCCATTTCATTCGCCCGTCTCTGCTGATTGCAGCGATATGCTGATCCCTTTGTCCGGGAGATTGATCGCCGGCTGGTTCGATCGCGTTGGCGCGCGGGGGAATGACGATGACGGCAGCCGCACTGTGGTCGGTGACCGCGTCGTAGGTGGGCTTCCCGTCATAGGCGCCGTCGGCTGTGAACTGCCCGATCCGACCATCGATCTGGTTGAGCAACGGCTCCGCCTGCGATGCGTCGCCCGCGTCCTGGTCCGTCATCGTATGTGCAATGATCTCGCTGCTATCGGCATCCAGTGCCACATGCAGCTTTCGCCAACCACGGCGGGATCTGGCGCCATGCTTCTCCTCCAACCATTGGCCCGCGCCGTAGACCTGCAGTCCAGTGCTGTCGACAAGAATATGCACTGGCCCGTCCGGTCGACCCTGGAGGTCATGCGCCTTGTTGGGCGATTGCCATGTTCGCGCCCGACGGCTCAGGGTGGTATGATCGGGGACAGCGAGCGCCAAGCCGGCACAAACGCGGCGGGTATTGGCGGAACTCGCCGCTTTGACATAGGTGCGGGGCGCGCTCGGTGAGATCCTGCAGATGTGCAGGCAGGAGAGGGGGCTCAACAGACGCCGGAACGTTGTGGGGATCATGATCGGCAGGTCGCGAAGCATGGTCATGTTCAGACCGTCAGGACATCAGTTTGAGAGAAGTCATTGCCCTTGAACAGTAACGGTTCGCCAGAAGCTTTGGCGAGGGCGTAGGCGAAGCAATCGCCAAAATTAAGACCGGCCTTGTGCCGCCCCTTGCCGAAGTCGAGAAAAGCCTGACGCGCCAGTTCGCCATGTTCAAGTGTGACCGGCTCAACGATGATGCCGGCCCGCCGGAAGAAGGCTTCGGCCTGGCGCATACCGTCAGGTCCGAGCTGGCTTTCCACCACCATGGACAACTCGACATAGTTGGCGACGCTGATCCGAGTGGTTTCGGCGTCGTGGATATAGTTGACAAAGCTTGCCGCTTCGGGCTCGCGGTAAAGGATGGCGACCAGCGCGGAGGTGTCGACAATCACTTGGGAATGCCGTTCTCGTCATAAAGAAAGTCGGCATGATCGTCATAAGGGTGTTTCACGTGCGTTGCGGCACGGTCGGCGATCGCCAGCAGTTCCTCAACGCTGGCGCGGCCCTTTTGGCGTTCGATCTTGGCAAGGCGCTCGCGCAGTGCATTGGTGACGACGCGGGTCATGCTTTCCCCCGTCGCGTGGGAAATCGCCTGCGCCAGACGATGGGCTTCTGGATCCTTGATGCTGAGGCTCATAAGAGCTACCTTTCAATCTAGAAGACGTCCATATTTTCTAGAATTCTACAGAAAGATTCAGGCGTTTTCAACCTCCGACAACACCTCCGATAATGCGCGTTGGTGCACGGATCGTTTAGCGGTCGTGGTGTAGGCGATCGGCAACCTCACTAACCGATCTGTGACCTTGATGCCTTTCAAACATAACGCCGCCCGCCGCCATCGCATCGGCAGGATGAAATTCAAGGTGACGAACTGGCCGGAATATGAGGCGGGGTTACGGCGACGTGGCAGCTTGACCCTGTGGCTGACACCGGAGGCGCTTGCCATGTGGCTTGCTCCACGCCGAACGACGCGTGGTGGCCAGCCTCGTTATTCCGATTTAGCCATCGAGACCGCCTTGACGCTGGGCCTGGTGTTCGGCTTGCGGCTGCGTCAGGTCGAAGGATTATTAGGATCGGTGCTGCCCTTGATGGGCTTGGCGCTCGCTGTCCCCGATCATACCACCCTGAGCCGTCGGGCGCGAACATGGCAATCGCCCAACAAGGCGCATGACCTCCAGGGTCGACCGGACGGGCCAGTGCATATTCTTGTCGACAGCACTGGACTGCAGGTCTACGGCGCGGGCCAATGGTTGGAGGAGAAGCATGGCGCCAGATCCCGCCGTGGTTGGCGAAAGCTGCATGTGGCACTGGATGCCGATAGCAGCGAGATCATTGCACATACGATGACGGACCAGGACGCGGGCGACGCATCGCAGGCGGAGCCGTTGCTCAACCAGATCGATGGTCGGATCGGGCAGTTCACAGCCGACGGCGCCTATGACGGGAAGCCCACCTACGACGCGGTCACCGACCACAGTGCGGCTGCCGTCATCGTCATTCCCCCGCGCGCCAACGCGATCGAACCAGCCGGCGATCAATCTCCCGGACAAAGGGATCAGCATATCGCTGCAATCAGCAGAGACGGGCGAATGAAATGGCAGCTCTCCACCGGCTACGGCAAGCGCTCGCTGGTCGAGACTGCCATCGGCCGATACAAGTCCATCATCGGGCGGCGTCTGCGGGCTCGGTCGTTTCACGCTCAGCAGACGGAAGTGGCCATCGGCTGCGCCGCCCTCAATCGTATGCTTGCATGCGCACGCCCTAAGTCCATCCGCCGCAATCGACCGACCACATAGATAGCCCCATCACAGATCCAGATCCGCTCAAGTCCCGATCCATGCACCAACGCCGCTTTCCGCCAGAAGTCCGTAAGCCGTCGAGATCTCGTCCTCCGCCGGTTTCATGAGCGTGTCGAAAACGAGCGCCAGACCGACGGCCGGCTCGCCCTTCACCAAGAGGGGATTGAAAGTGTCGAAGGTGCTGGTCTGCGACAGTCTGAGATCTCCGCCCTTCGGAGCCGCGGGATTGACATAGTCGAAATGGGCAAAGCCCGGCGCGTATTTGAGCTCGTCGACGAGCGACAGTCCGTGATGCGAGACCGGCTGCTCTTGAGCCTCTGCCGTGGGTATCAGAAGCAGGGACATTGCCAGGAGCGCGGTCGCAAACTTCATTCTTCCAGTACCGCCAATGTCCAGCATCCCGTCGCTTCTCCTTGTACTCACCCTTTCGCCGCCGACCATTTGTTGTGGGTGGCATTCGTCCTGCAGTAAAAATGGTAGCAACTGATTGCCAAGGGGGGCGCAAGTCATCGCAGGTTCGGCATGTCAGTGGCCGATCAGCCGGTAAGTATGGCAATTCAAAAGTACGAAGACGCAAGCCGCCGGCCGGGTGGAGGTGGTCAGGGTTGCGCAGCCCGGTCGGCGGCGGTTGGCTCCATCTGCAAGATAGACTTTAGCCCTGACACCCCGATCACTCCGCCGCTCTCAGCTGCGCAAGGGCTTGCTGACGTTTGGCGATGACCACCGGATCCTTGGTAAAATCCATCTTCCGGCCAGGCTTCGTGCCGCGCCCTTGATAGCCATTGCTCTGACTGCCATCGCGAATGCCGAACATATGGTCCGTCTGGACGGTGCGGCGCGGCCCGCCCTTGCTGCGCTGTTGCTCTCGTCCGGCCTGCATCTCGGCCACCAGCGCCAGCAACTCGCAACCAACTGGTCGAGCTTTGCCGGTACGGCTGGGTCATGACCAATTGTGCCAAGCACCTGCCTATTTGAGACACGCGGCATCATCACCTTCATAACATTCTTCCTGATGTTCCCTTTGAAGCTCCGTGTGAACCTTGGCGCGGACATCTCTCTTGCCGCTGCGGATGGCAGTACGAGTCGACCAATCGTTCGCCGGCGCGAAGGGAGCGTTTCGTGTCCAAGGAAAGGTGTGTTCACGCTCAGCGTACGACATCCGACATTGTGTCGGCTTTGGCGGGTTTATAACACGGCGTTGTATGACGGGAGTCTTGCACGTTTTTGGCTAAACGACTGAAACAAATGTACAACCCTTTCCTTGGCGCCGTCCTCTAGATTGGCATGAAGTTTGCGGCGGTCCGATGAGAGGGCTGCCGGACAGAGTGAAGAGATGGCTCGGCAAAATTGAAGGACGGGGGCGACTGGTTGCGATTGAACACGTTGTGCGCTGGCGGCCATGCGTCTGCGGCAAGGGCTTGGCAGCTCAAACGATGGGCGTTGCAGATGCCCATTGAGACGACGGTGGGTTTCGTCCTGTTCGTGATGGCATTCTTCGTCAGCGCGATGACTGCGAAAGGACAGGAGACCAGCCTTGTCGGCATTTACCAGGGTTCGGAGCTAACCGCCGCCGCCGATCATCTGGGACAAGGCGGATACGAGCTGTCGGATGGCACCCTGGTGTCTTTTGACAAGTGGTACCTTAGCAATTGGATCGACATGCGATTTGAAATGTTGACGCAGCTGTCGGACGATTTCGGTATCCTGTGGGGCGCGAGCACCGGTCAGCGTGCCGAAAAGGTCGGAATCGAGCCGAGTGTGAAACTCGGCTTTATTTTGCAAAAGCGACCGACAGCATCCACGACGCTTTCTCTCACCGTCAGTTCAATTTTCGGCGGGAACCTGACGGAACGACCTTGCACAGCTGACTATGGTGCCATCGGCGGTGAGCAGAGGGTGAATTGCCGGCTGGCCGCGTCGCAATTGCGGCCCTCGGACACGTTGAAATACATGATAAACCTCGAGCCAAGCCGATTGAAAATCGATCTTCGGTTCACGGGTGAATTCTAGCGATGGTGAAAGGCAAGGCGGTACATTTCGTCGATGAAGAACAATCAGACAGGAGATTTATTATGCACAAAACGCAATGGTTCCCGGTAGGTTTCGTTGCCGGTCTTGTAGCGTGCCTGTTGTCGGCACCCGGTTTCGCGGGCGATCTTGGTGCCGCTGTCAGCGGCAAAGGAACGACCGGTTCTCCAGCCGCGGAAAGCAGTAGCTCGGGCTGTCCACAAAATGCCGACGGCACATTTTGCTGGATGAGCCCGGATATTGGTCAAGCATGGGCATCAGGCTTTATCGGTTCCGGCGTATCGATAAATGTCTCAGATGACTTCACGGGACAGCCATTTGATGCAGATCTCGGTCGCGGTACGCAGAGGCAGCGACATGGGGATTGGGTCGCTGAAATTGCCGGCATGGCCGCCCCTGGCGCAAACATATTCAAGTATGATTATCTCGAGGAGTCTTCGATCGTGCTGCAGGACGGCCTGAATGTCATCAATGCGAGCTACGGCATGTGGGAGCCACTGAGCCAGCATCCGCGCGAGCAGGCGATCGTCGATGCCGCCTGGGCGGGGACTGCCATCGTCACAAAGAGTGCCGACAACCACAGCAGCGAGGTAGGTCAGCCGCACGAAGGGGATTTCGATGCGCTAACCATCGGGCTGATCGGGGCGCCATCGGCAATCTTTGTGGGTGCGCTGGAGCACAATGGCACTCCCGAGAACAAGGCACGGCGGGAACCATACTCGAATTATGCCGGCTCAAACCCTGAGGTGCAGAACCACTTCCTGACCGTGGGTGTCGAGCGTGACAAGATCGGCCAACGCGGCACGTCTTTCGCGGCACCTGTGGTTGCAGGCTATGCCGCCATCCTTGGCAGCAAGTTCACATCCGCAACACCGATACAGATTACTAATCAGCTGCTGGATACAGCCAGGACCGACACGCTCGTCAACTACAACCCGGCGGTTTACGGCCGCGGCGAGGCCAGCCTTTCGAGGGCGCTGGCACCCGTTTCGATCCACTAGACTGCCTCTCTACCCATGCGTCCGAACGTGGGTGGGTCGCGGCGCCCAGGCGGTGGATTGCCGTCTGTGCCGTCGCGGCTCCGGCCGGCGAACACGTTGCGATACCTGGCGAACGCTCATCTGAACCCCCTGAACATCGGTCTCTGGTTCAGAGGTCGTTCTAGACTAGTGCCCGTCCATAAACGGTAAACTTCTGAAATTATTGAATGAATCGCGATATTTCCGCGGGCGAAGCCCGGCGGTTTCAGGTACACTTTAGATCAAGCGATCTGATTCTAAAGACAAACCCGTAACCGCCGGAGCCGACAATGCGCCAAGAACGCACGGTCCAAGCCAGCATATTCGATCTTTTCGCCGAACACGAGATCGGTCGCGAACTGAAAACGATGTCGCAGTGGCTGGACGAACATCGCGATCTTTTGAGGCTGGTAATTCGGGACCTACCTCGGCAGGGTTTCGAGGAAACCGGCCGGGAGGGCCTGCCGGCGGAGACTGTACTGCGTTGCGCGCTGCTCAAACAATACCGCCAGCTCAGTTACCAGGAACTGGCCTTCCATTTGGAAGACTCCGCCTCGTTCCGGGCTTTTGCCCGGCTGCCGCGGGGGTGGAGCCCGAAGAAGTCGGTCTTGCATAAGACGATCAGCGCGATCCAGGGCGTTGTCACATAAACCAGATGTCAGTGGGTAGGGCATAGAACTGGTGGGATGAAGAAGTCATCCATCAGCTACAAGCGTCACCGATTCCCGCAACAGATCATCGCCCATGCGGTCTGGCTGTATTTCAGATTTCCTTTGAGCCTGCGGCTGGTCGAGGAGCTACTGCTGGAGCGCGGGATCATCGTCTCGTATGAAACGATCCGGCGATGGGGACGGAAATTCGGGCCGGCTTTCGCAAAGCAACTCCGTCGCAGGCAGCCTTCGCGCCAGGACGTCTGGCACCTCGATGAGGGTGCGCCACGAAGGCGCGAAGGAGGAGCTATGATTTAGGCACTTCCCAAGCAGCCATGCTGCACAGGAGATGAGGGCTGGCCCCTCGAAGCCGGCTTGCAGGAGCGGGTTTCAAACCACCTCAAGCTGCTGTCGTAAAGAGCGATGGTGGTGAGCGTTGAGGAAAAGGCCGGACTTGATCCGGTCAGGTAAGATGCAAGGAGACGAGCGTGAGCGAACCGCTGACGACGTGTCGAAAAGTGCATAGATGGCGTCAAAACCGGGTGGGCTTCGTTAACCCGGGAGAAGTCTGGGAGATACCTGTCTACTGCCCAGATGGCGTCCGGCATGAAGGCGGCGTGACCTTGCTTCAGGCTCTTGTGTGGAACGTGGGAACCTGTCGCCCCGATGCGAAGGGAGACATCCAAGTGGAAGCACCATGAGGATCCGAGTACCGATGCGGGGCACAGGGACGGAGTTGCGTGTAGTAGTGAAGAAGGTGCTGTAATGGCGTTGGAGCGAAGGCGCAACACTGTCCAGCTTTATCGAAAGGTCAACCGTCATGCGGGAGGAGCCTTTGGGTAAAGCAAAGCCGTTCGATATTCCTAAACGGGCTGTTTGGGAGGCTTATCAACGGGTAAAGGCGAACCGGGGTGCAGCCGGGGTCGATGATCAGTCGATCGAGGATCTTGAGCGGGATGTGAAGAACAACCTGTTCAAGCTCTGGAACCGATTGTCATCTGGCAGCTACTTTCCGCCGCCAGTCAAACGGGTCGCGATCAAAAAGCGGCAAGGTGGTACAAGGCCGTTGGGCATTCCCACGGTCTCAGACCGGATTGCGCAAGGGGTGGTGAAGGCATACCTGGAACCGGAACTGGAAAGACGGAGTTGTCACATTATCGAGCGGAGAACGAACGACCGCGCGGCTGCCTAAGATCAGGCAATGGCACCCGTCACTATTTTCCAATGCGCCATGGCGCGGACACGATGAATGTGAGTGGCGAGAGCAGAGCGGCTGCGATGCTGTGCGACGAAGAGATTTCGGATGGCGGAGAAGGTCGTTATGAAACGTTGCAGACCTCCAGCTGATCGGAAACCCTGCATCTGGTGCTCCCGTTTTCGCAGTGGCAGATGAGAATTCTCCGCTCGATTGTTGAGACCCTTATGAGACCGGTGTTCGACCGTTGGCATGAGGTCACGTTTGGCCGCACTATAGGAGCGGAGTTTGTCGGTGATGATCCGCTTGGGTGGCATGCCTTGCTTCTTCAGCAGCCTGCGCAGCAATCGCCTTGCAGCCCTGGTGTCGCGCCGGCTTTGAACGATTTCATCGAGAACGTAGCCGTCTTGATCGACGGCACGCCAAAGCCAGTGCTTTCGGCCGGCGATGGAAACCACAACCTCATCGAGGTGCCAGACGTCCTGGCGCGAAGGCTGCCTGCGACGGAGTTGCTTTGCGTAAGCCGGCCCGAATTTCCGTCCCCATCGCCGGATCGTTTCATACGAGACGATGATCCCGCGCTCCAGCAGTAGCTCCTCGACCAGCCGCAGGCTCAAAGGAAATCTGAAATACAGCCAGACCGCATGGGCGATGATCTGTTGCGGGAATCGGTGACGCTTGTAGCTGATGGATGACTTCTTCATCCCACCAGTTCTATGCCCTACCCACTGACATCTGGTTTATGTGACAACGCCGTTGCGAGGTATATTTGTATCCCCTGCGACGCATCATGGCGATATGCTCAGCCATAACCTCGCCCAGCACGCTGCCGAACGGTTTGGGCTGGCGCAGTCTGGCAAGAGCCTGCTCTGGATCAGACGATATCAACGCGCGCCAGATCGGCATGCTCTGCTTTATATGACATGCCTCACGCAGAGCTTCGACAGGGTTGTGATCGATCGCACCGGTTGCCAGGAGGTGGTCGAGGAACCGGTCGATGATGCGGGCGCGATGCAGGAGCGTGGATGTCGCCCAGCGAGACGCTAATTCTCGTAGCCAAGCCTGCAGCGCTTGTTGATCGAGCATCCCATGCCGTTCAACAATATCCTGGAAGCTATGCAGGACCTGTTGATAGCAGGTGCGGCTTTTGAGATTGCGCAGATCAAGGCTCGCGACGGCGTTGTCACATAAACCAGATGTCAGTGGGTAGGGCATAGAACTGGTGGGATGAAGAAGTCATCCATCAGCTACAAGCGTCACCGATTCCCGCAACAGATCATCGCCCATGCGGTCTGGCTGTATTTCAGATTTCCTTTGAGCCTGCGGCTGGTCGAGGAGCTACTGCTGGAGCGCGGGATCATCGTCTCGTATGAAACGATCCGGCGATGGGGACGGAAATTCGGGCCGGTGCGCGGCGACAAACAAGGTGAGACTCAGCGTCAATCAGGATGAGACTCGGCGGCGGGGGTGTGACGAAGGGAGGGCGTAGCCCGACTGGAGTTACACCCCCGCCGCGGCGCAATTTTTCGGCGTCTCATGATCGCGGTTGGCCCGGTAGCGTCGGTGATTTTCTGAGAATGGAGAATCACCTTTGTGCCGGGTCGCCATGTAACCGATCATCAGACGAGGCTTTTTATGAAGTACCGACAAAACAACCCCATTGAGGTCGCTGCCGCCAAGGCGTCGATCAGCCGGGCGACGGCTTACCGCATCGAGAAGGATGCGCGTCTTCCATCGCAGACCAAGCCGCCGCGCGACCGGCGTCGCCCCGATCCCCTTGAGCACATCTTCGACGCCGAGGTTGTTCCGCTCCTCAAGGCCGCGCCCGGCATCCGAGCGGTCGCCGTTTACAACGAGATGCTGCGGCGTCATCCAGAGCTGTCAGAAGGTGTTCGCCGTACGATTGAGCGTCGTATCCGATCATGGCGGGCTGTTCACGGTCAGGAGCAGGAAGTGATCTTCCGTCAGATGCACGAACCCGGTCGGTTAGGACTGTCGGATTTTACCGACATGGGCAGCCTCGGCGTGACGATCGCCGGCCAATCGCTCGATCATCTGCTTTATCACTTCCGGCTGGTCTGGTCGGGCTTCGAGCATGCCCATGTCATCCTGGGTGGAGAGAGCTTCGTCGCTCTGGCCGAGGGGCTGCAGAACGCCCTGTGGTCGGTTGGCGGTTCGCCGCTCTATCATCGCAGCGACAGCTTATCGGCCGCCTTCCGCAACCTCGATGCCGACGCCAAGGTCGATCTGACGCATCGCTACGACGAACTGTGCGCCCATTATCGCATGACGCCGACGCGCAACAACAAGGGCGTCGCGCACGAGAACGGCTCGATCGAAAGTTCCCACGGCCATCTCAAGAATGCGATCCGCGATGCTCTGCTGATGCGCGGAACCAGGGACTTTGGCGACCTCGGATCCTATCGCGCCTTCATCGATGAGATCGTCAGCCGCCGCAATGCCGCACATGGCAAGCGCATCGATGCCGAGCGCACGCATCTGCAAGCTCTTCCCGATCGTCGCACCACCGACTTCGAAGAGGTCATCGTCACCGTATCGAGCACCGGCGGCTTCGCCTTGCGCAAGGTCTTCTACACCGTGCCTTCCCGTCTGATTGGCCACCGGCTGCGGGTGCGTCTGTTCGACGATCGCCTCGACGTCTTCATCGGCGGCACGCATCTGCTGACATTACCCCGAGGCCGCGCCCACGCGAGTGGCAAGCACGATCAAGTCGTCAACTATCATCACGTCATTCATTCCCTGCGCAAAAAGCCGATGGCGCTTTTGGGGCTCGTCTATCGCGACAAGCTCTTCCCCAGGCCGGAATATCGCAGGACTTTCGACGCGCTCATCGAGCAACTGCCCGAGCGGCAGGCTTGCAAGATCACCGTGGAACTGCTTGCCTTGGCTCACGATCGCAGTTGCGAGCGTGAACTGGCCGAGGAGCTTGCCAAAACGCTCGACGCCCACAAACTGCCTGATCTGGCGGCTTTGAGAGCGGTCTTCAGCCCGGACCCGGATCAGTTGCCGATCGTTCATGTGCAACTCGCGTCGCTCAATGGTTATGAAGCCCTGATCGGCACGGCCTATGCGGGAGAGGTCGCATGAAGAGCAACATCCACACAGTCGATGAAGCCCGCCTCGGCATCATGCTCAACGAACTGAGGCTGCCGACGATCAAGACGTTCTGGCACCAATTTGCCGAGCAGGCCGATCGGGAAGGATGGCCTGCTGCCCGTTTCCTCTCGGCCATCGCCGAGCATGAATTGGCCGAACGCGCCCATCGCAGGATCGAAAGACACCTCGCCGAGGCCCACCTGCCACCCGGAAAGACGCTCGACAGCTTCGCCTTCGACGCTGTTCCCATGGTCTCCAAGGCCCAGGTCATGGCGATTGCAGCCGGCGATAGCTGGCTCGCCAAAGGCGCCAATATCCTGATGTTCGGTCCGCCCGGCGGCGGAAAGAGCCATCTCGCCGCAGCCGTCGGCCTCGCGCTAATCGAGAACGGCTGGCGCGTGCTCTTCACCCGCACGACCGATCTCGTCCAGAAGCTTCAGGTCGCGCGGAGGGAGCTTCAGCTCGAAGCCGCCATCGCAAAGCTCGACAAGTTCGATCTTCTCATCCTCGACGACCTGGCCTACGTCACCAAGGACCAGGCCGAAACGAGCGTGCTCTTCGAACTCATCTCCGCAAGATATGAGCGGCGTTCCATCATGATCACCGCCAATCAGCCCTTCGGAGAATGGAACCGCGTCTTTCCAGACCCGGCCATGACGCTTGCCGCGGTGGACCGACTTGTCCATCACGCAACAATCTTCGAGATGAATGTCGAAAGCTACCGGCGGCGTTCGGCCATGGAAGCCAAACGCCAGCGCGGCAGACCCGCCTCATTCGCGACAATCAAAAGCTCTTCCCAGCTTGTCGCGGAGCGGCAATCAGAACACGATGAAACTCTTGCCAGCGACAATCAACATGATAACTTCGCTCCAACCGCGACATAAGAATCTCATCCAGATTGTCGCTCGCGTCTCATCCTGATCGTCGCGCTATAGGCCGGCTTACGCAAAGCAACTCCGTCGCAGGCAGCCTTCGCGCCAGGACGTCTGGCACCTCGATGAGGTTGTGGTTTCCATCGCCGGCCGAAAGCACTGGCTTTGGCGTGCCGTCGATCAAGACGGCTACGTTCTCGATGAAATCGTTCAAAGCCGGCGCGACACCAGGGCTGCAAGGCGATTGCTGCGCAGGCTGCTGAAGAAGCAAGGCATGCCACCCAAGCGGATCATCACCGACAAACTCCGCTCCTATAGTGCGGCCAAACGTGACCTCATGCCAACGGTCGAACACCGGTCTCATAAGGGTCTCAACAATCGAGCGGAGAATTCTCATCTGCCACTGCGAAAACGGGAGCACCAGATGCAGGGTTTCCGATCAGCTGGAGGTCTGCAACGTTTCATAACGACCTTCTCCGCCATCCGAAATCTCTTCGTCGCACAGCATCGCAGCCGCTCTGCTCTCGCCACTCACATTCATCGTGTCCGCGCCATGGCGCATTGGAAAATAGTGACGGGTGCCATTGCCTGATCTTAGGCAGCCGCGCGGTCGTTCGTTCTCCGCTCGATAATGTGACAACTCCCTTCGGCTTCTTGCACCGAGCGACAGGGGACGAGAGAATCGTAAGCGCTAATTTCTGTGCGCCTTCTGTAGCGGAGTGCTGTGAGGCATGAAGCGTCCACCAAAAAATAGGTGGACACCAAATCATGGATGAAGATGCTCCTAAACTGCAGGTACGGCTTGTTGGTCGCGACGGCCGCCGTCGATATGACCCTGCGTCGAGAGATCAGCTTGTCGCGGCGTGCTTAGAACCCGGCGTTTCGGTCTCGCGGCTGGCGCTGGAGCACGGCGTCAATGCGAATCTCGTCCGGAAGTGGATGAAGAAGTCCAGAGCGGAGCGTCAATTGCCTTTGGCCTCGGCGTTCGTTCCGGTTCAGATTGCTCCGGATATGCACTCGGGTTCTGCTGGCGATCTGAAGAAGACCAAGCCATTGAGCCAGTGCCTTCCCGCATCCAAGGTGAGCGCACTCCTGCCGAACGGGGTCAGCCTGACCGTCGAGTGCGCCGGTGTGGAAGTGCTGGAAGCAATCATAGGAGCGCTGGGTCATGTTCAGACTGGGCGGTGATCTCAAGGTTTACCTGCATCGCGAACCGATCGACTTCCGCGCGGGCATCAACAGCCTGGCGGTCCTGGTCCAGGAGACGATGGCGCTGGATCCGTTTGCGCCTGCGGTTTTTGCCTTCTGCAATCGCCGGCGTGACCGAATGAAGCTGCTGTTTTTTGATCGTTCCGGTTTTGTGATGGTCCTGAAGCGGTTGACCGAGGACAGGTTCAGATGGCCCCGTTGCGAGGTGCCGGTGGTCATGCTGACGACAGAACAGCTTCACTGGATCCTCGATGGCATCGATATCGACGCAATGGTGCGCCATCCGGTGCGGCAATATCAGATTGCCGGCTGACGGATGTCGAATTGAGCAGTTGACGCGGCTGGGCGGTTCAGATTCAAGAATCTGATGACTCGCACCGGCGAACCGAGCATTGCAGAACTGATGGCGCAATTGGCAGCCAATGCTGCCGAAATCGCTGCGCTCAAAGCCGAGAAGGAAGCGCTCTCGCAGCGGGTCGTCAAGCTGGAAGAAGAGCTTGCACTGGCAAAACTCCATCGCTTTGCCCCCCGCAGTGAAAAGCACATTGATCGTCTCTTCAACGAGGCCGAAGAGGCTGCGGTCGAGGATGGCAGCGAAGCAGGCGATGTTGTCGAGCTTCCGGACACCGGCCTGCCAGCGGTAGAAGGTCAAACGGGAAAGAAGCGTGGACGCAGACCTCTGCCAGAAGACCTGCCACGCGAGCGCGTCGAATATGACCTCCCCGACGATCAGAAGTCTTGTCCCTGCTGCCAGGGTCAGATGCATCGCATGGGCGAGGCTGTTACCGAGCAGCTCCATATCGAGGTCAAGGCAAAGGTCCTACAGAATGTGCGGTTCAAGTACGCTTGCCGCCATTGCGACCGCACCGGGATCAACACACCCGTCGTGATCGCACCGATGCCGACGCAGCCCCTGCCGGGCAGCATCGCTACCGCCTCGACGTTAGCCTTCGCGCTCGTCCACAAATACGTCGACGGCACACCGCTTTACCGCGTGGCTCAGACATTCGAGCGTGCTGGTGTTCCGATCAGCCGCGGCGCTCTCGCTCACTGGGTCATCGGCTCAAGCGAGAAGCATCTGCACCGCATCTATGATGCGCTGAAACTGCGGTTGCGATCGCAGCCTCTCATTCATGGCGATGAGACGACGGTTCAAGTCCTCAAGGAAAAGGACAAGGAGGCCACCAGCACATCGTACATGTGGGCCTATCGCAGCGGCGAGGACAGTGACCAGCCAATCGTACTGCTCGATTATCAGCCCGGGCGCGGCCAGATCCACCCGCAGACCTTCCTTGGTGACTACCGCGGCATATTGGTGAGCGATGGCTACACAGCCTGGCGCACATTGCATGGCGCAACCCATGTCGGATGCATGGCTCACTCCAGGCGGCGCTTCGTCGAAGCCCTCAAGGCAAGAAAGAATGGCGGCGGCCCGCCGGAGCAAGCGCTCAGGTTCTTCGAGCAGCTCTACCGGATCGAGAGGCAGGCGCGAGAGATAAAGCCCGACGCCGGTGAAACGCAGGCCGCCTGCATTCGCCGCTTCCGGCAACAGCACAGTTTGCCTGTCCTGAACGCCCTCAAGACGTGGCTCGATAACATCGCGCCGAAGGTCGTGCCGGATACCAAGCTCGGCGATGCTGTGTCCTACACCCTGAACCAATGGGATTATCTGACGCGCTACACCAGCGACGGCAGGATGCCGATCGATAACAACATCCTGGAACGCGACATCAGGGTTTTTGCGACCGGAAGAAAATCGTGGCTGTTCAGCGACACTGCTGACGGAGCCAAGGCCAGTGCTGTGATTTACAGTCTGATGCTGACATGCCGCGCCTGTGGCGTCGACCCTCTGATCTGGCTGCGCCACGTACTCACCGAGTTGCCACAGCGCGAAGAGAATGCCGACATCGGCGACCTGCTCCCGTTCAACTTCTCCAAGACCTCCACGACCGAATAGAGCCGGATACCGCGACCGATGCTATCCGCCGTTCGGTGTGGAACAGGCGTCAATACGCATCGAAAATCGCGCTTACAGAGAATCAATGAAAGCGCGCAGTTCAATAAGCTTCGTTGCCGAAAGGCGCGGCTCGGCTACAATCTCGATCGAACTTGCCGCAGGATCAAACATCCATGCGGGGATTTGAAATGAGCCACCATGGACTTGTCGAATCAGCAGATAATGAACACCTTCGTGCTCATGGCTGCCGGTTACCAATACGGTTTGGTCAACCAGTGGATGGAAGGGATAAGTGACCTTGGATTCGAATGCCAGAAACCCGGCATTATGAACCCGGCTTCGAAGGCGGTGGCAACACATGGGCCACGATCGCCACGCTTTTGCAGACAGCTAAAATGAACAACGTCGATCCGCTCGCCTGGCTGACACAGACCTTAGTTCGCATGGCCAACGGATGGCCCGCGCAGGATATCGACACTCTAATGCCGTGGAACTTCGAGTCGAGCGTGGTCGGCTAACCGCTTACGCTAAATCGTAAGCGGAAAGTTTTGATCCGGTTGCCTATTTCAGCTGCGTCGACCTCATGGTGCATGCTCATAGCGTCAGACCATCGCTTCGTATTCGAACTTGGTGGACTCAACAAAATTACTTGCGGCCTCATACGCGTCCTTCCCAATGTCGGAGATCGCGATCGCATAGCCGATCCTGTCGATGTCCCGCGTGATCACAGGGGCGACTCCGGGCGTTTGTATATAGATTTCAGACCGCAGGATCGCGTCCGGGCGAGGTTCGGGAAACGTGACCCTCATCACGCGCCCAGGCTGCGGGGTGTAGAACCGAATCGCCGCTCCGCTGCCAGTACTGTGCATGCTCTCCAACGCTTCGGCCGCCCTTACGACTTTTTCGTCTCCAGACCCACGCTCTCGCAGACCCCATTCGATCAAGAGGTTGTGGACGTCGATGCCTGTCGAGTGACGAATGAGCTGAGGAATAAATCCACCCGGCAGACGGTTCTGAGATTCGACTATTTTGATTGACTCGCCGTTGATGCGTATTTCCGTCCAGCATGGCCCGTCTTCGATCCCAAGCGTCGACAATGCACGACTGAGGGTCGCAGCGATTGCGCTTCTTTGCGCTTGCGTTACTTCGCCAGGCACATACTGCCCAATTGAAACCCAGCTACCATGACCTATCGCCGGATCGTGGAATATTCGCACGATTCCAATGATTAGAAGTCTGCCGGAAAATGAAAACGTAAGAATTCCAAAATGCGTACCCTCTATGAACTTCTCTGCCAGAATTGCTTGCCCTTTACCCTGCCAATTATCTTCCCAATAGCGCTTCGCGTCGTGAAGATTCTCTATCTTCTTCACCAAATAACTTCCAACTGAGTTTGTTGGCTTAACTATAATCGGGTATTCTACTCTGTCAGCGAATGCGGCGATGCCGTCAAGTGAATGCACGCGTTCGAATTCTACGGCATCGGACTTCTCGGATTGGAGGGCAGTCCTCATCAAGGATTTGTCCTTTAGCTGCGCGGTTGCCTCCGCACTTGCGCACTCCAATCCCAAGGCTGCTGCAATCGTGGCGCCAACGATAAGTGCGTCATCGGACATCAGGAGTGCGCCATGGAAGGGATCTTCGCGGTGGATTGCAGCAATCATGTCCGGAAGTGACGGGTCCGCATATTCCATCAAAAGAAGGCGCTCTGGCCTGTTAGTTGCATAGTTGTCGTAACAGTAGGCTCTGTCCACCACTGTAAAGCGAGCTAAACTTCTTTTTTCAGACGCGAGAAGCCATTCGGCAGCGCCAAAAACGACAAGATGTTTGGAAACGCTCATAGTCGATTCCCCCATAGTTTCCTCCTGCGCTCGCCGACAAATCGGCACGCACTAAACACTGTGAATACGATTGACGCAAAGACGATGATAGAACGCGGGAAGGCTTCGCCAATCCCATAAAGGACAGAGCCCAATGCTGTGCCACCGCTATAGACATAGAAGTAGATGCTAACCAATTTTCCCCGCGATTGTTCATCCGCCTCAAGCTGCACCAAAACGAGCGCAAGTGTTGCGTTCATCGCTAGTGTCAGCCCAAAGGCGAACATTATGAGTGTCAGGATGGCATTCGACTCCGCCCAGATCATCGCGATGGCAGACACGCTGAGACCAAGAGCGACGGGACCGTTGATCCGACTTGCGTTGGAGGGCGAAATCCACCCGAGAAGTATGAGGCTGGAGAAGAGGCCGCCTAAGGTAAAGGCAGAGGTCAATGTGGCGATGAGCGCAAGATCGGTCGTTCCGTGAAGAGATGCGACGATACCGGGAAGCAACTCACCTATGGGTCTGAAGAGAATGCAAACGATTGCAAGCGACGCAAGCGTCCCAACGATGGGCGCAGTCACTTGAGGAGACCAAGCACGTCGCTGGCCTCCGACACTCTTGACACCCACGTCGGATTGGAAATTCTGTGATATTTTCGAGATTACCGTACTGTAAATGATTAGCATGATCCCGTTGAGTGAAAATACTATCCATGGACCGATAGCTTCTATCAGAACATATACTAATACTGGCGTAATAAATACTGCAATGGAGTAACACACGCTGTTGATGGCAATCGCCTTCGGTAGCAACTCTCTGCCTACCATCATTGGGGTAAGTGAGAATGCGGCCGGCGTCAGAAATGCTATAAGGGTCCCGTTTAGGCACCACAGGATTATCGCCGGGGTCGGTCCCATAGCGGATGCAGCAACGGTTGATAGCAAAAATGCGACAACGGCAAGACATCGCTGGACGCCAATGACGATGTGAAACCGGTTCGTCTTGTCGGCTACGATTCCGGCTATGTAGCCCAACCAAATGGTAGGGGCCATTTCTCCAATTGGAACGAAAGAAAGCATACGCATTGAGTGCGATGATTCCCAAACAATCCAGAGCAATGCGAACCGTTGCGACCAACTGCTCACAAGTTGAAAGAAGTTCGCACACACATACAGTCGGAAGCTGCCAACTCGCAGTGGCGACAGGAAAGTGCGCAACCACTCAGCTTGCGCTATCCGGCCGATACTAGCCATCGAGCCCGGACGCGCCGCTGACTGTTCTGTCGTTACGGCAAACATCACGAAAAAGGCTCACGGCAAACCACGCGTTGTCATCGTGAAATTCTTCAACCAGCTTGAAATTTGCAAGTTCCAAAAGTTGCTCAAGGTACCCCATAGGGAACTTCCTCTCGATTTCGGTCAGAATACGCTCTCCGGCCTTCACCGAAACCGTGAGCTTGAGTTTTGGTAATGTGAACGTCGTGTCTCTTAAGGCCACGAGATGGGACTTCATCGTGAACCCCTCGGGATAGTAGGCAGCTTCGTGGCGAAAAGCGGAGATATCGATGTTTCCAGCGTATTGATTATTAAGGTTCGACAGCACGTTCAGGTTTGTCTTCGCAGCCACCCCGTTCTTGTCGTTATATGCTGCAGTCAGTAATGCGGGATCCTTATCGAGATCATGCCCGATCAAGATGTAGTCGCCATCACGCATGCCGGTTCGGCACATGTTCATGAACCGAAGAATTTCATCGTCGGTCATGTTACCGATGTTGCTGCCGAGGAAGAAAAAAAGGCTTGGCTCTATGCGATGAGCATGCATAGGAATGGTTGCCGCATAGTCACCAACAAGCTTCACCGTGTTCAAAGTTGGTAGCGTCTGACTCAGCCGTTGGCTTGCTTCTTCTACAATGAGGCCATTTATGTCAATCATATTGAGCAGCGGGTACCGCATCATGGAGATCGAGGTACGCAAAAACATTTCGGTTTTCTCGCAATTCCCACATCCGAGATCGACGAAAGTCTCAACGCTACATGCTTTCAGTATTTTCTCCGATTGCCTTTCGAGAATCTCTTTCTCGGTGCGATACAGATAGTATTCTGGTTGCTTGCATTGCTCCTCAAACAGACGCGACCCAAGGTCGTCATAGTAGTAACGGCACGGAATTGATTTTTTCGCATTCGACAGACCGTCCATTAGATCCTGACTCATTGATGTGCTTCGCATGATCCAACCTACTCATTTCTGCTTCAATTCCTTATCCCGGAAGCAGATAATTTCTGATACGTTTTGCTAACCAACCGAACGCATGCGGCAGCGCTGTAGTTTGTCTTACTTCTGTTGGCGACATGATGAGCAAAATTGTCTAGTACGCCTACGTATTCGTGATAGAGAGAGGATTTGAACTTTGGGAACCCGTTGAGAAGATCTATTTCGCGCGACGTTCCATCCGCGTTTGACAGCACAATTCGCTTGTCTTCCCCGTTGGGATAAGCCCAATCCAAATAAATATGAACCGGCAGTCCAGTTTGGCTGCGCAATTCAATTGTGGCGGCTATATCAATACCGCAATCATCGAACTCGGCGGAGGCTGCGAAGAGATCGATCTCGCCTACGATATGCATCGCTAGATCGAAAGCGTTCGGGCCATTGTCAGCAATGCAGCCACCTCCGCACGCAGCGGGGTCAAGGTACCAACTGTCATTTCCTGCGTGCTGCCGAATATCCTCCTTGTAGTAGATCGAAACGGCTGCGATTCCTCCATTGTCGGTTGTCCGAAGGCTCCCGACATCTTTGACGTGTCGGTTGTATCGACGATGAAAAGCAGTGAAGAGAATTCGCTGCTGTCGCATAGCCAGGGAGATAAGCCGTCTGGATTCAAGCTCGCCCATAACTAGCGGCTTCTCGCAGCAAACGTGCTTGCTCGCAGCGAGGGCGAGCTTGCATGCATCGAAATGAAGATTGTTCGGAAGATTCACTATGACGGCGTCAACGCATTCTGCTCGCATCAAGGCTGTGTAGTCCGCGAACTGTTCGACCTCATGCCGCCGACCAAACCCGTCCAGCTTGGCTTCCGAGCTATCGCAGACAGCAGTTAGTCTCAGAGAGTTCGATCTAGTTAATGCAGCGAGGTAGTAGTGAGAAATCACTCCTAGGCCTGCAATGCCAACATGGATCATTGTCCGATCTCCGCTAGAGAAACAGCTCCTAACGTCGACGCATGCCAATTGAGCGCGGCGACCGTCGGAGCCGGAAGGGGAATACCGTGGACGCCTCGTTCGAGTGCAATTTTCGCGTCGGAATGTCCTGGATAGGTGAGTGCCTCATGCCCCTCAAAGACAGGTTCTCCCAATAAGGAGGAGAGAAACCTCTCCATTCGCTCGGCAAATA
This sequence comes from Rhizobium sp. T1470, assembly GCF_042140505.1. NCBI lineage: Bacteria > Pseudomonadati > Pseudomonadota > Alphaproteobacteria > Hyphomicrobiales > Rhizobiaceae > Rhizobium > Rhizobium sp. T1470. The sequence goes on from NZ_CP148093.1 coordinate 310,384, forward strand.
TGGAGCCCTCGAGAAATGCACTCACATCGAGCGCAAACAGGAAGTGTCCAATGCTGTTTTGCTCATCCTCGAACCCCAAGGAGACACTCGCCCCCGAGAGTACACCAGAGAGCACTTCCACCAAAAGCGAGAGTCCAAGCCCCTTGTGGCCACCCGTAGATCGTTGCCATCCACCCAACGGAACCAGGAATCCAGAACCTTCCAAATATGAGTTGGGATCTGTCACGGGTTGACCGCTCTGATTGACCATCCAACCCACTGGAACCTCTTCTCCGAGGTCCTTTGCGAGTTTGATTTTTCCGCTGGCGACTACCGTCGTGCTCATATCAAGTACGAAAGATGGCAAGTCCCCAGCGGGTGACGCAAATCCCAAAGGATTGGTGCCGATGATTGCTCGGCGTGAACCCTGTGCGTACCCGACAGGACGATTTCCCAAGTTCGTCAGTGCCAACCCGATCATTCCCGATTGGGCTGCCATGCGCGCGAAGTATCCGGCTGTCCCGAAATGACTACTGTTCATAACTGTCACGGCCCCGACACTATGTTCGGCAGCAAGTTCGATGGCCGCTTCCATCGCGCCTTTGGCTGCGAGAAGTCCAAGCATGCCTGACGCATCGAAAGTCGAAATTGCCCCTTTCTTCCTCACGCTTCGGAGCGTGGATGATGGAAGAATGGATCTATCACTTAACGCTTTCACGTAGATCGGGAGAAGATTACAGACCCCATGCGAATCCAAGCCGTGAAGATCAGCATAAAGTAATACGTCGGCGGCGGCGGCGGCTTGCTCAGACGAGAACCCATATCTCAGGAAGGTCATTTCAATTAGCCTTCTGAGAGACTCTGCATCGATTCTAATCACGTTAGACATGCTGCAGCCCCAGTCGCTTCGTTTGATGCAATAAACAAGAGCGCTGCAACTTGATCCGCGAACTGGTCGAGATCGGCGAAGTCAATATGTTCAGATGAGGTGTGTGCCCCGTTCGTTGACAGCGAACCGGGTCCCCACATAATTGAATACCCTCGCCCTTGACCCCACATTGCATCGCACGTGAAAGTCTCGGTATCGTCGGCGTGACGTTTTATTCCTGCGTCAGCGAGTTTTCTTTCCCAGTCTGCGTTACGATTGGTGAGGACTGGCAGTCCGCTCTTGAGCCAGCGAACGGTGAGAATCTGATCAAGTCGCATTGCCGTACGAGTGAAGACATCAATGCCGCCGAAAATATCTACGAAGCGGAAACCCGCGGTTTCAATCGCGCTAGTTACTGCGGACTTCACAAGCTCGCCTGATCGTGTCGTGCGATACGAAAAGTTGAACTGCGCTCTGCCGGTTCCGTACACCCGGTTATGCATGTCACCTGTAGCAACACCGGCGAGTGTCATGCGCACATCGGTCCGAGAGCAAATCGGCCCCATTTGTCTCGCCAGTTCTGCGCATAAGTAAGAGAGAATCAGACTCGCATTGTCCCCTCGGTGGGGTGCGTCGTCGGTGGCTCCTTTTCCGTCGACAGATAATTCCAGGGTCATCGAACATGTGGAGGAGTCAAAATACGCGCCGCCAGATGGAATAGCGAAAATGTTCAGCGAGCCGTGATAGCCCAACTCCATCAGTTGCTTGGTGCCATAGACGCCCATGGCGCCTCCCTCTTCGCCGGCAACACATTGGATAAGCAGGCGCGGGCGACGTTTCTCTGGTGGGTGGTTGGCTGCCCAGCGTTCGATTCCTTCCAGGATTGCTACGCCAGGCCCCTTGTTGTCTGCAGCACCCCGCCCATGGATACCGCCTTGGAGGTTTCTCGCAGGGAAAAAAGGGCCGACCGTATCAATATGAAAATTGAACATTACGTCCGCGCAGCCATGGATGTCCTGTGATCCCAACACAATCGAGGCCTGGTGGGCGAAGAACTCTGGCCCCATTTCTTCCGCTCTACGCTTCACCGAAACGGGGGCTTCACAGTCCAGTGTTGGCACATGCCGATACAGCGTTGTGAACCCAATTCTCTGAGCTGCCGCAGCGTACAAATCCAGAGCTCGAGGAAGATCGCAGCATCTGCCTGACTCCATCGGCGTGACCGTATCCACCGAGATGAGTTCGCTCAGCAGATCTTTATGATGCTGACTAAACATGCTGCGTGATGCCATGCCAAACATCCCGAACTAGGTCGCCAGCGCTTACGGCACATTCCGTATAAAGGCCTATGCGTCGATCGTTCTCTGGGTCTGCTCTACCGGCGTGCGGGAGCACTGCTAGATGGGGCTCGACAGAGAAAACTCCTCTGTATCCGCTTGAGAAAAGTAGCGCCAAACATGCCGCGACGCCGGCATGTCCACAGCCAGCGCGACAATAAGTGACTTCGCCTCCACACTTCATACCATCCTTAATGTGGACGTGATCGACGAAGTCGACGATGGGCCGTAAGAACGCGAGGGCATCATATCCGTAGGCGAGCCCGTTACCCGTATCAAATAGCAAACGCAGATTGGTGCTATCGACGATCCGAAGCATCCGAAGAGTATCGGATGGCGATCTACCGGCAAAACCATCACAATTTTCGTGAAGAAGCATGATCCCGTGCTCCTTGGCGCGATTTACAAAAACAAACAACCGCTCGATAGCGCGTTCCTGCCAATCATGCGCCGAAAAAGTGCCGCGCGAATACGACATGATCCGCACTGACTTGCAGCCCAATGCATGACAAATATTAGCAAGTCGGTCGATTTCGGCTAGTTCATCATCGAGTGGATACTCAACTGTTCTCGACCAGTTACCGATTCTCGAGTCGAGGCAGTCAACGACGAAATCCGCCTGTTTAATGCGGGCTATCAGGGCACTGACCTCAGATTTTCCCAATGCGTCAATCGGGGAGCCGTCGACGGACCTGAGTTCAATGTGCGAGAGGCCAATGGCTTTGTGAGTGGCAATCTGTACTGCGATCGACGACGCAGCTTCATCGGCAATTCCCGATATGGAGTAGGGTGACTTCATCTGCAGGCGTTTCCGAACTCAAGCACACCGTTGATCACATGGTTTACCTCGGCATCCGTCAGCTCCGGATACAGTGGCAAACAGACAGCCTGCTGGCTCATCTGAAGGGCCACAGGCAACGACGCTCCTTTCTCCACGAAGTGCGCGAAAGCCGGCTGGTGGGGCAGGGGTGCCTGGAACCCTGTTTGGGTTTCTATTTTGAGATCGAAAAGAAACTGCCGCAAACGACTGGCATCTGGATGCCGAACGACATATCGATACGGGACTCGCTCTGGTTCAATGCAATGCTGAAGGCCAACTCCGGCGACGGTGAAAGCCGCGTCGTATCGTTTTGCGATCGCCCGACGGCGCTCGATCCTCTCCACAAGAAATCCCATCTGTATCGCGAGGTAGGCAGCATTCACTTCGTCCATACGGCTATTGTGGCCGCTTACGTGGTGAACAAAACGCGTCTTTCCATCCTGCCCATGATTCCTGCGCATCCGGCAGAGACTGGCAACCTCTTCTCGGTCTGTGACAATCATCCCGCCATCGCCCAAGCCGCCAAGCGGCTTCGCCGGATAAAACGAGTATACGCCAATGTCACCGAGAGTTCCCAACGGGTGACCTCGAAGCTTTCCACCAAAACTGGTCGCGCTATCTTCAAGAATATGGATATGGTCCGGCAATCTCGATCGCAGCAGAGGAATGTCGCAAACACCACTATAAAGATGCACTGCGATGACGGCCTTGGTGCGTATCGATTGCGCTGCCCCAACTGCATCAACGTCAATTGACCAATCGTTCGCCTGGATATCGACAAAGATCGGTGTCGCGCCGGCCGCTACGATCGCATTTGCTGTGGATGAGTATGAATATGCGGGGGTGATAACCTCATCCCCTGGGCCAATGCCCAAGGCCTCGAGGGCTATTTGCATGCCCGCAGACACAGAACCAACGGCCACCGTTTTAAGATCCTCAGACCCAGCAAACGATGCCACCTGCCTCTCAAAGAAGTCGACTGATGATTTCAAAATGAACTCACCCTTCTCGCAGTGAATGAGCAGAAGATCGGGCAAGGCTTTGGGCAGCAGAGCGGCCGTTCTTGCGTAATTGAAGAAGGAAACGTTCATCTGGATGAGTAGAACCTGGCAATGGCTTCAACCGTATATTCGATCTGAGCCTTTTGAATCTCGGGATGGATAGGAAGTGCGAGTGCCTTGGATGCAGCCGTTTCTGCGACAGGAAAGCAGCCGACGCGATACCCCAAGTCCGACATGGCAGGCTGCAAATGAAGAGGCATGGGATAATAGGTTTCTGTGACGATCCCCTGCGCAAGTAGAAACTTTGCCAGTTCATCCCTTTGTTCAACCTGGACCAAATAGACGTAGAACACTTCCTCACCGCTCTTCACGTATGAGGTAAGACGAGGCAACTGAACGTCGGGCACTTGCCCGAGTAGTCGAGAGTAAAGTGCCGCCACTTCTTGGCGGCGCTCGATATTAGCTTTGAGTGTCCGCAACCTGTGAGAAAGTACGATGGCATGCCAGTCGTCCATACGGCTGCAAATACCGCGTCTAACAGCAAGGCCTGACCCGTCCCGTCCGAGATCTCCCGTCTGACGCATCGCGACTGCCAGTTTAGGATCGTCCGTGATAATCGCTCCAGCGTCTCCTAATGCGCCCAATGTTTTTGTCGGGAAGAACGACAGTACGCCAGCTGATCCAAACCTGCCTGCGTGCACGCCATTCTGAGTCATCCCGATTGCTTCGGCGCTATCTTCAACAATGAGAACTTGATGTCGCGTGGCAACCGCATTCAACGCCTGCATGTCGGCCATCTGACAGAAAAGATGGACGACCATGATTGCTTTCGTGTCCCGCGTAATTGCCGCCTCGACAGCAAGCAGGTTCAAGGCGTAAGTTGGGGCATCGATATCGACGAAAACTGGAGTCGCGCCAACTTTTCGAATGCAGGACACGGAAGAAAAATAGGAATAGCACGGAACAATAACTTCATCGCCCGGTCCGATGCCAAGCGAGCGAAGAACCAGCTCTAGGGCGTCCGAAGCATTGGACGTCGCAATTACATATTTTGCTCCGGTATAATCTGACAGTTCTTTCTCAAAGCGCTTGACCATAGGACCATTAACAAGAGTGTCCTGCTCAACCAGAAACGCAAACTCACGTCTGAGATCGGGAGTAAGACTCCGCATTTCCTGCGTATTGCTATAGAATGGCACTAGCATGCGGCCGCCCGTTTGAAACATTACTATCAAGATATTCGAACGAACCAATCTGCTCGACGCTTTTTCGGGTCATTGCGAACTCAATTACACTCGCTATTTTCTTATGCGCCGGCAGCGACATGGCGCGTACGAGACTTTCGTCGCTCGGCCCTAGCACGGGGTGGAAATGATTGTATGCAAGCTCGATAGAACGCGTCAGCGGATCATCAAACATTGAAGTGGAAAACAACAGCTCGCTGCCCTTCCGCAACTGCAGACTAGATATGTTGTCGTCCGCACTAGCCGGGAACCACCCTTCAATTGTGACCCCGGTGCTCATTTCTATTGAGATGCTGCGTTGGCGAACTGGATGCGCGAGGCTAGAGAACACCGTGGAGTGCACGTTACCAGAGTGGCGAAGCACCACACGAGCAGAGCCCATTGATGCTATCCTTGAGCCGTTTGGCAAGATCATATCCGCTATTCGACATTCCTCGACATGCCCATCGCCTAATAGATGCAGTGCCAGTGCAAGCTGATGGGGTAACTCTACCTCAGCAATATGTTCATCAACGTGTTTTTGACTACGGGCTATCCGAGATTTTGTTTGCACCAACACAGCTGAGATCGCGTCTCCGAGATCCTTGCTTCGAAGGAAGGCTCTGATGCAAGCGGTCAGGGCGCTGCAAGGCCAATTTGAAACAACCAGAATTCGTGCGCCAAACTGCTCTTCCAACGAGAGCAGCTGATGGTATTCGTGCTCCGAAAGCGCAGCCGGCTTTTCCACCAAGATGGAGCGATAGCCTCTGTCGAGTACGGCCCTTACAGCAGCGACTCTATCTTTTGGGGGAATGCAGATATGACAAACGGTTGGATGCTGTAGATTTACCGGAGGCAACACATCAGTTGCCCGATGTCCGTCTTTCTCTGCGAGATTTCTGCGATCGCTTGATAGATCGACCGCGAGAATGTCAACAGTGGTCGACAGCGACCCCGGTCGTGAAGCCCATAGTTTTTGGATGCATTGCTCGTGAAGGTCGCGGCCAGCATGTCCGTAACCGACTATTACCGTAGCGATGGAAAGTCGGCCGCTGGTCGACCACGAGTGTATTGGACCTCGACTATTCATGTTGCCGCCCGCGCAACCGTTGCCAGTCGCCTAGATGAGGAATGCACCTTATTCAACGCGCTCCGAACAATCTGCAAACCGTCATCAAACTCGGATCTGCTAATCGTGAGCGGCGGCAGAATTTTAAGAACTTCGTCTTTTGGTCCGGAGGTTTCGATGATCAAACCGTCTTGGAAGCACGCCTCTTTGACCGCTGCACAATCTTGAGTGTTTGAAAATTCAAGACCAAGCAAAAGGCCTTTTACCTTCGCGGACAGCCCATACTGCTCCGCTATGTTTTCAACGACCCCGCTTGCCAGCATGGCTTTTTCCTTGACCTCCGTTGCAAAGCGATCATTAGACCAATATCGCTTAAGCGCAGCGGCGGCGGTTATAAAAGCGTGGTTGTTACCGCGGAATGTTCCGTTGTGCTCGCCTGGATTCCAAATGTCATATTGGGGCCGAATGAACGCGATAGACATCGGGAGGCCAAAACCCGAAATAGATTTCGCCATGATCACGATATCAGGAACAATACCGAGATCTTCAAAGGAAAAGAAATTTCCGGTTCGCCCGCACCCAGCCTGTATGTCGTCGACAATCGTGAGGGCGCCGATCTCATGGGCTAGTCGTTGCATTCTCTGAGCCCAGATCGGTGAGCACACATTGGCACCACCTTCGCCTTGGACTGTTTCAAATACAAATGCGGCCGGAGCATCGATCCCACTGGAAGAATCCAATAGGAGTTTTTCTATTTGAGCCGCAGTGTCAACGGTGGGTCCAAAATAATCGCAGTAGGGTAGATGAGTAACTTGCGTTAGAAGGGGCTTTGATGATGCACGATGCGATGAATTCCCGGTCAACCCCAAAGCACCCAATGAACACCCGTGGAAGCCGTTGGTAAAGGCGATCACATTCGCTCGACCGGTGAATTTCCGTGCGAGCTTTATCGCCGCTTCGACAGCATTAGCTCCAGTAGGCCCGGTAAATTGAACATGAAAATCCAGTTGACGGGGAACAAGGATCGCATCTCGCAGCGCCGTGAGAAAGCCTGTCTTTGCTACGGAGTACATATCCATACTCATCGCAACTCCGTCGCTGAGTATGTATTCCATGAGCGACTCGCGAATTGGCTCGCAATTATGCCCGTAGTTAAGCGATCCACAGCCCGATAAGAAATCAAGATAGGGGCGGCCCAGCCGATCATACAGATAGGAACCTTTCGCCCGCCCAAATTCTACCGGATAAGCACGGCAATATCTTCTAACCTCAGACTCGATATCTCTGTATACGTCGGGAAGATTCTTGCCGCCGAATATAACGGTCTCAGACAATTTGCTCCTCCCTATAAATTCCTGACGCAAATTCAACAAGCGGCGAATGTGGCTGACCTAAGCCAAGGGTAATCTTGACACGATGTACACTTTGCCGGGCTGGAAGTTCGTGAGGGGCTCGCCACGCAGCCAGTTTCCACATGTAGTCCTCCAAAGCTATTGCCAAAGGTTGCGCGACTTTTATGCGCGAGCTTGTTTCCCTCGTAGAGAGGTGGCACACCGGTTGAAGGGAAGGAGAGCATCGCTCGTCTTGCGCGTCTGCACGCAGCCCTCACTCAGTGTTGCCGCATCTCAATGCGCAAAGACCATGCCAGCGCGCTCAGCGTGCAGCAAGCGCATGATTATGCTTGAAAAGCCTCCAGAGTGCCCAAGATGGCGGGTTGTACTGAACCTGACATTTTTGCTGCCGCTGTCAGGTTTCGGACACGCATCACCCGCTTCGCCGCCAGAAAAGCGTGGCCATCCGCACCGTTCCCGAGCGCCATGACCACGAGGCCGCCGGTGTCGAGAATCGGTGCAGCGCAGACGGTACGCCAATTGGACACCTCGAACTACCAGCATTTGCCGCCCGGCTGGCCGGCAATGACGTTTGGTTCGGCCCAGTATCGGGGCCGCGGCTTCGGTTTGACTGATTTTCGGCTGGGTGGATGTCCGAGGCCGGCATCACAGCGGCGTTGTCCCGCCGCTTTCGTCAAGGGGACGCAGTTCGTCCCTGGTGCCAGACAAAGCGGGTCAGATCGTAGGCGAGGTTGGCCATGCCGATCTTGGTCCTGGCGCGCGCGATGCCGATCGGCGTACGAACAGTCCATGCGGGATTTCTGCTGGGCGAAGACATGCTCGACGAAGGCGCGGATTTTGGAGCGCCGGCCATTGGCGCGCGGCGCGCGGCGCGGGATAAGTGAGCTGCGGACGTTGGCGCGCCAGGGGCGTATCCACGGCTTGGTGCCGGCTTCAAGCTGCTCGACGATGGTATCGGTGATGCGTTGGTAGGTGTCCTTGATGCTCTGCATGGCCGTCTCCATTCCGTTGGTTGACGGCAAAAAACGGAGATAGCCGAAACGAGCCCACGCACCCGTAGGGCCGAAACGACAGAGGAGGACCGCGACAGCGGTTGCATGGGGGAGGGGCTATCGTAGCTTGTCCGTCAAATCAGCCAACGGATGGAGACGGCGCCGAGACATGGGGGACACTGGCCCGATCGACGACGACAAGAGCAGCTCGCCGCGTGTCGTTGGTTATCGATCGCGATCGTCGTCGTCGCGCTCACGCTCTCGCCGCGCCGCCATTTCGGCCGCAGATGCCTTCAGCTCGGCGCTGGCATCCTGCCGTGGCTCCTCGGCCCGTTCTGGCTGCGATTGCGCCGCGGTGGCCTGCTGCTCGCGCCCCAGGCGGGAAAAGTCCGATCGTGCCGTAAAGGTGATGTCGTGATCGTCGGGCAACCTCTTCGGAAGATCCGCGCGATCGACGGCAACGATCCGATCGTCCGTTACGATGCTGGCGACACGATTGTCGTGCCCGAGAACCTGGCCGGTGATTTCTTCGCCCGGACGCGCCGTGCGGATATTGTGTTCAAACGGCTTCTCGCCGCACTGTTCCAGATCGGTAAACGCGGCGCGAAGCGCCTCTTGGCGGTTCGGATTGGTAGCGTCCTCCATGACATGTTTCATTGCCGGACTGGACGGGTCGTTCGTGGTCTCGATCGACGCCTCGATCATCCGCGGCTTGCTGATGACGGTGAAATCGACGTCATGACCGTAATGGCGGCCCAGTTCCGCGATGAACGCTTCCTGAGCGCGTCCGTTGCCTTCTCGAAACGGATGCACGTAATTGAGCTCGGCCAACACCTGGCCCGCGCGCACGGCAAATTGCTCTGGCGTGGAACCGCGAAGAACTTCGGGATCGCGGATCGGCTTCAAAGCCTCGTCCAGTCCGAACTCGATCCGAGAGCCGTGCAGGAAAGAGGTTCCGCCCTTGGCGAGCCCGCCGATCGGCTCGACCCGGGCGCCGTCAACGATCGGGGTCTCGTTGCGCGTGTGACCGGCCCACTCGTAAACGTCCTGAAAAATATAGCCGTGAATGGCCTTCAAATGTTCCTTGTCGAAATTGCCTCCCGGCCCGTCGCCTTCTGCGATTTCCGCCATACGAAAGGCCGTCGCGCGATATTCCTCCGTGCTCAGCTCCGAGTTCGACTGGATGCCGAACTTGTTGCGCAGCACGTCGATCCGATCGGGATCGTCAGAGGTATTGGGATAGAGATATGATCCTTTGGAGCGCTCGTCGGACATGGCCTAGTTCACAAAACACCGCCGGCACGAGGGCAGGCGGTGTTTCACTCTGGGAGGGAAGCTATCAGGAGTGCTTTGAGGGCCGCACGACGCGGGCGCGGTATTCGTCGCGGCCAATGTCGCCGGCGACATAGGCTGCCGTCGCCTCCTCGAGGAGTGGATCGTAAGTGTAGCCTTGCCGGATATTGGCAGCACGAGCCTGATCGGTTGCCTTCTTGCGCTTTGCAATGGCCTCCGGGGAACGATCCGGACGGGGGGAATGGATGTTCATCGGCAAATCTCCAGTTACGTCGCACCCTAGCAGGAAAAGTGCTGGAAATCGAGCACTTTGCGGTGATTTCCGGCCGTTCTGCGGTGAGCGCCCGGCTGTTCGCCGGGCGCTTTGCCGCGATCAATCGCGGGGTTCCCATTCGATGACCGCTTGCAGTGTCGGGTCGTCCTGGCCGGGGAAACGGCCGAGATTGGCATTGAAACCGAGGCGTTTGATCGAGAGCGTGTAGTAGGGCTTGCCCTCCGCGTTCTTCTTCTTCCAGACGCCGCCGACCTCGATGTCATGGCCGCGCGGTGATTTGGCATAGACGCGGTGCGTCGGGGCTTTCTCGTTATCCGAGGTGAACGGCACGACGTTGATGTCCAGGTCGCGGTCGATGGTGGAGATGAGGCCCTTGCCCTTGGCGGTGTCGAGGTCGTCTGCGTCGAACTGGATGTAGTTGGTTGCGGTCATTTTAGTCACTCCTCTTTGGTGGTTGCGATGATCGTTCACATGGCACGGCGGAAAGCGGTGCGCACCGAAGGCCGAAGCACAGCGGAGGAAGCTGGAGGGCGCAAAAATTTGATGCGCGAGGAAGCCGAAGGCGGGGAAATTTTTGTGGCAGCCGGCTTTGCGTAAACCGCGTCGGCGTGCGAACGAGCGTCAAAAGCAACCGCCTCTGAGGGGTGATGGATGAACGTATTTGGCGGTGATGTCAGGTTAACTTCCTCAGGAACACTTTCCGTTAGGCGGGAAGCTCAGGCAGCGGTGCCCGTGACTGCTCTCCAATGGGCGATCGCTCTGATGCGGTGCAGGTGGACGGCGATGGCGGAGTGTTTGGAGCGTGGCGGGACGAAGAGATTTCGGACCGCCGAAAAGACGCTCGTGAAGCGTTGCAGTGCGCCTGGCGAGCGAAACCGTTGCATTATTCGTTCTCGTTTTCGCAGGGGTAGATGGGAGTTTTCGGCGCGATTGTTCAGCCCTTTGTGCGATCGATGCTCGACCGTGGGCATGATCTGCCGCAGTGCCGCGCCGTAGGAACGAAGCTTGTCCGTGACGATGCGCTTCGGTAAGCATCCCTGCTTCTTCATCAGCCGGGTCCGGCGGGCCTGAACAATCTCGTCGAGAACATAGCCGTCCCGATCGACGGCCCGCCAGAGCCAATGCCTTTTGCCACCGATCGTGATGACGAGTCGAGTGGCCCGGGGGAATTTCACCCCCAGGACTGGGTCACCGGAGGCAGTCACCCGCCCCCGGTTCCCACAGAACGTAGCGTGCGGATTTCCCGCACTACGCTCTTCGGCAGCTTCACAGCACCGCGAGTGCTTGCAGCTTCCCGTAAGGAAGCCGCAGCTTGGGTCGCAGCAGCGGGTTCCGTTCTTTGATCTGGTTGAAAGTGTCCCATGTGAGGCGGCCACCATCTCGGCTGCGGCTGCGTAACATTCGGCACCAGTACCGTTCCGTGGCCCGATACACCTTGAGCAGCGACCGAAGGTTTCCGGCGATGCCATAATAGGCGTAGTGGCCACGAAGAGCAGCGTTGATTTCGCTGACCTGGTCCCTGATGACGTAATGTCGAACTTGCCGCATCAGCTCCTGCAGAGACGAGAGACTACGTCGAAGCCGAGACTTCTCCGTGCGCATCCCGACCTTGAAGTTACCCTTTTGGTTCCGCGAGCAGTACAGCGTCATGCCCAGAAAGTAGATCGTCTCCGGGCGATTTCTGCCGCGTTTGCTCGCATCTCTCTGAGCAAACCGACCAAACTCGACCAACTTGGTCTTGCTCGGCTCAAGAGTGAGGCCAAACTTCCCCAAACGATGACGGAGAGCGTCCTCGACGCGGAGCGCATCCGATTGATGTTGGAAACAGATCACGAAGTCGTCGATATAACGCACCAGCCGGGCTTCGCCCTTGAGCTGGACCTTCACCACGCGCTCGAACCAGAGGTCGAGCACATAATGGAGATAAACGTTGCTCAGCAAAACGCTGATCGACCCTCCTTGAGGAGTTCCTTCATCACTCGGGTGGACAGCCCCGTCCTCAAGGACGCCTGCTTTCAGCCAGCGCCTGATCAAGCTGATCACGCGCGGATCCCCGACTCGATGCTCGACAAACCGGAGCAGCCACTCATGCGACAGACTCCCAAAATAGTCCTTCAAGTCCGCCTCCAGCACCCAGCTCGTCCGGCCGCCGCAGATTGCCTCGTTGAGGGTCGACAGGGCATGATGAGCGCTAAGATGCGGCCTGCCGCCGAACGAGCAGGGCAAGAAGTCCTGCTCGTAGATCGCCGACAGCACCGCAGCTGTGCTGCGCTGAAGCGCCCGGTCCGAAACAGTTGGCACCCCGAGCGGGCGCTTCTCCGTCTTGCCGGGCTTGGGGATGTAAACGCGCAGCACTGCCGGCGCGCGATATCCCTGGCGGTGAATGGATTGGAGCATCGGCTCTATCCATTCTCCAAAGCTCTCCTTCGCCGCCTTCACCGTCTGACCATCCACCCCGGCGGCCGAGCGCTGCGGAATCCTCAACAGATTCCTCTGCACCCGTTCGCGCGTGATGTGATGGGCAAGCGACGTAAAGCGGAGTTTCGGCTCACACCGAGCTTTCGCTGCTATATGTTCAAGTCCCGTTTCCATGGTCAGCTGATCTTCCCTTTGCATGAAAGGCCGTGTCTCCCGTTGAATGGAGCCCATGTTGCCCAAAAACATTTCAACTACCGCTGACCGCTTCCCCATGTGGCCGGCTCTCCCGACCTCGGAGTACTATCAGTCAGTCTGACTTCCACCCGGTCATCAGCCCCTTCTCGCCTCATCGGCTTGGCAGGTCCTACAAGCTTGCGCTTGAACCGGTTGGATCTCCCTTGTTCACGTCAAATCCTTCGATTGCATGCTGGCGGTACGAACCCCGGGAGCACCTTGGACCACTCGCAAAGACGCGGCCTGCGATTCCGCCTTCCCCTTTGAGAGACAGGGTCGGCTACTCCGATCACGTTCGATTTCGGGGCTATCTATCCGTTCACGTATGTTCCGGCCTACAATCTCCTTGTCTACGCTTCGCAGCGGCCGTTACCGGACACCACGCAAGACTCAGTACACGGCTGCTCGCTAGGCTTTGCCGTGGCCGTCATCTCAGACGGCTGAATTCAACGCGCTTGCAAGGCGCAACTCTCACAGATCCGGACGTGAGCGTCTCCACTCATCCGGCTCCTACCGTCCAGCCGTTGCCCGATACAGCAATCGCCAATGTGCAAACAGCGCTGGCTCCCGACGCCTTACGTCCTGGACCCAGTACCGCGCACGCCGACGATGGCGTCTCAGGCGTCGATATTTCGACATGGCCCAGCGTGCCAGGCGCAGATCGAGGTGCATCAATGCTCGGGAAAGTGCCGATTTGTGGTAACGACCATAGTAGTTCATCCAACCACGAAGGATCGGATTGAACATCTTGGCCAGATCATTGATGCGCTTGTCGATACGGCGGTCAAGCTGCCAGTCCCGCATTGTCTGACGGATGGCTTTCGCGGCTCGGTTGCTGATACCCGGACTGAAATTGACGAAGGTCTTGCCCCATCGGTTCATTGCCAGTCTCGGTCGAAAGGTGTAGCCGAGAAAGTCGAACTTCTGATTGGGGCAATGCCCCCGCCGAACGTTATCCTTGCAATACACGATCTGTGTCTTGTTTGGATGTAACTTCAGTCCGCATTCAGCAAACCGTTGCTCAAGATCCGTTTGCAACTTTTGGGCCTGACGCTCGCTGCTGCAATGACAAACGGCATCATCGGCAAAGCGTTCAAACGGAATCTCAGGACGGTGTTTGGCCATCCACCGATCGAACGCATAGTGCAAAAAGAGGTTCGCCAGCAAGGGTGAGATAACTGACCCCTGCGGAGTTCCCCTCTCCCGAGGTTCCAAAGTGCCGTTCTCCAGTTGCACGGGAGCCGTCAGCCACCGTTCAATGTACAACAACACCCACGTGCAGTCGGTGTGCTTTCGCACCGCCCGTAGCAACAGGTCGTGTGGAATGGTGTCGAAGAAGGCCTGAATGTCGAGATCGAGAACCCAGTCATGGCGCCAGCATCTCTGCCTTGCCATACCCACGGCCTCGAGTGCCGACTTGCCGGGCCTATACCCATAGGAATCGGGATGGAAATGTCTTTCCAGTTCCGGTTCCAGGTATGCCTTCACCACCCCTTGCGCAATCCGGTCTGAGACCGTGGGAATGCCCAACGGCCTTGTACCACCTTGCCGCTTTTTGATCGCGACCCGTTTGACTGGCGGCGGAAAGTAGCTGCCAGATGACAATCGGTTCCAGAGCTTGAACAGGTTGTTCTTCACATCCCGCTCAAGATCCTCGATCGACTGATCATCGACCCCGGCTGCACCCCGGTTCGCCTTTACCCGTTGATAAGCCTCCCAAACAGCCCGTTTAGGAATATCGAACGGCTTTGCTTTACCCAAAGGCTCCTCCCGCATGACGGTTGACCTTTCGATAAAGCTGGACAGTGTTGCGCCTTCGCTCCAACGCCATTACAGCACCTTCTTCACTACTACACGCAACTCCGTCCCTGTGCCCCGCATCGGTACTCGGATCCTCATGGTGCTTCCACTTGGATGTCTCCCTTCGCATCGGGGCGACAGGTTCCCACGTTCCACACAAGAGCCTGAAGCAAGGTCACGCCGCCTTCATGCCGGACGCCATCTGGGCAGTAGACAGGTATCTCCCAGACTTCTCCCGGGTTAACGAAGCCCACCCGGTTTTGACGCCATCTATGCACTTTTCGACACGTCGTCAGCGGTTCGCTCACGCTCGTCTCCTTGCATCTTACCTGACCGGATCAAGTCCGGCCTTTTCCTCAACGCTCACCACCATCGCTCTTTACGACAGCAGCTTGAGGTGGTTTGAAACCCGCTCCTGCAAGCCGGCTTCGAGGGGCCAGCCCTCATCTCCTGTGCAGCATGGCTGCTTGGGAAGTGCCTAAATCATAGCTCCTCCTTCGCGCCTTCGTGGCGCACCTTCGTCCAAATGCCACACGTCATTTGGGCTCGGTGCTTTGCGCCGCAAGAGGCCGGCATAGTCACGGCCGAACTTCTTCGCCCAACACCGGATCGTCTCATAGGAAACGACGATGCCGCGCTCCAGCAGCATCTCTTCCACTAGGCGAAGGCTCAGCGGAAATCGGAAGTACAGCCAGACCGCCCGAGCGATCACAGCGGACGGGAAACGATGACGCTTGTAGCTGACAGTCGACTCAATCATGACTACCAACTACCGCCTACAACTTCATCATCGGTTAACCTGACATCACCTTTCCGACACCTCCTGGCCCGGTTACGAGCGGATTCCCGGCTTGGTGATGCAGGGCTATACGGCGCTTGTGCGCGAGGCGCTGCGCCAGATGCCCACGCCGCCGACGCATGTCTTCATTCAGTCCGGCGTCGGCGGCATCGCCGCTGCCGTCGCAGGCCACCTATCGATCACGCTCGGTGAGCGGCGACCGGTCTTTACGGTCGTCGATCCCGCCCGCGCCGCCTGTCTTTTCGAGACGGCACGCGCCGGCCACCCGGTGACGGTGCCGCATGGCGAACCGACCGTCATGGCGATGCTGGAATGCTATTATCCGCCGCTGCTGCTCGTTTGCCTTGCCAAGACTGCGCGCGACTACCCAGCAATGACCGCAGCCGAGCATTTCGCGATCAACGTACTTTCAGAAGCGCAGAAGGATGTGTCCATTAAATTTGCCCGCCCCTTGGAAGATCGCTTCGCTGCTGTCGACTGGGCAAGGGGTCCGAACGGCTGTCCGATATTCGCGC
Organism: Rhizobium sp. T1470; assembly: GCF_042140505.1. NCBI lineage: Bacteria > Pseudomonadati > Pseudomonadota > Alphaproteobacteria > Hyphomicrobiales > Rhizobiaceae > Rhizobium > Rhizobium sp. T1470. Next base: position 326,358 of record NZ_CP148093.1, read on the forward strand.
AGGTGGCGGCGTGGTTTGAATGTTCGATGCATGATGTTATCGAGGCGGGCGACCATGTCATGATGGTCGGTCGCGTGACGGCCTTCGAAAGCAGCGGCTTGAATGGTCTGGGCTATGCTCGCGGCGGCTACTTCGCTCTGAGCGTCGCGGCAAAGCCTCATTCCTCTGTAGCGGGCGGAGAGATCGGCGCCGGCGCGGTGCTGGAGCGCCACGGATCGCTTTTTCCATTGGGCGACGAAAACCTGTCCCTTCCGAGTTACAACGCAGCGGGCGGTGACCCAGCAAAGACGCTGGCGTCCCAGCTCGAACGATTGGGACTGAGCGTCCACGATTGGTTTTCTCTGCTCGATCTTTAAGGACAGAGGACCGGCGAGAGGTCTACCGCGAGCTTGAAGGCCCACGTTCACCCGCGCGTAAGGCCGCGGCTCATGAACTGCTCGGCAGCAGCGGCTTGAATGGTCTGGGCTATGCTCGCGGCGGCTACTTCGCTCTGAGCGTCGCGGCAAAGCCTCATTCCTCTGTAGCGGCGGAGAGATCGGCGCCGGCGCGGTGCTGGAGCGCCACGGATCGCTTTTTCCATTGGGCGACGAAAACCTGTCCCTTCCGAGTTACAACGCAGCGGGCGGTGACCCAGCAAAGACGCTGGCGTCCCAGCTCGAACGATTGGGACTGAGCGTCCACGATTGGTTTTCTCTGCTCGATCTTTAAGGACAGAGGACCGGCGAGAGGTCTACCGCGAGCTTGAAGGCCCACGTTCACCCGCGCGTAAGGCCGCGGCTCATGAACTGCTCGGCAAGCGCAAGCTGCTCTCGCAGATGCTTGCAGTCGAGTAGAAGGGTGGCGATCGTAGCGCGTGCAGCTTCATCGTGCCAGGCGAGGGCGGCCTCAACCTCCCAATCGAAATCGGCGGTTGGGCTTCCTTTCCGAGGCGGATCATTGCAATTTCAGGCTCAGTTGGATGCCACGTTGGGGGATTATCAAGGGCTTGCCAATGTCAATCCGCCCGAATACCTCGCGCGGCGCTCTGCCTCGCTCTCTTTTTTCGCGCAAAGCCGCCACGATGGAGTGAGCGCTCATTCACTCCGTCCGCATGGGGCATTGTCGCTTGGCAGTTAAATGGGGTCTTCCTCATATGTGGAATGGCCCCGGGTTGTGTGCGTCAAGCCGCATGACCAGCACTCATGACCGCCCAATTTTGCAGAACTCGACGCACACAACCCGCAGGTCCCTCGCAAAAGGCTTTTCAGACCTGGACTGAGGTGAGCGGCGCCTGCTGGTTTCTGATCTAACGGTCACAACAACCCGGCCTACCTATTTCGTCAAGTTGACGATGCCGTCCGAACCATATGATTTCCTGGTTCTATGCATGTGCCGCGTTCGCGATCCGCTCGATTTTGTTCTCGACTCAATTTCGTTATCGACGTGGTACCGAGAACATTGAGCGAAGCAGAAGGTGAGGCGTTGACGACAATTGCTGAAGGGACATCGAGCCTGATCCCTGTTAAGGTGCTCGAACACGGACTGCACAATCTGCGCGGAAGCGGACAAAGATGCTGGACCCACGGATAGCTGCTGACGACGCTAGAAGGGCAACCTCGCGTTCTCCTTGACCTCCTTCATCACGAAGAAGGTGCGCGTCTGGCGAACGCCTGGCAGGGCGATCAGCTTCTGGCCGTGCAGCTTGTTGAAATCAGCCATGTCGCGGACGCGGATTTTCAGGAGATAGTCGAAGTCTCCAGCGACCAGATTGCAGTCCAGGACTTCCTTCAGCTCCATGACCGCACCCTCGAAGGCGCCAAAGCTCTCAGGAGTGGAGCGATCTAGTACCACGCCAACCATCACCATCGCGCCGAGGCCTACGGGGCCCGGCGCGACCTCAGCCCGCACGCCGGTGATGTAGCCCTCCTTGAAGAGGCGCTGAGTTCGCCTGTGGCAAGTTGCAGCGCTGACATTCACGCGCTCGGCAAGATCGGCATTGCTGAGCCGGCCCTCCGATTGCAGGGCGCGCAAAATCTTGAGGTCTACCCTGTCGAAATCCTCTGTGGAAGAAACGTTCATTTGGATCTCATAATTGAAGAATCGAATCCGAATATCGAAAAATTATCTCGACTACGAAAGCTTTTACAGCAAAATGAGAGAGCACCTTTCAAGAGATATCTACTAGCCTTCGACCACAAATCGGCACGGAGGCCCTGATCGATGTCACTATTGGAAAAGTTCGAACGCTACCCACTCACTTTCGGCCCGACTCCGATCGAGCACCTGCCACGGCTGACTGCGGCGCTGGGCGGCAAGGTCGAGATCTATGCCAAGCGCGACGACTGCAATTCGGGCCTCGCCATGGGCGGCAATAAGCTCAGGAAGCTCGAATATATCGTGCCCGACGCGATCGCCTCCCGCGCGGATACGCTGGTGTCGATCGGGGGGGTCCAGTCGAACCATACGCGCATGGTGGCTGCGACTGCGGCGAAGATCGGCATGAAATGTGTCGTCATCCAGGAGAAATGGGTACCGCACTATGATGCAGTCTATGACCGTGTCGGCAATATCCTGATGACGAGACTGATGGGCGCCGACAGCCGGCTGGTCGACGCTGGGTTCGACATCGGTATCCGCAAGAGCTGGGAGGATGCGATTCAGTCGGTAGAGAATGCCGGCGGCAAGCCCTATGCGATCCCGGCTGGCGCTTCGGTGCATAAGTTTGGAGCCCTCGGCTATGTCGGCTTCGCCGAGGAAGTCGCGGCACAGGAGAAGGACCTAGGCTTCACCTTCGACTATATCATCGTCTGCGTGGTCACCGGCTCGACCCAGGGCGGTATGATCGTCGGCTTTGCCGCAATGGATAGGGCTGACAGGGTCATTGGCATCGATGCCTCGGGCACCCTCCAGCAGACGGGGGATCAGGTTCGGAAGATCGTCGATGCGACCTCGGAACTCGTGAACCTTGGCCGGTCCGTGCGTGAAGACGAGATCGTCATCAACCCTGACTATGCCTATCCCGCCTATGGAGTGCCCTCGGAGGAGACCAACGAGGCGATCCGGCTCGCGGCGCGGACCGAGGCGATGATCACCGACCCTGTCTATGAGGGAAAGTCGATGCAGGGGATGATCGATCTCGCGCGAAGGGGCTTCTTCCCCGAGGGCTCGAAGGTGCTCTACGCCCATCTCGGCGGCGCCCCGGCGCTCAACGGCTACAGCTATTACTACAAGGACGGCTGATCGGCGCTGTCAGGTTCACCGGTCAGTGCGAACAGGTGGATATTTGCAGTCGATATTTTGCAAATCTGCACTTCTTGAACGCAATTTCGGGTCAATGGTGAAAGATCCGCGCGGATGCTCGCCTTGTTCGGATCTCTCGGTCAGGCAGACGATCGTCGACCACTTGCTTCCATCTTGGATGAGGAATTTCTACGTCTTTGGCAACTCTCTGCTCAAGCGATTTCATCAGGTTTGTGCGCACCTGCCCAACAGTCGTAGGGAACTCTGATGTCGGCAAGCACGAAAAATTTGCGACGTGAGTGCGCCCAGCTTGCGTCAGGCAAGCCCCGGAACGGGGGATGAACAAGAAAGGAGGTGAGAATCGAGTAGAAACCGTTCGCAGCGATCCAGCGGGTTCAACGCCCGTCCGGCAAAGGCGCAGCCCGCCAGCCGGAAGCGAGTCTTGCATGGGTGTCGGCAACGTCATTCGTGAAGCGTAGACAGCGGGTGATAAAGCGGCGGGGTAAGCCCCGATATCATGACTTGATGACGCCTTCGGAGTGTTGGGACCGGGGGCAGCACCCGACCTGCCGATTTGGTGAGGCAATCGGGGTCGTCCGGGGTCTTGGGCCGCCGCAAAGTCACGGGATGGATTGCCGGGGAACCTGAGAGATCCCACTCACGCCCAAGGAAGCAATGCCGGAAACGGGGAGCCGGCTGACGTAAAAGACTCCTGGCCCTACGACAGCCCTGCATGTCGGAGGGAGCGCTTTGGCGGACACAAACAAGCAGGGCCGTATGGGCCCCTGAAGGCGAAGCAATAAGCTGATGGGTAAGCGTGAGCGGGAAGTCGTAGCACCCTCATAGTACCAATGAGCGCGGGGAACCGTGTCCAGCGGGACCCGAAGGAGGAAAGGAGGGTGTCACGGAACCAGAACCACTGACAGGAAACAACGGAGGGGACTCTGAGCCCTACAAACGTGTACACGAAACGGCAGTGGATAGCCGAACAGGCGAGGAAGCACCCGGAGAGGGTGTTCACATCCTTGCACCATCTGATTGACCTCGACTGGATGTTCGAGGCGTGGACTCTGACGCGCAAGGATGGCGCGGCGGGCATCGACGGGCGCACGGCGGACGACTATGAGAAAGATCTCGAGGCAAACCTTGAAAGCCTCCGGATCCGGATGATGTCGGGCAGTTACCACGCGCCCCCGGTGCGACGCCACTACATCCCCAAAGCCGATGGGTCCCGACGACCTCTGGGTATCCCAACGTTCGAGGATAAGGTGGCGCAACGGGCAATCGTGATGCTGCTGGAGCCGATCTACGAGGAGGACTTTCTGGACTGCTCGTTCGGTTTCCGGCCGGAACGGTCGGCGCATGACGCCATCCGCACATTGCGCGATGGCATCATGGACACCGGTCAGCGATGGGTGATCGACGCAGATATCTCGAAGTATTTCGACAGCATCGATCATGGGCATTTACGCAGCTTCCTCGACCTGAGGATCAGAGACGGCGTCATCAGACGCATGATTGACAAGTGGTTGAACGCAGGGGTGTTGGAGCAAGGCACCCTGAGCCGACCGGTAGCTGGAACGCCACAAGGCGGAGTGATCAGCCCACTTCTTGCGAACATTTTCTTGCACTATGTGCTGGATAAGTGGTTCGCAAAGGTGGCGAAGCCCCGCCTAAAGCGGAGGTGCCTGATGGTGCGGGTACGCTGACGACTTCGTCATGAGCTTCGAGGATCACTTGGACGGTCGGCGCATGCTGGCCGTGCTGGGCAAGCGTTTCGAACGGTATGGGCTTCGGCTACATCCTCAAAGACGCGCTATGTGGACTTCCGTTTCCGGCGCCCTAATGGGCAGCATCCGGCAACGAGTAGCACCAGTTTCAATTTTCTCGGCTTCACCCATGTCTGGGGCCAGTCGCGGAGAGGGAAGCCGGTGGTGCGGCAGGTCACGGCCAAGGATCGGTTTGCGCGGGCCTTACGGGCAGCCAGGGAATGGTGCATCAAGCATCTGCACCTGTCCGCTCACGGTTCAGCATCGACACCTGACCCGAATGATGCGAGGCCACTACGCCTACTACGGGATCACGGGCAACGGACGACGTCTGACGTGGTATCACCATCAGGTCGAGCGTATCTGGAAAAGCGGGCTTTCGCGCCGCAGCCGATCTGGAAAGCCGAACTGGAATCGGATGGCCCAGGTCCTTGACAGATTTCCCCTGCCGCCAACCCGGATCGTACATCAATGGAGCCGTACCTGAGCGAAACTGGACCGTGAGGAACCGGATGCGGGAAATCTGCACGTCCGGATCTGTGAGGGTTGCGCCTTGCAAGCGCGTTGAATTCAGCCGTCTGAGATGACGGCCACGGCAAAGCCTAGCGAGCAGCCGTGTACTGAGTCTTGCGTGGTGTCCGGTAACGGCCGCTGCGAAGCGTAGACAAGGAGATTGTAGGCCGGAACATACGTGAACGGATAGATAGCCCCGAAATCGAACGTGATCGGAGTAGCCGACCCTGTCTCTCAAAGGGGAAGGCGGAATCGCAGGCCGCGTCTTTGCGAGTGGTCCAAGGTGCTCCCGGGGTTCGTACCGCCAGCATGCAATCGAAGGATTTGACGTGAACAAGGGAGATCCAACCGGTTCAAGCGCAAGCTTGTAGGACCTGCCAAGCCGATGAGGCGAGAAGGGGCTGATGACCGGGTGGAAGTCAGACTGACTGATAGTACTCCGAGGTCGGGAGAGCCGGCCACATGGGGAAGCGGTCAGCGGTAGTTGAAATGTTTTTGGGCAACATGGGCTCCATTCAACGGGAGACACGGCCTTTCATGCAAAGGGAAGATCAGCTGACCATGGAAACGGGACTTGAACATATAGCAGCGAAAGCTCGGTGTGAGCCGAAACTCCGCTTTACGTCGCTTGCCCATCACATCACGCGCGAACGGGTGCAGAGGAATCTGTTGAGGATTCCGCAGCGCTCGGCCGCCGGGGTGGATGGTCAGACGGTGAAGGCGGCGAAGGAGAGCTTTGGAGAATGGATAGAGCCGATGCTCCAATCCATTCACCGCCAGGGATATCGCGCGCCGGCAGTGCGGCGCGTTTACATCCCCAAGCCCGGCAAGACGGAGAAGCGCCCGCTCGGGGTGCCAACTGTTTCGGACCGGGCGCTTCAGCGCAGCACAGCTGCGGTGCTGTCGGCGATCTACGAGCAGGACTTCTTGCCCTGCTCGTTCGGCGGCAGGCCGCATCTTAGCGCTCATCATGCCCTGTCGACCCTCAACGAGGCAATCTGCGGCGGCCGGACGAGCTGGGTGCTGGAGGCGGACTTGAAGGACTATTTTGGGAGTCTGTCGCATGAGTGGCTGCTCCGGTTTGTCGAGCATCGAGTCGGGGATCCGCGCGTGATCAGCTTGATCAGGCGCTGGCTGAAAGCAGGCGTCCTTGAGGACGGGGCTGTCCACCCGAGTGATGAAGGAACTCCTCAAGGAGGGTCGATCAGCGTTTTGCTGAGCAACGTTTATCTCCATTATGTGCTCGACCTCTGGTTCGAGCGCGTGGTGAAGGTCCAGCTCAAGGGCGAAGCCCGGCTGGTGCGTTATATCGACGACTTCGTGATCTGTTTCCAACATCAATCGGATGCGCTCCGCGTCGAGGACGCTCTCCGTCATCGTTTGGGGAAGTTTGGCCTCACTCTTGAGCCGAGCAAGACCAAGTTGGTCGAGTTTGGTCGGTTTGCTCAGAGAGATGCGAGCAAACGCGGCAGAAATCGCCCGGAGACGATCTACTTTCTGGGCATGACGCTGTACTGCTCGCGGAACCAAAAGGGTAACTTCAAGGTCGGGATGCGCACGGAGAAGTCTCGGCTTCGACGTAGTCTCTCGTCTCTGCAGGAGCTGATGCGGCAAGTTCGACATTACGTCATCAGGGACCAGGTCAGCGAAATCAACGCTGCTCTTCGTGGCCACTACGCCTATTATGGCATCGCCGGAAACCTTCGGTCGCTGCTCAAGGTGTATCGGGCCACGGAACGGTACTGGTGCCGAATGTTACGCAGCCGCAGCCGAGATGGTGGCCGCCTCACATGGGACACTTTCAACCAGATCAAAGAACGGAACCCGCTGCTGCGACCCAAGCTGCGGCTTCCTTACGGGAAGCTGCAAGCACTCGCGGTGCTGTGAAGCTGCCGAAGAGCGTAGTGCGGGAAATCCGCACGCTACGTTCTGTGGGAACCGGGGGCGGGTGACTGCCTCCGGTGACCCAGTGCGGGGCTCGGTAACGACCCCGCCTACTCGGCAGAGCATCAGCGGACCTGCCTGACTAAACATTGGATTAAAGCCACCATAGGCGTCGGCTGCAGAATGCCAGTAAAGGTCTTCAGATGGCACTCGGAGCGCTTCTGAGATCGCGCGAGGCACAGCAGAGGCGGCGGGCGAGGGGACGTGCCGCCGAACGGGAGATCATCCCGACACAGGTCCAAATCCGGCCGCTATCGGTTTTTTTGATGCGGCGCGGGCATCTCAATCTGTCATTAGTCGGCCCTGAACAAAGGCTAAATCATTGATCTTCTGGCGGTTGGAAGATCTGGAGAAGTATCCGATTTCGCCATGAGAACGGTAAGCGCGGCTCTGATGAAGGCACGCCAAAGGGCCAGTTTGGCCAGGATGAGGCGCAGATTGTGACCTGCGGCCACGAGCAGCGCATTAATGGTGTCGCCAGCGTGCCCGAGAAGGAAGTTCCGGTCCAGCCTGCCATCGGTCCATTGGTCTGCGCGAGTGGGCGCATCGGTTTTGATCAATGCACGTTGGTATTAGATCGGTGATGTCAGGTTAACCGATGATGAAGTTGTAGGCGGTAGTTGGTAGTCATGATTGAGTCGACTGTCAGCTACAAGCGTCATCGTTTCCCGTCCGCTGTGATCGCTTAAAGAGCGATGGTGGTGAGCGTTGAGGAAAAGGCCGGACTTGATCCGGTCAGGTAAGATGCAAGGAGACGAGCGTGAGCGAACCGCTGACGACGTGTCGAAAAGTGCATAGATGGCGTCAAAACCGGGTGGGCTTCGTTAACCCGGGAGAAGTCTGGGAGATACCTGTCTACTGCCCAGATGGCGTCCGGCATGAAGGCGGCGTGACCTTGCTTCAGGCTCTTGTGTGGAACGTGGGAACCTGTCGCCCCGATGCGAAGGGAGACATCCAAGTGGAAGCACCATGAGGATCCGAGTACCGATGCGGGGCACAGGGACGGAGTTGCGTGTAGTAGTGAAGAAGGTGCTGTAATGGCGTTGGAGCGAAGGCGCAACACTGTCCAGCTTTATCGAAAGGTCAACCGTCATGCGGGAGGAGCCTTTGGGTAAAGCAAAGCCGTTCGATATTCCTAAACGGGCTGTTTGGGAGGCTTATCAACGGGTAAAGGCGAACCGGGGTGCAGCCGGGGTCGATGATCAGTCGATCGAGGATCTTGAGCGGGATGTGAAGAACAACCTGTTCAAGCTCTGGAACCGATTGTCATCTGGCAGCTACTTTCCGCCGCCAGTCAAACGGGTCGCGATCAAAAAGCGGCAAGGTGGTACAAGGCCGTTGGGCATTCCCACGGTCTCAGACCGGATTGCGCAAGGGGTGGTGAAGGCATACCTGGAACCGGAACTGGAAAGACATTTCCATCCCGATTCCTATGGGTATAGGCCCGGCAAGTCGGCACTCGAGGCCGTGGGTATGGCAAGGCAGAGATGCTGGCGCCATGACTGGGTTCTCGATCTCGACATTCAGGCCTTCTTCGACACCATTCCACACGACCTGTTGCTACGGGCGGTGCGAAAGCACACCGACTGCACGTGGGTGTTGTTGTACATTGAACGGTGGCTGACGGCTCCCGTGCAACTGGAGAACGGCACTTTGGAACCTCGGGAGAGGGGAACTCCGCAGGGGTCAGTTATCTCACCCTTGCTGGCGAACCTCTTTTTGCACTATGCGTTCGATCGGTGGATGGCCAAACACCGTCCTGAGATTCCGTTTGAACGCTTTGCCGATGATGCCGTTTGTCATTGCAGCAGCGAGCGTCAGGCCCAAAAGTTGCAAACGGATCTTGAGCAACGGTTTGCTGAATGCGGACTGAAGTTACATCCAAACAAGACACAGATCGTGTATTGCAAGGATAACGTTCGGCGGGGGCATTGCCCCAATCAGAAGTTCGACTTTCTCGGCTACACCTTTCGACCGAGACTGGCAATGAACCGATGGGGCAAGACCTTCGTCAATTTCAGTCCGGGTATCAGCAACCGAGCCGCGAAAGCCATCCGTCAGACAATGCGGGACTGGCAGCTTGACCGCCGTATCGACAAGCGCATCAATGATCTGGCCAAGATGTTCAATCCGATCCTTCGTGGTTGGATGAACTACTATGGTCGTTACCACAAATCGGCACTTTCCCGAGCATTGATGCACCTCGATCTGCGCCTGGCACGCTGGGCCATGTCGAAATATCGACGCCTGAGACGCCATCGTCGGCGTGCGCGGTACTGGGTCCAGGACGTAAGGCGTCGGGAGCCAGCGCTGTTTGCACATTGGCGATTGCTGTATCGGGCAACGGCTGGACGGTAGGAGCCGGATGAGTGGAGACGCTCACGTCCGGATCTGTGAGAGTTGCGCCTTGCAAGCGCGTTGAATTCAGCCGTCTGAGATGACGGCCACGGCAAAGCCTAGCGAGCAGCCGTGTACTGAGTCTTGCGTGGTGTCCGGTAACGGCCGCTGCGAAGCGTAGACAAGGAGATTGTAGGCCGGAACATACGTGAACGGATAGATAGCCCCGAAATCGAACGTGATCGGAGTAGCCGACCCTGTCTCTCAAAGGGGAAGGCGGAATCGCAGGCCGCGTCTTTGCGAGTGGTCCAAGGTGCTCCCGGGGTTCGTACCGCCAGCATGCAATCGAAGGATTTGACGTGAACAAGGGAGATCCAACCGGTTCAAGCGCAAGCTTGTAGGACCTGCCAAGCCGATGAGGCGAGAAGGGGCTGATGACCGGGTGGAAGTCAGACTGACTGATAGTACTCCGAGGTCGGGAGAGCCGGCCACATGGGGAAGCGGTCAGCGGTAGTTGAAATGTTTTTGGGCAACATGGGCTCCATTCAACGGGAGACACGGCCTTTCATGCAAAGGGAAGATCAGCTGACCATGGAAACGGGACTTGAACATATAGCAGCGAAAGCTCGGTGTGAGCCGAAACTCCGCTTTACGTCGCTTGCCCATCACATCACGCGCGAACGGGTGCAGAGGAATCTGTTGAGGATTCCGCAGCGCTCGGCCGCCGGGGTGGATGGTCAGACGGTGAAGGCGGCGAAGGAGAGCTTTGGAGAATGGATAGAGCCGATGCTCCAATCCATTCACCGCCAGGGATATCGCGCGCCGGCAGTGCGGCGCGTTTACATCCCCAAGCCCGGCAAGACGGAGAAGCGCCCGCTCGGGGTGCCAACTGTTTCGGACCGGGCGCTTCAGCGCAGCACAGCTGCGGTGCTGTCGGCGATCTACGAGCAGGACTTCTTGCCCTGCTCGTTCGGCGGCAGGCCGCATCTTAGCGCTCATCATGCCCTGTCGACCCTCAACGAGGCAATCTGCGGCGGCCGGACGAGCTGGGTGCTGGAGGCGGACTTGAAGGACTATTTTGGGAGTCTGTCGCATGAGTGGCTGCTCCGGTTTGTCGAGCATCGAGTCGGGGATCCGCGCGTGATCAGCTTGATCAGGCGCTGGCTGAAAGCAGGCGTCCTTGAGGACGGGGCTGTCCACCCGAGTGATGAAGGAACTCCTCAAGGAGGGTCGATCAGCGTTTTGCTGAGCAACGTTTATCTCCATTATGTGCTCGACCTCTGGTTCGAGCGCGTGGTGAAGGTCCAGCTCAAGGGCGAAGCCCGGCTGGTGCGTTATATCGACGACTTCGTGATCTGTTTCCAACATCAATCGGATGCGCTCCGCGTCGAGGACGCTCTCCGTCATCGTTTGGGGAAGTTTGGCCTCACTCTTGAGCCGAGCAAGACCAAGTTGGTCGAGTTTGGTCGGTTTGCTCAGAGAGATGCGAGCAAACGCGGCAGAAATCGCCCGGAGACGATCTACTTTCTGGGCATGACGCTGTACTGCTCGCGGAACCAAAAGGGTAACTTCAAGGTCGGGATGCGCACGGAGAAGTCTCGGCTTCGACGTAGTCTCTCGTCTCTGCAGGAGCTGATGCGGCAAGTTCGACATTACGTCATCAGGGACCAGGTCAGCGAAATCAACGCTGCTCTTCGTGGCCACTACGCCTATTATGGCATCGCCGGAAACCTTCGGTCGCTGCTCAAGGTGTATCGGGCCACGGAACGGTACTGGTGCCGAATGTTACGCAGCCGCAGCCGAGATGGTGGCCGCCTCACATGGGACACTTTCAACCAGATCAAAGAACGGAACCCGCTGCTGCGACCCAAGCTGCGGCTTCCTTACGGGAAGCTGCAAGCACTCGCGGTGCTGTGAAGCTGCCGAAGAGCGTAGTGCGGGAAATCCGCACGCTACGTTCTGTGGGAACCGGGGGCGGGTGACTGCCTCCGGTGACCCAGTCCTGGGGGTGAAATTCCCCCGGGCCACTCGACTCGTCATCACGATCGGTGGCAAAAGGCATTGGCTCTGGCGGGCCGTCGATCGGGACGGCTATGTTCTCGACGAGATTGTTCAGGCCCGCCGGACCCGGCTGATGAAGAAGCAGGGATGCTTACCGAAGCGCATCGTCACGGACAAGCTTCGTTCCTACGGCGCGGCACTGCGGCAGATCATGCCCACGGTCGAGCATCGATCGCACAAAGGGCTGAACAATCGCGCCGAAAACTCCCATCTACCCCTGCGAAAACGAGAACGAATAATGCAACGGTTTCGCTCGCCAGGCGCACTGCAACGCTTCACGAGCGTCTTTTCGGCGGTCCGAAATCTCTTCGTCCCGCCACGCTCCAAACACTCCGCCATCGCCGTCCACCTGCACCGCATCAGAGCGATCGCCCATTGGAGAGCAGTCACGGGCACCGCTGCCTGAGCTTCCCGCCTAACGGAAAGTGTTCCTGAGGAAGTTAACCTGACATCACCGTATTCCTTGTTGCTGTCGCGCTCATCTGCACGATAGGCATTAGCCGAATCTACCTCGGCGTACATTTTCCGACCGATGTGCTCTTCGGGTGGTGTGCGGGCTCAGTCTGGTCCTTCGCCTGCTGGCTTACCTTCAGGCGGTTCCTTCCCCCATCGGTGTGAATGGCGACGCTTTCAGGTTGTTGTCAGACTTCTGTGGCCAAATCGCGCCGCGCCGGGTATGTTTTGGAAAAAAAGAGCACGCCCATCAACATTCCTATACATTTGGAGCGGATATGACCGACCCGTCTAACCGTCTGATCCTGCATACGAATTCTCGTGACGAGGTGTTTTCCGACGAACGCGATTCGGTTGCGGACTTTTCATTCAATTCCACCGTCGCAAACGTATTCGACGACATGGTCAGCCGCTCGGTCCCGTTCTACGGGGAGATGCAGCGCATGGTTTGCGAACTGGCCCGGGATTTTGCGCAACCTCAGTCGCACCTCTATGACATTGGCTGCTCGACGGCTACGACACTGCTCGCGCTGGACCACATCGTCGACAATCACGTGGATTTCGTCGGAATCGATAATGCTCCCGACATGCTCAAGAAGGCGGCGGAGAAGATCGAGGCATCAGGAACAAACCGATCAATCGATCTGGTAACAGGCGACCTTCACCGCGGCTTCTCTGTTGAAAACGCTAGCGTCGTGACGATGCTCCTAACGCTTCAATTTGTGCGTCCGCTCTTTCGCGAACGTGTCATGAAGACGATCTACGACGGGCTCAACGAGCACGGATGTTTGCTACTGATCGAAAAGTTGACCAGCGAGGACACGACTTTCAACCGGCTCTTCATCGACCACTACTATGACTTCAAGCGGCGTAACGGATACTCCTCGATCGAAATATCGAAGAAGAGGGAGGCCCTGGAAAACGTGCTCATTCCTTACCGCCTCGAGGAGAACCTCCAATTGCTCAGGGAGGTGGGGTTCAAGAGCACGGAGGTGTTCTTCCGGTGGTATAACTTCTGCGGCATTGTCGCGGTTAAGTGAGACGAAATGCAATGAAGAATTTTATGCTCACGATCGGGACGTTCTTTTTCAAGTACCGAAACCAGGCGTTTCCGCTGATCATCGTTGCATTGTTTATTGCCGCGCCACCGACGACGACGGTTCTGGGTAGCGCAGCACTCAAGCAGTGGACGGATATCGTCGCATTGCTAATAGTACTTGCAGGTTTGCTATTGCGCGCAACCGTAATTGGATACGCTTACATCAAGCGAGGCGGTCTTAACAAACGGGTCTATGCCAAGGACTTGGTTACGGAAGGCATGTTCGGCGTCTGTCGCAACCCGTTGTACGTCGGGAACATGCTCGTTTACTCGGGGCTTTTCCTGTTCCACGGCGATCCAGTAGTCGTCATCGTCGGATGCTTGTTATTCGGCTTCATCTACCAGTGCATCATCTACGCTGAAGAGGAATTTCTGGCTGACAAATTCGGTGACGCGTACAGCGCATATTGCCGCGATGTCCCCAGATGGGGACTCAAGTTGAGTGCGTTCTCGGCATCGACAGAGGGAATGGCGTTCAATACGAAGCGGGTTATTGCCAAGGACTATTCCACGATGTCGTCGACGCTGATCGCGCTGTTGGCAACCGAGTTCTATCGGGTGTCTGCAGACTCAATATCGGATCAGGAATTGTCTTACGCGATTGTCCTTGTGGTACTGTTCGTCGCGGTAATCGCACTCACTGGTCTGATGAGTTCCCTCAAGAAGCTCGGGGTCTTTGACAAAATGACTACCGCGCACTGATAACATCGGTCGGGGCGGTAACGCTGACGCCCCGAACCGAAATCCAGGGCTAGCAATGGTCCCCGGTCAATCGCTTCAGACTGCGAGTCAACTATTTTCTCCGGTGCTGCAGGGCAAGCAATAAATTGCCGTTGCGTTGCCAGGCGATAGTTGCGAGAATGCGAAGTCCGCCATAGTTTCCAGAAGGGCTGACTTGAACCGCTTCATGATCCTCTCGCGTCGTCGGATAGGCTGATGATAATTCTCCGCCCGATTGTTCAAGCCCTTGTGCGAACGATGCTTGACGCCGGGCATGATCTCCCGCTTCGCCGCACCATAGGACCGAATGGTGATGTCAGGTTAACTTCCTCAGGAACACTTTCCGTTAGGCGGGAAGCTCAGGCAGCGGTGCCCGTGACTGCTCTCCAATGGGCGATCGCTCTGATGCGGTGCAGGTGGACGGCGATGGCGGAGTGTTTGGAGCGTGGCGGGACGAAGAGATTTCGGACCGCCGAAAAGACGCTCGTGAAGCGTTGCAGTGCGCCTGGCGAGCGAAACCGTTGCATTATTCGTTCTCGTTTTCGCAGGGGTAGATGGGAGTTTTCGGCGCGATTGTTCAGCCCTTTGTGCGATCGATGCTCGACCGTGGGCATGATCTGCCGCAGTGCCGCGCCGTAGGAACGAAGCTTGTCCGTGACGATGCGCTTCGGTAAGCATCCCTGCTTCTTCATCAGCCGGGTCCGGCGGGCCTGAACAATCTCGTCGAGAACATAGCCGTCCCGATCGACGGCCCGCCAGAGCCAATGCCTTTTGCCACCGATCGTGATGACGAGTCGAGTGGCCCGGGGGAATTTCACCCCCAGGACTGGGTCACCGGAGGCAGTCACCCGCCCCCGGTTCCCACAGAACGTAGCGTGCGGATTTCCCGCACTACGCTCTTCGGCAGCTTCACAGCACCGCGAGTGCTTGCAGCTTCCCGTAAGGAAGCCGCAGCTTGGGTCGCAGCAGCGGGTTCCGTTCTTTGATCTGGTTGAAAGTGTCCCATGTGAGGCGGCCACCATCTCGGCTGCGGCTGCGTAACATTCGGCACCAGTACCGTTCCGTGGCCCGATACACCTTGAGCAGCGACCGAAGGTTTCCGGCGATGCCATAATAGGCGTAGTGGCCACGAAGAGCAGCGTTGATTTCGCTGACCTGGTCCCTGATGACGTAATGTCGAACTTGCCGCATCAGCTCCTGCAGAGACGAGAGACTACGTCGAAGCCGAGACTTCTCCGTGCGCATCCCGACCTTGAAGTTATACCAGCGAGCGCAGAGTGCGACTCACTTGGGATTCCCGAATCGGTGAAAATCTGAATCCATGGGGCAAACGGGAGGTTTGCAATGGGTTCGGCGATTGCATTGCGCGATGATTTTGATGGTCCTGCTCTGCGGCAGTTCGCGAAAGGGACCAAGGATGCCGCTCAAGCGCGGCGGCTTCTGGCGTTGGCGGAAATTTATGACGGCGGCTCGCGTACAGATGCGGCCCGGATCGGGGGCGTGACCTTGCAGATTGTTCGCGACTGGGTCGTTCGTTTCAATGAGCACGGGTCGGCCGGGCTCCTCAACGGCAAGGCTCCCGGCAATCGGCCCAAGCTGAATGATGATCAGCGCCAGGCCTTGGCCAAGATTGTAGAGCGTGGTCCGATCCCGGCTATCCACGGTGTCGTTCGGTGGCGGCGCAAGGATCTGGTCCAATGGATCTTCCAGGAATTCCGGATCTCGATGGACGAGACCACGGTTGGTCGCGAATTGAAGGCTCTCGGCTTTGCCAAGCTGTCTGCCCGGCCGCGCCACTACGCCCAGAATGAACCCGAAGTGGACGCTTTTAAAAAGAGTTCCCTGCCGCATTGGCAGCCATCAGAAGCAGCCTCCCGAAGAATACCGAGATCGAACTCTGGTGGGCCGACGAGGCGCGCATAGGTCAGAAAAACAAGATCACCCGCCGATGGGCTCGCCGTGGCACCCGACCTTCAGCGCCGCTGGATCAACGGACGATGTGGGCGTACATCTTCGGTGCCATCTGCCCCAAGAAAGGTAAGGGCGCGGGCCTCGTATTGCCCTATTGCGATACCGACGCCATGAATCAACATCTGCTGGAAATCAGCCAGGCAGTCGATGACGGCGCTCACGCGGTCCTCATCCTCGATCAAGCCGGATGGCACGTCACGCCGAAGCTCAGCGTCCCTGACAACATCACATTGCTGTTCTTGCCGCCGCGTTCGCCTGAATTGAACCCTGTCGAAAACGTCTGGCAGTTTATGAGGGACAACTGGCTGTCGAACCGCATCTTCACAGACTACGAGGACATCGTCGCTCACTGCTGTGCCGCCTGGAACAAACTCGTCGCGCAACCCTGGAAGATAATGTCCATTGGACTGCGCGAGTGGGCGCATCGGTTTTGATCAATGCATGTTGGTATTACCCTTTTGGTTCCGCGAGCAGTACAGCGTCATGCCCAGAAAGTAGATCGTCTCCGGGCGATTTCTGCCGCGTTTGCTCGCATCTCTCTGAGCAAACCGACCAAACTCGACCAACTTGGTCTTGCTCGGCTCAAGAGTGAGGCCAAACTTCCCCAAACGATGACGGAGAGCGTCCTCGACGCGGAGCGCATCCGATTGATGTTGGAAACAGATCACGAAGTCGTCGATATAACGCACCAGCCGGGCTTCGCCCTTGAGCTGGACCTTCACCACGCGCTCGAACCAGAGGTCGAGCACATAATGGAGATAAACGTTGCTCAGCAAAACGCTGATCGACCCTCCTTGAGGAGTTCCTTCATCACTCGGGTGGACAGCCCCGTCCTCAAGGACGCCTGCTTTCAGCCAGCGCCTGATCAAGCTGATCACGCGCGGATCCCCGACTCGATGCTCGACAAACCGGAGCAGCCACTCATGCGACAGACTCCCAAAATAGTTCTTCAAGTCCGCCTCCAGCACCCAGCTCGTCCGGCCGCCGCAGATTGCCTCGTTGAGGGTCGACAGGGCATGATGAGCGCTAAGATGCGGCCTGCCGCCGAACGAGCAGGGCAAGAAGTCCTGCTCGTAGATCGCCGACAGCACCGCAGCTGTGCTGCGCTGAAGCGCCCGGTCCGAAACAGTTGGCACCCCGAGCGGGCGCTTCTCCGTCTTGCCGGGCTTGGGGATGTAAACGCGCCGCACTGCCGGCGCGCGATATCCCTGGCGGTGAATGGATTGGAGCATCGGCTCTATCCATTCTCCAAAGCTCTCCTTCGCCGCCTTCACCGTCTGACCATCCACCCCGGCGGCCGAGCGCTGCGGAATCCTCAACAGATTCCTCTGCACCCGTTCGCGCGTGATGTGATGGGCAAGCGACGTAAAGCGGAGTTTCGGCTCACACCGAGCTTTCGCTGCTATATGTTCAAGTCCCGTTTCCATGGTCAGCTGATCTTCCCTTTGCATGAAAGGCCGTGTCTCCCGTTGAATGGAGCCCATGTTGCCCAAAAACATTTCAACTACCGCTGACCGCTTCCCCATGTGGCCGGCTCTCCCGACCTCGGAGTACTATCAGTCAGTCTGACTTCCACCCGGTCATCAGCCCCTTCTCGCCTCATCGGCTTGGCAGGTCCTACAAGCTTGCGCTTGAACCGGTTGGATCTCCCTTGTTCACGTCAAATCCTTCGATTGCATGCTGGCGGTACGAACCCCGGGAGCACCTTGGACCACTCGCAAAGACGCGGCCTGCGATTCCGCCTTCCCCTTTGAGAGACAGGGTCGGCTACTCCGATCACGTTCGATTTCGGGGCTATCTATCCGTTCACGTATGTTCCGGCCTACAATCTCCTTGTCTACGCTTCGCAGCGGCCGTTACTGCGCGGCGACAAACAAGGTGAGACTCAGCGTCAATCAGGATGAGACTCGGCGGCGGGGGTGTGACGAAGGGAGGGCGTAGCCCGACTGGAGTTACACCCCCGCCGCGGCGCAATTTTTCGGCGTCTCATGATCGCGGTTGGCCCGGTAGCGTCGGTGATTTTCTGAGAATGGAGAATCACCTTTGTGCCGGGTCGCCATGTAACCGATCATCAGACGAGGCTTTTTATGAAGTACCGACAAAACAACCCCATTGAGGTCGCTGCCGCCAAGGCGTCGATCAGCCGGGCGACGGCTTACCGCATCGAGAAGGATGCGCGTCTTCCATCGCAGACCAAGCCGCCGCGCGACCGGCGTCGCCCCGATCCCCTTGAGCACATCTTCGACGCCGAGGTTGTTCCGCTCCTCAAGGCCGCGCCCGGCATCCGAGCGGTCGCCGTTTACAACGAGATGCTGCGGCGTCATCCAGAGCTGTCAGAAGGTGTTCGCCGTACGATTGAGCGTCGTATCCGATCATGGCGGGCTGTTCACGGTCAGGAGCAGGAAGTGATCTTCCGTCAGATGCACGAACCCGGTCGGTTAGGACTGTCGGATTTTACCGACATGGGCAGCCTCGGCGTGACGATCGCCGGCCAATCGCTCGATCATCTGCTTTATCACTTCCGGCTGGTCTGGTCGGGCTTCGAGCATGCCCATGTCATCCTGGGTGGAGAGAGCTTCGTCGCTCTGGCCGAGGGGCTGCAGAACGCCCTGTGGTCGGTTGGCGGTTCGCCGCTCTATCATCGCAGCGACAGCTTATCGGCCGCCTTCCGCAACCTCGATGCCGACGCCAAGGTCGATCTGACGCATCGCTACGACGAACTGTGCGCCCATTATCGCATGACGCCGACGCGCAACAACAAGGGCGTCGCGCACGAGAACGGCTCGATCGAAAGTTCCCACGGCCATCTCAAGAATGCGATCCGCGATGCTCTGCTGATGCGCGGAACCAGGGACTTTGGCGACCTCGGATCCTATCGCGCCTTCATCGATGAGATCGTCAGCCGCCGCAATGCCGCACATGGCAAGCGCATCGATGCCGAGCGCACGCATCTGCAAGCTCTTCCCGATCGTCGCACCACCGACTTCGAAGAGGTCATCGTCACCGTATCGAGCACCGGCGGCTTCGCCTTGCGCAAGGTCTTCTACACCGTGCCTTCCCGTCTGATTGGCCACCGGCTGCGGGTGCGTCTGTTCGACGATCGCCTCGACGTCTTCATCGGCGGCACGCATCTGCTGACATTACCCCGAGGCCGCGCCCACGCGAGTGGCAAGCACGATCAAGTCGTCAACTATCATCACGTCATTCATTCCCTGCGCAAAAAGCCGATGGCGCTTTTGGGGCTCGTCTATCGCGACAAGCTCTTCCCCAGGCCGGAATATCGCAGGACTTTCGACGCGCTCATCGAGCAACTGCCCGAGCGGCAGGCTTGCAAGATCACCGTGGAACTGCTTGCCTTGGCTCACGATCGCAGTTGCGAGCGTGAACTGGCCGAGGAGCTTGCCAAAACGCTCGACGCCCACAAACTGCCTGATCTGGCGGCTTTGAGAGCGGTCTTCAGCCCGGACCCGGATCAGTTGCCGATCGTTCATGTGCAACTCGCGTCGCTCAATGGTTATGAAGCCCTGATCGGCACGGCCTATGCGGGAGAGGTCGCATGAAGAGCAACATCCACACAGTCGATGAAGCCCGCCTCGGCATCATGCTCAACGAACTGAGGCTGCCGACGATCAAGACGTTCTGGCACCAATTTGCCGAGCAGGCCGATCGGGAAGGATGGCCTGCTGCCCGTTTCCTCTCGGCCATCGCCGAGCATGAATTGGCCGAACGCGCCCATCGCAGGATCGAAAGACACCTCGCCGAGGCCCACCTGCCACCCGGAAAGACGCTCGACAGCTTCGCCTTCGACGCTGTTCCCATGGTCTCCAAGGCCCAGGTCATGGCGATTGCAGCCGGCGATAGCTGGCTCGCCAAAGGCGCCAATATCCTGATGTTCGGTCCGCCCGGCGGCGGAAAGAGCCATCTCGCCGCAGCCGTCGGCCTCGCGCTAATCGAGAACGGCTGGCGCGTGCTCTTCACCCGCACGACCGATCTCGTCCAGAAGCTTCAGGTCGCGCGGAGGGAGCTTCAGCTCGAAGCCGCCATCGCAAAGCTCGACAAGTTCGATCTTCTCATCCTCGACGACCTGGCCTACGTCACCAAGGACCAGGCCGAAACGAGCGTGCTCTTCGAACTCATCTCCGCAAGATATGAGCGGCGTTCCATCATGATCACCGCCAATCAGCCCTTCGGAGAATGGAACCGCGTCTTTCCAGACCCGGCCATGACGCTTGCCGCGGTGGACCGACTTGTCCATCACGCAACAATCTTCGAGATGAATGTCGAAAGCTACCGGCGGCGTTCGGCCATGGAAGCCAAACGCCAGCGCGGCAGACCCGCCTCATTCGCGACAATCAAAAGCTCTTCCCAGCTTGTCGCGGAGCGGCAATCAGAACACGATGAAACTCTTGCCAGCGACAATCAACATGATAACTTCGCTCCAACCGCGACATAAGAATCTCATCCAGATTGTCGCTCGCGTCTCATCCTGATCGTCGCGCTATACGTTACCGGACACCACGCAAGACTCAGTACACGGCTGCTCGCTAGGCTTTGCCGTGGCCGTCATCTCAGACGGCTGAATTCAACGCGCTTGCAAGGCGCAACTCTCACAGATCCGGACGTGAGCGTCTCCACTCATCCGGCTCCTACCGTCCAGCCGTTGCCCGATACAGCAATCGCCAATGTGCAAACAGCGCTGGCTCCCGACGCCTTACGTCCTGGACCCAGTACCGCGCACGCCGACGATGGCGTCTCAGGCGTCGATATTTCGACATGGCCCAGCGTGCCAGGCGCAGATCGAGGTGCATCAATGCTCGGGAAAGTGCCGATTTGTGGTAACGACCATAGTAGTTCATCCAACCACGAAGGATCGGATTGAACATCTTGGCCAGATCATTGATGCGCTTGTCGATACGGCGGTCAAGCTGCCAGTCCCGCATTGTCTGACGGATGGCTTTCGCGGCTCGGTTGCTGATACCCGGACTGAAATTGACGAAGGTCTTGCCCCATCGGTTCATTGCCAGTCTCGGTCGAAAGGTGTAGCCGAGAAAGTCGAACTTCTGATTGGGGCAATGCCCCCGCCGAACGTTATCCTTGCAATACACGATCTGTGTCTTGTTTGGATGTAACTTCAGTCCGCATTCAGCAAACCGTTGCTCAAGATCCGTTTGCAACTTTTGGGCCTGACGCTCGCTGCTGCAATGACAAACGGCATCATCGGCAAAGCGTTCAAACGGAATCTCAGGACGGTGTTTGGCCATCCACCGATCGAACGCATAGTGCAAAAAGAGGTTCGCCAGCAAGGGTGAGATAACTGACCCCTGCGGAGTTCCCCTCTCCCGAGGTTCCAAAGTGCCGTTCTCCAGTTGCACGGGAGCCGTCAGCCACCGTTCAATGTACAACAACACCCACGTGCAGTCGGTGTGCTTTCGCACCGCCCGTAGCAACAGGTCGTGTGGAATGGTGTCGAAGAAGGCCTGAATGTCGAGATCGAGAACCCAGTCATGGCGCCAGCATCTCTGCCTTGCCATACCCACGGCCTCGAGTGCCGACTTGCCGGGCCTATACCCATAGGAATCGGGATGGAAATGTCTTTCCAGTTCCGGTTCCAGGTATGCCTTCACCACCCCTTGCGCAATCCGGTCTGAGACCGTGGGAATGCCCAACGGCCTTGTACCGCCTTGCCGCTTTTTGATCGCGACCCGTTTGACTGGCGGCGGAAAGTAGCTGCCAGATGACAATCGGTTCCAGAGCTTGAACAGGTTGTTCTTCACATCCCGCTCAAGATCCTCGATCGACTGATCATCGACCCCGGCTGCACCCCGGTTCGCCTTTACCCGTTGATAAGCCTCCCAAACAGCCCGTTTAGGAATATCGAACGGCTTTGCTTTACCCAAAGGCTCCTCCCGCATGACGGTTGACCTTTCGATAAAGCTGGACAGTGTTGCGCCTTCGCTCCAACGCCATTACAGCACCTTCTTCACTACTACACGCAACTCCGTCCCTGTGCCCCGCATCGGTACTCGGATCCTCATGGTGCTTCCACTTGGATGTCTCCCTTCGCATCGGGGCGACAGGTTCCCACGTTCCACACAAGAGCCTGAAGCAAGGTCACGCCGCCTTCATGCCGGACGCCATCTGGGCAGTAGACAGGTATCTCCCAGACTTCTCCCGGGTTAACGAAGCCCACCCGGTTTTGACGCCATCTATGCACTTTTCGACACGTCGTCAGCGGTTCGCTCACGCTCGTCTCCTTGCATCTTACCTGACCGGATCAAGTCCGGCCTTTTCCTCAACGCTCACCACCATCGCTCTTTACGACAGCAGCTTGAGGTGGTTTGAAACCCGCTCCTGCAAGCCGGCTTCGAGGGGCCAGCCCTCATCTCCTGTGCAGCATGGCTGCTTGGGAAGTGCCTAAATCATAGCTCCTCCTTCGCGCCTTCGTGGCGCACCTTCGTCCAAATGCCACACGTCATTTGGGCTCGGTGCTTTGCGCCGCAAGAGGCCGGCATAGTCACGGCCGAACTTCTTCGCCCAACACCGGATCGTCTCATAGGAAACGACGATGCCGCGCTCCAGCAGCATCTCTTCCACTAGGCGAAGGCTCAGCGGAAATCGGAAGTACAGCCAGACCGCCCGAGCGATCACAGCGGACGGGAAACGATGACGCTTGTAGCTGACAGTCGACTCAATCATGACTACCAACTACCGCCTACAACTTCATCATCGGTTAACCTGACATCACCTTGCGAGGGCATCATGGATGAAATGCCCAGCGACGCTTTCGCCACAGTGCGCGGTGTTGACCCGATCGATCTCGGCGAGGATACCGCCGATCACCTCGGAACCCTGAAGGACGCACTTGAGCAGCGAATAACAAACGGCGGTTCACCCGACAGCAATTGAAATTTCGGGCGGTGGCGACCGTAATTCGCAATGCCTTCCGATATCGCGAGCACGATGGGGACGCATATAAGGATATGGGCATGTTCACGCCAACGATGGTCGGACCGCGCCTTCGGGAGGATCCCTTCAAAGCTGTGAATGCTATTTGATCGCCGATCGCGTCTCAGATCTTAATGCCGGTATTTTCCACTACCAGTCCCACAACGACCGTTTGGCACGTGTCGCTGACCTAGCGGACGATTTCAGTTTCGCGCGTCTTTTCGGGGATCAAGGATTCTCCGACGACGTAAGCGCCGCAATTATTATAACCTGCCGCTTTGACAACCTGATGTGGAAATATAGAAATTCTCGATCATACCGGGTCGCATTATTAGATGCGGGTCACTTATCACAGGTGGTACAGATGGTTGCCACTTCCGTTGATATCAGGACGTGGCCGACTGCAGCGTTTTATGATCAAGATGTCTCAACGATATTAGGGCTCCAGCCAAACAACATCGAATATCCTCTAATGGTGATTGGCCTTGGCAGTGGAGATCCTAACCCTTTCGACCGTGACTTGAGAGACGGATTTCCTTCGATTTAGTGATATTGGGCCTACGGCGATCATGCCGTCGCGATCACGAGCCGCCTCATCCTCGTTATCTGAAGTGGCACAGAGCGAACTACTTACGAATGCAGGGTGTCGCCGGTTCCGATCCCCTCAAGGCGGCTATCTTGGATATTGCTCCACAGTCAATAATATCATATATGTAGGTATGTTCCTACATGGAGGCATTCTATGAGCATCACAAGTTTGTCTAGGCGGGAGTTGAACCACGACGTCAGTAAGGCAAAGAAGGCTGCCAAAAGAGGACCTGTAGTTATTACAGATCGCGGGAAGCCGTCCCATGTGTTGATGACGTACAGCGAATTCGTCCGCCTGACCGGCAAGCGACGGAATCTCGTCGATACTCTTTCAATGCCTGGTTTGTCGACGATCGAATTAGATCCACTGAGAGTGGAAATTGCACCTCGCGAGGTCGATCTGTCTTGAAGTACCTGCTGGATACAAACGTCGTCTCCGAGTTGCGCAAAGTTGGAGACGGTAAAGCAGATGCCAATGTGACGAAGTGGGTCGGTGCGCAAGATTCCAATGACTTGTTCATTTCCGCAATTACGATCCTGGAAATTGAGCGCGGAATATTAACCGTCCAGCGTCGCGACGCTGCCCAGGGCTCTCGCTTGCGGGGGTGGATGGATAGCCGTGTTCGCCCTGAATTCGCCGAGCGAGTTCTGCCAATCGATGACGCGATAGCGACGCGTTGTGCCCACATACATATTCCAGACCGCCGCAACGAGGCTGATGCTTTGATCGCCGCTACCGCGCTGGTTCACGGTTTAACTGTAGTCACGCGTAATGTTCAGGATTTCGATGATACCGGCGTGATCGTAGTCGACCCGTGGCAAGACTGAAATCGGGCGCGGGCACCCGCTAGAGCATCGCACTTGAATTGAGAATCGAGTGGGGTTTTCACGAGGGTATTGGTGTGATTCACTGCGGTTGGAGGTGAATCACATGGGTAAATCTCATTCTGTTGATCTTCGTCAGCGTGTTGTTTCCATGGTCGCTAGCGGCCAATCACGGCGAGCCGCTGCCCGTCATTTCGCAATCAGCGACAGCAGTGCGATCAAGCTGCTGCAACGCCGGGAGCGGACTGGGCTGATAACCCCCGCGCGTCAAGGAAGGCCACCAGGTGCAGGGAAACTGTCGGCGTTTCGCGATTTCCTGGTCGCACAGGTCGAAGGCAAACCGGATATCACCATGCCAGAGCTTGCCCGTCGCCTTGAGGATGAACATGGATTGGTTATTCCACCATCGTCCGGTTTTTGATAACGCAGGGATACACATATAAAAAAACAGATAATGGCGTCGGAACGCGCTCGCGCTGATATCCGAAAGGATCGTGATGTCTGGATTTCGAAACGCCAACCCCGGATGCGATTTGAACCGCATCGACTTGTTTTCTTGGACGAAACCTCGGTGAACACAAAGATGGTGAGACTGCGTGGGCGCTCCCCGCGCGGCGAGCGTCTCATCACGGATGCGCCCTTTGGCTGCCGATTCCGATGAAGCCGCCCCTTTGTTCCGAGATGATTGCGCCCCCGGATTCCGGGATGATCTCGCCCCCTTGAGGCTGGGGTCCTGCTGGCTGTGATTGTTGTCAGTTCATTCGTGTAACGAGTCAAGATTTCCGGCGCTGATTTCGCCGCAAGCTTTCGCCGGATAGGTCGATGCGGTGGGCGTTGTGAACGAGGCGATCGAGGATGGCATCGGCGTAGGTTGGGTTGCCGATGATCTCGTGCCAGGCTGATACCGGAAGCTGGCTGGTGATAATCGTCGAGCGGCGTCCGTAGCGATCTTCGAGGATCTCCAGGAGGTCGTGGCGTGCCTGCTCATTGAGCGGTTCCAGACCCCAGTCATCAAGGATCAAGAGCTGGACGTGGCCGAGGGTTCGCTGCAGCCTTGCATAGCGGCCGTCGCCGTGGGCAAGAGCGAGATTGGCAAACAAGCGTGGCACGCGTTGATAAAGAACTGAGCGATCGTCGCGGCAGGCCTTGTGCCCGAGTGCACAGGCTAACCAGCTTTTGCCAACGCCAGATGGCCCGCAAATCGCGAGGTTGTCGTGGGCATCAATCCAGTCGCCGCCGATCAGCTTCATGAACAGCGCACGATCGAGACCGCGGTCGCTGCGGTAATCGACATCCTCAGGCACAGCATGATGGCGAAGCTTGGCAAACCGCAGCCGGGCGGCAAGCTTGCGATCGTGGCGCGAACTCCATTCTCGCTCCAGCAGTAGCCCGAGCCATTCGGCATGGGAGAGTTGTTCGCTCTCACCGTTGGTCAGCAGTTCGTTGAACGCCTTGGCCATGCCGGTCAGGCCCATGGCATTCAATTTATCAAGGGTGGGATGTGCAAGCATATGTCGTCTCCTCAGTGGTAATAGCGGGGACCGCGGATGTTGGAGTGGTTGATCGGCTCGGGTGATGATGCGCCTGATGACGCCGACGGTCGGTCAAGGTGATTGTCGAGAATGGAACGCACCGAGCCATAGGTTCGAGCGCCGATTTCCAATGCCCGGCCGCAGGCTGCATTGACCCTCTCGCGCTCAAACGCTTTGACGAGGCGGATAATGCCCAGACAGGCTCTGTAGCCCTGTTCGGGATGCGGTCGATCGGCAAGAATACGCTCGCAGAGCAATGCAACGTCTGAGCCGATCGCGGAGGCTTCGCGGCTGATACGTTCGATCGTCCAGTCGGCAAAGCGGCGATGCGATGACGGCATGTGCTCGGGCGTTGTCGTGTGCTTGCCATTGCCACTCGAACGCCTGTGGGCGGCAATCCGCTCACCTTTGTGGAAGATCTCGATGGTATTGGCGGTGATGCGGGCCTCGACCTGCTCACGCGCAAAGCGGTAGGGCACCGAGTAATAGTGCTTGTCGATATCGACATGATAATCGAGACCGGCCCTGCGTATCTTCCATTCCGCAAAGACGTATCGTTCCACAGTCAGCGGACGCAGGGCGGGATAATCCAGCTCTTCGAACAATTGCCGTCGCGTGCGCCCGACGCGACGCAGGACGCGCCTGTCGTTGAGATCAGCGAGCAATTCAGCAATCGCCGCATTCACGTCGGCAAGGCTGTAAAAGACGCGGTGGCGTAGTCGACCCAGCAGCCAGCGCTCGACAATGCGAACCGCGGCTTCGACCTTCGCCTTGTCCCGAGGCCGGCGCGGTCGTGCCGGAAGAACAGCGCTTCCGTAATGAGCCGCCATCCCGGCATAGGTGCGATTGACCTGCGGATCAAAATGGCAGGCCTTGATGACGGCGACCTTGGCGTTGTCGGGAACCAGCAACGCCGGTGCGCCACCGAACGCCTCAAGCGCAAGCAGGTGACATTCGATCCAGTCGGGCAACGTTTCGCTCCAGCGAGCATGTGCAAATGAAAGGCTCGATGCGCCGAGCACTGCGACGAACAGGTGGGCTTGCCGCGTCTTTCCCGACAATCTGTCGACGACCACCGTGACCGTGTCGCCGGCATAATCGACGAACAGCTTTTCGCCGGCCGCATGGTTTTGGCGCATTGTCACCGGCAGCTTCAGCGCCCAGCCGCGATACAAATCACAGTAACGGCTGTAGCGATATCCCTCGGGATGAAGGCCGATATACTCGTCCCAGAGGATCTGCAGCGTCACATGCTTGCGCTTCAGTTCCCGGTGAACAATTGCCCAATCCGGCTCAGCGCTGCGGCGATGACCGGTCTTCGTGCCGGCAGCCTTGTAGAGAGCCGCTTCCAACATCGCATCGCTGACGTCCTCGCCCAACGGCCAGGAAAGCCCAGCAATGTCCACACGGCGCAGCGTCTCACGCACCGTCGACGGCGCCGCACCAACGCGCACCGCAATCGACTTGTGGCCAAGGCCTTCCTCAAATCTGTATCTCAGTATCTCGCGGACACGCCGCATCTTTAGTCTCTCCGCTGGCATCGCGTTCCTTCCTCTCAGGCAACTGAAAGGACGAACGTCTCACCAGCAGAACACCCCGACAAACACCCCAATCAGAGGGCGGCATCATCTCGGAACAAGGGGGCGGTTAATTCTCGGAATTGGGGGGCGGCATCATTTCGGAATGCGGGGGCGGATTGCCTCGGAATCTGCACTTTGGCCACTGGGGGACACAGACATTCATTGCAGGCTTGCGCTGTTTCGGTCTTACTGCGCCCTGGATTATTGACAGGCCGATGAACCGGGAAATCTTCGACACCTACATCGAGACCCAGCTTGCGCCGACACTCGAACCAGGCAATGTCGTCATCCTGGATAATCTTCGCGTTCACAAGAGCGATAAAGCCAAAGCCTGCCTCAAGGAAGTTGGTGCGTGGCTCCTGTTTCTGCCGTCTTATTCGCCAGATTTGAACCCGATCGAAATGGCCTTCGCCAAAATTAAGGCCCATCTCCGAGCCGCCGCCGCTCGCACGTTTGACGCACTCTCAAATGCGCTCGGATCCATCTGCAACCTCTTCAACAGCCAAGAATGTCGAAACTATTTTACAGCCGCAGGCTATGGGTTCGATTAAAGGTACGGCGCTCTAGCGATGTCCTTTTAGATTCCTCAGATCACCCCAAAACCTTTTTGGGATCGTATGGTCTGCGGTTCGAATCCGTTCAAGAGCAGCAGACGGCTGAATCGATTACAAGGAAAGCCGTTCTTTGCAGATTGCTTCAACGCGTGTCTGCAGAGCCTTCACGCGCTCGACCAGCCAGCCGAGCTCCTCGTTGCTTATTGTGTATTTCGAGGAATATCGCGCTTCCACATAGGCCCGCGACAGCAACTCGAAGCAGCGTCGTGAAAACCGGCTATCGCGCGGCCAGGCCTCGACCAGCCTGATATCGAGTCCTTCGGCCTGAGATCGAAGAACCTTCAGACGATGGGATTTGGGACTATAGAGCGTCAGCAGCGCGCAGTGGTAGGCACTCTCGGTCGCTTGGTGGAGCATGAAAACGCCGTGACGCCAAATGCCATTCGACAGGCCGTATTCAGCAAGTCTCAATGCTTCTTCAGACAACTGGCGCCATTGTTCGAAGTGGCTCTCCGCTTCGCGTCGCTGCTCCTCCGCCGTCAACGGCTTCGGCTGCGCCAGTGAATGGCCGGGCTCCTCGTAGAGGGCAATGCCGTCCCTGGCGATGTCGACGAAGAAGGGCCGGCCGCGGGAAAGCTGGTCGTTAACGTCCGCCAGCGTGTGGACGATCGGCACGACCGGTGTTTCGATGCGATGAGCGATCTGCTCCTTCAAGAGCCGCTCCTCGATGCCTTCCCAGAGTTCCTGCTCCTCGGCGAAGGTTTTGCTGTTGACGACGATCAACAGATCGTAGTCGGAGCGATAGCCGCTCAAGTGATCCTCGACCCAGTCGCCGCGGGCGTAAGATCCATAGAGGAGGACCATCAGAATCCTGCCGGCATTGCGCTTCGCCGACAGCTTGCTTGCCTGGAAGGCTTCGACCTCGGCAAACAGGATCTCAATGATGCGCGCTAGTTCGCGCCGCTTCCTGTCCGGCAGGTGCTCGATATGGTCGGTCAGGGTCAAAGCCGCATCAAAGCCTTCAGTCAGAATCGCATCCATCGTAGCGGTTCCATCATGATTGCACACCAAATCCTTTTACGGGATTCTTTCTATACACACAATCCAAGGATGTGATCATTGCACGATACATTCGTATCGCGCCCCTATTCGTATCCGGGCGCCATCTGGGAGGCGCGTCGCCCTCGACTGATGCAGTTGATGACGCTATTGACGAGGATATAGCCACTGTGCCGCTGGCCAGCGTCACCTCCCTCGCTAAGTTCAAGGTTCCAATAACATGAAAAAGCCGCAACGAAACTTCGTTGTTGAAGTCAAATCCGGCCGTCGGCGTCAGACGTCGAAACCGGTCTCGATCTGGGGGCAATCTGGATCTCAAGGCGGTGTCGGCTGCGGTAAGCTCCGACGTTTCCGATGACGCCGGTCATCAGATCGTAGAGGTAGATAAGGCGATTTCTTCATCGCCGGTGGGTTCGAAACAGGCGTCCTTATTGACACCGCCATTGGAGCAGCCAACAACTATGTTGGCACGAGAGGAGATTTATGGTCAACGAAACCAACGCGACTGTCAATACCGATTCCGTGATCACCGATGCTGCAAGAGCGGCGGAGCCGAAGAAGCAGCGTGCACCGCGCGCCAAAAAGGCGACGCTCGAGACGGCAAGTGCCGATATCACGGTGGAGACCCAGTCGCCTCCTGCACCGGCAAAGCGGGGCAGGCCGGCGGGTGCTGCCAAAACCAAGCCGATCGTCGCAAAAGCCGCACGTGGACCGAAGCTGGTTGGCAAAACGAGCGCTGCAAAGTCCACCCCCGCCGCGACAAATGCTCCCATTTCGGCTGCCGACGAGATGGCGGAACTCGTCCGGCTGGAGGAGGAAAACCAGATGCTGCGCAAGTCGCTTGCAGAAAAGCTTCGCCAGGAAAACGCCGATCTGCGCAAGCGCCTCGGTCTTGCCTGACGGTCTTGCCTGACTGGCCGCCTGCAAGCGCGTCGGCTAAGGCCGACCGTATTTAATCCCTGCTCCCATTGGCCATGAACATCGGCGGCGGTCCGTCCGCAACCGATGCAGTCCAAGGACTGTTCGATGGCAAGGAAAAAGCCGAGAGGTTGAGGAAAGATGGCGGCGTCCCCTTGGAAATTTCTGGTTGGACTGACGAGACGACATGGCAAGGACCATGAGAACGCGGCCGTCGAGGACACATCCGATAAGCCGGTAGCCGAAGAGACGCAGGAGCCGGCTCAGCTCCAGCCACCAGCCGCATCGGTGCCGCCCACCGACGGTGCGCAGGACGCCGCCAATCCGGTCGATGCGCATTCGAACGCCTCTGATGATGTTCGCAATATTGAGAGGCTCGTCGAAGGACCGGATGGTCCAGACGAACCCGCCTTGCGGCAGGTCGATGATCACGCCTCGACGACGGGCCTTGGCAGAAGCTTCAACTTCAAAACGCCCAACTGCGAAAGATGCTGGAGCGATTTGACCGATAGAGAACAAGGATATCTCGCAAGCTCGCAAGGGGCGAGCGCCATTGCTCGCCCCTGCCTAGCTTTTTCGACCGCAGGCGGCTCAAGGGCGGTATTGCCGTCTGTCAAAACCCCATGGCTCTGGCGACAATCCAGGTCGGAACCCCGGCCGTCACGGCTGATGCCAGCAATACCGAGACTATCTTGATCGCATAAGCCCGAGCATCATCCCGTGCGTATCTCATCGACCTAACCTCCCGCCCCTGTTTTCGGATTGAACTACTGGCGTGAGGGACGAGTCGAGTCACGATTCTTCAACGTCGTTTATACTGGGCGTCGAGCGGTCAGGGCCTGTTACCAACTTGCGACCAACCGGCGCCTGCGTAGCAGCGTGCCGTTACGGCCCGCACCAAGCCACGACATGGTCCAGACTCTCTCTTCCGCAAGGCGTTCATTATGAGACCGCGCAGATCGCGACCGTCATCGCGATCCAATCGGGGCGCCAAACTCGAACACAGCGCCTTCGCCTTTATTGTCGGCAAGCCGTACCGTGCCACCCTGGGCATGGCGCCATCAGGGCGGACGTGTCTAACGGTGTTCGGCTAACCCTCTCTGTTCCGCTGCCCATCATCTGCCGATCTTGGTTCCGCTCCTGCCGTTGAACATACCGGTGATGTCCGCGCCTCGCGTCCTGCCCCGGCTTTGAGGTCCTGCCGGGCCCGCGCTGCCCCGCAACGGCGTTGCCGTCCTCCACTGCCGTTGCGGCCCTATCGGGTGCAGGCCAGCGCTTTGAGCCCGGCTTGCGGGACCGCCGTAGCAGGTCGCGATCGTCGCGACCTTAAACGGAGGGTTAGACATGACGAGGCAGCCAACCCAGCAACGATCCGAAATCTACAGCCGCATCACCAACAAGATCATCGCCGAACTCGAGCAGGGCGTCAGACCCTGGATGCAGCCCTGGAACACGGCATCTCAAGGCGACCGAATCACCCGGCCGCTGCGCCACAATGGCGAGCCGTACTCCGGCATCAACGTCCTCATCCTCTGGTCCGAAGCGATTGCCCGCAGTTTCTCGTCGGCCACCTGGATGACCTTCCGCCAGGCATTAGAACTGGGGGCTGCCGTCCGCAAAGGCGAAACCGGCACATCGGTCGTCTTCGCCAGCTCGTTCATCCGCACCGAAACCGCTGAAACCGGCGAGGCGGTCGAACTCAACATCCCGTTCATGAAAACATACACGGTCTTTAACGCCGATCAGATCGCTGGTCTTGACGGCCGGTTTCCAAAGATCGCAACCCCGTCACATCCATTTGACCGTATCGGCGACCGGCGCGCTGATCCGCCACGGGGGTTCGTCGGCCTATTATGCGGCGGCACACGACTATATCCAGATGCCATCCTTTGATGATTTCAGGGACGATGCAGCCTACGTCGCCATCTTGAGTCATGAGCTGACTCACTGGACGGCAGCCTCGCATCGTCTCGATCGCGATCTCAGCCGTTACGCCAAGGACAATAGCGAACGCGCCCGCGAGGAACTGATCGCCGAGCTCGGCAGTTGCTTCCTCTGCGCTGATCTCGGCATTGTTCCAGAACTTGAACCACGGTCCGACCATGCGAGCTACCTCGCTTCCTGGCTCAAGGTCCTCGCAGACGACAAGCGGGCGATCTTTACCGCGGCCAGCCATTCGCAGCGCGCTGTCAGCTACCTACACCATCTGCAGCCGCGTCATGCAGGCGAGGGAGAGGCGGCGTGAGCCGCTTCTTTCCTCACTGGAACCGCGCGAAAAGGCCGGCTCTCGAAAACCGCGTCACTGGCAGCCTAGCGACAACGCGCGCCGCTTCGGCATCCCGGTCTGGCAAGCCTCCCAGAACGGCGCCCATGAGCGCCTTTCCCAAGCCTGACGGTCAGACATGTATGCGTCTTGCATTACATTCTGCTCCACTTCGAAAAGAGACCCATATGGCCGCCACCAATTCCCGAAAGGGAACGCCTGTTTCCATGCGCTTTCGCGATGACGATCTCGCGATCATCGATCGGGGCGCGGCCCTGACCGGGCTGTCGCGGACCGAATTCATGCGTCGGGAGCAAGCGCAGACTGCGATCCTCGACGAGAGTGTCAGCAAGATCCGAACCGGCCGTCCCGATTGCGGCCATATCGGTCGCGTATTGGAACGGCCCTTGTCCGGGACGCTTTTCGCGCCATCGATGAAGAAGCGGAGCACTTCTGGCAGAGCTGGGGTTTTATTCCGTCGCTCGACAACCAGTCCATGCTCATTCGGTCGATGACCGACATCGGAGTGGATGGCGTCCTCCTAGACATAGCCGACCTGCGGCTCATTTTCCGGGCCCTCCTTGAGGCCAAGACCTCTTATACGCCTCCTCACTGATCAGAACCCATTTGTCCATTCTCTTCGGCCGATGGACATGATGCGCCAAGGCTGGTTTTCGAGCTTGCGCTAGGCATCGCAGCAATGGGCGACGATATCGTCATAGGATTTGAAGATGCGGTTCGACAGCCAGTTTTCGCGCATGAAGAGCCAGAGGTTTTCGACCGGGTTGAGCTCCGGTGATTTCGGCGGCAGTGGCAGGATGGTGATATTCGTGGGCACGACGAGGTTGTTGGACATGTGCCACCCAGCCTGATCCATGATGAGGATGGCATGCGCGTCATCGGCCACATGGCGGGATATTTCGGCCAGATGCTGGGTCATGTGTGTCACACCAGGGCATGACCAGCGCTGCCGCCTTGCCGAGCTTGGGGCAGATCGCGCCGAAGATGTAGGCTGATCGGGTTCGCTGGTCGTGCGGTCCTGAAGGTCGCGTTCCACGCTTTGCCCAGCGGCGGGTGATCTTGTTCTTTTGACCGACACGGGCTTCATCTTGAAACCAAATTTCTAGCCGCTTGCCTTTGGCGGCTCCATCGGCGACTTGCGCCGCTGCTGCGGGAAAGTTTTTTTAAACTCCTCCATCGCTTGAGGGTCCTGCGCATGATGCTTTGGCCGTGCGGCGAGCTTGCGGTACCCCATGGCACGCACCTCCCGCTCAGCGTCTGTCGCTCACTGAGACACCAAACTCGTGCCAGAGCCACTGGACCAGATCACACAGACGCCAGCGCACGACACCATCGAGATAGGGTGCCGGCCCCCGTTCCATGGCCTGCGCCAGCGCCGCCCGCTGAGTATCGTCCAACCGTGACTTGGGCCCAGGAGCGTTGCCGTTGATCAGCCCGTCACGGCCATGCGCATTGAACCGCAAGACCCAATCCCACACGATCTGAAGCGTGACATTGCCCAGCCGCGCCGCATCCGAGCGCGAGCCGCCGTCATATATCGAGGCAAGCGCCAGGAGAGGGCGTGCCTGCGCGGCATCCTTGGTCTGGCGCGCCAGACGCCGCAAACGCTCTGCGTCGAAATCCTCTCGTAACGAAATCGCTGAACCCATCGCACACCTCCGATTTGCACCAGAGATTCAGATTCATCGCGTTTTGGGAAGCCCGTGAGTCGAATTCAGCAAGATGCCGTATTAGGATATGTTTGCTACTGAACGGTGCTGGCCAACTCGAGATACCTGCAGAAGGAATTGGCCAACTGCATTTGCCGAGGCGTTTTGCAGTCGACGTCGAAGATTGCCGGCGACGCGACCAGTATTGCCAGACATTTCGCGCGGGAGATCGCAACGTTGAACCGATTGGAGCTGTAAAGAAACTCCATGCCTCGCGGGGCTTCCGCGTAACTCGACGTCGCCATCGAATAGATCGCGATCGGCGCTTCCTGTCCCTGGAATTTGTCGACGGTGCCAACCCTCGCGGACGGCAATCGCTTTTGGATCTCTAGCACCTGGGCGTTATATGGCGTGATGATAACTATGTCGTCGAGCGCGAGCGGGCGTACCTCGCCATCGCGATCGAGCCATTGGGGTTTCTCTTTCAGAATTTTGGTGACGAGCGCCATGATCGCCTCGGCTTCCTCGATCGAGGAACTGGTATTTCCTGAGTGTTCTACGGGCAAATATCGCAGCCCAAAGCCATCTATCGCTCCGGTCGAGACAATCCGTTGTTTACCGCAAGCGGCGACGGGGGCCAGCTTGCTTTCGTAGAATAGCTCTGAGATGAAAGCACAGACATCGGGATGCATGCGCCAGGTCTCCGCAAGGAAAAGACCTTGCTCAGGACCGATCGTGTGCTGGCCACCAAGAACGTGTTCGAGTGAGGAGACGCCAACGCCATCCGGATGTGTGCCCTGGCTCGGTTGGTCGAGCTGTTGCGGATCTCCGAGAAGCACAAGACGCTTTGCAGCTTGCGATACCGCGAGTACGTTGGCCAACGACATCTGTGCGGCTTCGTCGACAAACAGTACATCTAGAACGTCTTCGGCGTCAGCGCGTGACCAGAGAAAGCTCGTCGCGCCGGCAACATGAAAGTCGCCGGACGTCATGGCATCGATCAGATCCTCGTTCTTCTTTGCGAAGCCAAGGCGAGCCGTCCCAACCTCCGAGTTCTCGGCTTCAGGTTTCTGTATGCAACGGACGTTTAAATTCAGCTCTTCGGCCGCCTCGATGACCTTATCCAGCATATTGCGGATCACCTTATGGTTGTTCGCCGTTATTCCAACCTTCTTGCCGTCCGCCACGAACTGGCAGATCATCCTGGCTCCGGTGTGAGATTTACCGGTTCCGGGCGGCCCCTGTATCGGAAGAACGCCTGCCTCAAGCTTGTTTGCGATCCTTTTTGCGGCGGCCAAGGTGCTCTCACCTGCCTGCTGAAGCTTGCTTCCATCGATATGCGGAGGAAGGCGCATCAAAAGTTCGCGAGCAGCTTGACAGCGCCCGGTGCCCGTCATGCCGTTGTCGACTACGAACTCGCCGATCCTCAACAATGCGCCGGCCTGCTCATCGGCACGGATATGTTCATGCACAAAGACTGCTTGGGGGTGAACGGCGGCTGTGTCGGTCCTCTTTTTGATGTCGATCGTTCCGCTCTCGCTGGAGATTTCGACCGCACTACCGAATTTGTTGCCACCAACCTGGCAGAGCGACTTGCCGGGCCGGACGTCCGTGTCCTGGGCCACAAACTTGTATCGGTGCGTTGGCGTCTTTCCTTTGCTTACCGCGGCCTCGCCGACGAACGTGAGACCAGCTATAGCCGCTCGCTCGTCGATAAGTTCGTCCGCGCTAAGGTCCTTGAGGCGAAAATACTCCCACCAGACAGCCTTGTCTTCGCGCCGATGCCAATCGAGAATATTGGCGAGTATCCATTGGGCATGTTGCTCGGGAGACCGTTCCAATTCATCGATGGGAATGTTCACGAGCAACTTTTCGGTCAGTTCGGCGACACGTTTCTGCCGCTCCGAAAGTTCCTCGCCTGGCACCTCGTCCATCAGGGGACGGCGGGGCACGTCGACGCCATCGGCGACAAGCTGCGATCGCCGCTCTTCCAGCCAGTCCCTCAGATGCCGCGTCGAAACGCAGTCGTCCTCGTTGTAGTCTTTGACGATATCCCGTTCAGCTTCCGTGATGGACGAAACGTCTTCGAGTTCAAGCCCCGCCTGAAAAGCGGAGAGGGCGATGTTCGCATCCCGGAGCGTCACCTTGCGCTCGTAGCCATAGAAAGTTTCGAGCCGTTTGATCGAGTAGCTCTCGACGCTCGCCCGGACACCGTTTCTCACGACGCTATAGAGATCGACGAACACCAGATTTCGAAGGAAATGATCGATTTCGTCTTCGCGTGTCGCATAGCGACCCATCAGTCTCTTCAACGCCGCCGGCTCATAGGGTGCGAAGTGGTAGACGTGCAGACCAGGATACGTCTTCCTTCGCTCGACAACGAAGTCTACGAACCGCTCGAACGCTGCTTTCTCGCCCGCCCGGTCGAAAGACCAGTCGCAGACATAGGCGGGCTGCCCACCATCGTCTTGGTAATGATATCCGAACAGGTACTCCAGCCCGTGCTCACCGACGAAGGGATCGCCTTCGAGATCGAAGAAGACATCTCCTTCGTTGGGTTCCGGCAGCCCCGAGAGCCCCAGCCCGGTTTCGACGGAAAGAAGTTCGAAGTTCGGTTTGCCGGTGTGGCGGGCTTCCGCCTGGATATACGCCTGCTCACGCACGCGCTCATAGGATTGAGCCGCCCCGCGTTCTGGTTTCCAAGGCATCGGCAATGGCATCTGGGCAAGCGCATCCAGAGTGTTGATATCGTGCGATGTAAGTTCCGCTATCTGATTACGGCTGATGCCTGCCACGAACGACAGGTGGTCGTCGTCGCGCCGGCGTTTGTCGCAGGTCTCAAACCACCGACAGATGTCGCAATGGCCCGTTGGCTCTGGATAGGTGTCCCTGACGCCATTGGCGACGGCAGCCTCCATAGTGCTCTTGGCCTTGCGATAATATGCGCAATAGTCGGCGACGCGCAGCCGTTCAGGTTTGAATTCCGTCCAAGGTACAACGACATAGGTGAACTCCGGCTCGCAGCCCTGAGCCGCGGCTAGAAGATCAGAGTAAAGACAGAGCTGCAGGACCGTTCCGCCGCGTGTCTCCCGAGCCAGTTTGGTGTCATAGACCTCGTACGACCAGTCACCGAGCTTGCTCGGTCTGGCGACTTTCCGCAGCACGTCGACACGGCCAGCCCAGTTTCCGTTTCTCAGCGCTCCTTGCACGATGACATCCACGCCGCGCTTCATTGCCGCGATCGTCGCCGAGACGTAAGTGTCCTCGATGCCAACGCCTCCGATCTGTTCAACAGTCAGGCCTAAACTAACCAGATGCTCGATGAAAGCTGCCTCGTGCCGGAACCCTCGCTCACGTAGGATTTCGAGAAGCGGATCCCATTGTGCCGGCTTTGTAAGCTCACCCGTCATGGATCTGAGGTCGAGATTGGTGAGATGTCCGCAGTTGAGATGTCCGACCAGATCGGAGGCGCTCAGTTGTATCTGGTTGAGAGTCGCTTTCATGAACTCATCCTATGAGGGAGAAAACGAGTGCGCCAGCGGGCATTTTGACGCCGGCGAATCACAGCTCCCGATGTCGCTTTGCAGTTAACTGCAAAGCGACGATTCGACCGCGACCGCATCGGATCATGGCGACGGTAACTGGATTGCATCAAGCGGTGAGGTACTGGACAACAACAGCGCTGAAGTCACCGAAGGTCACTTCGGCAGGGTCCAATTGCCGCGCGGCGTAAATTGCTGGAAGCGTTAGATTGAAGGCGGCAAACTCTGCGCTGAGTGCTACGCCGCCCGGTACGTGCGCATCACCGCTCTGCGCTCTTAGCCAGGTGGCGAGTTCTACGATCAATCGGTCAACGTCGCCTTGGTGCGAATGAATGTCCTGACCAGCAATATCCGATATGTAACGCTGAAATCGATACTGTTCTCTATCGAAAATAATGCAGGATTTGTTGCGGTGCTTGGCCCCGCCGTACTTCTTTGCGCCCAGAAAAACCCCCAGTTCCAGGGGCATATTGAAGCGCGGCAGAGGAGGGTTGCCGTCAACGTCGGTGCGCGAGATGTCGTGTATGCCGTAACGGCACTCTCCGACTATCCGGCAGATCTTGTCAAACCGGTTATCGGCCGCATTGTCTGTCTCAAGCGCGCAGCGGGCGACATAACCCGACCGGATGACCGTGAAGACTATTGCGTAGAAAAACTGACGATATTCCGCGTCAAAGGGGCAATTGACGAAAACGTCCCGATTTTCGCCTGGCATTTATTTCTTGGTGTCCGCGACATCAAGAAAGCGGCCGGTTGAAGCATCGCGCCGTACCTTTTCGATCGTCGTCTTGATCTCGCGGGAGGTAAAATGCGTGGGTTTGCTTTTTGGGGTGAGAACAACAACGCCATCAGAAAGCGTTCCTGCACTCTTGTAAGCGCCTGACGTCTTGTCGCTCTTGCTTGAAACTCTCTGCGTCGTCTGCTTTGCCATACCCAACATATGACCGCACTCACTCGCAAAATCAAGGTGCTCAATAGCGCTGAAGCAGCTGCGGTCGGAGTCCTGTGATATCCTCAGAAATCGAGAATCCTCCTCTGGACGAAACGTCGCCGCTACCGGTTTGGAAAACTTGCCGTACTTCCTCCGCGCGATTTTGGGCATCGTCAACTTAACGAAACCTGGAATTTGATGTGCGATGACGGGTCATGACAGACTGTGATCCGCTATATCGCCGCCATCGCTTTCCCGCTGAAATCATTGCCCACGCCGTGTGGCTTTATTTCCGTTTCCCTCTCAGCCTGCGTTTGGTCGAGGACTTGCTGGCTGCCCGTGGGATCATTGTCTCCCATCAGACGGTCCGGCTGTGGGCGGAGAAGTTCGGCCGGCATTTCGCCAACGACATCCGTCGTCGCTCATCCGGCCAGCTTGGAGACAAGTGGCACCTCGATGAGGCCGTCATCTCGATCCGAGGCAAGCGGCACTGGCTGTGGCGCGCCGTTGATCAGGACGGTTTTGTTCTGGAGGTGCTGGTGCAAAACCGCCGCAATGCCAAGGCCGCAAAGCGATTGATGCGAAAGCTCCTGAGAGGGCAGGGCCACGCGCCGCGGGTGATGATCACCGATAAGCTTCGATCCTACGACGCCGCAAAGCGGGAGATCATGCCCGGTGTCGAGCATCGCTCCCACAAAGGCCTGAACAATCGGGCGGAGAATTCCCACCAACCAGTCCGGCGGCGAGAGCGGATCATGAAGCGCTTCAAGTCACAGCGACATCTACAACGCTTCGTCTCCATCCATGACCCGATTGCCAACCTGTTCCACATCCCGCGCCACGACATCCCTTCCAGCCATCATCGCGAATTGCGCGCAGCGGCGGTGAACCTGTGGGCAAAAATCGCCCGGGCAGACCGACAAAATAGGACGGCGTCATGGTCTCGCCTCTTTGCCGTTAAGTTTACGATGCCGCCCAACTGGCTACTCATGAGACGCCGGCCCATTACGGCATCTAGCTCGCAACATCAGATCAAGTGCTACAGCGTCCTTTGCGCGTCTAAAAAGACGGGCGGCGCTATAGGTCGGCACCGCGCTTGTTGAATTGCCGGCCGCCGACAGCTACAGTATCAGGTACGCCATAATACGATTCTTGCATTCGGCCGCAGCGGCGGAAGTTGAGTGTGCAAAGTCCAACACTGAGGTACAGAATGAGCGGTGCTCTGAAGGACGCAATTAGAGTTGAGCGTCCTGCAAAGACCTTGCGGGAATTGGCCCTCGACAAGGTCCGCGAAGCCATCGTAAACGGATATTTCCGTCCCGGAGATCGCCTTGTCGAGCGTGACCTCTGCGCCCAGCTCGGCGTCAGCCGAACAGTTGTGCGCGAGGTTCTGAGACATTTGGAATCGGAAGGGCTTGTCGCCAATCTGCCGAACAAGGGGCCGATCGTCGCGCAGCTCGACATCGAGGAAGCCAAACAGATCTATGAGATCCGTGGCGCGCTGGAAGGCATGGCAGCGCGGCTGTGCGCGGAGCGCCGCAGCCCGGAGATCGTCGCCGCGCTGGAGGAATCGCTGGCGGGAATACGCAATAGTTACCGCGACAAAGACATGTCGGCTGTGCTGACGAACACCTCTTCCTTCTATCAGACGCTGTTCACGATGGTTGACAGGAACGTTGCCTGGGGTGTCGTCAATCTTCTCACCGTGCGCATAAACCACCTGCGCTCGATGACGATCAAGACGGAGAGGCGCGGCATCGAAGGGCCGCTGCAGATGTCGAAGATCGTGGACGCCATCCGCCGCGGCGACGGCGAGGGGGCCTACCGGGCGGCGATGGATCACGTCGCCGCCGCGAGCGCGATCGCCGAAGGGGTGCTGTCGGCGAAGAAGCCTTCCGAATAGAGCATGATGCCGAAAAGCGTAGGCGGTTTTCGGACGACATCATGCTCTCACTATAAAATTTAGAACAGGATTCAGATTTTAGGCCGACCCGGCCTAAAATCATCCTGTTCTAGGCACGGCGGAGACCGCCGCGGTCTTCGTCGGCGGCGGATGGCAAGCGCCGGCACCGAGCATCTGTCGATGTCACTCTAGCAGGCGCAATCACATTCCTAGGAATTTAGCAGACCCGCACTCTAAGCTTGACACCCACCTTTGCTCAATGTGATGGTATGCCATAATAAATAATACATAAGGCGGTATCATAGGAACTGGGGGTAATCGTGACCTCCGGACTTGTCGTGCGCCTTCGGTGCTGCCGCCGGGGGCTGTGACTGCTGACAATAAGCTGAAAGAGGAGGCGCTTTCCAAGCGTGAGAGCACACGCGCGCCAAATTGAAAATCGCCGCCTCGGCCTGAACTGCGTCCTCGCAGGAACCAACTTGACACTTATTTGCGATGGTATACCATAATACGAAATTGACAGATGAGGTGTTCGATGGCCATTCAAATTCGCAAGACGGGACTGCAGATCGAGACGACACTGATCGAAGGCGGCAAGGCTGCGGCGGTTCCGCTGAACCTGTTTACCGCCTTCGCGGTCGTGAAAAATCCCTGGGCGGGTCGCGGCTTTGTCGACGACCTCAAGCCCGAAATTCACGCAGGCGCTCCGGTGCTCGGCGAGTTGCTGACCAAGATGATCATTGATGCGGTTGGGTCCGGCGAGGCTGTCGAGGGATACGGAAAGTCAGCTGTCGTGGGCCTGGACGGCGAAATCGAACACGGGTCCGCGCTCATCCACACGCTACGCTTCGGGAATTTTTATCGCCAGGCCGTCGGCGCCAAATCCTATCTCGCCTTCTGCAACACACGCGGTCCAGCCAATGCGCCGATCATGATCCCGCTGATGGACAAGAACGATGAAGGCCGCCGTTCGCACTACCTGACCATCCAGACGTCGATCCCCGACGCGCCTGCTGCCGACGAAATCGTCGTGGCTCTCGGTGCTTCAATAGGCGGGCGCCCCCATCACCGCATCGGCGACCGCTACCAGGATCTGAAAGACCTGGGGCAGGACGTTGCCAATCCTGCGGGCGTTTGAAGGAGCGCTCTGAGATGCTGACAGCCGGATCGACCACACGCACCGCTGCAGCAACAAACGCTGCCGGTGCCTTGCCCCGAAAGACGACGGCAAGCGGAACGGCCTATCACGAGGCCGGCAGCGGTGAGCCGCTGATTCTCATTCATGGCGTCGGCATGCGGCTCGAGGCCTGGGCTCCGCAGATCGCATTCCTGTCTGCAGGCCATCGCGTCATCGCTGTCGATATGCCGGGACATGGGGAGAGCGCAAAGCTGCCGGCGGGCAGTCGGCTCGAGGAGTTCGTCGCCTGGTTCGGACGCTTTCTCGACGAGATGGCAATCGAAACGGCAAATGTTGCCGGGCACTCGATGGGCGCACTGGTTTCGGGAGGGGCGGCCGCGACCTTTGGCGAGCGTATCAGCCGTGTCGCTTACCTCAACGGCGTCTACAGGCGTGAGCCTGAAGCAAAGGCCGCCGTGCTTTCGCGCGCCGCGGCCATTCCGGTATCGGGCGTGGACAAGGAAGGCCCTCTGGCCCGTTGGTTCGGCGAGGATGCGGACAGCGTCACTGCGCGTGAATTGACGAGAAAATGGCTGAACCTCGTTGATCCCCAGGGATATGCCGTCGCTTACGCCGCCTTCGCGGGAGGAGACGAGACCTATGCTGACGGCTGGAAAGACGTGGCTGGTCCGGCCCTGTTTCTGACGGGGTCCGATGATCCGAACTCGACGCCCTTGATGGCAGCGCAAATGGCAGAGCTTGCGCCGCGGGGCTACGCCCGAATCGTCGAAGGTCATCGTCATATGGTGAACCTGACCGCGCCTGATATCGTCAATTCGGTGCTCGCTGAGTGGCTGTCGTCCGGGGAGGATGAACGATGACAATCCAGACTGTCGACCCAAGAGCACTGCGAGATGCATTCGGGGCCTTTCCGACCGGGGTGACCGTCGTCACCGCCTGTGACGGGGAGGGAAATCCGATCGGCTTCACGGCAAACTCCTTCACCTCGGTCTCGCTCAATCCACCGCTTCTCCTCGTCTGCCTTGCCAAGACGTCGCGCAATTTTGCCATCATGACCGGAGCGCAGCATTTCGCGATCAACGTGCTTTCGGAAACGCAGAAAGACGTGTCGAACACCTTTGCGCGACCGGTCGAGGACAGATTTGCGGCGGTCGAGTGGGCGAGGGGATCGGCAGGCTGCCCGATATTCTCAAGCGTGGCGGCCTGGTTCGAATGTGCCATGGAGCAGGTCATCGAGGCCGGCGACCACGTCATCTTGATGGGGTGCGTCGAAGCTTTCGACAATAGCGGCCGCAACGGTCTCGGCTATGCGCGAGGCGGTTATTTCACGCCGACGCTCTCAAGCAAGGCAGTGTCCGCGGCAAGCGAAGGCAATATGGAACTTGCGGCCGTTGTCGAGCGCCGCGGGGAAGTTCTGCTGCTCGGCGACGATGTGCTCTCCCTGCCAAGCGTCGACGCCCATGACGGCAACCCGACCGAGGCACTGCAAAAATACCTGGAAACATCGACCGGGCTGAAGGTCAGCATCGGCTTTCTCTATTCGGTTTATGAGGGCAAGAGCGACGGCAAGCAGCACATCGTCTATCACGCCGTTGCCGGAGAGGGCGAGCCTGCCGGCGGCAGGTTCCTGAAGCCCGACGCATTGGTTGCGGCAAAGTTCAAGACCAGTTCGACTGCCGATATCGTTAACCGTTTTGCGATGGAAAGCTCGATCGGAAATTTCGGCGTCTATTTCGGCGACGAGACCGGCGGCACTGTTCACCCAATTCCAACCAAGGACGCAAAAGCATGAAGTTCTCCCTCTTCGTCCATATGGAACGGCTTGACGCCAGCCAAAGCCACAAGAGCCTCTACGAGGAATTCGTCGCGCTCTGCGAGATCGCCGACAAAGGCGGCATGCATGCGATCTGGACGGGCGAGCACCATGGCATGGATTTCACCATTGCGCCCAACCCTTTCGTGACCATTGCCGATCTGGCGCGCCGCACATCGCGGGCACGGCTTGGAACGGGGACGGTGATCGCTCCCTTCTGGCATCCGATCAAGCTTGCCGGCGAGGCTGCCATGGCCGACATCATCTGCGATGGAAGACTCGACATCGGTATCGCGCGCGGCGCCTATTCCTTCGAATACGAGCGTCTGCTGCCCGGTCTCGATGCCTGGGGCGCCGGCCAGCGCATGCGCGAGCTCATACCGGCGGTCAAAGGCATATGGGCCGGCGACTACGCGCATGACGGGGAATTCTTCAAGTTTCCGTCGACCACGTCGGCGCCGAAACCGCTGCAGCAGCCGAACCCGCCCATATGGGTTGCGGCGCGCGATCCAAACTCGCACGAATTTGCCGTCGCCAACGGCTGCAACGTTCAAGTCACGCCGCTCTGGCAGGGCGACGACGAGGTTCAGTCGTTGATGGAGCGCTTCAACGACGCCTGCGCCAAGAATCCCGAGATCGAGCGGCCCAAGATCATGTTGCTGCGCCATACCTATGTCGGCTCGTCGGAGGACGATGTCGCCCAGGCCGCCCATGAACTGAGCGTCTACTACAATTACTTCTTCGCCTGGTTCAAGAATGAGAAGCCGATTGCCCAGGGGCTGATCGAACGGATCCCGGACGAACAGATCAGAGCAAACGCGATGCTGTCGGACCAGGTCATGCGCACCAACAATGTCGTTGGCGACGCTGAGGCCGTCATCGAGCGGCTCAAAGCGTACGAAGCGCTCGGCTACGACGAATATTCCTTCTGGATCGACACCGGCATGAGCTTCGAGCGCAAGAAGGCGTCGCTCGAGCGCTTCATCACCGAGGTCATGCCGGCATTTCAGGAGTAAGACCATGCGGCGTTTCCAGCACTACATCGACGGCGAATTCTCAGATGGCGAGGCCTGTTATCCGAGCATCGATCCAGCCTCCGGCACGGTCTGGGCTGAGATGCCCGAAGCGCGCGAGGGCGATGTCGATCGGGCTGT
This sequence comes from Rhizobium sp. T1470, assembly GCF_042140505.1. NCBI lineage: Bacteria > Pseudomonadati > Pseudomonadota > Alphaproteobacteria > Hyphomicrobiales > Rhizobiaceae > Rhizobium > Rhizobium sp. T1470. The sequence continues at coordinate 370,859 of NZ_CP148093.1, forward strand.
CAACGCTGCCGACAAGGCACTTTACGAAGGCGCGTGGCCGAAAATGACGGCCACCCAACGCGGCAAGCTGCTTTACAAGCTGGCCGACCTGGTTGCTGCTAACGCGCAGGTGCTGGCTGAACTGGAGACGCGCGACACCGGCAAGATCATCCGCGAGACATCGGCGCAGATCGCTTATGTTGCCGAATACTATCGCTACTATGCCGGCATCGCCGACAAGATCGAAGGCGCCTACCTGCCGATCGACAAGCCCGACATGGATGTCTGGCTTCGCCGCGAGCCGATCGGCGTCGTTGCGATGGTCGTACCGTGGAACAGCCAGCTTTTCCTGTCGGCAGTGAAGATCGGCCCGGCGCTGGCGGCCGGCTGCACGATGGTGGTCAAGGCCTCGGAAGACGGGCCGGCGCCGCTTCTCGAATTTGCGCGGCTCGTGCACGAGGCAGGCTTTCCCGCCGGCGTCGTCAACATCATCACCGGTTTCGGCGCCTCCTGTGGCGCCGCCCTCGGCCGCCATCCGAAGATCGCGCATGTCGCCTTCACCGGCGGACCCGAGACCGCCCGGCACGTCGTTCGCAACTCGGCCGAAAACCTCGCCTCCACTTCGCTTGAACTTGGCGGCAAGTCGCCATTCATCGTCTTTGCCGACGCAGACCTCGAGAGCGCTGCCAACGCCCAGGTCGCGGGCATCTTCGCCGCGACAGGGCAAAGCTGCGTTGCCGGGTCACGGCTGATCGTCGAACGCAGCGTCAAGGATAAATTCGTCGCCCTGCTGCGCGATAAGGCGGAGGCGATCCGGATCGGTGCTCCGCTCGATATGTCGACCGAAGTCGGCCCACTTGCCACCAAGCGCCAGCAGGACAATATCGGCGTCCTCGTCGCCAAGTCGATCGAAAGCGGCGCCCGCCTGGTCACGGGAGGACGCAAGATCGACGGCGACGGCTATTATTTCCCGCCGACGATTCTCGACTGCGATGATGTCGCCTCGCCGTCGCTGATCGAGGAATTCTTCGGGCCGGTCTTGTCCGTCGTGTCATTCGAGACGGAGGCCGAGGCGCTGCGGCTCGCCAACGATACCCGTTATGGCCTGGCTTCCGGCGTCTTCACCCAGAACCTGACCCGGGCGCACCGGCTGATGAAGGGGCTCCGTGCCGGGATCGTCTGGGTCAACACCTACCGCGTGGTATCACCGATCGCGCCGTTCGGCGGTTTCGGCCTGTCGGGCCATGGCAGAGAAGGCGGCATGGCCGCGGCGCTCAATTATACCCGTACCAAGACGATCTGGCTCAGGACATCGGACGATCCGATCCCCGATCCCTTCGTGATGAGGTAGCGCCGATGTTTTACGAAATCCGCACCTATCGGCTGAAGAACGGCACCATCCCTCAATATCTCAAGGTCGTCGAGGAAGAGGGGATCGAGATCCAGAAGAGCCATCTCGGCACGCTCGTCGGCTATTTTTTCTCGGAGATCGGGACGATCAACGAGATCGTTCACATCTGGGCCTTTGCGAGCCTGGACGACCGGGAGGCGAGGCGCCAGAGGCTTCTGGCCGATCCCCGGTGGCAGGCCTTCCTGCCCAAGATCCGCGATCTGATCGAAGTAGCGGAAAACAAGATTATGAAGCCAGCTAACTTTTCTCCCAGGAGCGAGGCGCACTGGCGGCATAAGGCATACCCATAGGACAACCAGAACAAGGATAAGGGAACATGAAAACAATATTTGCTTTCGCGGCGGTTGCCGCATTCGTGGCTGTGTCCGGACCGGCACACGCCGACAACATGGTCTTCTCGAGTTGGGGGGGAACGACCCAGGACGCGCAGAAGGCTGCATGGGCCAGCCCATTCACGGAGAAGACCGGTATCACCGTCGTACAGGACGGGCCGACGGATTACGGCAAGCTCAAGGCGATGGTCGAGGCCGGCCAGGTCACCTGGGACGTCGTCGACGTCGAAGGCGACTATGCCGCCCAGGCCGGCAAGAATGGCCAGCTCGAGAAGCTCGATTTCTCCGTCATCGACAAATCCAAGCTCGATCCGCGCTTCGTGACCGACTATTCGGTCGGCAGTTTTTATTATTCCTTCGTGATCGGCTGCAATGCCGATGCCGTCAGCGCCTGCCCGAAGACATGGGCGGACCTGTTCGACACGACTAAGTTTCCGGGAAAGCGCACATTCTACAAGTGGTCGGCTCCCGGCGTGATCGAAGCGGCGCTGCTTGCCGACGGCGTGGCCGCCGACAAGCTCTATCCGCTTGATCTCGACCGCGCCTTCAAGAAGCTCGATACGATCAAATCGGATATTGTCTGGTGGTCGGGCGGCGCACAGTCGCAGCAGCTGCTGGCATCCGCCGAGGCTCCCTTCGGCAGTGTCTGGAACGGCCGCATGACCGCGCTTGCAGCAAGCGGCATCAAGACCGAGACCTCTTGGGAACAGAATATCACCGCTGCGGACGCGCTCGTCGTGCCGAAGGGTTCGCCGAACGTGGAAGCCGCGATGAACTTCATTGCAATGGCGACATCGGCCGAACCGCAGGCCGCCCTTGCAAAAGCCACCGGATATGCACCAATCAACGTTGACTCGGCCAAGCTGATGGATCCGGAGACGGCCAAGACCCTGCCGGATCAGCAGACGGCCAACCAGGTGAACGCCGACATGAACTACTGGGCGGACAATCGCGATGCCATCGGCGAGAAGTGGTACGCCTGGCAGGCGAAATAGCCTGAAACTTGAGATGAACGGGCACGGCGAATGTTCGCCGTGCCTCCCGCAGCGTCGGCGCCCATTGTTGGACCTCGGCGCCTGCGGAAATTGACGGGTGGGAAGGACTGTCATGTCGACATTTAGCGATGCCTCCGGCGCAATTGCGCCCCTACCAAAGGCGCGCAGGGCAACAGGGTTTGGCGGGGTCCTTCCGGCTCTCGCCTTCGTGGCGATCTTTTTCATCGCGCCGGTGGCGGTGCTCTTGTTGCGAAGCGTGCTGGAACCGATGCCGGGCCTTGGAAACTATGCGCAGCTGATCGGGTCCGCGACCTATCTCAAGATTTTCGCCAACACCTTCATCGTCTCGGGTCTCGTCACCGTGATTTCGCTGCTGATCGGATTTCCCGTTGCCTGGGCGCTGGCAATCATGCCCGGGCGGCTCACCTCGGTGATCTTTGCGATCCTGCTCCTGTCGATGTGGACCAACCTGCTTGCGCGCACCTATGCCTGGATGGTGCTGCTGCAGCGGACGGGGCTCATCAACAAGATGCTGATCGGAATGGGGCTGATCGACAAACCCTTAGCGCTCGTCAACAACCTGACCGGGGTCACGATCGGCATGACCTATATCATGCTGCCCTTCATCATCCTGCCGCTCTACGGCGTGATCAAGAAGATCGACCCGTCGACCCTGCAGGCGGCAGCACTTTGCGGCGCCAACCGGTGGCAGTGCCTGACCCGTGTTCTGCTGCCCTTGGCCATGCCTGGCATGGCGGCTGGTGCCCTCATGGTCTTCGTTATGTCGCTGGGCTATTTCGTCACGCCATCGCTTCTCGGCGGCACCGCGAACATGATGCTCGCAGAACTGATTGCGCAATTCGTGCAGTCGCTGGTCAACTGGGGAATGGGAGGTGCCGCGGCGCTGGTGCTCCTCGTGGTGACCCTGTCGCTTTATGCCGTGCAGCTGCGCTTCGTCGGCAACCAGAACCCGGGAGGGCGTTGACATGTTGCTCAATTTCGACCGCCTCGGCTGGTGGAAATATATCCTGCTGGCGATCACGCTTCTGACTGCGGCCTTTCTGCTGTTGCCGATCGCCTTTATCGCGGCGCTCTCCTTCGGCTCCTCGCAGTGGCTGATCTTTCCGCCGCCCGGCTGGACGTTTCAGTGGTACAGCGAACTCTTTGCCGATCCGCGCTGGCTGGAATCGGCCTGGACGAGCTTCAAGATCGCGGTCATCGTGACGATCCTGTCGGTGCTGCTCGGGCTCGTGACCTCCTTCGGGCTGGTGCGCGGCTCGTTCTTGTTCCGCGATACGCTGAAAGCACTGTTCCTGACGCCGATGATCCTTCCCGTCGTGGTCCTTGCGGTCGCCCTTTATGCCTTCTTCCTGAGGATTGGCCTTGGCGGCACGTTGGCGGGCTTTGTCATTTCACACCTCGTTCTCGCACTGCCCTTCTCGATCCTGTCCATCTCCAGCGCGCTGGAGGGCTTCGACAAGTCGATCGAGGACGCGGCGGTTCTTTGCGGCGCCTCGCCTCTGGAAGCAAAGATCAGGGTCACCCTGCCGGCGATCAGCCATGGGCTGTTTTCGGCGGCCGTCTTCTCGTTCCTGACATCCTGGGACGAGGTGGTGGTGGCGATCTTCATGTCCAGCCCGACCCTGCAGACGCTGCCCGTCAAGGTATGGGCGACGCTGCGGCAAGACCTGACGCCGGTTGTCGCTGCGGCGTCGACCCTTCTCATCCTTTTGACGATCATCTTGATGGCGCTTCTTGCCGTCGTGCGTAAGGTACTGAAACAATGAAAGAACCATTCCTTCAGATCCGCGGAATACGCAAGGAATACGGCCCGGTGGTCGCCGTCCACGACGTCAATCTCGACGTTCGGCGCGGGGAGTTCCTGACCTTTCTCGGACCGTCCGGATCCGGGAAAAGCACGACCCTCTATATCCTGGCCGGTTTTGAAACTCCGACGAAAGGCGACATCACGCTGGAGGCCAAGACCCTGCTCGCCACGCCGTCGCACAAGCGCAACATCGGCATGGTGTTCCAGCGCTACACCCTGTTTCCGCACCTGACTGTGGGCGAAAACATCGCATTCCCGCTGAAGGTCCGGCGCAAGTCCAAGGCCGAGGTCGACCGCAAGGTGAAGGAGATGCTGCGACTCGTCAGGCTCGAAGGCTTCGAAGATCGCAAGCCCGCGCAAATGTCCGGCGGCCAGCAGCAGCGTGTCGCCCTTGCCAGAGCCCTTGCCTATGATCCGCCGGTGCTTCTGATGGACGAGCCGCTGTCGGCGCTCGACAAGAAGCTGCGCGAGGAAATCCAGCATGAGATCCGCCGAATCCATCAGCAGACCGAAGTGACGATCCTCTACGTCACGCACGATCAGGAGGAGGCGCTGCGGCTCTCCGACCGGATCGCCGTCTTTTCCAAAGGCGTCATCGATCAGATCGGGACGGGGCCGGAACTCTACGCCAATCCGCGGACCCGCTTCGTTGCCGAATTCATCGGCGACAGCGACTTCATTTCATGCGACCTGCTATCATCCTCCGATGGGCAGGCCACCATTTCGCTTGGCGGCGGGAGCGTCTTCAATCATATTCCGGTGCATGGAAACGGAACCTCCGGGACGAGGGCAGCCCTGATGCTGAGGCCTGAACGCATTCGATTGTCGCGCGCCCAAGCGGCGGGAGCGGGTCTTGCCGCAACTGTCAGCGACATTACCTTTCTCGGCAACAATATTCACGTATCGACCGAGATGGCGACAGGCGAGGCGCTGGCGGTTCGCCTGCCGTTCGGTCATGAGGCTATCGCGGGGCTCAGCCGCGGAGATATAGTCCATCTGGATTTCGATCCCGGTGCCGCTCACGTGTTCTGTTGAAAGTTGTCATATGAAGCTCAATGATCCCTCGCTGTTCCGTCAGGCATGCCCCATCGCCGATCGCTGGATAGAAGCGGAAGGCCGCAAGGCGGCGGCGATCCGCAATCCGGCGACAGGCGAGCCGCTGGGGGTGGTCCCTGACCTCGGTGCGGCGGAAACGGAAGATGCCATCCGCGCCGCCGTCATTGCCCAGAGGCTTTGGGCGAAGAAGACCGCCGGGGAGCGCGCCGCCGTTCTCAAGGCATGGCATCGGCTGATGATCGAAAACCGCGACGATCTGGCGATGATCCTGACGCTGGAGCAGGGAAAACCCCTGGCCGAGGCCAAGGGGGAAATCACCTATGGCGCGAGCTTCATCGAATGGTTCGCCGAAGAGGCGAGACGCATCAACGGCGAGACCATCCCGGGACATCAGGCCGACAAGAGGATCCTCGTCCTGCGACAGCCGGCAGGCGTGGTGGCGGCGATCACGCCCTGGAATTTTCCGAACGCGATGATCACCCGCAAGATTGGCCCCGCGCTTGCCGCCGGCTGTGCCGTCGTTCTCAAGCCGGCGCTGCAGACGCCATTCTCCGCCATCGCCATCGCCGTTCTCGGCGAGCGTGCCGGCCTGCCGCCGGCGCTTCTCAACATCGTCACGGGTGACGCGGCGGCAATTGGCGGGGCGCTGACGGCAAGCCGTGACGTTCGGGTCCTGACATTCACCGGCTCCACCCGGACGGGCGAGCTGCTTTACCGGCAATGCGCGCCGACGATCAAAAAGCTCGGCCTCGAGCTTGGCGGAAATGCACCCTTCATCGTGTTCGACGACGCTGATCTCGACGCTGCCGTCGAAGGCACGCTCATCGCCAAGTTCCGCAACAACGGCCAGACCTGCGTCTGCGCCAATCGGCTTTATGTCCAGGACGGTGTCTACGAGGCGTTTGCCGCCAAGCTCGCCGCGGCGGTTTCGGGCTTGAAGGTCGGCAACGGTCTCGACAGTGACGTCGTGCTTGGCCCGCTGATCGACGACAATGCCGTCGCCAAAGTCGAAAGCCATATCCGCGACGCCGTCGCAAAGGGTGCCGGGATCGTTTCTGGGGGCAAGCGCCACGCACTTGGCGGCCATTTCTTCGAGCCGACAATCCTGCGCGATGTCGCTGCCGGCATGCAGGTCGCCCGCGAGGAAACCTTCGGGCCGCTTGCACCACTTTTTCGCTTCCGCGACGAGCAGGACGTCATCGAACAGGCAAACGACACCGAGTTCGGGCTTGCTTCGTATTTTTACGCCCGCGATCTATCGCGGGTATTTCGCGTCGCCGAAGCCCTCGAATATGGGATGGTCGGCGTCAATACCGGTCTTGTCTCCACAGCCGAGGCTCCGTTCGGCGGTGTGAAGATGTCAGGTCTCGGTCGCGAAGGGTCGAAGCACGGATTGGACGAATATACCGAGCTTAAATATGTATGCCTGGGCGGCATTGCCTGAACCGGTCGATACTTGCGCTTTCGCCGCAAAGGACCAGAATGTCTCTCGTCAGCGTCGCCATGTATGTCACATCGGAGCCGCTCGCAGATGCGACGGCTGAGCTATGGTCGTTCCTCCGGCATTATCTCTCGAATGCCGACCTCAGGAGTTTGCCTGAAAAACTCGATTGGACGGTTCCCTATGACGAAGCCTGGCTGAGGCCGGATCTTCTTCTCTCGCAGGCATGCGACTATCCCTTTGCGAAGAGCCTGCGAGGCAGGGTTCGCCTGGTGGCGACGCCGGTCTATGACCATCCCGGCTGCGACGGCCCGTTGATGCGCAGCTTCATTGTCGTCCTCAAGGATTCTCCCGTTTGCTCGCTCGAGGATTTGCGGGGCACCACGGCTGCGATCAATAGCCCTGACAGCAATTCCGGCAGCAATTTCTTTCGCGCAGCGGTCGCTCCGCTTGCCGGCAGCGGCCGTTTCTTTGGCCGGATTATCGAAACCGGCAGCCACCGTGGCAGCATCGGCGCCGTTGTCGAGGGACGGCGGAGAGTGCCTCCATCGATTGCGTCACCTGTGCTGATATTCGGCGCTTCGATCCCGGCAATCGCCAAGCGGTTCGCATCATCGCCGAAACGCCCAACGGCCCGGGTCTGCCATTCATCACCTCAGGCGATGCATCGGACGAGAGAGTCCTGCTCTTGCGAAATGGGCTGAGCGCCGCGATCAAGGAGCCATCGCTGGCCGTTGATTTTGCTTTCCGAAGCCGACTATGCGCCGCTCTTATCATTGGCAGGCGACGCCTTGCCACGAAGGAGAGCTTGAGTTTTCCGAATTCCTATCCGTCCCGCGAGATGACGGAGGCACGAACCGTCAGTTCCCGATCGCTGCGATGATGCCGATCTCGACAGTGAATTTAGGCCCTTAGGCCCGGCGAGCCTTGCTTCGACCGTGGCGCGCGCCGGCGCATGACTCGAAGGCACCCAGGCGTCCCAGACGGCATTCATTTCTTCGAGCCTGGAGATTCAGCAAGCCAGATCGTCGCGCTGACGATCCGTGTCGGATTACTGCCTGCCCTTTCCATAAGCCGGGTTCGCGGACGGACGCGCCCGGCGTGTCGATTGTGACCTGGCCTCCGGCTGTTGCCGAATATAATCAGGATCGGCAACTTCGATGACCGCCGCGACGGCTTCGGCGGGGCCCGCTCCACCAGATGCTGGACTGCATGGCATTCTGGCATCGTACGTCCGACCAGGATGATCCTCTGACACTAACGGTCGCGCGATCTCGCTCATGGGAGGCGGAGGTGAGCTGATTTGCCGGGCCTGGCAAGCCGACTGCGTCGAAGAGCAAATCCCGTTGCCTTACGACACCTGCGTCATCAACTCGACTAGCCGTGCTTCGTCATAGGGTTTTTTGAGAACAGGCTGGCTATATGGGGCCATCTACCTCCACCTCATCAAATCCGGTTGAGAAGATGAACTTCTTGTTCAGTTCGATGAGAAGATCGGCGACTGGAAACGTCATTTCGGTACCGAGCTTCAGGTCAAGCATCGCAACGTCGAACTCTCTCGACCCGACCATCTCCAGAGCCTCATCGAGCCGTCCCGCGAACCCGACCACCTCGTGGCCCAGATCCCTGAGGGTTGCTTCCAACGTGCATGCGATGAGCATTTCGTCTTCGACAATGAGGATCCGCAAGGACATGGATCGATCTTTCCCAGGTGAGGCACCCCGATGATCGAGATAAAATCCTTGGCAGCGACGAACGCCGCCGGACAATGCACAATTGCAGAAGTCCAGGGCGATGTCCACGGACGCGACGGCAGCGCGCGAATGGGCAAGCGACATGATCACCGAACAACGTCCTGCCGCTTGCCGAAAAGTGGAGCAAGGAGACGGAAGTACCCCCGTCGACAAACGCCCTCGCTCGATTCGGGACGCCGGAGGAAGATATCGCTCCTGTCGTCCTGTTTCTCGCGAGCAAGGATGCGCAGTTCCTAACCGGGTATGGCTGCGCGATCTTTGCAGCGCTCAATCGCTTGCCATCGCTCCCGAATCTCCGGTCGCCGATACGCCAGCAAGGCCAATCGCAACGCGGCCCGGTCGCGCGGCATCATTCCGGTGATCCCGCACAAATCCAACGAGAAGGGAAAGCGGGGCTTCTTCGCAAAGGCAATCTACAAAGGCCGCGCTCGCATCAGGCCGTCGGCAAGCTCAAGCGCTTCAAGCGGGTCGCACTACACTGCGAGAAGACGAAGCGCAATCTCGCTGCCATCGTTTCCATCGCGGCCACGTTCATCTCGGTCAAATCCGTCCGTACTGCCTAGGAGTGACGTTTGCTGATGTTATTCGGCGCGTAGTTTTGGCTGTTTTGGCGCTGATTCCATTTGCCTATTCATTCTGCCTTCGGGTGCAAATCGATGTTCAGATTTTGAAAGCGCATCAAATTCTTGAAAGCCCGAACGATAATCAGACGCTACGGTTTGGATGCTTCCTGAATTTCGTAATAGGGAAGCCTCTCTTGGTAACGGGTGCACGCTGGCCGTCGTCTCTGCATTAGAACCGGAGACGGCGGCTTGTGTCTGAGAGAGGAAAGCTTTGGTCGCGAGCTTCAACGAGGAAGGGGCGTCAGGCGCTGCAGTTCATGCTCAAGAAGAAGGACAGCCTGGTCGTCATCAACGACAACCTGGAGATCCTGCTGACAATGAAGCGGTTCGGGATGTGGCTGATGGGCTTGATAATCGCCGTCACCAGTGCGGTAGGGCAAGATGTTTTTCATGTAGCAGCGCGCTGAAATAGGGCCAATGACAATGGCGGTGGCTTTGTAACGCCTATGGTGATTTGAAGGGAAGCCCGTGCGGGTTTGGGTGGGGGCAAGGGCTTCCCTTCTGACCGAACAGCCACAGAGTACGCCAGTCTGCCGGGATCGCTAGACGGACCAAGGTCCTAGCGCGAAAAAGCGATGGGAGGTTCAGCAGCTGGGCGTACGCGCTGGGGATCGCTGTCATGAACCTAGCCCCTCAGCCCATCCTGCCTTGCGACAGGACACCTGTGAGACTTCAGGCTAGCTTTGAGGAGGTTGACCTGAAGTCGTCCCAAGAATGCCAAGGAAGGGTCTCATTGGCAGAAAGTCATCATACGCTCACGGCAGTGGGATGGGGAGAGAATTCGTCACGGCGGGTCGAGGGCGGACGCGCCAAAATAGGATAGCACCTCCTCCTCAAGCTCAATGCAGATTTGCTCGTATTCCTCAAGGAGCATCTTGTTGCCACCCTCTGCACGCAATTTGTCGCGGAACCTGACGGCGTCACCGTAGTTCTCGATATCTTCGATCCACCAATGGGCGCTATGGGCATAGGGTCGGAGATGTGGGCAGCGCACTAGAAGCACCGCCAATCGTAAGCGCTCATTTCCATGCGCCTTTTCGCGTTGAGTTCTCTGCCGCATGAAGTGTCCACTTGAAATAGGTGGACACCAAATATGAATGACGAAGAGCAGAAGCTGCGTGTGCGGTTGGTGGGGCGTGATGGTCGGCGGCGCTATGATCCAGGATCAAAGGCGCGGCTTGTTACGGCTTGCCTCCAGCCTGGTGTTTCTATATCAGGCCTTGCGCTTGGCCATGGGGTCAATGCCAACCTTCTACGCAAGTGGGTCAAGGAGGCCAGGGAGGCTGGCTTGTCGGCGGTATCTGCAAGCTCGCCGTTTATCCCGGTCGTCGCAGCAGACGGCAGCCTGCCTGTCGGGATGCGCTCGCTGGATATACCGGTCGCGTATGGTGAAGAACAACCGGCATCACTGGAGAAGACGGCCCATCTGTCAGGTTTTTCCAAAATCAGCGCGTTGCTGCCGAACGGCGTGAAGCTTTCGCTGGAATGCGGTGATGTGGATGCGTTGACGGCGATCATCGGAGCTCTGGGTCATGTTCAGACTGGGCGCTGATATCAAGGTTTACCTGCACCGCGAGCCGATCGACTTCCGGGCCGGTATCAACAGCCTTGCGGTCCTGGTGCAGGAGGTGATGGAGCTCGATCCGTTTGCGCCTGCGGTCTTTGCCTTTTGCAATCGCCGCCGTGACCGGATGAAGCTCCTGTTCTTCGATCGGTCCGGTTTTGTGATGGTGCTGAAGCGATTGTCGGAAGACCGGTTCCGATGGCCACGTCGGGAGATGATGGTGGTAACGCTGACGACCGAGCAATTACACTGGATTCTCGACGGCATTGATATCGACGCGATGGTCCGCCATCCGGTTCGGCAATACCAGATCGCCGGCTGACAGTTCTCGACGTCTGCGGTTGACGGGGCGAAACGGTTCAGATTCAAGAATCTGATGATCCGACCCGGCGAACCCACTGTTGAGGAGTTGATGGCGCGCATTGCGGCGCTGCAGGCGGAGAACCGTCAGCTCACGGAACGCGTGGTCAAGCTCGAGGAAGAACTGGTGTTGGCGCGGCTTCATCGTTTTGCGCCGAAAAGCGAAAAGCACGTGGACCGCCTCTTCGATGAAGCCGAGCAGGTTGCCGATGAAGACGACGCCGGCGGAGACAATGGGGAGGTCGTCGACCTGCCGGACACGGGCTTTGCGGCGATCGAGAAGCCAGAGGGCAAGAAACGTGGCCGCAAGCCCCTGCCGGAACATCTGCCGCGCGAGCGCGTCGAATATGACCTTGCCGACGACCAGAAGGCCTGTCCTTGCTGCCGTCACCAGATGCATCGCATGGGCGAGGCCGTCACCGAGCAGCTCCACATCGAGGTGAAGGCCAAGGTCCTGCAGAATGTGCGGCTCAAGTATGCCTGCCGCCATTGCGATCGCACCGGGATCAACACGCCTGTTGTCCTTGCGCCAATGCCCGCGCAGCCCTTGCCGGGCAGCATCGCCACGGCCTCGACGCTGGCATTTGCTCTTGTTCACAAATATGTCGATGGCACGCCGCTCTACCGCCTGGCCCAGGCCTTCGAGCGTGCCGGCGTTCCCGTCAGCCGCGGTGCTCTGGGCCATTGGGTGATCGGCTCGAGCGAGAGGCATCTCTCCCGCATCTATGACGCGCTGAAATCGCGGCTCAGGTCTCAAGCCATCATCCATGGCGACGAGACGACGGTCCAGGTGCTGAAGGAAAAGGACAGGGAGGCCACCAGCACATCATTCATGTGGGCGTATCGGAGTGGAGAGGACAGCGACGAGCCGATCGTGCTGCTCGATTATCAACCCGGCCGCGGCCAGATTTATCCGCAGGCCTTCCTCGGCGATTACCACGGCATCCTGATGAGCGATGGCTATTCCGCCTGGCGCACGCTGGCAGGGGCCACCCATCTGGGATGCATGGCGCATTCCAGGCGTCGCTTCGTCGATGCCCTCAAGGCAAGAAAGAAAGGCGGCGGTCCGCCGGAGCAGGCGCTGAAATTCTTCGAGCAGATCTACCGGATTGAAAGCCAGGCGCGCAACGCAAAGCCTGACAAGGGCGAAACGCAAGCCGATTGCATTCGCCGTTTCCGCCAGCAACACAGTGTCCCCATCCTGAATGCTCTCAAGGTATGGCTCAACGACATCGCCCCGAAGGTCTTGCCCGACAGCAAGATCGGCGATGCCGTGTCCTATACCCTAAATCAGTGGGACTACCTGACGCGCTACACAGAAGACGCCAGGATGCCGATCGACAACAACCTACTCGAGCGCGATATCAGAATTTTTGCCACTGGCAGAAAATCCTGGCTGTTCAGCGACACCGTGGACGGAGCGAGGGCCAGTGCCGTCGTCTACAGCCTAATGCTGACCTGCCGAGCTTGCGGCATCGAACCCTTGGCCTACTTGCGCCACGTGCTTACCGAACTGCCGCAGCGCGCAACAGATTCCGACATCACTGATTTGCTGCCCTTCAACTTCGCCAAAACTACCGCTGCCTGATCCGATAGGGCCGTCACAAAGCGACCCACGTCAAATGGGCCACGTCAACGCGCATGGAAATGAGCGCTTACCGCCAATCCATAGCGAAAGCTGTTGAAGCCTGGATCTTCCATGTTTCAAAGCCGTCACGGATGAGGCTCTGCGAACAGGAGAGAACACAGAGCCTCGTACAGTTGAGCTGATGTCGGAGGGCATCGACATCCTCGGTTAAACGCCACTATCCGGGATTGGTTCCCGGCCCCAAACGTCGGCCCGCGAGTTGAGCATCCTTCCGCGCTTCTGAGCGCGCGCACGTCGGGCTTCTGAGAACTCTCAACTGATTGCCGGGAAGAAGTTCGATGAACCTCTGGTGTGTCAGATTGATCAGCACACCCAAGAACTCGGTTTCCATGAACCAATGGCTGTCCTATCTCGTACAGATTGAGGACGTCCTTTACCCTGGGGAGGGGCGCCATCACGGCGGTTTGAGTTTCCTGGGACCGCGTCATTGCAACCCCTACAAAAAGTACCCAAAAAGGAAATGCTCTGCTCTGCAGCTCGTTCAGCTCGGAAGTTGAGGGGCGGGGCCATAACCATCGAAGGCGTACCCATTGAGGATCTGCCGCCCTTCAAAAAAGCGGCGCTCTATTGCGGTCATCCCGGCTTCATCGCAGGTCGATCGCCAGTTGGCCACTATTGCCGCAGCCTGGTTGTCGATAATTTCGCGTGCTCGCGGTTGAGAGAGCAAAAACGAAGGTGAGACGGCCAATGCGTTAGTCAGTTGAGCCGCCCGAGTTGCTCCGCCGACGATCATCGCCTGGTTGGCCTCGGGTGTGCCTCGACGTTGTGGCGCAATGTCGTAGGCTGGCGTTAGGCTGAGCATCTCGCCATCCCAGAAGGCCGCATGGTTGCGGGCGTGATCATCGGTATTCCCGACGAGAATGTTGAAGCAGAGCCGGGAAAATAATTCTTCCAGGGTTTTCAGAGGACTGGAAAATCGGCTCCGGATTAGCTCTGCTAGCATCTGGTATGAGATATGGTGAGCGGCGAGCTCATTCTCTTGCGTCCAGGTAAGGGCGGAAACCATCGCGCGCTTGGTCCACGATTGTCCCAAGGGTAGGCGATCAAAGCGCTCCACAAGAAGAACGTCGCGGTCCAAAACCCGGTTTATCTCGACCGGTGCCACGGCGATGCCTGCAAGGGATGCCAGGCGCATTGCGACAAACTCCGCCCTGACCATGGCAAAAGTATCATTGATTGCTGAGAACTTGGCAATCAGCTTGCGTCGTCTTCCCGCTTGCTCGTCGGATATCAGGGCCTTAGGCCGGGCGCCGCCTATGGAGCTGCCGTGAAGGATGACGCGATCAAGGCCCTTCGGGACCGGTTCTCCTGCCTCTACCTTGTCTGCGAAAGTCTGCAACTCGACCAAGGTCGCATTATCGCTTTCGCGAGGTGTGTATTCGCTCGCGCTCTCTTGAAAGTCGAGCGCTCCAATCCGGTCGGAACCCGAATGATGCATGAAAGTCATTTCGTCAAAGGCATCTTCATCGATCTCGTCGCGTCTCAGTCCAAGCAGATCGTTGACAATAACCCGGCGACCCCACCGGTCGGGCAATGCATCGCGAAGGGACGGGGCGAGAAGGTGGCCCGCCGGAGGTTCGATAATGCCCGCTTCTAGGGGGAGGTCGAGATCGAAAATCGCGATTGCATTTTCTCGTTCGAGGTAACTGCGACCATAGTTGAAAAAGAATTGGTTACGCGAACGAACCGCGCGCCCGGCGACGACCGGGTGCGTTTCCATTGGTAGCCATATCCAAACGTAAAGTTCGGAGAGGTCAGAAATCATCTTTTAGCTCCGGCTTCTGATGACGGATACGCGCCGGTAGAAGTTCAAGCTTCACCTTGGTCTCTGATAGTCGTGCTGTTGTTTCCTGCTGCCCTCCAAATAAAGACAATCCGACCATTGTCGCAGCTTCGAAGACGTGGCCGATCGCAACCGTGGGCTTTCCCGCCTCGATCGCACGAAGTGTCAACCGCGAACAGCCGGTGCGTTGGGCCAGCTCAAGTTCCGTCCAGCCGCGGAGTTTGCGGGCAGCCTGAATCTCCGCTGCAAGAAGCTGCAGCGCTGACCGAGTGGCGAGCGATATGGATGAATTTGGAGGTATTTTGTCTATCATAGCATACACAATCAGTAATAATGTCGTTCACAGCAGATAGCAAGTAGCGTCGACAGAATCAATGCTGCTAGAATCTGAATAGTTCAAGAGATTTTAACCGTGGTAAAGTCTATTGGAATTGACATTGACGACCCTGGCGGACGGTGACTGAAATTTCTCAACCGAACCGAGACAAGTGGGATTGCCGCCAGCGCATCCTGTGCCCACCACATCCACCTTCGTGGAAAAAGGATGCATTGCCAGTGCGCTCTGCTCTTTGACGTCAGCACCAATCAGGACTGCCGCGCATATTTCAAAATGCCTGTTCGCGCATGACTTGCCGGACACCTTTACCGGATGTTCACATCGAGACTGATGCGCAGGTGCTCATCTGGTCGCCATGCTTGCGACCAGATCGCTGAACCTTTCACCCTGAATGCCGACATGTCCCCGCAGCAGGCGCCGGGCTTCCTCTCCGTCTCCGGCAAAGATCGCATCGACGATGGCGCAATGTTCCGAGAAGGAGGTCGACAGGCGGTTGCGGACGCGCAACTGCAGTCGGCGGTAGGGGCGCAAACGCCGGTGCAACTGCGCGCATTGCTCCTGAAGAAAGTCGCTTCGGCTCGCCGCGTAGATCGCCTTATGGAATTCTTCATTGTCGTAATAATAGGCATCGCTGTCGCCGGCGGCAGCCGATTGCTCGCACCGACCGTGCGAGGCCGTGATCGCCTCGCTTGACGCCTTGTCCAGCCGCCGTGCGGCGAGGGAGCCAGCCAAGCCCTCCAACTCGGCCATGACCTCGAACATCTCGTAGACGCGGTGCGGCCCCGGATCGATGACGACAGCCCCTCTGCGTGGCCGGATCTCGATTAGGCCGATCGCATCGAGCTGCATCAGCGCTTCGCGCACCGGTGTGCGGGAGACGCCGAAGCGGGTCGCAAGAACCGTTTCGTCGAGCCTCTCCCCAGGCAAGAACTCGTTGGACAGAATTGAATTTTCAATCTCATCCCGAAGCCACCGGCCGACATTTTCCGACATTCGCTCTGCTTTCCACATACACAAATCCAATTATTGTATACACGATAGTTGATATCGTGTACGAAGAGTAACATTCTACATACTATCTGTGAAACCCCGTGATGGAAAGCGGCTATCAACGCCGACAGAAGAGAGGAATGGCATGCCTGAGACTTCTTTCTTTACCGACATGCCGCAGAGCATCACGGACCGGGGCCGCCAGCTTCTGTTTTCCGGTTCGCGTAACCAGCAGGCCGCCGCCGAAACCGATCTCCAGACACTCTGTGAAATGCTCCTATCGAGCCGCGGCGAAGCCTCGGGCATGGCGCTTGCAGCGGAAATACTCGATCGCTGGGGTGCGCTCGGGGGCGAGGGCGCACAGGCATTCCTAGATATGCTTCATGAAAAATTCGGACCAGACACAACCAGGCTCGATCAGGCGATTGAAGATTACCGCGGCGAAAAAAGCTCCGCTGCGATCATTGCTCTTCATCAGGCAGCCGAGCCGCGGCGGCAGGAGCTTTTGCGCCGATTGAATCACGCGCCGAACGGCACCGCCAAGCTTGTCCAGATGCGTCAGCACCTGCTTGCTTCCGAAGACCGGTCCGAAGGGTACCACGCGCTGGACGCTGACTTTACACATCTGTTCGGTTCCTGGTTCAATCGCGGCTTTCTGACGCTGCGCCCCATCGACTGGTCGACGCCGGCCTATATTCTTGAAAAGATCATTAAATACGAGGCCGTGCACGAGATCGCCGGCTGGGAGGAACTGCGGCGTCGTCTGGCCCCGGCCGACCGTCGATGTTTCGCGTTCTTCCACCCGCGCCTTGCCGACGAGCCGCTTGTGTTTGTCGAGGTGGCGCTGACGCGGTCCGTGCCGTGCGCGATCGCAGATGTCCTCGACGAGGGCAGGGAGCAGATCAATCCCGACGAGGCGACAACGGCCGTCTTCTATTCGATCTCCAACTGTCAGGATGGCCTGCGAGGGATCTCGTTTGGCAACTTCCTGATCAAGCAGGTCGTCGACGATTTGCGCAGAGACCTGCCGGGACTGAAGAATTTCGTCACGCTTTCGCCGGTTCCGGGCTTTGCCCGGTGGCTTGCCAAGGCGCGCGCCTCCGCCACCGATCCGCTTCTGTCGGAAGCGGCCCGCGAAACGCTGATGGTGCTGGACGACCGGAACTGGCCTGACAACGAGAGCACGGCAGTCGAGGTTGAGCGCGTGTTGCTGCCGCTTGCGGCGCACTATTTCCTGATCGAACGGACGCCGGAGGGCCGCCCCGTCGACCCTGTAGCGCGCTTCCATCTCGGCAACGGCGCTCGACTGGAAAGACTGAATTTTCTTGGCGACCGCTCGACCAAGGCGATGCAGCAGGCACACGGCCTGATGGTCAACTACCTCTGCAAGCTCGACGACATCGTGGCCAACCACGAGGCTCTGGCGCAGCGCGGCGAAGTGATTGCCTCGCCGGCCGTCAAGAGCTTGCTCAACCAGAACGACGAAAGCCGCCGCGGCGGCAATGGCCAACAAGGCTCCCGGCCATTCACGCACATAATGAACTCAACGCTTGGAGGATGGCGAAAGTGAGCAACCATCTTTTCGATGCCATGCGGGCCGCCGCGCCCGGTGACGCGCCGTTCATCCGGATCGATAGCACTCGCACATGGACCTACAATGACGCGCTCGCGCTTTCTGGTCGCATTGCCAGCGCGATGGACACGCTTGGCATTCGCCCCGGCGACCGAGTTGCGGTGCAAGTCGAGAAAAGCGCCGAAGCCCTGATTCTCTATCTCGCCTGCATTCGAAGCGGCGCGATCTACCTGCCGCTCAACACCGCCTATCCGCTGGCTGAGCTCGATTACTTTATCGGCGATGCAGAGCCGCGCTTGGTGGTTGTTTCGTCGGCTGCTCGGGGGGGCGTCGAGAAAATCTCCAAGCCTCACGGCGCGATCGTCGAAACGCTCGATGCCGACGGCAGCGGCTCGTTGCTGGATCTCGCACGCGATGAGCCGGCCGACTTTATCGATGCCTCGCGCTCCGCAGACGATCTGGCTGCGATCCTCTACACGTCGGGGACGACCGGACGCTCCAAGGGGGCGATGCTCACGCATGGAAACCTGCTCTCGAACGCCCTGACATTGCGAGACTATTGGCGCGTCACCGCCGATGATCGGTTGATCCATGCCTTGCCGATCTTCCACACGCATGGGCTGTTCGTCGCCACCAACGTCACATTGCTCGCCGGCGCCTCGATGTACCTGCTGTCGAAGTTCGATCCAGAGGAGATCCTGTCGCTGATGCCGCAGGCAACGATGCTGATGGGCGTGCCGACCTTCTACGTGCGCCTCCTGCAAAGCCCGCGCCTCGACAGAGGGGCGGTCGCCAGCATCCGCCTCTTCATTTCCGGTTCGGCTCCACTGCTGGCAGAAACCCATACCGAGTTCCAGGCCCGCACCGGTCACGCCATTCTCGAGCGCTACGGCATGACGGAAACCAATATGAACACGTCGAACCCCTATAAGGGAAAACGGATTGCCGGAACCGTCGGTTTCCCGCTGCCGGGCGTCACTGTGCGCGTCACCGATCCCGCCACCGGGCTCGTGCTGTCGCCTGAAGAGACGGGCATGATCGAGATCAAGGGGCCGAACGTCTTTAAGGGCTATTGGCGCATTCCGGAAAAGACGGCGGCCGAATTCACTGCCGACGGTTTCTTCATCAGCGGCGATCTCGGCAAGATCGACCGGGAAGGCTATGTCCACATCGTCGGTCGCGGCAAGGATCTGGTGATTTCGGGTGGATACAACATCTATCCGAGGGAGGTCGAAGGCGAGATCGATCAGATCGAGGGTGTGGTTGAGAGCGCTGTGATCGGAGTGCTGCATCCCGATTTCGGAGAAGGCGTAACCGCTGTCGTCGTGCGCAAGCCCGGCGCGAGCATCGATGAAAAGACCATCGTCAGCGCCCTCCAAGACCGTCTTGCACGCTACAAACAACCCAAGCGCATCATCTTCGCGGACGACCTGCCGCGAAACACGATGGGCAAGGTTCAGAAAAACATCCTGCGGCAGCAATACGCCGATCTTTACACGAGGGCGTAAGGCGGCCGCGCCCTCTGGGAGGAGGGTGCGTCGACATCCCGCATCAATCTTGAACACAACAACTACGGCGCTGGAGGCGTCGGAGGGAGGGGAATCATGGGTATTGAACTATTGGCCATAGGCCTGCTGGTCGCTATGTTCATCATTGCGACGATCCAGCCGATCAACATGGGAGCGCTCGCCTTTGCCGGCGCTTTCGTGCTCGGCTCGATGATCATCGGGATGAAAACCACAGACATTTTCTCAGGCTTTCCGAGTGATCTATTCCTGCCGCTCGTCGCCGTCACCTATCTGTTTGCCATCCCGCAGATCAACGGCACGATCGACTGGCTCGTCGAATGTGCCGTGCGACTGGTGCGCGGGCGGATTGCTCTGATACCCTGGGTCGTGTTCCTCGTCGCGGCCATCATCACCGGCTTCGGGGCCCTTGGGCCTGCGGCGGTCGCAATCCTGGCACCCGTCGCTCTGAGCTTTGCCGTGCAGTACCGCATTCACCCGGTCATGATGGGTCTGATGGTAATCCATGGCGCGCAGGCAGGCGGCTTTTCGCCGATCAGCATCTACGGCGGAATCACCAACCAGATCGTTGCGAAGGCCGGCCTGCCTTTCGCTCCGACCTCGCTGTTTCTCGCCAGCTTCTTCTTCAATCTGGCGATCGCGGTGCTGGTCTTCTTCGTTTTCGGCGGCGCAAAGGTGATGAAACAAAAAGCGGCTTCGTCCGGCCCCCTGCCAGAGCTGCATCCCGAAGGTGTATCGGCATCGATCAGGGGTCATGGCGGCACACCTGCAAAACCGATCCGGGAGCATGCATACGGTACGACGGCTGATACCGCGACGACGTTGCGCCTGAACAATGAGAGAGTTACCACCTTGATCGGCCTGACGGCGCTCGGCACCGGCGCCCTGGTTTTTAAGTTCAACGTTGGCCTCGTCGCCATGACCGTCGCCGTCGTCCTGGAACTGCTGTCGCCGAAGACCCAGAAGGCGGCGATCGACAAGGTAAGCTGGTCGACCGTGCTGCTGATTGCCGGCATCATCACCTATGTCGGAGTCATGGAAAAAGCTGGGACAGTAGATTACGTCGCAAACGCCGTCTCCAGCCTGGGCATGCCGCTCCTCGTCGCGCTCTTGCTTTGCTTTACGGTTGCTATCGTTTCGGCTTTGCATCCTCGACCGCGCTGCTAGGCGCCATCATCCCGCTCGCTGTTCCGTTCCTGCTGCAAGGACACGTCAGCGCCATCGGCGTGGTGGTGGCGATCGCGATCTCGACGACGATCGTCGATACCAGCCCATTTTCCACCAATGGCGCCCTTGTCGTCGCAAATGCACCGGATGACAGGCGAGAGCGGGTGCTGCGACAGCTGCTGATCTACAGCGCGCTGATCGCGATCATCGGCCCGATCGTCGCATGGGCGGTGTTCGTCGTGCCGGGGGTGGTTTGAAAGCGGGCTCACATCCCGAAAGCGTGCCGAATGCTCTTCGGCACGCTTGCACCGGTTGAGAACGACTGCCGAGTTTTGAGGACTTCGGACTTTTCTACGCGTTGTTGAGGCCATCTCACCTCGCGCTTGCTAGACACCAACTTGAACTTGGACTGAGTGCACTGCGTTTCTTGCGTCCGATGGCGGCTGTCCTTCGCCAAGCTCGTTGGTGCAGCGACATAGCAGGACATGCTGGACAGATGCTGGGATCCATGGCAACTCGAACCACTGCCAACTTCTATCCTCGCGCGGACCTACAATAGCACTCTGCCAGGAGCCTCCTCCATCTACGCTGATTTCGACGCTCGATATCTGACGATCTCCCCAAGCCTAGCCCCATATTCTCGTCGGCACGTCAGCCAAAAGCAGTTCATTTGGAGACGGCGACACGATAACGGACTCCGGGGCGACGCTCCAAACTGGCTTCACCCCTGATGGCGTCGGGTCGTTAAAGAAACGCGTCGTATAGGCGCCGCTTGCCCGCCGGTTCGCGGCCGTGATCGAACCAACCCATTTTACGGAGTTCGTTCCATACCAACCCGGCACAACCAGTCGAACCGGACCTCCGCGCTCCGCAGTGAGCGGCTGACCGTTGATTTCAAGTGCGAGAAGAACTTCTTCTGCAAGTGCTTTCTCGATAGGTAGGTCCTTTTGATAAGGTTCTTCGACTTCTGCGTACTCGCCCCACTCGAGGCCGGAAGTCCATACGTAGGACGCATCGGCACTGATCTGCGCGCGTTCCAGAACAAGCGACAGCGGCACGCCTTTCCAAACCACATTTCCAATCCTGCGCTTGGCGACTGTCGGGGCAAGAGGGCTGCCAGCGCATTCATGAAATGACATGTACTCGTGCTGAGGCATGGCTTGAAGATCCGAGAGACGCAACCTCGTTGGGTTGTCCACGAGGCCATCGACATCGAGATACCAATGGTCTGGATCGATCTCGACGAACCCCATATGCGTGACCAGAAAAAGATCGTCCTCCGGGGTGATCCAGGATTTCAGGGCATGAACGCCGTCAGCCGGACCTTGGAAGGAGAAACCCTTCTTGGTCATGTGCATACCCGTCCGCGTCATCGACTTACTCCGGCAAACCCATCGCCTCGGGGGCCGTTAGAGCCTCCACAGCGCGGCCTTCTAAAAATCTGATCGGCTTTCGGCGTCTCCGGTTGACAGTGACGTCAAAAATATCGAAGCGGTTGTAACCAGCAACGACGTCGTGAAACCGCTTGGGCTCAACACAGTCGTCGAGATCGATATGGGCATAGCCGATACCTTCATCGATCATTTCATCACCAATTGGCGCCCCAGTTGGCCCAAGGAAAAAGCTGCTGGCCCGCGGACCGGCATCTATGATCGCCGCGATTGTGGGATCATCCAAAGCAATAGATCTGCGTGCGCCTTCATCCAACCGACCGGCGACGACGATGCCGAAGCACTTGGCCTCGAAACAATGGGCTGAGGCCCGAATGCGGTTGGCTGCCCGGTTGTCGTAGTTGTCGCTCTCCGTCGGAACGCGAGTGGGCCAGATCGGCGGAAAAGTGCTTATATGAACCTGCTCGGCCTGCGTCATCAGACTGTAGCGCGCGAGTGGGTTTGTGTTCTCCCCGCAAATGAGACCACCAATACGGCCAATTCTTGTATTTGCGACAACCAGACCTGCGCCGTCGCCGGGATCCCAAACCAGTTTCTCGAAGAAAGTTGCGACCAGCTTTCGATGGTGGATCAGGATCTCACCCGTATCGGAAATCAGGACATTGCTATTCCACAGACCTGCGACACTTGCCGGGTTGCGCTCGGAGAAACCGATTGAAACGAAAACACCGTTGTCGGACGCAGCTTTCCGCACACGCTCGATTTCAGGTCCGTCCACGTATACGGAAGCATTCAAGAAGCGTTTGAAATGTCCGTGCGATTGGATGGGTGGGTAAAGTGCCGCCCAGACAGGAAACCCGGGAAGAAAGCTCTCCGAAAATACCACAAGCGATGCGCCGTTTTTCAATGCGTGCACCAAGCGGGATGCTGGTGCAGCCGATTGTGGTGCGGGCAGGGTAGGGCGATGAAAACCGTGTGGCGTAAATCTCGTTCATCTGAGCGAAGTCGTCCATGTCGGTGAGATAGACGTTGACGGATACGACATCATCCGGCTCGAGGCCTGCAGCCTCCAGGACCTGAAACAGATTATCGAAACACTGGTGGGTCTGATCGGCGACATTGCCGTCGACAAGTTTGCCGGTGCTCGGATCAGGCGGAGTCTGGCCGGAGCAGAACAGTAAGTCGCCGGCCCATGTCGCGTGCGAATACGGTCCTACTGCCGCAGCGTTCGAAGCATTCACAGTTCGTCTTGACATGGTTCCTCCAAAGGCAGGTTCAAGCGGAGCCAACCTGCTGGCGATCAGCATGTCCGCAGGGTATTTTGCTTCATTGTACGCTGCACGTTCAGCTTTACAGCCGTTCGAAACTAACAGAACGAATTTGCGCGCCAATCCGAATAGGATGGACCACGCTGTGCAAAAATAGACCGGGATACTATGGCGACTGCAATCGACCATCTTGATTGGGACGATCTCAAACTCTTCCTCATCGTCGTCCGGTGCAAGAGCGTGACCGGAGCAGCCCGGGAACTGAAAGTCAGCCACTCCACCGTATCTCGTCGGCTTGCTCGTCTGGAATACACGGTTGGCGGCGCACTCGTCGAACGGACCAAGGACGGACTTTTGCTGACAGCGGCCGGGCTGGTTACAATGCGGCGAGCGGAGGAAATCGAGAACGGCGTGAATGCGCTTCGAAGCGACGTGTGCAATCGTGACGAAATTCGCGGCACAGTCAGATTAGCCACTATGGAGGGCATCGCAACGCTTTATCTCTCAGAGCGCCTCGTTGAACTCAGTAGCCGATACCCTGATCTTAACCTTGAGCTTGTAACATCACCGCAAACGGTTCGGGTCGCTCGCCGGGAAGCCGATCTGTTCCTAAGCTTCTTCAAACCCCACGGAACTTCTCTCGACAGTCAGCTGATCGGACGGTTCAAGACCGGCTTGTTCGCTTCGCAGGCCTACCTGAAGCGCAATGGCGTTCCCTCTGACGCGGCGGATCTTAGCAACCACCGATTCGTCGGCTATATCGAGGAGCTGGTCCAGCTCGAAAGCGTTCTATGGCTGGAGGAACTGGTACCCGCCCCAAAAATCGCGTTCAGCTCAAACAGCATGATGTCGCAGATGTTCGCAGCGGCCCTTCCCGAATTCGCACGCAGTCTGAACCTCGGTCTCGTTCCAGTGCTCGACGAGTTGAGCGGCGAACGTGAGATCTGGATGTCGGCACATCAGGACTTGGCTTATCTCCCGAGAGTGAGAGCCGTAAAGCAGTTCCTGAAAAAGCTGGTTCGTCGAGACGAACAACGACTTCTGAGAAACGCACCCTCGTCTTCGTGAAGTTTCGCAAATGGACTGCTCGCAGAGCTACAGCCGAACTGGCAAGCGTCCATACAACGGCGCCCATTTCTGCACAGCAGGTTGCGAAAGTATCGCCTTCCGCGACCATGCCAATTGCGTCAACAAGATTGTTGGTTCGATCAAAGGAAGGAATCCCTCATGTCGGAAATAAGCCGCGACGCTCCCAAGACTTTGGACCTCCCTCGTCTGCGTGCTGATACCCCCGGCACAGAGAACAGAAACCATCTGAACAATGCTGGGGCGGCGCTGATGCCGAGCCCGGTGATCGATGCAGTGATTGGGTACCTGAGCCGGGAGGGCGAAATCGGAGGTTACGAGGCGGCAGCGGAGGCCAACTCCTTGTTAGAGGGAGCCTATGACAGCTTGGCCACTTTCGTAAACTGCTCTCGCGACGAGATAGCGATAGCTGAAAACGCGACGATCGCCTGGCAGCGCGCGTTTTACTCCCTCTCTTTTGGACCTGGGGACCGGATCCTGACGGCAAGTGCCGAATTTGCAGCCAACTACGTCGCCTTTCTCCAGGTTGCCAAGCGTACCGGCGTTTCGATCGAAGTCATTCCGAATGACGCGTCTGGCGTCCTCGATCCCGACGCGCTGGCGAAAATGATTGATGAGCGCGTTCGGTTGATAGCAGTCACCTGGATCCCGACGAACGGCGGACTTATCAATCCAGCAGCAGCGATCGGTCGAATAGCACGAGAAACCGGCATTCTCTATCTGCTCGACGCATGCCAAGCTGCGGGCCAAACCGCGATCGATGTTAAGTCGCTGGGCTGCGACATCCTTACGGCCACTGGTAGGAAGTTTCTCCGTGCGCCGCGGGGAACGGGTTTCATGTACATGCGCAAATCCGTCCTGGAGACGATCGAGCCAGCGATGATCGACCTCTACGGCGCGCCCTGGACTGCGCCTAATCGATACGAATTGCGACCCGATGCGAGACGCTTTGAAACGTGGGAGAAGAACTATTCGGTTCGTCTCGGCCTGCGGGCGGCAGTGGATTACGCGCTCGCCATTGGGGTTGAAAACATCGAGGAGCGTTGCAACCACCTTTCATCCAAGCTTCGCGAGGGCCTGAGAGGGATGCATGCCGTAACCGTACATGATCTGGGGGCGCCGCTTGCTTCCATCATCTCATTCACCGTTAGCGGCTGGGACTCGCCAGCCGTCATGGCTTATCTGACTGGCAAAGGAATCAACGTCTCGGTTTCCCCGCCCTCCAGTACACCGGTTGATGCCTATGAGCGACAGCTTCCGCCTGTCGTACGAGCGTCGCCACATTATTATAATACCGAGGAAGAGATCGATGCCTTCCTCGAGGCGATGGCCAGCCTTGCCCGTAGCTAATCTGCTAGACTGACGGATGAAGCAGCTCGCAGAAAAAATTGCGAGGCAGCTGACGCGCCATCTCGCATCCAGTCGTGATAGCTTGCCAAGCAGAAGGGATCAAGCCATGACGAGCTTCTAACGCGCAGTGGCATGAATCGACAGCCGCTCCTTCCGGGGAAATTCACGTTGAGTTACGAGGATTAGCTTTGATGACCCTATCGACTGTTGGCCTCTCGTCGTCCGCTGTCGCAGACGAGTTCGCAGGTCGTGAGCAACTCCGCGCGAGTTCCGCCGAGTTCAGGAAGGAAGTCATTCACATCACGGAGGGCGTCTTTGCGGCCGTCGGTTACTCGGCGAGCAACGTCACGATTGCGGCCCTCTCGGCGACGCCGGATCAGATCGAGGTCGCCGGGCTCAAAGGTGTAAAGCGGGCCAGGTCGTCACGGTCGTATCCATACGCGGAAGGCCGCGGAATTGGCTCGCGCGCAGGCGCACTTGCTGATGTATGGTGAGGCTGTCGCTCAGGCGATGTACTGATCCTGGGCCTTTTCGGCCTCACGGAGCCTTTTCCACGTCCACGGGAGCAGTTCGTGCAGGCGGGAGACGGGAAGATCGGCGATGCGTGCGAACACATCGGCGAGCCATGCCTTTGGGTCGACGTCGTTGAGACGGCAGGTCGTGATGAAGGTGAGCATGATGGCGGCACGATCGGCCCCACGCTGGGAACCGGCGAAGGTCCAGTTGCGGCGCCGAGGGCAATACCTCTCAGCGCGCGCTCGGCGGCATTGTTCGTGAGACAAATCCGGCCATCTTCCAGGAAACCGGCAAAACCATCCCATCGCTTCAGCATGTAGTCGATCGGCTCGATGACCTCGGAGGATCTGCTGAGCGTGGCGCGCTCCTGTTTCAGCCACTCGTGCATGTCATCGAACAGCGGCTTGCTCTTTTCCTGCCGCGCGGCCAGTCGTTCTTCGGCGCTCAATCCATTGATCTGGCGCTCGATCTCGAACAGCGCATCGTACCGTTGGACGGCCTCCAATGCGATCGGCGAGATCGGCTTGCCTCTGCGTTTGCGATCACGGGCACTTTTCTGGATGTCGGCCAGTTCAAAGAATTTACGCCGCGCATGCGCATGGCAAAAGGCAAAGGTGATCGGCACCGCTTTCTTCTCGGCGACACTGAGCGGCTCGAAGCCATTGTAGCAATCGCTCTGCAGAATGCCGCCATACCCGGCCAGGTGTTTCTGCGGGTGCTCACCACGCCGGTTACTCGACGCATAGTATATTGCCGCCGGCGGCGCCGCACCGCCGAAGGGCAGGTCATCGCATACGTAAGTCCATATGCGCCCGGTCGTGCATTTGTCTTTGGCCTGAATGGGAATGGTGGTGTCGTCGCCGTGAAGGCGCTCGGCCGCGAAGACATGCGCCTCGATCAGATCAAAGACCGGCATGAGCGCGGCTGTCCCAAACCCGACCTGGTCAGCCAGCGTCGAGGTCGAAAGCTCGATGCCCTCGCTTTTGAACCGGGTGCTCTGGCGGTTGAGAGGGCTATGCATTCCGAACTTGTCGAACAGGATCGTGGCCAGCAGATGAGGGCCGATGAAGCCGCGCGGCGTGGCATGGAACGGCGCCGGCGGCTGGCTGATCGACTCGCAGTCACGGCAGGTAAATTTCTCCCGCACCGTCTCGATCACTTTGAACCGGCGCGGAATCTCCTCCAGCGTCTCAGTGACGTCCTCGCCCAGTTTCGACATGTCGATGGGCTCGGTGTCGGAAACGAGCTCGCCGTTGTCGCGCGCGAGGATTAGGGCCGAAGCCAGATCGTCGCCGAGCTGGCCCCGCTTGAGCGCGATCAGGCGACGGAAGAACTCCGGGATGCGCTGCCGCGTCTGTCGCACCTCTGCGGCTGTCGCGGAGGTGTTAGCCCGGCTGTAGGTGAGCGCGACGATCTCCTCGCGCTGTTCGTCCGGCAAACCGAACAGTTCGGCGATCACGTTGGTGGGCAGCGGAATGGCGAACTCGCTCATCAGATCGGCACTGCCGCCGCGCTGCGCCATCTCGGCTAGGAGTCGATCGACGCATTGTTCGATCCGTAGCGCCAGCATGGCGATACGACTGGGCGTGAAGCTTCTGGACAGCAGGCCGCGCAAGCGCCGGTGATCGGCGCCATGCGCCGTGACCATGTTGTCCACTTTGCACATCTCGATCAGCGGATGATTCTCGGGAATCTCGCCGTCCTGGAGCGCCCGCCACTGTCGCCAGTCCCTGTTGAAACGCTCGTCGGAAAGCATCCGGCTGAGCGTCTGGTGACCGCCTGCCGCCCAGGTCACCACATCGCCTGGCAGCGACACTCGCGCCATCCCCCCCTGCTGCAGAATCGCAGAAGACAGATTATCAAGTTGCGTGGGAGTGACCGACACACCGATCACATCAGAAGGATCGTTTTCTACGCGCATGCCAATAACTCCTTAAAGAACCATTATGATAAAGTTGACCCTGCCTTCAGTGATACTCCTGAGGCCGTGGCTGCACGACGCTGCCGACAGGAAATCTAGTCGTGATCTTGTCCGCTAACCCCTTTCTCCCCTAATACCAACGAGCGCTAATCAAAACCGGTGCGCCCAATCACGCATTCCAATTGACATGATCTTCCACGGCTGCGCGACCAGCTTGTTCCATGCGTCACAGCAATGGGAAACGATGTCGTCGTAGTCTTTGAATATCCGGTTGGACAACCAGTTCTCCCTCATAAATTGCCACAGGTTCTCGACAGGGTTCAATTCGGGCGACCGCGGCGGCAGGAACAGCAGGGTGACGGTGTCGGGTACTTTGAGTTTCGGCGTGACGTGCCATCCAGCCTGATCAACGATCAGCACGGCATGAGCACCTTCATCGACCGCCTGGCTGATTTCGAGCAGATGCTGGTTCATGGCATGGTTCATGGCATCGGTGTCGCAGTAGGGAAGAACAAGGCCCGCAGCTTTGCCCTTCTTGGGGCAGATGGCGCCGAAGATATAAGTCCACATCGTGCGTTGATCGAGTGGTGCCGAAGGCCTTGTGCCCTTGCGTGCCCATCGTCGGGTGATCTTGTTCTTCTGCCCTATCCGAGCTTCGTCGGCCCACCAGAGCTCGATCTCGATGTTCTTGGGGAGCCTGCTTTTGATGGTTGCCAGTGTGGCGGGGAAGTTTTTTTAAAACTCTCCAGGTCACCCTCGTTCTGGGCGTAATGGCGCGGACGAGCAGACAGCTTTGCAAAGCCGAGCGCCTTCAATTCGCGGCCAATGGTCGTCTCGTCCACAGAGATCCGGTATTCCTGGAAAAGCCATTGAACCAGATCCTTGCGCCGCCAGCGAACGACGCCATGCACTGCTGGTATCGGCCCGCTTTCGACAATCTTCGCCAAAGCCTGGCGATGCACAGCGGAAAGCTTTCCTTGATTGCCAGGCGCTTTGCCGTTGATGAGCCCTGACGGACCGCGGGCATTGAAGCGCATAACCCAATCGCGGACAATCTGCAGGGTCACGCCTCCGATCCTGGCCGCGTCGCTGCGTGAATGACCATCATAGATTTCGGCAAGGGCAAGAAGCCGCCGAGCCTGTGCCGCATCCTTCGTGCTCTTGGCCAATGCCCGCAGGGCAAAACCGTCGAAGTCATCGCGCAGTGGAATTCCCAATGTCATCCGCAAACCTCCGTTTGCGACAGAGATTCAGAATTCAACTGATTTGGAAACCGCAAAACGAGTCAGAAACCACTCACGTTGGTATAAGGGGCGCTTCCTCAGGGTGAGTGGCAACTTTCGTCTCCCGGCAAATCTTGCCTGTCTCGTCAACAATGCAGACCGCGGTCTCTTTCAACGATACGTCCAGTGCACAATAGCGTTTCATGCTGCGCTTCTCCCTTGATGTTTGAGGCTGTCGAAAGACATGACCTCGTTTTACCATCAGCCAGAAGCGCAGGACTGCAATCCGCAATGGTCAATGCTGAGACGCAAAGCCGAATATCCCATCTAATCGCCAGGCACTGATCAAGCTCTTTTTGACATGCACAACAATGGCGCCGCCGAGCATCGTTCGACCGGGACGAGTACGAAACCGTGGATGTGCGGACACGCTGTTTCATGCTGCGTTGTTGATGACGTTTGCCGGGAGCACGGTTGTCTGCGCGGTCGATACCTGATCGCCGCATGAAGGGTTTTCGCCGGAGGGATCTTCCAATGTAACGAACGCAGCATGGACGTGGTACACGTTCACCTGCAACACCATCTGCGGAATGACCCGACCTACGCGCCTCGCGGCCACGTCAAAACGTGCCCTTTAGCCCGAAGGAGACTGACATTGCCTCGAACGTGGCCCCGGCGAAATCCTTGCCGAAGTTATTTTCGCCTGTCGCGAAGTTGTGACGTTGCCTGTCCCCGCGGCTGTGAAATACCCGATCGAACGAACCGGACAGATAAAGCGAAGCACTTGGCGTCACCGCATAGCTGACGGCGACATTGGCGCCGATCATCGGTGCCGGAGACATGTCACTCCTAAAACGCCTGTCGCGCACCCAATGGTCGTCGATGTCCTTGATGCCAAAGCTCAAGCCGGTCTGAATGCCGCCGCTGATGGTAAGATCGCCGAGGACGTGTTCGCCGCTCAGGCTGACGAAGCCAACCGGAATCTGTTGCCGGTAGCTGACACCTTTTCCGCTTGGCAATGTCCCGGATACGTCGCGAAAAGAATCATTACTCGAATAGACGTAGGAGCCGCCATAGGCCGTCCATTTGACGTCGGTATAGCGGGCACCGGCGCCGACCGAAAAACTGCTGGTCTCGTTGCCGTAGATGATCCGGTCGATCTCGATCGATCCGGCGATATAGTGATCGAGTTCGGTATCGGGACTAACCGAGCGGTGGCTCCAGTCATCGTGCCCGAGGCTCATCCAGTCGTAGTCGGTCATGTGACCGTCGCCGATCGCGCCGACTTTGACGCTGCCCTTCAAACTCCAGTCGTTGTCGATCTGCGCGTCGACACCAGCCGTGAAGAGGGTCATCCCCTTGCTTTCCCAGTTCAGCTGGCTGAGCTTGTGGTCGCCGATATAGAAAAATTCCTGGGCCTTGATGTTGGCGAGGCCGATATCGCCGAAAAGGACGACGTTGCCATCGTCGGAGGAAAATAAAGCGTTGTCTGCGGCGGCGAATGATGGGGCAGCGAACAGAAAACAGGAGATCGCTACGGATCTGATGGAGACGCGCTTCATGAGCTGACCGCGTCTTTCGTACAGCGCCTCCGTCTTGAGCCTGAGCTTCTTCGCCTCAGATCCCCTTCGTGTGGAGTCAGACTTGCCCACTGCGCAAGCCACTGGTGTTGAGGGACCGGTGTCGCCTGCCGTTGCGAGGCTGACCGCGTCAGCCCCTTCAGGGAATGGAAGTATTCGCAAAACATTCGTTGTCCTTTGCTGGAGAGTGATCAATTTGCGGGACTGGGCGGGAGCGCGGCACGGATGAGCCTCGATCTGCAAGCTGGTGTGGAAATTGCCGGGCCAGAACCTGACCGGTCTTCCGTGAAGCACTCTACGCTGTCGCACCGCTGCGCTTCATCAGGCGGCGGGACGAGCGAGCGCCTTGTTGTCACGCGTGGCCGCGTCGTGAATTTTTTGGCGTCCCCACTTGTGGGATTGACGGTCACAGGTTGGCCACATGCCAACTGGCGGGCAGCTTCGCTGGCATTGATCTCGTGGTGGCGACTGCCTGTTCGGCGAGGCTGTACATCGAGGAACTCCTATTGGTTGTGCTAGGCTACTTCTCTTTAGCCAAGCAACTACTGCGCCAAACCAGAAAATCGTCAAAACGACGCGATCACGCCGACAGCGCAGTGTCTCATGTCCGACATTGTCGAATAGCCGACAACGAGTGCAGCTGCTGTCATCTGAGAGCTCTCGCCCAGGATGAACGATCTGATGGCTGTGGCTCGATGAACCCATCAATCCGCCGCAAGATCGAAGAGATCAGCCAGAACGAGGCGAATTGCCGCCGCCTGATGAGCGTTCCCGGCGTCGGCCCGCTGATCTCCACGGCGATGGTGCCGGATCAGCGCATTGGTTTCGGCGCCGGTGCAGGCCTGGGGCCGGTCCTCTGTCGTGTCCATCGACAACGCAAGCAAAAGGAGATACCGCGATGCCCGACCTCGTGAACTTCATCCAGATCGACGACGAAACCAACACCCTGACCGGCAATCTCGCCACACTCACCTTCGATATCGACATCACCGGCGCGGCGATCGAAAGCACGAACCCGAAGGCCCCGGTTCGCAGCTCGCTGGCCGTGCTGCCTTTGCGATACAGCCGCGCATCCGAATCGCTCGTGGGCACGTGCGTGTGGTTGCTGCGCGATTGTCCGCGGAAGTCGCTGCGGCCCTCGTCATCGCCGTCCTTGGGCTTGAAACGCTTGTGCCCGGCCCAGGCCCGGATCAACGTGCCATCCACACTGAAATGTACGCCCGGCAACCAGCCCCGGTCATTGGCGACCTCCACCACTTCGTTGAACAGCGCGATCACCGCATCGTGTTCGATCAATCGCTCGCGGGTCTTGCCGAACACCGTCGGCACCCACACCGCATCGTCCATCGACAGACCGATGAACCAGCGGTACAGCAGGTTGTACTGCACCTGCTCCATCAATTGCCGGCGCAATGCTTGGGCGACCGCCTTTGGCACTGCAGGCGTACATGCCAGAAAATAAGCCGTCTAGCCGCACCAGCGCTTCGTTGGCCATCAGCCGGATCGGGCGCAGTGGATGATCGGCTGGAACGAAATCCTCCAACCGCTTCATCGTGAACAGCTGCTCCATGAACACATCGCTCCCGTGCATCGAACCGCCTCGCCAATGTGGAGATAGTCGAATCTTTGGCCTAGGTATTTTAGCAGCCTGCTAGACTAGTGCCCGTCCATAAACGGCTGTTTTTCTGCGGTTTTGAAAGGTTGTTTGCCGGCTGACATCGTTTCTTGGGACGCGTGATGGCACAAGACCGCGCAGGTTATGGCCCGAAGAGCGATCTGGCGGCAATGGGGTCATGGGGTATCGGCCGACGCTCGCCGGGCTTGCTCTGAACGCTACCGGATCAGGAGCGTCAGGTCGGCCTGAGGCGGGCGAAGAGGGCGAGATTGTAAGCGACCACCGAGGACCAGACATAAGCCTTAAAGTGGTCGAGGCCGCGCCAGGTGCAGCGCCCCAAGCCATAAGCGCGTTTCAGACAAGAGATGCCGGCCTCGATGCCGGCGCGGAAGTTGCGCAGCCTGCGATAGACCCAGCGGCTTGTGACCATGTCTTCGATGCGGAGGCCGGACTTCTTGTGGAAGGCCATGTCGCGGACGCCGCAGGCTTTGGCTCCGCGCAGATTGGCGCGGCTGGCATAGCCGCCGTCGGCTGCCGACTGACGCGGCGCCTGGCCATAAAAGGCGATGTGGCGTTCCAGCATCGGCAGCAAGCGCTCGCTGTCGGCCGGGTTGCCGGTTTCGACGACGAGGTCGAGGACCAGTCCGCTTCTGCCGGTCGTCAGATTGAGTTTGTGGCCGTAGTCGACGTCGCGGCTGCCCTTGACGATGATGTCGGCATGCGGCTCGAACAGGCTCACCAGCTTCTCGCCGGCCGGGACCGGCTGCCCGGCCAGGACCCGCCGTTCGGTCTGGGCGAGGATCCGTGCGATCAGTGGCCGGTAGTGGCGGAGCTGGGCCTGCCACAGTTCGCCGGCCGGGCCCGCCGTCTGGGGCAACTGTTCGCTCGCCTGCTGCAGATAACTCAAGGTCGTGCGCGTGATCTTGAGCAGTGCGCGGTAGTGCTTCACCCGTTTGGGACGGCCGCGGGTATATTCGATCGCCCGAGCCCGCTTCTTTGCCGCGCGGCGATGGTCGTGCCATGGAATGGCGCTACCCAGTGCCTCGGCCTGCTGCAACAGTCGCACCATCACCCGCACGGCGTCCCATAACAGGCTGCTGTCGCTCGGCTCATGGATCAGTGCCGCGGTGACGGTGCTGTCCACACGCACGACCTTGCCATTTTCCAGCTTCTCCCGCTTGGCGCTCGCCAGCAGCACCCGGTTGATCTCTTCAAAGGTTTGCGCCCGGATCGCGCTGATCGTCTTG
This sequence comes from Rhizobium sp. T1470, assembly GCF_042140505.1. Taxonomy (NCBI): domain Bacteria; kingdom Pseudomonadati; phylum Pseudomonadota; class Alphaproteobacteria; order Hyphomicrobiales; family Rhizobiaceae; genus Rhizobium; species Rhizobium sp. T1470. Next base: position 404,423 of record NZ_CP148093.1, read on the forward strand.
TGCAAGACCGACTTCTTCGGGTTCCATCCCCACGGCAGCCGGGCAAAGGCCCGGAACGAGGCGGAGTCTTCGAGATGGAAGGCCAGTTCCTGATAACTCAGCTGGCGATGCTGCTTGAGCAGCGCGCAGCGCAGCACAGCCTCGGCCGGCAGCCCCTCGCGACCGGTCTCCTTGAGACCATGCCGGCGCAGGTCCCGCGTCACCAGCCCGAGCAGATCGCGATGCTCATCCAGCCATTGCGACATCGCCTTCAATTCACGGCCGATCTCGTGCCCGGCAAAAAGATCGAATATACTGGATTGGACGGTGCGTTCTTGGCGCATTGTCGGCTCCGGCGGTTACGGGTTTGTCTTTAGAATCAGTCGCTTGATCTAAAGTATACCTGAAACCGCCGGGCTTTGCCCGCGGCAATATCGCGATTCATACAATAATTTCAGCGGTTTACCGTTTGTGGATGGGCACTAGTCTAGTGCCCGTCCATAAACGCCTGTTTTTCTGGGGTTTTCAAGGTTGCTTGTCCACTGAAGGATGTTTGTTGGGACGGGTGATGGCACAGAACCCTGCAGGTTATGGCGCGAAGCGCGATCTGGTGGCAATGGGGTCATGAGGTATCGGCCACCGCTCGCCGGGTGTGCTCTGAACGCTGCCGGATGAGGGGTGTCAGGTCGGCCTGAGGCGGGCGAAGAGGGCGAGATTGTAAGCGACCACCGAGGACCAGACATAAGCCTTAAAGTGGTCGAGGCCGCGCCAGGTGCAGCGCCCCAAGCCATAAGCGCGTTTCAGACAAGAGATGCCGGCCTCGATGCCGGCGCGGAAGTTGCGCAGCCTGCGATAGACCCAGCGGCTTGTGACCATGTCTTCGATGCGGAGGCCGGACTTCTTGTGGAAGGCCATGTCGCGGACGCCGCAGGCTTTGGCTCCGCGCAGATTGGCGCGGCTGGCATAGCCGCCGTCGGCTGCCGACTGACGCGGCGCCTGGCCATAAAAGGCGATGTGGCGTTCCAGCATCGGCAGCAAGCGCTCGCTGTCGGCCGGGTTGCCGGTTTCGACGACGAGGTCGAGGACCAGTCCGCTTCTGCCGGTCGTCAGATTGAGTTTGTGGCCGTAGTCGACGTCGCGGCTGCCCTTGACGATGATGTCGGCATGCGGCTCGAACAGGCTCACCAGCTTCTCGCCGGCCGGGACCGGCTGCCCGGCCAGGACCCGCCGTTCGGTCTGGGCGAGGATCCGTGCGATCAGTGGCCGGTAGTGGCGGAGCTGGGCCTGCCACAGTTCGCCGGCCGGGCCCGCCGTCTGGGGCAACTGTTCGCTCGCCTGCTGCAGATAACTCAAGGTCGTGCGCGTGATCTTGAGCAGTGCGCGGTAGTGCTTCACCCGTTTGGGACGGCCGCGGGTATATTCGATCGCCCGAGCCCGCTTCTTTGCCGCGCGGCGATGGTCGTGCCATGGAATGGCGCTACCCAGTGCCTCGGCCTGCTGCAACAGTCGCACCATCACCCGCACGGCGTCCCATAACAGGCTGCTGTCGCTCGGCTCATGGATCAGTGCCGCGGTGACGGTGCTGTCCACACGCACGACCTTGCCATTTTCCAGCTTCTCCCGCTTGGCGCTCGCCAGCAGCACCCGGTTGATCTCTTCAAAGGTTTGCGCCCGGATCGCGCTGATCGTCTTGTGCAAGACCGACTTCTTCGGGTTCCATCCCCACGGCAGCCGGGCAAAGGCCCGGAACGAGGCGGAGTCTTCGAGATGGAAGGCCAGTTCCTGATAACTCAGCTGGCGATGCTGCTTGAGCAGCGCGCAGCGCAGCACAGCCTCGGCCGGCAGCCCCTCGCGACCGGTCTCCTTGAGACCATGCCGGCGCAGGTCCCGCGTCACCAGCCCGAGCAGATCGCGATGCTCATCCAGCCATTGCGACATCGCCTTCAATTCACGGCCGATCTCGTGCCCGGCAAAAAGATCGAATATACTGGATTGGACGGTGCGTTCTTGGCGCATTGTCGGCTCCGGCGGTTACGGGTTTGTCTTTAGAATCAGTCGCTTGATCTAAAGTATACCTGAAACCGCCGGGCTTTGCCCGCGGAGATATCGCGATTCCTACAATAATTTCAGCAGTTTACCGTTTATGGACGGGCACTAGTCTAGGCACCCGCCGCCACGTGCGGGCGACGCCGGCATCAACCGGCGGGCAGATGCGCAGAGGGCAACAAGCGCGCCTGACGCAACGCCGCCAGATCGGCCGAGCCGGTGCAGAAGCAGGCAACGGCCAACTGGCGGATGACGATCTCGAAATGCGCGACAACCGCCTCGGTGGACACCGTCGCCGCGTCCAGCACGCCGGCCGCCTGCCCGGCGATGTCCGCGCCCAGGCGGATGGCCTTGGCCACGTCGATGCCGTCGCGGATCCCGCCCGACGCGATCAGCTTCACCGTTGGCAGCGCCCGACGTACCGCCTGCACGCTGGCCGGGGTCGGAATCCCCCACTCGGCGAACGCCATCGCCACTGCACGATCGGCGGCATTGCGGGCGCGCTCGCCCTCCACCGCGGCCCAATTGGTGCCGCCGGCGCCGGCGACATCGATCACCGCCACGCCTGCCTCGACGAGCGCACAAGCCACCGAGGCGGACAGGCCCGACCCCACTTCCTTGGTCACGATCGGCACGCCCACGCTGCGTGCGGCGCGAGCGATCTGCGCCAAGACGCCGCGCCAGTCGCGGTCGCCCTCCGGCTGTACCGCTTCCTGCAGCGGATTGAGATGGACGATGAGTCCATCGGCCTCCAGTGCATCTACCGCCCGGCGCGCCAGATCCAGGCCGTCGGCCTCGCGCAGTTACGCGGCGCCGATATTGGCCAGCAAGGGAATGTCTGGTGCCACGCGGCGCAGCGCGCGCGTCAACCCCAGGGAGTTGCCGGATTGCAGGCTCACGCGCTGCGAACCGACGCACATGGCGATCCCCAAGGCTTGCGCTGCCTCGCTCAAATGCCGGTTGATGGCCTCGGCGCGTGGCATGCCGCCGGTCATGGAGCTAATCAGCAGCGGCGCGCGCATGGTCTTGCCCAGCAGCGACGCGCACAGGTCGATCTGCGTCAGGTCCAACTCGGGCAATGCGCAGTGTTCGAAACGGATGTACTCCCAGCCTGCGGCGACCGTGGCCGGTGCCGTTCGCCGATCCAGCACGATGTCCAGATGGTCGTCTTTGCGCCGGCTCAGGGCGGTGTCGCTCATGCTCGCCCAGTCCGTCGCATCGGGCGACGGCGTTGCGTCGGATCGGACCGACGGCAGCGCGCGCACGCCGTCGCCTCCCGCGCGCTCAGGCCGGCGCACGCTGGCCTCCCCCCGCAGCGTCGCTGCGGTAGCGGTTGTCTAATCGCATTCCGTTCGTCAAGGTATTTTTGGTATTCGGCGTCTTTGCCGTGTTGCGCGACAGGCAACGCGGCGTAAATGGGCTACTGTTTGGATCGGGGCCTCAGCGGCCATATTTTCTTCAGAGCTGTCCAGCGCCGGGAGCAGGGTTGTCTCCGCGGTCGACAAATGTCGCCGCACAATGGGTCTTCGCAGGGTGGACCTTCCTATGTCTGGTGCGCAGTCTCGAACGAGCTGCAGCCCAACTCAACGGAATGATCCAATCCACGTCCGCAGCAGGGACGCTCAGTGCCTCAAATCGGGTTTGACGCGCTGAGTTAGAAGGCTGGCACTTCGCTTATGCGGTGGCGCCAGCCAATGCGTTGAACACTTCTCCCGTCTTGAGCATGCTGTGCATGATGACCGCAAGCTTACGGGCGATCGCCACCGCAGCGCGCTTGAAGCCCAACCGCTCACGCAGTTTAAGCCCCCAGCTCTTGAGACTGCTCTCGTTCCTGGCACTGGTTCTCGTAAGGATCACAGTCGCCGCTTCATAAAGCAGTCCCCGCAGACGGTTGTCACCTCTTCGCGAGATGTGGCCGTCATAATCGACTTCGCCTGACTGGTAGCGCCGCGTTGTCAGCCCGAGCCAGGCGCCAACCGAGCGCGACGTTCGGAAGTTGTCTGGATCTTCAATCGCGGCGACATAGGAGACGGCGGTGACAGCGCCGATCCCCGGGATCGTCATCAACAGCTTCGTCGCCTGGCTTTTCCGCGCCGCTACGAGCAACTGGCGATCAAGATCGGCCGCGCGCTTGCGTATGTCGCGCCACGCCTCAAGCAGAGGCAATATGATCCATGCCAGGCCGTCATTCCCATCCAAAAACTCTCTTACATTGCTATCAAACACCCGACCTGTTCCTTTGGGGACGATCAGACCGAACGTCTTCATCAGGCCGCGGATCTGGTTGCTGAGCTGGGTTGAGATGCTCAAAAGCTGATTGCGGGCCGTCACCAGCGTGCGCGTCAGCATGCTGTCGAACGCTTTTACCCGGACCGCCTTGTAGAAGCCGGCTTCGGCCAGTTGCGCCAAGCCATCCGCATCATTGGCATCGGTCTTGTTGAGCGTCTCGTTCAAGACCTTTTGCGTGCCGCGCTTCAATGCAGATTGCCGGAACCCCTTCGGCCGTCAGCGCATGATAGACCACGTCGACAGCGGCCCCGTCTCGAATACGACGCGCTTGGCGTTTGGCGCGTGCTTGCGGATCATCTGCGCCAAAAGTTTTGGGTCCGAAGGGCACTTCCCGCGCCATATCCGCTTCCCGTCTTCTCGGATCGAGATGGCGGTATCTTTCAACGAAACGTCGAGCCCTATATATTGGTCCATGGTTGCCTCCATTTGGTGTTTGGGCCCGGTACCAATCGAGAGCCCGTATTTCCATCTTATCGGGGGCAACCACCCTTGCCATCCGTAATTTATAGACTGGCCTGGGACGGTCGCGCCGCGATTACCCCATGTCTGGTAGTACTCAGCGCGGATTGCCGCCATGGCCTCGATCAACGGTCCCCACGGCGCGGGAAAGCGTTCTTCCGCCATCACCCGGTGCAGCATGCGCTTATGGCCGGCCAGCTCGTTGTTGAGGAACTCCAGCACAGGCATAGCCGGATAGCGCTGCAGCAGCAGGATCGCCGCGTTGTCGGCCTCGCCGGCCGACCTGTCCTTGTCGCGTCCATGCAGATCGTTCTGCAGGCGCCCTATCGCGGAGATGAGCCGCAGGACCTGGCGAAATGCCGGACGCGCGCGCAAGGTTGCCATATCCAGCCCCCACAGCAATGACAGGCAGCAGAACACGTTCGCGTAGGCGATCGAATCGATGCCGTTGTGCAGGTACTCGGCGTAGGACCAGCGTTCCGCTCCAGCCGCCTGCGCGTGTCCGGCGCGTAGCGCCGCGCAGTAGCACCGGGTATCGTCGAGAAGCTGAGCATAGTCGCGACGATCATAGGCGAGCGCGGCCAGCGAAGTGCGCAGCGCAGCGCAGCCCTCGAATCCGGGAAGCGCGCACGGCACGCCTTGCCCCAGTGCCTGCTCCACCGCGGCGAGCTGCTCCGGCGCGATGAGGCCAAGGTCGTTGCAATCGTCGAGCCAGAACAGCAGCGCCGGTTCGCGATAGAACGCCACGATCAGCGTTTCGTTCTGCGGATCGCGGCCGGTGCGGGCGCTGGTGTCGCGCAGGCTCGGGTGGATGCGCTGCAGGATGTACTGGCCGCCCCTGACCGCTTCCACGGCATGCTCGTCGGCGAACCCGGTCAGGGAACGCCCCCACTCCAGCACCTGCTGCAGCGCGCGTTCGGTCTGGATCATGGCGCCGCTCCTGCTCCCCCGTCCAGGACGCGCCGCCCCCAACGAAGCGCCAGCCACAACCCGGCAAGTTCGGCCACGCGCACGACCCGGGTGGGGCAATACAGTTCCTTGCCGATCCACAGCGGCGTCTGCGGCAATGCATGCGCCGCATGGCGGGCGAGCATCCACTCCAGCGCACGCGCCACCGCCTGCGCGATGCGCCGGCGACCTGTCGGCTCTTCGCTCCCGTCCATCACGTGCAACGCGAACAGCGCATAGGCGATTTCCTCGAACGTGGACGCGCGACCGGCGCCCCAGCCGCCGTCGTCGCGCTGCGCCTGCAGCAGCGCCGCGAGCGCGCGCTCGTCGCGCCACTGGGGCTTGCCTTGCGCCAGCGCAGCGACCGCATGCGCGGTGGGATACAGCCACGAAACGTGCCATTTTTCGTTGTCCCATAGACCGTGCGAGTTGCGATTGGCCTCGACGTAGGCGCTGGTGCCGGCGGCGGGCTTTCCCAACAGTCGCAACGCATGCAGGGCATGGATGTTGGTCGACACCGAGGCATTGCGCTCGCCCGGGAAGGTGACGAACAACTCGCCGATTTCGAAATGGCGCAACGCATCGACCGCCGGGTCGCGGCCTGAAAGGCGCAGCACGCACAACGCAACGGCGGTGTCGTCCGCATCGGCCGCGAAGTGCAAGGCCGGGCCCAGACCGCGCACGCCCAGGCGGGCGTCGAGCTGCGCGACGATCACGCGCACCGCCTCGGCGAGCGCGGGATGCGCGAACAGCCCGGCCAGATGGAGGGTGTACAGCGACCAGCATGGCTCAAACACATTGATCGGCCAGACGTTGGGAACGACACCTTCGATGCCGCTGCGCGTCGCCCGCGATGCCGCCTGCAGATACGCGTCGGCGCGCCCGACTTGCGGCGTGCTCCCCTGTGTCACGGCGTGCGCACGCCACGCGGCGGTGGCCGCCGGACTGATGCCGATGCTGCCGTCGTCATCCGGGCATGCGGTGGTCGGCGACGTCCCCCAGGCTTCCCAGGAGTGCAGCAACGGATGGCCGCTCAGCAACGTCGCCGCCGCCCCCAGCTTGACTAGGCACGCTTGCCGCAGCGGCAGGAGCGCCGGGTGGCGCGGAAACGCCACGCCGCCCAGCAAGGATGCGGCCTCGCCGCACAACTGCGGCAGGATCAGCTCCACGCCGATCGGCGCGTCTTCCGGCACCGCATGCGCGTAGGGATCGGGCTGGCGCTCGAGGAACAGGGTTGCAGCCTGGACTGCGTCGACAGCGCCGGGAAGAGGATCGGCACGCTGCAATGCCAGCAACGCCGCCCACGTGGGTGCATGGCGGAACAGCGGGAAGTCCGCGCTTCCCCATCCGCCATCGGCTTGTTGCTGCGCGATGAGCCACGCGTATGCGTCCTGCCGCCCGGTGACGTTGCCGTGGAACTGCAGAGCTCGCGCCGTGTCATAGACGGACGGACCGACGCTGCCGCCGTCGCTCATCTCCCTCAGCAGGTGGCGCAATTCGGAAAGGATCTGTTCGGACAGCGCATTCACGCGGGATGCTCCTTCTGCAGGCGGTTGACGAGAACCAGGATCGGGCAGACGCCGCGCACGTCGCCGCGGAGTCGGATACAGTGCAGCATGCACCGCTGCCGGGCGACTCCATGCTGACGGGCGCGCTCATGCGCATGGCGCGTGCATGAACAGATACGGGTTGGCCCGCTGCAGCATCTGCGCCAACGGTTCCGCACGCGGCCCCAGCGGGGCGATGGCCTCCTCGGCGTCGCGCAACAGATCGAGCGCGAACTGGCGCGCTGCCTGCAGGCCCATGATCGACGCGCAGGTCGGCGGTATCCGCTGTCGCGTCGAGAATGTCGTCGACCACCTGCAACGCCAGGCCAAAACAGGCGCTGTAGCGATCGAGCGCACAGTACAGCGCAGCGTGCGCGGCATCCTCCGCGATGGCGCATAGCGCGCCCATGCGAACGGACGCGCGCACTAGCGCACCGGTCTTCATCCGGTGCATAGCCACGATCCTGTCCAGCTCGACGTACTTTCCGACCAGCGACAGATCCATGGCCTGCCCGCCTGCGGCACCCTCGGCGGACACCGCGTGCGCCAGTTCGCGCACGAGCGCGATACGGTTGTCGCCCGGCGCATCCAGGCTCGCCAGAGTCAGGAAGGCGTGCGCCTGCAGCGCATCGCCGACCAGGATCGCAGTGGCTTCGCCGAACTTGACGTGCACGGTCGGAAGGCCGCGGCGAAGCACGTCGTCGTCCATCGCGGGCAGGTCGTCGTGGACCAGGGTACAGGCGTGCATCATCTCGATGGCGGCGCCGACGTCGTCGAGTATGTGCGCCGGCGTGTCGGCCAGTGCGCCGGCAGCCAGACAGAGCAAGGTTCGGGTGCGCTTCCCGCCATTCAAGGTGGCGTAGCGCATCGCCGCCATCAGCTCGGTCTCACCGTCGTCTTCGGCGCAGAGAAGACGCGCCAGCGCCTGTTCGACTCGCTTTGCGCCGTCCTGCATCCAGATCTCCGGCAGCAACCTGCCGGATGCGGCGCGCGCCTGCGCGCCCAATCCGCCGAGCGCGGAAACGCCAGGTCGGTCGTCGTGTAGCTTGGAACCGGTCTGCATGTTGTTCATGTCCTTGTACCTGATAGGAGATGGCCAGGGCGAGCGGCGAGCCGCCGCGGTGTTGCCGGCGTCGCACCGAGCGCGCGCACCGAGTGCAGCAATGCCGCGCGTCGCCGGCGCCGCTGCCTCGCCACACGGGGCATGCGATGCCAGCTCATGAGAATCCGATGCGGACTTTCATGGACGGATGTCCGGTCGGGTAATAGCGCCGGCCTTTTTCGACGTCGCTCAGCAACCGCGGCCGCACCCCGGCCTTGTGCATGGTCAGCGCCAAGGCGATGCAGAACTGCACCATTTCCAGCCACACCAGGTGGTAGCCGATGCAGACGTGTGGGCCGGTACCGAACTGCAACATGTCCACCGGCCGGATCGGCTCCGTGCGTTGCAGCCACCGCGCCAGGCGGAACTGATCAGGCGCCTCGTGCAGCAGCGCCGAGGTCGAGAAATGCAGCAGCGGGATGCACAGATGGGTGCCTGCGGGAATGCGCCGTTGGCCGAGTTGCAATTCCTGCAGCGCGCGACGCGGCAGGAGCGTGACCGCCGGATGCAGGCGCAGCGTCTCGCGGAACAGCGCCTCGGCGACTGGACACTGCGCAAGGTCCGCGTGCCGGGTCGGCACCGCGCCCACGCGTTGCGCCTCTTCGACCAGGGCGTCCCACAGCACAGGCTGCCGCGCCAGCTCGATCACCATCCAGGCCATCGTCGAGGCGGTGGTCTCGTGACCGCCAAGCAGCAGCAAGCGGATATTGGCGACCAGGACGTCATCGGAGAGCGCATCGTCGCTGCGATCGAAGGCGCTCACCATGTCGTTGATCAACCCGGTGCGCGCGGCATGCGCGCGCGCGTCGCGGACGAACTGGCGCAACTGTGCGTCGATCCAGTCGCGGGCGGCGCGGCCGCGCCGCAAGGGCAGTCCGGGCAGGTCGACCAGGGGCGCGACGATCAACTGCAGCAGTTGCCGGTACTTGCGATGCCATCCCGGCAGGTCCTGCGCTGGGATTCCCATGAGGCTGAAGATGAGCTTGAGCATCAGGTCACCGGTTTCGCGCAGGATAGTTACGTCGCCGCGGTCACGCCACGCCTGCACCCGCGCCCAGATGACGGGCGCGAACAGGTCGCCGATGCCGGCCTGGGTCAGCCCCTTGGGCACGAACGCCGCCTTGATCGCATCGCGCGCCTGCCGGTGCGCGCCGCCGTCCTGGGCGACCAGTGTTCCGCCAAGCAATTCGGGCGCGATCTCTTCGATCAGCGCCGAACGTCGGCACATGCGCCAGCATGCCGCCGTCGATGCACACGACCTGGCCGGTGATGAACGCAGCATCGTCGGAGAGCAGGAACGCCACCAGCGCGGCCACGTCCTCGGGGCGGCCGACGCGCGGCAGGAGCTGGTGCCGGCTAAGATGCCGTTGCATGCACTCGTCCAGCTTAGCGAGGAGACGCTCGGTCATGATGAGACCCGGCGCAACCGCGTTGCAGCGGATCTGCGCATGACCGTACTGGGTGGCGAGCGAGGCCGACAGCATGTTCATCGCCGCCTTCGACGCGGCGTAGGACGTCAGCGCGGTGTCACCGCTGAGCCCCTGGCACGACGACATGTTGACGATCGCGCCACTGCCGCGGGCGATCATCCGTGGGATGGCCTGCCGGCAGCAGAGCAGCGTGCCGCGCAGATTGGTCGCCATGGTCTGATCCCAGACCGCCAGGTCCAGGTCGAGGATCGCGCGGGGTCAGGTGCATGGCGCTCGCGTTGTTCACCAGCAGGTCGACCCCACCGAAGTGCCGCTCCGCCGTCTCGAACAGCGCTGCCACCGCCTGCGCATCGGCGATGTCCATGGCCACTGCCAGCGCGTGGCCTGCTTCGGCCGCGATCTGCGCGGTGCAGGCGATGGCCGCCGAGCCATCAATGTCGGCCACCACCACTCTGCCGCCCTCGCGCGCGATGGCGAGGGCGCATGCCTTGCCGATGCCGGCGCCCGCGCCGGTCACCACGGCCACCTTACCTTCAAACCGTCCCATCGTGCCCTCCTGGATTGCTTTGGTCTTTCGCGGCATGCCGCTCTGCCTCCGCCGGAGAAGGCGCAAGGTCGGCGCTGGCGCGCTCGTCGTCGCCAGCGTCGCTTTCGATGACCCGAATGGCGGCGACCGGGCACTGGCTGGCCGCGAGCCGCACGGCGGCGTGCATCGCCTGCGGGACCGTCGACACGCACACTTCGGCCACGCCGTCTGCTTCGCGCTGGCGAAAGGTGCCCGGCAGCGTCAGCACGCACTGCCCGGTGGTTCCGCACAGATCCTCGTCGACCACGACGCGCATCTCAGCCCCCCCTGCACATGCAGCCGCACCGGCAGCGCGCGGAACGTCCTAAGGAATGCGGAGGGCTCCCGGGTCGGCTGCTCGGCCAATGCCAGCGTGGGGAAGCGCGCCTGGATCCGCGGCAGGCTCTCGGCCAACTGCACCCGGGCCAGTTGCGCACCGAGGCAGAAGTGGATGCCATGGCCGAAGCTCAGCAGGATCTTCCCGTCGGTCGACATGCCAGGACTGGTGCCGTAGAACCGCGCGGGATCGAAGCGGTCGGGATCGGCGAAGGCGTCCGGGTCGCGATTGCCGGCCCCGATCAGCACGCGCACGTCCGCGTTCTTCGGGATCACCACGCCGCCCAGTTCGATGTCGCGCTGGGCGATACGCGGAATGGAGCTGAACATGGCGGGCGCGTCGCAGCGCAGGACTTCTTCGACGAATGCCTCCACCCCCACGGTGTCTCCCTGCAGCCAGTGCCGCTGTTCGGGATACGCCAGCATCGCCAGGACCGCATGGTCGATGGTCGCAGCAGTGGTGGCGAAGCCGCCCAGCAGCATGCCCCACAGCATGCTGATCAACTCCGCATCCGACAGGGTGTCGGCATCGTCGTCGTGTGCGCCGACCAGCATCGACACGATGTCGTGGTGGGGATCGGTGCGCTTGCGCTGTATGAGGTCGCTGAAGTAGGCCTGTACCCCGGCGCTAACCGCGTCCGCTGCGGCGAGCTGGGGATCGCTGGCGTGCGGGCTCAAGCCTTCCAGAATGGCGCCGATGCCGGCGGCGAGCCCGAACATGTCGTCCTGGGGCATGCCGAACAGTTCGGCGAAGACCAGCATGGGCAAGGCCAGCGCGAATTCCCGATGCAGGTCCACCGCCTCCCCGCGCTCCAGCGCGGGCGCCATCCCGTCCAGGCGCGCTGCGACGATGCGCGCGATGCTCGGCCGCAGGTTGTCGATCTGGCGCATGGTGAAATCGCGCGAGATCAGCCGGCGCAGACGCGTATGCGTCGGTGGTTCCTTCATCGCTAGCGTGGACGCTAGCAGATTGAGCGACAGGCTGGTCGCCGCACGCGGGAAATAGCGGGACAGTTCGCCCGGCGCCGGTCCCCGAAATGCATCGCCCGTGGCCTTGAGCGCCCAGTGGATGTCGGCGTGGCGGCTCAACAGAAAGAGGCCCGACGCGGCGCGATGCACCGGATCGTGCTCGCGCAACCACCGCATAAACGGATACGGGTCGTGGATGCACGCTGGCGACGCCAGTTCGGCGAAGGCGTCTCGGCATGCTGCCGTGGCTTCTTGCACGTCCATCTTGGTTACCTGTTGGCTGGTTGATCTGACCAGCGCGCGCCACGCGCGCCGGCAAATTGCGGAGAAGATCGCGATTCCCGGCGACTTCCGCGCATCACCAGAGCACCGGGAACCCTTCGAACCCGCCAGTGATGATCTCCTTGCGCAACTTCAGTTCTTCGGGCGCCACGGCCAAGCGCAGCGCGCGAAAGCGCTGGAAGATCGAACCGAAAACCACCTTGAGTTCCAGCCTGGCTAGCGCCACGCCGATGCAGTAGTGCGGCCCGGAGGAGAACGCCAGGTGCGGTTTTTCGTCGCGTCCGATGTCAAAGATTTCCGGGTCGTCGAAATGGCGCGGATCGAACGACGTCGCCGGTAGGCCGATCAGCACCTTGCTCTCCGCGGGAATATGCACGCCCGCGATGGTCACGTCGGTCCGCGGATAGCGCATGATGCCGTCCCAGCCCGCGCCCGGCGGGTACATGCGCAGGATTTCCTCCACCGCCTTGTCCACCAGGGATGGATCGCCGACTAGGCGTTCGCGCTGTTGCGGACAGCGGAACATGGCCAGCAGGCCGAATTCGATCTGCGCGACGGTGCTCTCGTGCCCCGCCACCAGCATGCCCGCCGCCAGGCCGATCGCCTCTTCCTCGGTCGCCTTGCCCTGGTCGACCGCCGCGAGCAGATCCGTCAGCAGGTTGTCGCCCGGATCCTGGCGCTTGTCGCGCATCTTGCTGCGAATGTAGGCGAGCAGTTCTTCCCAGGCCAGGCGCGACGCGTTGCGCGGGCCGCTTTCATGCTGGTGTGTCATCACCTCGTCGGACAGCCCGGCGAAAAAGGCGTGATCCTCGTAGAGCACACCCAGCAGCGCGCTGATGATCATTGCCGGAAGCGGAAAAAGGTGAGGTGGCGCCGCAGGTCGGCAGGCTGGGGCTGAGCCGCCAGCGTCTCGAACAACTGGGCGGCGATCGCCTCGACCTGCTGCGCGAGCAGCTTCACCCTGGGGTTGCTGAAGGCCGGCGCCACGATCGTGCGTAACCGGGCATGCTCGTCCCCTTCGTGCGAGACTAGCCACCCCGGCGAACCGAGAATCACCGAATCCGGGGTAAATGCCGCCGGCGGCATTCCCGCGGGCCGGAACGCGGGGTCGGACAGCGCCGCCTTGGCCTCGTCGTAGCCTGTCACCCACCAGCCTTCGTGCCCGGATGGGAAGCGCACGCGGTGGATCGGACCGTTGGCGCGTAGCGCCAACATCTCGGGCGAGGGCTCGATATGATCGACGCGCCACATCGGCAGCGTCGGCAAGGGTTGTTTGGACATGGTGGCACTTCACTCTCTGAGCGATGGAAGGGCGGAAGGTGACCGGCAGGCGCTGCGGCAGCGAATGACGTAAAACGAAGCTCTACTAGTGCCGCGCCACAGAGATTATGACTCTTTGACGGGGTAAGCTTTGCGGAGCTTTTGGCGGGCTTTTTCGGTTGTGAACATCCATTGGATCTTTGCGCCATTAGCGTTGCGTTGCTGCTCCCAGGCTGCGACTTCGGCGATTATGGTGTCTTTATTGTCGATACGACGGTCGAGGCATTGGCTGCGCAGGACACCGATCTCGATCTCGACCATGTTGAGCCAACTGGCGTGCTTGGGCGTGTGGTGGAACTCCAGTCGCTTCAGCACCCTTCGAGCCTCCGGGGCTGGAAATGCGTCGTAAAGCGCCCCGGCGGAATGGGTGGAGAGGTTGTCCATCACCACGCGGATGATCGGGGCGTCGGGATAATCGACGTCGACCAGTTCGCGCATGCACTGGGCGAAGTCTTGGTTGGTTCGCCGATCGGTGACCTTCACCCTGCGCCAGGGCTGGTGGGCGTCCATGAAGACAAACAGATTGACCGTGCCGTTTCGGCGATACTCGCAGTCGTAGCGTTCAAGCTGGCCAGGCTTGGCCGCAATGGGCTCGCGCACTTCGCCGATGAGTTGGGTCGGGCTCTCGTCGAAGCAGACCACGGGCCTTTGTGGATCAGGCGTCTCTGCGTAGAGGTCGAGAACATCCTCCATGCGCGCGACGTATTCCCCATCGAGCTTTGGGATGCACCACATGTCTTTGCGCCAAGGTTTGAGATGATTCTCAGCCAGCCGGCGACGTACGGTCTCCGAGGACAACTCGTCATGATCGGTGAGTCGGACCATCTCATCGGCCAGAAGCTCCAGGGTCCAGCGGGCTCGCCCGGGCGGCGGCTTTGAGCAGGCGGTCGCCACCAACAGCGCCTCCTCCTTGCTCGATAGCTTGCGCTCAACACCCGGGCGCGGTTCTTCACTGAGCGCGCCTTCCAGATTGGCTTCCACAAACCGGCGCTTGGTCCGGTAAATCGTCGATCCGCTGACGTTCAAGGTTGCCGCGATCACCTCGTCGCTGAAGCCTTCGTCCGCCGCCACCAGGATCTGGGCGCGCTTGATCTTGCGCGACGCATGGCGTCCCCCGCTCAACAAAACGGCCAGTTGATCACGTTCCGATTGGCTAAGCTCTACGTGAAACTTTATATTCATCGACACCTCCTTCAGCGCGGAGACGCAGATGAATCCGAAAATGAGTCCCTCACTTGACCCGCAAGCCGCAACGGCAAGACATGGCCTTACGCAAGTCCAAGGCCAGTACCTGGCCTTCATCTACGCCTACAGCCGCATCTTCAAACAGCCTCCGGCCGAAGCCGACATGCGTCGCCACTTCGCCGTTACGGCTCCGTCTGTTCACCAGATGGTGCTGACCCTCGAGAAGGCAGGATTTATATCCCGCGTGCCAGGCGCAGCACGCAGCATCCAACTTCTCATCCCACCAGAAGACTTGCCCATTCTACGATAACCCAACCCGTCATAATCTCTGTGGCGCGGTACTAGTACTTGTTTTAAGACAATATGAGCAGAATATATACTGTTTATATTATGTAAAAATACGATAAGACATTAATTTTTCTCAAAGAGCTGAAACTATACCAAAATATATGTTATAATATATTCTGGTTCATTTTTCCAACTGGTGGATTTGACATGATACGTGCCGGGAATCGCGGCTGTCACTTAGCAATTAAACGTGAGAATGCGGTTGTTTCAGCCGGATTTGGCAGATGAGAATCCGCGGGGCAGGATTCTCTAATTAACTGCAACTGCGACGACGCCACCGAACGGCATGTATGGTTCATGATCTCATCGGTAGCGCTGCTGAAAGGCACTTTGTTGACACCCGTCATTTGGCCGCGCAGCATTTCGAGCGTCTCCGGTCCGGCCCGCTCGACGACGCCTACTCCGGCCAGCAGAGCCGGTCGCAGATGCAGCGACAGGATCGGAATTGCGGGTGGAGGCAGGTTCCTCCGTTCCATAGCGACGAAACCATCGAGATCTGGAATGATTGCGCCGAGCACCCTGAATCGCCACGGTTCGTACTCACGAGGAAGGGGTCTCGGCACGCATCGCATCAGCAGAAGGCGTGCGATTTCGGCCGGCGAAGTCCAGGTTGTTCAGCGAGCAGCGCCGCGGCGCTCGCGGTCAGGTGGGAGATTTCGTTGTTCATAGCAGCTCGCCCGTGTCCTTGACAAAGGGCACAGGTTTGCTGGAGTCGATGCCGCGAAGCGAGCCCCATCCGCGGTCATCCACGTTCGTTTTTGGCTTTCCTGCGCCATCGCGTCGCACGGCTGCCCTCTTCTTGGTTGCTGCATTGACGCTGCGCGAACGCTCATCTGTTGTCCAACCTGTCAGGGAAACTGGCAAGCGTCAGCGTGACGCGGCGTTTCCGTTGCCGCATGGGCGAGGCGATGAGTTTCATTATGGATCGCCGGCGCCCGATCCGCGTGGATTGCCGAAGGGCCGTGGCCGAGGGGTATTGTGGATCCCTAGCTGCATCTCGACGCGATCAAGGTGAAGACTCGGGATTTCAGGTAAGGAGGTAACGACGGGCCGACGGTTCTAATCCCGCCAAGGCTATTGGAATTTGACTAGCCTGCCTACGCTCGGAAACTGAAAAATCCGCGGCCAATCCTCTCGCTCATGGGGTCAGAGCACGCTTACGTTTTCGGCCTTCGACTTCCCGGTCTTCCGATCTTGGCCCAGCTCGTAGCTGACCTTTTCGCCTTCTCGGAGCGAATCGCCTCGTTGCAGGGCAGACACATGGACGAACACATCCGCTCCGCCATTCTCGGGCGTAATGAAGCCAAATCCCTTGTCTTCATTAAAAAATTTCACGGTACCTGTAGGCATGACTTTCCTCTTTAATTCTGCAGCGAGTTTGGCCCGCCAATCGGACCTATAGCTCCGAGCGTATCCTTGTCCACCAACGGTCTGCTACTTTTCAGCAATATTCCCATTCGTAGGAACTCGGCAACTCATTGCCTGAGAGGTGAACTGCGTATCGACGGTTCGTGAACACCGTTGGGTGCTCGGGGTCGAGCCGATCTGCAAGCTGCTACCGATTGCCCCACCTATTACGACTTAACGACGCTGTCGCCAAGCGGATCGACATGGATCGCCGGTCGGCCCGCGCCCGGCACAGCGGAACAGCTGCAAGCAATGCTGATCGCTGACCTGTCGCGTAGGGCGTCCGAACGCCGGAACCAAAACCAGAACGGCGGTGCTAAGACCACGAGAAGTCCTCGGCCCAAAAACCCGGGGTGGCGGTCGCGAGCTCATTTCGGCCGGTCTCTGCGAAGTGTGGACCGGCTCGACCAACCTCAGCGAGGATCCCTCGTGGTGGCGGCCACCGAATTTGCAAAGCGCTCGTCCAAGAGTTCCCCCGGACGGCGCCACTGATGGATGAGCGCCACAAGCATAAGCTTAAATAGCTATCTAGAGGCGGCATCTACCGGTTGTTCAATGGGCTGGTACAGCCGGCGCTTTCAGCCGCGAACCGAAATCACCACCACGTCCAGATGCCAAAATCCGCTGCACGAAATGTCGGGTTTGTCGACTCCGCGACACGGTGTTGTTCGGCCCGGCCTGCCACTGCCCTGTAAGTGACTGTGCAGAATTCTGAGGCTCTTTCTGCGCAGTTGGCACGACTCTTTGAATCTCTCTCGTTGCGCGCAGCAGGAGCTGCCGATGACCGTTACTGATCTTCTCATTTGAGCGCTAAAAAAGGAGACAACAATGAATACCGACATGTCAGCCTATGGTGCGACTGACTTAACGCCTGAAGAAGCATGTGCAATTTCGGGAGGATGGGGCCTTTTTGGGGCAATAGCTTTCGCAGTTATTGCGCTGGGAGGCCTTGCAGCTGCAACTATTGCAGAGGGGGTAATACGCAGTAAACACCACGGCTAGGTGTGCAAACTAGCTGTGGAACCCTCAACAGGTTGTCCCGATCCAGGCCAAGACGGCTGATAGGTGGGGTCGTGTCCCGTCGAGTGGTGTAGTTCGGCGGTAGCGAAGCCGCTCGGGAGCGCGTTCTAAATCGCGCCGTAGCGAGCGAGAGCGAGCGGCGAAGCGGCGGTCATCGAAGTTCTCCGGTAAAGTCGGATTGCTCACACCAACCTGATTGGAAGGAACCACCGATGACCGATATCATGATGAACCTGCGCACGCTCGTAGAGAAGACCCCGGACGCCGATATTTTGCGTGAGATGATCGGCTTTGCGGCAGAACGACTAATGGAGATGGAGGTGGGTGCCTCCACCGGTGCCGCTTATGGCGAGAAGAACCCGCTGCGCATGGCCCAGCGCAACGGGTATCGCGACCGGGACTGGGAGACGCGGGCCGGCACCGTCGAGCTGCGCATCCCCAAACTCAGGAAGGGCACCTATTACCCGTCGTTCCTGGAGCCACGGCGCATAGCGGAGAAGGCGCTGACAGCCGTCATTCAGGAGGCCTACATCCAGGACATCTCGACCCGCTCGGTCGACGACCTAGTCAAAGCGATGGGCATGAGCGGTGTCTCCAAGAGTCAGGTCAGTCGGCTCTGCGAGGAGATCGACGGCAAAGTGAAGGCTTTCCATGGTGCGCTGCTGCCGACCGGACGCAGCTGCGAGGACCTGGCGTCAGCGCTGGCGCCGCCGACCCAGCGGCTTCGCTTCCTTGTCGCTCTCAAGCCGGTGTGCAATCGCCGCCGCTCGCCGCTCGACCGCATTTCCGGTGGGAGGCTGCTGATCAACGTGGTCACCGATCCGGTCGAGAACATCGTCGGCGCAATAAAGCCCGGCAATACGAACATGGAGGCAGGAGAAGTCGATCACCGCGTCGATCTTGCGAAGCAGGTGATCCTTCGGCACCCGGCTGTCGAGCGTCACCATCTCGAGAGCCGTCTGGGAAGAGACAGTTTTCCTCAACCTGTCCCACTGAATCACATAAACCCCCAGCCAGGCCAGGGGTTTGTCAGCAGTCTGGGGCGGCCCGAAGGCCGCCCTATTATCTGATTGATTGCTGTGGAGGCTTTCGCCTTTTCACATCATTTCCATTCCGCCCATGCCGCTAGGCATGCCGCCGCCGGCGGAGTCCTTCTTCGGCAGTTCAGCGATCATGGCTTCGGTGGTGATCAGCAGCGAAGCAACCGAAGCTGCGTTCTGCAGAGCCGTGCGCACAACCTTGACCGGGTCGACGATGCCCATGGCGATCATGTCGCCATACTCGGACGTCTGGGCGTTGTAGCCATAGTTGTCTTCGTTCTTTTCGAGGATCTTGCCGACAACGATGGAGGCTTCGTCGCCTGCGTTTTCAGCGATCTGGCGCACCAGCGACTGCAGCGCCCTGCGGACGATGTTCACGCCGGCTTCCTGATCCTGGTTTTCACCCTTGGCGGTGATCTTCGTGGACGAACGCAGCAGAGCGACGCCGCCGCCCGGTACAATGCCTTCCTGAACAGCAGCGCGCGTCGCATTGAGCGCGTCGTCGATGCGGTCCTTCTTTTCCTTCACTTCGACTTCCGTGGAGCCGCCGACGCGAATGACGGCAACACCGCCAGCGAGCTTGGCAAGGCGTTCCTGCAGCTTTTCGCGGTCATAGTCCGAAGTGGTTTCTTCGATCTGAGCCTTGATTTGGGCAACGCGGCCTTCGATGTCGGACTTGGCGCCAGCGCCGTCGACGATCGTCGTATTTTCCTTGGAGATCGAAACCTTCTTCGAACGGCCGAGCATGTCGAGCGTTACGGATTCGAGCTTGATGCCGAGGTCTTCGGAGATGACCGTACCACCGGTCAGGATCGCGATGTCTTCGAGCATGGCCTTGCGGCGATCGCCGAAGCCCGGAGCCTTGACGGCAGCTATCTTCAGGCCGCCGCGCAGCTTGTTGACGACGAGCGTAGCAAGCGCTTCGCCTTCGACATCTTCAGCAATGATGAGGAGCGGCTTGCCGGTCTGAACGACAGCTTCGAGAACCGGAAGCATTGCCTGCAGGTTCGACAGCTTCTTTTCGTGCAGCAGGATGAAGGCGTCTTCGAGGTCGGCAATCATCTTTTCCGGGTTGGTGACGAAGTAGGGGCTGAGGTAGCCGCGGTCGAACTGCATGCCTTCGACGACTTCGAGTTCGGTTTCAGCGGTCTTGGCTTCTTCAACGGTGATGACGCCTTCATTGCCGACCTTCTGCATGGCTTCGGCGATATAGGCGCCAATCTCCTTCTCGCCGTTGGCGGAGATCGTCCCGACCTGGGCAATCTCTTCAGACGTGTTGATCTTCTTGGCCTTGGCCTGGAGATCCTTGACGACTTCGCCAACAGCGAGGTCGATACCGCGCTTCAGGTCCATCGGGTTCATGCCAGCTGCGACCGCCTTGCCGCCTTCGCGAACGATCGCCTGGGCGAGAACCGTTGCAGTCGTGGTTCCGTCACCGGCAACGTCGCTAGTCTTCGACGCGACTTCGCGGACCATCTGGGCGCCCATGTTTTCGAACTTGTCTTCCAGTTCGATTTCCTTGGCGACCGAAACGCCGTCCTTGGTGATGCGCGGAGCGCCGAAGGACTTGTCGAGGATGACGTTACGACCCTTCGGGCCGAGCGTTACCTTCACTGCGTCAGCGAGAATGTCGACACCCTTGAGCATCTTTTCGCGCGCGGTGCGGCCGAATTTGAGTTCTTTAGCTGCCATTTTGAAGGCTCCTTGTTTCGAAATTCCGGACAGATCCGGCTTTCAAATGCTGAAGTTAAAAGATTATCGGCCGATCAGCCGATGATGCCCATGATGTCGGCTTCCTTCATGATCAGAAGGTCTTCGCCGTTGATCTTGACTTCAGTGCCGGACCACTTGCCGAACAGGACGCGGTCGCCAGCCTTGACGTCGAGAGCGACGACCTTGCCGGACTCGTCACGAGCGCCGGAACCGACGGCGACGATTTCGCCTTCCTGCGGCTTTTCCTTGGCGGTGTCGGGAATGATGATGCCGCCCTTGGACTTTTCGTCAGACTCGACGCGGCGGACGGCAATGCGGTCATGCAGCGGTCGGAAATTGATGTTTGCCATTTTTGGTCCCTCGATCAAATGTCATTGCGGATCTAAGCGATCCGATGGCTGGCTGTTAGCACTCACGTTAATCGAGTGCTAACACGCTCCGGAGATAAGGATAGCCATCGGGCGGATCAAGGCTTGAAGTCAGGTTTTTTCGCGAGCCGAGAGCGTCATACCCAGGCGCTACGTCGCCAGGTATCTCAATCTCGGTCACTGTCCAATCGACCGACCTTAGCTCGGAAGTTAAGCGCGACGCATATTTGTTTGATGCCCTACAATCAGCGAATGCTGACGTTCGTCCGAGCGTCAGTCATATACTTCAACGGCAGCTTTATCCTCGGAAAGAAGTCCAAAGAGAAGCTGACGCGCCATGTGGGCTACCCACGAGTGCAATACCCTGGACCGCCACACATGAGCATCATGATCGGAGTAGGATTTCGCGCTGACGGGGTTCTGATGATCCATATCTTGGCGACTGGCACACGCATCCGGGCGCCGTCTCCGACGGCCTAAGCTGGAAAGACAGAGCGTGCCTGAAGATCTACCGTTCAAGGCATTTTCAAGCTGTTTCTTGAGCATGGTTGCGAATGTCCATTCCGCTGACCAGAGGCCTGTATCTCGTCCGAGCAGACAGAGGGTTCCATCGGCGGGCGAGCAATGCTTCTCCGGAAAGGTGGATGGTTCTCCGCGTAGTGCCACCTGGGCGAACGAATGGGTAGCTGTCTGGAAACGCCGCCCGCAATGGGCATGGGCGGCCGTCAGAGAGATGCCAATCAAACTCGAGCCGTAGGATTCCGTGCCGCAGTTGCTTTTCATCAATACGAAGGGTGTCTCCGACGAAAGTGATGATGTCACGCAACTCGAAGTCAAATCTACCCATCCAAGTATGCTCCCAATGCGGAACTATGCCCGGTTGCAGATGGCGAAGTTCAATCGTTTCAGCCTACAGGCCGATCCGGCGGCTGTGGCGGATCCTTCGGGCCTGGTGGAACGCCATCCGGGCGTCCTGGCACGCCGGATGGTGGCGGGCAGGAGGCGTGTGGGCGGCTTTGCCATGCAAGTCTGCATCTGTTCGGGAACTGATCGAACCACGATTTGCCCTCGCCTGCAATTGAAGCAACTGCGCGTCAGAAATTATCTCCGCGGCCCTCTGTATTTTATCGCTTCGTAATCGCGTCAGGCCCGTCAACGCTGCCTGCGTACTGTTCTTTGAACAAACATTTATTTTGGCGCTTCCGGGAGGTGAAGGGAGGGATGGGCCAGAACCATCGCTGCGCCGGCCATTTGGGATCGCCCGCAACGATCAGGGCGATCGCAACCTTTAAAAAATCGCAATAAAATATTGAGACTCGCTCCGAATTTTGATCGCCGATCAAAGATCACAGCAGCTTCCGCTCTATCCCTATGGCCGACATTAAGCCGATCTCGAAACACGGAAGATTTGGAGATGCGTTATGAGTTCGGCTTGATCGCTGCAACGCAAGCGAGCGAGGACGAGTGTGTCGGGTCCTCGATAAAATGTCGGAGATCGGACAAAGGGGCGGGTGCTCACCATATTGTATTGACAGAGTTTTTCTCTTTGGCACGATTAGTACTTCGAATGTTCCGCAAACGTCGCGGTACGAACCGATACTAGGGGAGGTAGGGTCGTCCCGATGGTCATCGATCCAGTCGCGCAAAACTGAATTTACCCATTAGAGCGTTTCCGCATTTTTCTGAATCGGGTCAGATTGAACTAAGCCGCTACCGCGGCAATTGCGGCGGGCTTTGAGAAGAGCCTCCTGGCTGAGAGGATGAGGGTGTTGCAAACCCACCCTTCAGACAGGAGGTCCAGATGGCCGAGATAAGCCCTCTTCGCCGCCGGATGATCGAGGACATGACGGTCCGCAATCTGTCTCCGGCCACCCAACGATCCTATATCAATGCCGTCCAGAAGTTCAGCCGCCATTTCGGCCACTCGCCGGATCGGCTTGATCTTGAAGATGTCCGCGCGTTCCAAGTCTACCTTGTCTCAGGTGGAATATCCTGGGCGGCATTGAACCAGATCGTCTGCGCGCTGCGGTTTTTTTATGGGGTCACGCTCGGTCAGAATGAGATCCCGGAGCGCATCCCCTATGCCCGCGCACCGCGGAAGCTACCCATCGTTCTGTCGACGGACGAGGTAGTCCAATTC
Source organism: Rhizobium sp. T1470 (assembly GCF_042140505.1). Lineage (NCBI taxonomy): Bacteria > Pseudomonadati > Pseudomonadota > Alphaproteobacteria > Hyphomicrobiales > Rhizobiaceae > Rhizobium > Rhizobium sp. T1470. The sequence continues at coordinate 426,916 of NZ_CP148093.1, forward strand.
CTGGAAGCTGTCTCCAGCCTGAAGGCGCGTGTGGCACTAACCTGCGCCTATGGAGCCGGTCTCAGGGTCTCGGAAGTCTGCGGACTAAGCATCGGTGATATCGACAGCTCGCGCATGGTGATTCATATCCGCCATGGCAAGGGCGGCAAAGCCCGCTACGTCATGCTGTCGCCGGAACTGCTCGGCATCCTACGCAGCTATTGGCGCTTGACGAGGCCCAAGACGCTGCTCTTTCCCGGACGCAATCCTGACAAGCCGATCGAGCCGACGGTGTTGCATGCCGCTTGTCGTTCGGCGGTTGCAGCAACGGGACTGGCCAAGCGGGTCACCATCCATACATTGCGGCACAGTTTTGCCACCCACTTGCTGGAGAACGGCACCGATATTCGTATTATCCAAGTACTGCTCGGTCATGCACACCTGTCGAGCACGGCACATTACACGCGGGTTTCCACCGACACGATCCGCTCCACGGCAAGCCCGCTTGACCGATTGCGACTGGAGGTGACGCCGCCGGTATCATAATCGGTTGCGCCCCGCTTTCGAAGTTGCCGACATCTTTCGGCGACACGGTGGCTGCTACAGGCGAGAGAACGCCGGTCATCTTAGTCGTGGCGAACGACGTGTCATGGGCGCGATCGAAGCTTGCCGCACACCCAGGCTCGGCGGCCATGTCGATGCCTGCGATGAGTGTGGCACGACTCGCATCTCCTATAATTCCTGCCGCAATCGTCACTGCCCGAAGTGCCAGGGCATAGCTCGCAGGGGATGGGTCGCGGCCCGCATCTGCGATCTCTTGCCGGTCCAGTACTTCCATGTGGTCTTCACACTACCGCCTGGCATCGCCGAGATAGCCTTCCACAACAAGGCGGTCGTCTACGCACTGCTGATGCGGATCGCAGCCCAGACGCTGCAGACGGTCGCCGCCGACCCTAAACGGCTGGGTGCCGAGATCGGTATCATCGCCGTGCTTCACACCTGGGGCCAGGCGATGACCCACCATCCCCACGTCCACTGCGTCATACCAGGCGGCGGTCTCTCACCGGATAAGTCAAAGTGGATTGCATGCCGGCCGGGCTTTTTCTTGCCCGTCCGAGTTCTATCGCGTGTCTTCCGGCGGCTCTTTCTGACGGCCCTTGCTGACGCCTTCGCTCAGCGTAAACTTCGCTTCTCCAACGCGCTTGCACGCCTTGCCGACCCCACCGCTTTCACCAGCCATCTCGCGCACGCCCGTCGCAGTGAATGGGTCGTCTACGCCAAGCCGCCGTTTGGCGGACCGGACCAAGTGCTCGCCTATCTCGGCAGATACACCCATCGTGTGGCCATCGCCAACAGTCGTATCGTCGGTGCCGATGACGAGCATGTCGACTTCCGGTGGAAGGACTATCGACGCCAAGGACATGATCGCGAGAAGATCATGCGCCTTGACCCGCTCGAGTTTATCCGGCGCTTCCTTCTCCACGTACTACCCGACGGCTTTCACCGTATGCGTCACTTCGGCTTTCTCGCCAATAGCCATCGCCGGCAACGCATCGCCCTCTGTCGGGACCTGCTGGGCCAGCGGTCGACGTCGGCCGAGCAACCGCATTGCCTCAACCCAAATCAAGGCTACCCCTTCACATGCCCCGAATGTGACCGGCCGATGCGTCGGATGAAGGCCAACATCCGACCCGCTCAAGCACGGTCATCTTCATTCCGATGTGACACATCATGACATCAGGCGATCGGCAGACGACCCATATCACCCGCCGACTTGGACGCCGTTCCGGCGGACAATCGTCGCTGCCTGGAACCAGGCCAGATGTTCGATCCGTAGGCGCAAATGCATCCATATCGGCACAACCGGCACAGCGACCCGCGACATTGCGCTTCGACAATCATGTAAAACCTCGCCGTCTGCCACTTGATTGCGCGCCCTCAGGGCCACCGCATCACCGCGCCGGAACCGGACGCAGAACGCAATCCCCATAGTGCCAAACAACCCGCGCCTTCGTTCAATCCGGCTTATGTGAGGTCGGCCGAGTATGACGCCACTGTCCTATCCGACCTCACATAACCCTCCAGATTCCCGAATCGACATTGTTCTGATTAACTGATGCTGGCTGGATGGAGGCCAGCATCATATGACCGCACCATTATCGAATGATCTTCGTGAGCGTGTTGTTGCGGCCGTTTTGAACGGCGAAGGTGTCCGTGCCGTGGCTGCACGTTTCGAGGTTGCCGCTTCTTCGGTGGTGAAGTGGTCGCAGCGCCATCGGGCGACCGGATCGGTTCGTCCGGGCAAGATGGGCGGGCATCGCAAACGCATTCTGGAGCCACATCGCGGCTTCATTGCCGAGCGGCTTGAGCAGAACCCACATCTGACGCTGCATGGTCTGAAGGCCGAACTGGCAGCGCGAGGCATTACCGTCTCCCATAATACGATTTGGGAGTTCATCCGCAGCGAGGGACTGCGCTTCAAAAAAAACGCTGTTCGCCCTTGAACAGGCTCGTGCCGATATCGCCCGCAGAAGAGAGCGGTGGAAGACCTTGCAACATCATCTCGATCCTGAACGGCTGGTCTTCATTGATGAGACCTGGATCAAGACCAACATGACACCCATCAGGGGCTGGGGACCAAAGGGCAAGCGTCTGCGGGCGTTTGCGCCGCACGGCCACTGGCGCACGCTGACATTCCTCGGTGCGTTGAGGAACGACCGGCTGGCAGCACCTTGCGTCTTCGACGGGACGATCAACGGCCAGTGCTTTCGCGCCTATGTCGAGCAGCAGTTGGTCCCTGTTCTCAAGCCAGGCGACATCGTCATCATGGACAATCTCGGCAGCCACAAGTCGGCTGCCATCCGCCAGGCTATTAAAGCCGCCGGCGCACGGCTTTGGTTCCTGCCACCCTACTCGCCCGACCTCAATCCGATCGAAGACGCATATTCAGGGAACCTCTGAAGGAGAGTTTCCGTTGATACCCTATCTTGGCCATAGAGTGTTGATATTGCTGGCCCGATGGATGATTCGTGATGCACCAGAAGCGGACACATATCCGATGGATGGATCTGCCACCAGATCGGCGCCGGAGGCTGGTGGCGCTGATTGCCAGTCTGGTACAGCGACATGTGTCGACGGACCGGGAGGCCAGTCATGAATGCGGAACCGAGTTGTCTCGACTTCGCGTTGACAGAGAATCCAGTCCCGCCACCATGATCGCCAGGCTATCGTTTACGTCAGGCAGTCGACGGTACGACAAGTCGAGCACAATCGGGAGTCAACGCGGCTCCAATATGCGTTGACAGATCGTGCCTGCCGACTTGGGTGGCGACGTGAGCAGATTACGGTGATTGACGACGATCTGGGCCGATCAGGTGCGACAACGCTCAATCGACCCGGCTTTCAGCGCCTGGTTGCCGAGGTCGGGCTTGGCCATATGGGAATGGTCATCGGCATTGAAGTATCCCGTCTCGCGCGCTCGTGCCGCGATTGGCATCAGCTTTTGGAAATGTGCGCGTTGTTCGACACGTTGATTGGCGATGCCGATGGCGTCTACGATCCCAGCACATATAACGACCGTCTGTTGCTCGGCCTGAAGGGCACGATGAGCGAAGCTGAGCTGCATATTCTCAAGAGCCGCATGCACGAAGGCCGCAAGGCCAAGGCGCGCCGTGGCGAACTTATTCTGGGTCTTCCGCGTGGCTATGTTTTGAAGCCGTCCGGGGAGGTTGCCCTGGATCCGGACGAGGAGGTGCAAAGGATTATCCGCCTTGTCTTTGCTGTCTTCGAAAAGCGTCGTTCGATTAGCGGTGTTTTACGTTACCTTGTCGATCATGACATCGCGCTTCCCGACCGTATCCGCAGCGGTCCTGAGAAGGGTGATGTCTGTTGGAGCAGGCCTAACAATACGGCGATCGGCGACATGCTGCGTCACCCCAGTTATGCCGGGGCCTATGTCTACGGGCGCAGTCGCAGCGACGGCCGCCTACGGTTGCCCGGAAAGCCTCACAGTGGCCGGCGCATTATTGGCGATCGGCAAAAGTGGATGGTACTGCACCAAAATGCTCTTCCAGCCTACATTGACTGGAAAACCTACGAGCGAAATCAGGACCAGATGGCGAAAAACCGTGCCCGATATCCAGGCGTCCCAAGAGGTGGTGCGGCGCTGCTCAGCGGACTTGTCTCTTGCGGTGTGTGTGGTCGTAAAATGGTTACGGGCTACAATGACGATGGCCGGGAAGCACGTTACAGCTGCAGCTGGGAGGCGACCACTTATGGAGGTCGTCATTGCCAATCGATCAGTGCTCGTCCCGTGGATGCCCGCGTTAGCGCGCTGGTGCTCGAAGCTATATCGCCATCCGCGATCGAAGTCAGCCTTCAGGTTGCCGAGGATATTGAACTCGAACGACAACAGATACACGATGGATGGAAGCAACGCCTGGAGCGGGCGGACTATGAGATCGCACTCGCCCGCCGGCGATATGAGGCCGTCGACCCTGATAACCGGCTGGTAGCGCGGACCCTGGAAAAGGACTGGGAGGCTGCCCTGGCGAGGGGGCAAACTCTCGCCGATGACCACCAGCGGACATTGTCGCAACAACCCGAGCGGTTAACGGAGGAGGACAAGAAGATTATCCGTTGTCTGGCAGAAGATGTGCCCTCTCTCTGGAAAGCGACGTCCACCACTGCACGAGACCGACAGACTATCGTCCGCATAATGCTAGATCGCGTCGTCATCCAGGTGTTCGGTGAAACTGAACGCGCCGAGATAAAATGCCACTGGGCGGGCGGGATCATAACAACGCACCCCATAATCCGAACCGTGAGGCGATTTGAACAGCTTGAACATCATGACGAGATTTTAGCCCGGATCACGGCGTTGCGTAACCAGGGTGCAACGGCTCAACAGATCGCTGACGATCTTAACGCTCAGGGCTGGTATAGCGCGACGATCAGGATGAGACGCGAGCGACAATCTGGATGAGATTCTTATGTCGCGGTTGGAGCGAAGTTATCATGTTGATTGTCGCTGGCAAGAGTTTCATCGTGTTCTGATTGCCGCTCCGCGACAAGCTGGGAAGAGCTTTTGATTGTCGCGAATGAGGCGGGTCTGCCGCGCTGGCGTTTGGCTTCCATGGCCGAACGCCGCCGGTAGCTTTCGACATTCATCTCGAAGATTGTTGCGTGATGGACAAGTCGGTCCACCGCGGCAAGCGTCATGGCCGGGTCTGGAAAGACGCGGTTCCATTCTCCGAAGGGCTGATTGGCGGTGATCATGATGGAACGCCGCTCATATCTTGCGGAGATGAGTTCGAAGAGCACGCTCGTTTCGGCCTGGTCCTTGGTGACGTAGGCCAGGTCGTCGAGGATGAGAAGATCGAACTTGTCGAGCTTTGCGATGGCGGCTTCGAGCTGAAGCTCCCTCCGCGCGACCTGAAGCTTCTGGACGAGATCGGTCGTGCGGGTGAAGAGCACGCGCCAGCCGTTCTCGATTAGCGCGAGGCCGACGGCTGCGGCGAGATGGCTCTTTCCGCCGCCGGGCGGACCGAACATCAGGATATTGGCGCCTTTGGCGAGCCAGCTATCGCCGGCTGCAATCGCCATGACCTGGGCCTTGGAGACCATGGGAACAGCGTCGAAGGCGAAGCTGTCGAGCGTCTTTCCGGGTGGCAGGTGGGCCTCGGCGAGGTGTCTTTCGATCCTGCGATGGGCGCGTTCGGCCAATTCATGCTCGGCGATGGCCGAGAGGAAACGGGCAGCAGGCCATCCTTCCCGATCGGCCTGCTCGGCAAATTGGTGCCAGAACGTCTTGATCGTCGGCAGCCTCAGTTCGTTGAGCATGATGCCGAGGCGGGCTTCATCGACTGTGTGGATGTTGCTCTTCATGCGACCTCTCCCGCATAGGCCGTGCCGATCAGGGCTTCATAACCATTGAGCGACGCGAGTTGCACATGAACGATCGGCAACTGATCCGGGTCCGGGCTGAAGACCGCTCTCAAAGCCGCCAGATCAGGCAGTTTGTGGGCGTCGAGCGTTTTGGCAAGCTCCTCGGCCAGTTCACGCTCGCAACTGCGATCGTGAGCCAAGGCAAGCAGTTCCACGGTGATCTTGCAAGCCTGCCGCTCGGGCAGTTGCTCGATGAGCGCGTCGAAAGTCCTGCGATATTCCGGCCTGGGGAAGAGCTTGTCGCGATAGACGAGCCCCAAAAGCGCCATCGGCTTTTTGCGCAGGGAATGAATGACGTGATGATAGTTGACGACTTGATCGTGCTTGCCACTCGCGTGGGCGCGGCCTCGGGGTAATGTCAGCAGATGCGTGCCGCCGATGAAGACGTCGAGGCGATCGTCGAACAGACGCACCCGCAGCCGGTGGCCAATCAGACGGGAAGGCACGGTGTAGAAGACCTTGCGCAAGGCGAAGCCGCCGGTGCTCGATACGGTGACGATGACCTCTTCGAAGTCGGTGGTGCGACGATCGGGAAGAGCTTGCAGATGCGTGCGCTCGGCATCGATGCGCTTGCCATGTGCGGCATTGCGGCGGCTGACGATCTCATCGATGAAGGCGCGATAGGATCCGAGGTCGCCAAAGTCCCTGGTTCCGCGCATCAGCAGAGCATCGCGGATCGCATTCTTGAGATGGCCGTGGGAACTTTCGATCGAGCCGTTCTCGTGCGCGACGCCCTTGTTGTTGCGCGTCGGCGTCATGCGATAATGGGCGCACAGTTCGTCGTAGCGATGCGTCAGATCGACCTTGGCGTCGGCATCGAGGTTGCGGAAGGCGGCCGATAAGCTGTCGCTGCGATGATAGAGCGGCGAACCGCCAACCGACCACAGGGCGTTCTGCAGCCCCTCGGCCAGAGCGACGAAGCTCTCTCCACCCAGGATGACATGGGCATGCTCGAAGCCCGACCAGACCAGCCGGAAGTGATAAAGCAGATGATCGAGCGATTGGCCGGCGATCGTCACGCCGAGGCTGCCCATGTCGGTAAAATCCGACAGTCCTAACCGACCGGGTTCGTGCATCTGACGGAAGATCACTTCCTGCTCCTGACCGTGAACAGCCCGCCATGATCGGATACGACGCTCAATCGTACGGCGAACACCTTCTGACAGCTCTGGATGACGCCGCAGCATCTCGTTGTAAACGGCGACCGCTCGGATGCCGGGCGCGGCCTTGAGGAGCGGAACAACCTCGGCGTCGAAGATGTGCTCAAGGGGATCGGGGCGACGCCGGTCGCGCGGCGGCTTGGTCTGCGATGGAAGACGCGCATCCTTCTCGATGCGGTAAGCCGTCGCCCGGCTGATCGACGCCTTGGCGGCAGCGACCTCAATGGGGTTGTTTTGTCGGTACTTCATAAAAAGCCTCGTCTGATGATCGGTTACATGGCGACCCGGCACAAAGGTGATTCTCCATTCTCAGAAAATCACCGACGCTACCGGGCCAACCGCGATCATGAGACGCCGAAAAATTGCGCCGCGGCGGGGGTGTAACTCCAGTCGGGCTACGCCCTCCCTTCGTCACACCCCCGCCGCCGAGTCTCATCCTGATTGACGCTGAGTCTCACCTTGTTTGTCGCCGCTCAGGGCTGGTCACCTGCCAAGAAATCCAGGTTCGATGCGCTGATAGTGCAGAAGCTCCTCGTGCGAAATGGCCTTGGGAAAAAGCGGCCGATCTGGTCGGGTCACATCCCGCGTCGCAATGAGGATGAAGTGACGTTGCAAGAACTTTCCGAAAAGCTCGGCATTCATCGACAGACGGCTTACGGTTGGCTCAGGCGCGGAAAGCTCAAAGGGCGTATCGTTGAAGTAGGAACTCAACGTATCTGGCTTGTCAGCCTATCGCATGCCTCAACAGGAACCCGCACTGGAGAGTCATCATGACAAAGCGATTGAGCAGGCCTTTTCGAAGATCAAACACTGGATGCGGCACGCGCAGCGCCGAACAATTGACGAAACCTGGCGGCACATCGGCAGGCTAGTCGAAACAATCCAGCCCGACGAATGCGCCAACTATCTCGAAAACGCGGGCTATGCTTCTGTCAAAACATGAAATGCTCTAGTACTACAGTTGTGTTTTGTGTCTTGTTTTGTAGTGCGCGCTCATTGCGGAGGCCTGATGTTTTCGTCTCCAGAGTGACCATGCGAGAACGAAGGCTGTCTTGATCGGCGGTCGCAGTAGGAGCCGTGTGATCAGATAGCGGATCTCTGCGACACTTGGTAAGAGCGCAAGTTTGTTGGTCAGGCGGCGATTGGCGGGTTTGGACTCGTTTCGTTCGGTTTACCACCGGCGCTGCGGCGCAGGTCGGAGCCCAACTTGGCGAGGAACGCTGCAGCCGCCATGACGAGCGTCATGTGGCGGTGCCAGGCATGCCAGGAACGGGCCCTCGCAATGGTCGAGGCCGAGATCATCCTTGGCGCGCTGGAAGCACTCCTCGACCGTCCAACGCAGTCCGGCAGCACCCGCCAATTCGCAAAGCTCGGTTCCGAGGGGTGCGAAGACAAAATAATAGGCGCGGATGTTGGGCTCGCGCGGGTTGCGGCGAATCAAGAGCCAACGCTCCCACTGTGGATCCGGGCGAGAGCTAAGAGGGATGCGGGCCCAGTCATAGAGCCGCAAGCCTTTGGCGCCTTCGCCGGCGGCATGGCTCTGCCAAGCCTCCGGCTTCAACTCATCGGTCATGGTTTGAGGGTCGGTCTGCTCGATGCCTTGGTCGCGTACACAGCGTAGACGATGATTGGAACGCACCGCCAAAACATAAGGCTGGCCGCGGCCTTCCAACATCCCGCGTAGCCGCGAATCCGAACCATAAAGCGCATCGGCCAGCACCCAGGCGCAGGGTGAGTGCCGCCGCAATCAGATCACAGGCAATCTCCGGCTTGGTGACAAAATGCTGCTCTTGTGGGATCTGCGCTGAAGCGCGCCGCACCTCATCGTCCACCCAGGTTTTTGGCAGATATAACCGCCGGTCGATCAGGGTTTGGCCGTAGCGGCTTGCATAGGCAAGGAAGACACCCACCTGGCAGTTCTCAATGCGGCCGGCCGTCCCGGAATATTGCCGCGCCACCCCGACCGAATGTTCGCCCTTCTTCAGGAACCCGGTCTCGTCTACCACTAGAACGCCGTCCGCATCCCCGAGGGCCTCTACCGCATAGGCCCGAACGACATCGCGTAAAGCATCGGCATCCCAATGGCTGCGCCCCAACAGCGACTGCATCCGATAAGGCCGCTCCAGCCCTGCCTGCTCGGCCATGAGCCAACCGGTCTTGCGCTCTACTCCCGACAGCACGCCATCAAGAAAGGCGCCACTCGACAATCGCAATTCACGACGACGAAAGATCGGCCCCAGTCGCTCCTTCAATGCATCGAGCTCGCGTTTCCATGCCAAAACCGACCCAGACCAGCTTGCGACGGACATGCATTTCCCTCCAGCTAAACGCCGAGAGTGAATCATGATTTCAAACCAAACGCAACTGTAGTACTAGGTTGGGAGTTTGAGCAGCGTGAACTCGAATATGAAATATTTGGCCCAAGCAACTTCCGTCGCCCTGCTCACTGCCGCCGCTGCGTCGGCGAACGAAGGTATGTGGATGCCGGGCCAGACCGGGCCCCTATCGCGGACCGCACCCGGAGCATTCATGTCGACAGTCGCTTCATCCTCTGGACCATGGACAAGATCGACGGCGCGACCCGGTTGCTCAAGGAAGGGGGAGTGCCGCCAATGTCGCGCTCCGGAGCGGGTAAAAGACCCTGGTAAACGACCAGCTGCGCTTTGGCAATTTGCGGTGCCAGGCGCGACGGCCGCCTACCACATCAGATCAAAACTTCTATGCTGAGAGCGACGGCGCGGTACCCATATCGTTCAAGTTGCTCTCGAGGAGATCCTGACAACTAGGGCCGTCCAGCGCTGAGGACCTATGGGTTTGCCCCACCATGGTGGGCCGACCCGGCGTGGGCCGGGCCGCTGATGTGCCGGTTTGCCGGGATCTGCCAGGATGCACAAGGAAATCACCTTCACTGGGTCGGACGTCTGCCGGCAGCGCACTAAGTCAAGGCACTGCCTAAAGGCGCGAAGGTCGAGATCGAGATCGAAGCCATCAGCACTCTCAGCCAAAGGAGATAGGTTCGCCCGCTGAGGAGAGAGAATGGGCCGTAGCAACGATCAAGCGTTGCTCCGGTTTTCTTGTGGGATACGCCGGCGTTTTGGCGCCGGCGACGTGCTTGTCGTCGTACGCGTCGACCGCCTAGCTTGTGACGTGCGCATTGAAACGCGGGCAAGCACATTACGCCCTGCGGATTCTGGATTTCGGCCACGGCGCTTCTGATTTCCACCACAGGAATAACGACCTTCGATACCATGGATTGGCGCATCACCTTCCTGATCGGGGCGGGCTTCTCGCAAAAGCAGTAGCGGCCCGTCATCCGGGGGATTCATGCGACAGCGGGTAATCCGGGGTTCTGGAGAAAAATCGGCTTTTTCTATCTCGGCGCAGCCCAATCTAGTATCAACAGGTCGCTGGTTCAATTCCCTTCAAGAGCGGCAACCGCAGCTAATTGCCCTTTCTACAATCGATGATCGAGCCGGCAGGCGGTTTGTGCGCCGGAGGTGCGAAAGCGGCCGAATGGAAATTGACGACGCTGACCTTAAGCGGACGAGTATTAGTTAGGCTCGCGTTGCCCGCTGAGTATTCAAGGGACTAGACCGGCGGCGCGGTGGTTGCTATTTGCAGGGCATGTTGCGATGTTGAAGACGTCGCCACCCAAGGCTCTCGAAGTGAAAAAAGTCCAGCGCAGCTTCGCCGTTGAATACAGATCTGGGCGGCGAAAACTGAATTCGAAATCGACCTCGATCTGGGGAGACATGGATCTCAAGTCCGTTGCGCAAGATCTTCAGGACGAGGCAATGCCATTCGTGCCGGGAGCTTCTCAGGTTAGCAGCAGCGAGATGTCCTTCGCTGGAGAAGAACAGGCCGCGGCGTTGTTGACACTGCCGATTGAGCAGGAGACAAATGCATCGGCTTTACAGGAGACCATAATGGCCGACGAAAACAATACGATGACCGATGCTGACACACCGGCCGTAGCGGCGCTTGATGTACCGAAGAAGGAGCGTAAACCTCGCGCCAGGAAAGCAATGCCTGAAACGGCCTCAGCCGCAGTTTCGGCGCAACCAGCAGCGGCTTCGAATGCCGCGGCTGGAAAGCAGAAGAGAGGACGCAAGGCAAAGTCTGACGAAGGTGCAACAAGCGGCAAACGTGCGCCTGTCAAACGTGTTCCGAAGGCCGTGCAGACAGCGGCCGCACCGTCGGTGGCGGCGGTTGATGAGTTTGCGGATCTTCTGCAGCTGGAAGAGGAAAACCAAAGACTGCGCAAGCTGCTGGCCGAGAAGCTCCGTGCTGAAAATGCCTATCTGCGAAAGCGGCTCGACCTCGGTTGATCGGCAGCATTCGGCCAAGCGGTGGCCGCATTCTCATGCTTATCGAACATTTTGGCGGCGGTTATCCTGCCGCCAACGTTTTTGCTCGCGGCCTGAATGCCGAGTAGAATTCGAGGTCGAAGATGGCGTCTCCATGGAAACTTCTGGCTCGGCTGGTGTCACCGCGACGGCAGCAGAGGCAGGAACACGGTCCGACCGATGAAGTGCAGCCGGACATTGGTCATCGCCAAACCGACCGACACGGCCGGCGACATCGGGTTTATAAATTTACGCGACCCCGCGAAACAGCAACCTCTGTTCCTATGCTGCGCCTGATGAATTCTCTCAAACGGTCATTCTTGGGGAAAGGACCGGAATCGATCATCAGAAACGGCATGGTGTTGCGCTCGTGCCGAAAGCACATTGCCGCTCAAGCCGCTGGAATGTCACATTATGTCCGGTTCGCGGCCCCGGCATTCCGATCCGATATCAGCTTGCACTTGGCATATGGCGCACCACCACCGCTGCTTACTGCATTTCTTTCGATCGCCCGGGGACGTCGCGCACTCTCCAGAGCTTGAACACATGTCGCATCCCGTACGTCCACATCGGACTGCCCTCGAGGTGCGGGAAACCGTAACCATGGATGAGCACAAGATCGATGTCCGAGAGACGTCGCATGATCCTCTCCGCTAGCGCAGGGCCTTCGCGCGCCATTGCCGCAGGCACGTGCTCACGGAGGTTTGATTCCGGATGTTCTTTTCGGGCAGAATAAGCATCTGCTTTCGAACAGCCGTAATGGTGTAGCGCTGCGGTTATTTCGCGAGCACGGGATGGGCCGCGCCGCGCCGCAAATCATCTGAACAATAGTGGCTGGCCTTGAGAATCCGACCGATCCCGGCCTCGCGTCACGACTGCCTGTACCGAAGTTCCTTTTTACGATCGCCAAAACGATGTTGATCGTTTCGAGCGAGCTGGCCAACCAGATTCAGACAGCGCAAGAGTGGTAATTGAATTCTTCGCCGGAGGGGTACTAAGCTACGGGCGATGTCAAACGCCTGTGGGCCGGTCCTTGGGATCGAACTGAACAATAGCGATCCAATTGGCAGTGAGTGCCGGCTTATTCTCGTTCTCGATCTCGACCGTCACTTCGTAGGTGGTAACCAGCATGTTGGCGCCGCGAAAGCGGCAATCCGACAGCACGAAGCGACCACGCACACGGCTGCCGGTCTTGACCGGCGACATGAAGCGGACGCGGTCGAAGCCAAAATTGAGGCCCATGGTCTGTTCGCGGATTTTCGGCATACCGCTGAAGTTCATCACCGACACAAGCGAAAGTGTCAGGAATCCATGTGCGATCGTGCCGCCGAACGGGCTTTCGGCCGCTGCGCGCTCCGGGTCCACGTGGATGAATTGATGGTCCTGGGTCGCATCGGCGAAGAGGTTGATCATCGTTTGATCGACGGTGATCCATTTGGATGTGCCGAGTTCCTGGCCAACAAGCCTCGGCCCGTCTGCGAGAGAAATTTCATGCATGCGACCTCACTTACTTTCTGTCTCGAACTGACGTCCCATCCGTGTCGTCGCAGTAAGATCGCTTGCGACACCGCTGATAGGACTTTTATGCTTATCGAAGTCGATGTGCTGAGCCGCGGCATTCGTCTCTGCAGGATGAGCCAGCCAGCGTTTGAGGCGCCGGGCCATGTCGTCGAGGTAAGTTAGTATGACAGGCACAAAGACCAAACTGAGGAGGGTCGAGGATATCAACCCGCCGATGACCGCATGGGCCATCGGGGCCCGCTGCGCGCCGCCTTCGCCCAAGCCCAAGGCGGTCGGGAGCATACCGAAAATCATGGCGAGGGTTGTCATTACGATCGGCCGGAGCCTTACCGCTCCGGCATCAGCAAGGCTCTGACGCAGACTCTTGCCTTCCCGAACGCCCAGATTGGAGTAGTCGACGAGAAGGATCGCGTTCTTGGTCACCAACCCCATCAGCATGATGAAGCCGATCATCGAGAACATGTTGAGCGTCGAGCCCGTAAACAGAAGGCCAAGCAGGACGCCTATCAAGGATAGCGGCAATGTCATAATGATGGCGATTGGCTGGATGAAGGAGCCGAACTGAGAAGCCAGGATGATGTAGATGAAGATTACGGCTAGCACCAGCGACTGGAATGCATAGGCGGTGCCCTCGGCGAGGTTCTCCGCGTCACCGCCGAATGAGATGCGAAACCCCAATGGAATATCCATCTTTGCGATCGCGGCGTTCAGATCGGCCGCAACGTCGCCCAACGCTCTTCCTTCAATACTACTAGATATGCGAACCTCCCGGGACAGATCCTTGCGGGTGATCGCATCAGGCGCGGTGCTCTCGACGACGTCGGCGACCTGATCCAGCAAGACGGTTATCGGCCTACCATTGTCGTCCGTACGGCCGGTCGAGATTGTGAGATTACGGAGCTGTGCGGCATCCCGCCGGGCGGTCGGGGGCAGCCGCACCACTACATCATGGGGCTCTCCGTCGGGAGCGTTCCATACGGATATCGCATCGCCCGCGACGAGAGGCTTGAGCGTATCGCCGATCGTTGCGATCGACACGCCCAGATCGCTGGCCGCCTCACGGCGTACCCGGAGAGCCAGCGTTGGTTGGACATTTTCAATCGAAGATTCGATTTCCATCGCGGCTGGGATAGCCGCGAGCGCTGAGGTGATGTTATCGGAGATACGTCGCAGCTCCTCGTCACCATCCCCGAGGACCGAGAGTTGCAGCGGCTTTAACGATCCCCCCAGTCCGGAAGGCTGTCCCACGGAGATCTCCAGGCCTGCGATCGTGGCAAGCCGCTGACGGATGGGATCGATGGTTTCCGCTGTCGTCAGCCTCCGTTGATCGCCAGGCACAAGTTGCACGGCCACAATAGCCCGGTTGAAGCCGCGCACTGCGCCTGAATTGATAGTGGAATACGTCGAGGAGACATAATCGAAATCCCGCAGCACTCGTTCGACCTGGCCGACCTTCACGGCCATATAATCGAGGGAAGCGCCCTCGTTGGCTTCGAGCGATATGCTCACTTCCCCCTGGTCGGCTGGCGGCAAAAACTCAGTACCGATGCGCGGCACAAGCAGCAGGCTGGCAACGAACATGGCGACGACAACAGCAATCGTCGTTTTCCGATGGTCGAATGACCAGTGAATGACAGAGCGATAGCGGCTCGCGAGACTCTCGAACCATTGATCGAATCGCTCAATCATCCGACCGAAGAAACCTCGCGTGGCACTCTTTTGAGATTGGGGGTCGTACCAAACGCTCGACAGCATCGGATCGAGAGTAAAGGACACAAAGAGCGAAATTACCACGGCCACGGCGACAGTAACGCCGAACTGCAGGAAGAAGCGACCAATCAGCCCGCCCATGAAGGCGACAGGCAGAAACACCGCGACAATGCAAAGTGTAGTCGACAGCACGGCAAGGCCAATCTCGTTGGTGCCATCGAGCGCCGCCCTGACATGATCCTTGCCCATCTGGAGATGGCGGGTGATGTTTTCACGAACGACTATCGCGTCGTCGATGAGAATACCGATTGACAGGGAGAGTGCCATCAGCGTCATGATGTTCAGCGTGAAGCCGAGAGCGTAGATGGTCGCGAATGTGCCGATGACTGAAATCGGGAGCGTGAGGCCGGTGATGACCGTGGATCGCCAGGAGTTCAGAAACACGAACACGATCAGCAGCACAGCCAGAACACCGCCTTCGATCAGCGTTCGCTCAACTTCGAAAACCTGAGAGGCTATGGGGCGGGAATTGTCACGTGTGATGGTGAGCCGGACGTTCTCCTTTGCCAGTTCTGCGTTCAACACAGAGATTTCCCTGCGAAGTGCGGACGCCACCTCTACCGTGTTCGCGCCCTGGACCTTGACGATTTGCAACCCAAGAGATGTCATGCTCTGATAGTTTGCAAGACTGGTCACTTCACCACCTGTGTCGAGAACCGTCGCTACATCCGAGAGGTAGACGGGATAGCCGCCGCTATGAGCGATGATGATGCTGTTGAAGCCTGAAGCATCCGCGATGCGGCCCTCGACCGTCACGATCCGCTGGTTGATACCGGATACGAGCGTTCCCGCCGCGCGATCCTGGTTCTCGCGTCGGATTGCATCCATGACGGTAGAGACACCGATCCCATAAGCCTCTAAACGATCAGGATCCACGACCACGAGAACCTGCCGCTCGCTGCCGCCAACCAGTGAAATCTGGCCGACGCCGGATATGGCGCTCAGGCGATTAGTGATCACGCGATTAGCAAGCGTGGTGATTTCGCGCAGCGTCCGGATCGACGAGGATGCTGCGACAGAGAGAATTGCCTGGCCGTCCGGTTTGAAGCGCGTGACCTGAGGGGTATCGACTCCGTCGGGGAATTTCGCTCCCAGCCGCGCAACCCTGTCGCGTACCTCCTGCGCCGCGACCTGTGAGTCTACATCAAGTTCGAACTCGACCACGACGACCGAACGTCCTTCGTAGGACTCCGAGGTAATGCTGTCGATGCCGCCGATGGTGTTGAGCGCCGATTCAATCGGCCGTGAGATCTCGCTTTCGACTGATACCGGCGACGCTCCGGTGTAGGTGGTCGCGACCACGACGATCGGGAGGTCGGTCTCGGGTAGTGATCGACGCCGAGCCGGCCATATGAAAACAGGCCAAGCACAAGGATAGTCACCATCATCATCGTGGCGAAGACAGGATGGTTGACGCTTATACGCGTAAGAAACATCCGTCAGGTGCCCTCGATGGTCACCCGTGTATCGGCGACCAGATCGGGCAAGGGGGCGCTGACGATAACATCGCCCTCGTTCACCCCCGATACCTGCACAAGATTCCGGTCGCTCCAACTCCTGCCTACCTCGACAGGTTGCCTGCGCAAAACCCCTCGTTCCACCTTGAGAACGAAAGGCCCAACTGCGTCATACCGGATCGAGGCCGCCGGAAGTGCTATGACATCCTTCTGGTCGTCGACTTTGAGGATGCCGGTGGTGAACATCCCGCCTCGCAACAGGCCGTCGTTGTTATCGATGGCGATGAATACCCGCACGGCACGGGATCCGGCGACCGCGGTGGGCGAGATGCGGACGACGGCTCCTGGGAATGTCCGGCCGGGAAAGCCCTCTACTGTCAGCTCTACAGGCTGCTTGGGGCGAACGAGCGGGATGCGGCTTGTGGGAACCCCGGCGTCAACTTCCATCCGGTTGAGCTCGACAATAGTCATCATTTCAGTGTTCAGCGGCACGGTCTGTCCCTGTTCCACCGGACGCGCAGCAATGATGCCATCGAACTCGGCGCGCAATTCCGCATAGGAGAGCGATCGTTCGGCATCTGCGACCTCAGCCTGTTTCACTCTGAGCTGCGCGCGAAGATTGAGCACGTTGGCCCGCGCTGCAAGCCCCGTCGCCTCCGATGCCGCGCCTCGTTCACCCAGCGTGGTGTTTCGCTTAAATACCGACTCAGCGAGTTCGACCTGGGCATTAAGGGCATCCATCTCTGCTTTTCGCGCCGTCACGGCTGATCCGAGAGCTTCCGTATCAAAACGGACGAGGAGGTCGCCGGCTTTGACCACGTCTCCGATCTGCACGGGCAGCTCACTGATTGTGTCGAGGATACCCGAGATGTCAGTGTCGAACGTCGAACGGGCGTGAGAGAGCCGGCTATACGAACTTCGTTTACGATGTCCTGCCGGACGGCGGTGCTGATGTCGACTTGAGCAAGCTCGATCGGGCTGCCATGTTTAATCTGCGCAATCGCCCGACCTGCCGAAGTAAGGATGGCGATTGCCATGGTTACGGCGACCGCGAGTTTCCCGAAATTGCACCGAACAATTTTCGTCCGAGCGTTGATATCTAAATACGAAGGTGTTGGTGTTTTCCGAGCGAGCTATGAAAGCGTCACAATCATTCGACGGTGACCGATTTGGCGAGATTGCGCGGTTGGTCGACATCTGTGCCCATGAAGACCGCCGTATGATAAGCGAGAAGCTGCAGCGGCAAGGAAAAGATCATCGGGGCGATGACCTCGTCCACGTTCGGCAGCACGATCGTGTGCATCGTGTCGAGTTTCGATGCGGCTGCCCCTTTTTCGTCGGTGATCAGGATGATCCGTCCGCCGCGAGCCGCCACCTCCTGCATGTTGGAGACGGTCTTTTCGAAGAACCGATCATTTGGGGCGATGACGATGACCGGCATGTTTTCATCGATCAGCGCGATCGGACCGTGCTTCAATTCACCAGCCGCATAGCCTCCGGCGTGGATATAGGAAATCTCCTTGAGCTTCAGCGCGCCCTCCATCGCTAAGGGAAAACTCGTGCCGCGGCCGAGATAGAGCACGTCACGGCATATCGACAGTTCCCGCGACAGGAGCTCGATCTTCGGCTTGATGCTCTTCAGCACCTGTCTCATGATGCGCGGCATCCCGGTCAAGCTCTTCACCAGCGCCTGCTCCTGATCATCGGTGACTGTGCCGCGCGCCTTGCCTGCGCCGATGGCGAGCGCAGCGAGAACAGCAAGCTGGCAGGTGAAGGCCTTGGTAGAGGCAACGCCGATCTCCGGGCCAGCGAGGATCGGGAAGACGGCATCGGCCTCCCGGGCAATGGTCGACTCGCAGGCGTTGACGACAGCGCCGATCTTCAGGCCCTGTTCCTTGCAATATCGGAGCGATGCGAGCGTGTCGGCGGTCTCGCCCGACTGCGAGATGAAGAGCGCCGCCGACTGCGGAGACAGCGGGATTTCGCGGTAGCGGAACTCGGAAGCGACATCGATCTCGACCGGCAGTCGGGCATAGCGCTCGAACCAGTATTTGCCGATCAGCCCGGCCAAGTAAGCCGTGCCGCAAGCGGAGATCGCCAGGCTTGGCACCTTGGCGAAGTCGATATCGTGGGAAACCGGCAGCACCTGATTATCGATGAAGTTGATATAATGGCTGAGCGTATGGGAGATGACCTCCGGCTGCTCGTATATTTCCTTCTCCATGAAATGGCGATGATCGCCCTTGTCGACCATAAAGGCGGCGGCCGTGGACACCTGGCGCGGCCGCGTGACGAAGTTGCCGTCCATGTCGAAGATATGGACCCCGGTCTTGCCGATCACCGCCCAGTCGCCGTCGATCAGATAGGTGATTTCATTGGTGAAGGGCGCCAGGGCGATGGCATCGGAGCCGAGGAACATCTCGCCGTTGCCATGACCGATCGCCAGCGGCGGGCCGTTGCGGGCCGCCATGATCGTCGATGGATCGTCTTCGAAAAGAATAGCGAGTGCATAGGCGCCCCTCACCCGCTTCAGCATCGCATGCATCGCCTCGCGCCGTCCCAGGCCGTCGCGGCGAAATCTCGCCAGGAGCTGGGCGACGACCTCGGTATCGGTCTCCGTCTGGAATTCGGCACCCGACTCCGAAAGCTCGTCCTTCAACTCGGCAAAATTCTCGATGATGCCGTTGTGAACGACGGCGACGCCATCAGTAAAATGCGGATGGGCATTGCGTTCGGTGGGCGCTCCATGGGTCGCCCAGCGGGTGTGGGCGATCCCGATGGTGGCGCTCAGCGGCTCTTCCTTCAGTCTCGCCTCGAGATTGACGAGCTTGCCCTCGGCGCGCCGGCGATGCAAGGCACCGTCGATGATCGTCGCAACGCCGGCCGAATCGTATCCCCGGTATTCCAGGCGCTTCAACGCATCAACCAGCCGCTCCGAGACCGGCTGCTGCCCGACGATACCCACAATCCCGCACATGTTCTCTCCGACTTCGTCCCGGCACCCAGCCGACGCAGTAATCACGAGGACGGACCCGCCTGCGCGCCTTCATTCAGGATCTTCTAATAGCATCCGGCAAGATCGGTAAAATCGATAGTAGGAATAACAAACATCCACCGCATCGATACATGGGGCGTACGCTGGGATACGTTTGACGGCCTTGATCGAAATCTCCTCATTGCGCTCGATGCTTTGACGACCGAAGCAAGCTCAGGTCATGCGTCTTGACACTAAGGCGTTGCGGCCGGACTGGCCGCGAAAAGTAAAAGCTTGACCAGCTAAGCGGGCATCGGCGGCGCTGAGGGGGATGCGGCATCCGATCAGAGCCGACACGGTGCGCAACGATCCACTGTACGGTCGTCGCACACGCAACGGCCCGCAATGTGTGATTACCAGAGCCGTGTCGGGCAAGCGCCGAGCAGAGATCCCTCGACTGATCTGAGCCCTTCAAACTGGACCAGTTTTGGTTGTCTTCTGTGTTCGGCGTGGTGAGGTCAAGCACCTTCTGATTGTCCGTAGCTATGATGATTGACGTCTTCGCAGTATCGCGCTTCTCTCCGGGAGCGCCCCGCGTGGCCCCTCCCACTATGGACCAGAAGAATGAGGCAGAACAATCTAACCGGCGACATGATCGCAATAGACGACCGTATCAAGACAACCACGCGAACTCGCCCATCCGTCGTCCTGCAAAGGACATCTTTCCACCGGTGGCGGAATCTTCTTGTCTCCTTTTGTTCCTGTCACTTTGGTTGCTAATTACGCACCAACAAGCAAGCTCTCCCGTGTCCAACAGAATTCGGTTCCGTCACTCCACAGAGATGCATGATCACAGCAAGATTCAAACAAAAGGGGAGACGCTCCGGGATTGAAACTCAGAGGTTGCCCCGATTTGCGCCTGCCACAAAGCAGCATAAGCGCCGTCAGCTCTCAGCAGATCCATATGCTTTCCCTCCTCAACGACCCGACCCTTGTCTAAGACTACGATCTTGTCAGCCCTACAAATGGTGCTCAGTCGGTGAGCGATGACGATGATGGTCTGACCAGCCTGACGCAGATCCTCAACCACCCGCAGGATGAAAGCCTCGGCGACCGAGTCGAGAGAGGAGGTCGCTTCGTCGAGGATCAGGATCTCCGGATCCCGGTAGAGAGCCCGAGCCAAGGCAAGGCGCTGCTTCTCGCCGCCGGAGAGGCGTATACCGTTCTCGCCTAAATGGGTCTGGAGACCGCTGGGCCAGCTTTCGATGAGCTCTCGTAGCCCTATTTGATCGCATATTCGTAGGATCTTCACGATGTCCGGATCGAATGCGCCAAGTGCGATGTTCTCGATCACCGAGCCAGAGAACACGTCGACCGATTGCGGCACCGCTGCGATAACTTTGCGCAGGGATACCGTCGAGAGATCCTGGAGAGCATAGGAGCCGATCCGGATGCGGCCACTCTCGAGCGGATACACATTCTGCAGCAGAGCCGCAAGGGTGCTCTTGCCTGAGCCACTTTCCCCCACCACGGCCGTCATCTCGCCCCGCCCGAAAGTGAGGCTAAGATCCTGGAAAAGCTCCCGCTGAGAGCCATGGCGGAACGTGACATTCTCCAGGCGGATATCACCAAGGTGGGACTTTGTGGCATCAATGCCGCCGCCGTTCGTCTCCTGCTCCAGGTCGAAAATGTCGAATAGGCGATCTGCCGCGACGAATGCGTCCTGAACGATCCGGTTGGTCTGGATGAGACTGGCAATCGGCCGGGTGATATAGCCGAGCAAAGCATAGCAGGATAGTAACTCGCCGGGTGTGAGTGTTTGATCGAGGGCAAGCGTCGTCCCAAACCACATCAGCACGATGGTGAATAGCGTCGAGAGGAAAGTTGAGGCACTGTCTCCAAAGATCGAAATTAGCCCGGAGCTATAGACTGAGTGCAGCGTCTTGATGAAGCGGGTCTCGATCTTGAAGCTGGCAAAGCTTTCGATGCCGGAGGTCTTGATTGTGGAGATAGCTCCGAGCGATTCCACCAGTTGCGCCTCCAGGTCACCGGCATTCTCCATAATGGCGCGCTGGTGTTTCCGATTCAGCCGATTCGTCGTCCAATAGACAAAGAGGTACAGTGGGATGGAGACCGCCACGACCGATGCGATCTTCCACGAAAAGACGAACATCAGCCCCAATGAGAACAGAGTCATGTGCACATCGACGAACATGTTGATTGAGGCGTCATTCAGGAAGCTCCTGATCTTCACCGCATCGTTCATACGGGAGACGATTTCGCCCATTCTCATGCTGTCGTAGAACTTCTGAGGCAGGTTTAAGATGTGATTGTAGTAGCCGAGGATCAGGTCGACATCGATCTTCTGTCCCGTTTGCAGGACGAGCCGGTTCCGCAGGAGAGTGATCAGGACCTGCAACACCAGGATCAGCAGCATGGCGACGCTCATGACGTTGAGCAGGTTGCGGTTGCCCGCTGTGATCACATGGTCGACGATCTTCTGGACGTAGATGGCCGTCGAGAGGCCGAGGATCGTCGTCACCAGCGCCCCGACGAGAGCCTGCGCCATCACCGCCCTGTATGGCGCAAGCAGTCGGGCGAAGCGGGCGAGGGGTGAGGTGGTCTCGTCGTGGCGCTTGAAGGTGTCTGCCGGAACCAGGAGCACCAGGACGCCAGTCCATAGCGTGTTGAACTCCTCGTGCGACAGCTTTAGGATTTCGCCATAGGCTGGGTCCATGACAGTGACCCACTTCGCGTCGATCGCCTGGATTACGACAAAATGGTGCAGGACGTCCTTGACTATCACGTGCGCGATGGCGGGCTTCGGGATCTTGTACAGGCTGTCGAAGCCGCCCCTCACCGCCTTGGAGATGAAGCCTAGCTTCTGGGCCGCTTCCATGAGGCCCAGCACGGTGGTGCCGGCGCGGTCGGTCGAGGCATGTTGCCGGATGCGCGACAATGGCAGCTTGTAACCATAGAACGCTGCGACAGAAGCAAGGCTGGCGGCCCCGCAATCCGTGATGTCGCGCTGCTTGAACTTACTGACGTTGCTCGACATGGCGACTTTCTGGGCTGTGTGGGAAATGAGGTTTAGCGGCCCGTCAAGAGCGGGTTTAGCCAATCGTCGACCCCATTGTAGAGGAGTTGCAGGAGAGTTCGGTCGGCCACGCGAAAGCGTGCTCGCACGGTCATGCCTTTCTTCAGGTGACCGATCACCCCGTTCTTGAGCGCGAGATGAGTGCGGGAGAGCGCGCAGCGGACCTTGAAGATCGGCCTATCGTCTAGGAGTGTGAAGTCCTGCGCCACGTCGAGCACGGTTGCTTCGATCAAGCCCCATTGATTGTAGTTGAAGGCATCTACTTGGAGCCGCACCGACTGGCCGGGCCGCACCAAGCCAATGTCATTGGGGGAGACATAGATATCCGCCACCATTTCGCCGCCCGGCGAGACCCAAGCAACAGTTTGCCCCGCCTGGACGTAGCTGCCGGGGCTGAGGCCGGAGAATTGCTCGAGGGCTCCTGACACCGGAGCCCGGATTCGCGTCAGATCCCGTTCATTCTCAAGCTGATGCAAGGTGGCCACTAGTTCCTTAAGGCGCAGGTTAGTGTCGAAGAGCCGCTGGTTCCATTCAGCGGCTTTGCGCCTGGCTAGAATCTCGCCCTGAACCTCAGTGCTCTGGAGAGCGAAAGCCTTTTCGTCTACGGCCTTCGCGGGCGCCGTAGCAACTGAGAGGAGTCGCTTAGCGCGGGCGAATTCCGCCGCGGCATTACTGCGGGCAAACTCGTTCTCCCGCAGCAGGTTGAGAAAATGCGCCCGCTCGGCCGTGGCTGACTCGGTGAGGAGGCGGACCGGGCCGGTGGCGGCGCCGGCCGAGATCAGAGCCTCGAGGTCACTGGCAAGATCGGTCTTAGCGCGAATATCGGCTCTAAGAGCCATAAGCTTTTCCTCAACCACATCATCATCGAGGGTGAGGATTTCCTGCCCTTCGGCGACCCGGCTGTTCTCAAGGGCAAGGATGTGTGAGATCCGCCCGGAGACGGGTGCGACCAAGGGCGTCTTTTCGATGACGGGGCGGATTCTCCCCGCACTTTGGACAGAGACAGGTATGCTCACGAGTGGCAGCGACACGAATGCCGCAAGCACAGAGAGCACAGTCACTTTATAGATGACCAAAGATCGACCTGATCGCCGCGACATGATGCTCTCCGCAGTGCAGCAGGCTGTTTCAGGAGTAAGTTGGATATTGTTCATGCGCCAAGTCACCGCTCAAAAACATGGAAGTATTTCGATATTATCAATTAACCACTGCCAGAACCGAGCCAGTCATCCACCGCAAGTTGCAGATGCTTACTTCGTGATTAATTGATGCCTCATACCTCATCTTCTGCTGCCCTCGGCCGGATTGTTGCGGGTCAGTAGGACCTGCAACGACCGCCGAGCAGCGGAGCAAGCCGGTGCCGAACGAGATCAAGGCTTCGAGGCACCGGCAAAATCGCTCCAAGTGCGAATTTCGGCTCTAATGGTGTTTGCCAATAAATTTAAGTGCGGCGGATATGCCATACACGACAACAATTCCGAAACAGGCTCCCCCTGCTGCGGCAGCAGCAACTGCGAAGAGCGGTACAATTCCTCCACAAGTTTTAGACGCCTCGGCGCGGGTTAATTCAATCACACCACAAGATGACATGTCGGTCGTCATTGTTTTCCACTTTTCCAGATGCCCATAGGGCTGTTGCGACAGTCGCTAAGAAGCAGGAACCGTGCCAACTCCCCAGCTCCCAAAAGAGGAAAGAGCTTCAACTCAAATGGCGTCAATGATAGCTCGAATGACGCCGCGCGGAACATCATAGTGTCGCGGACCCGACAAACCCGACAGGGGTTACACGACATTTCGACGGATGGCGGACACGTTTGGCGCCATCATAGCTGAGGATTTTTGGAGATCGAAAAAAGCTGCAAACCCGTGTCGACCCGCGGAAGTTCATGCTGGGTCATTTCTGCGCCCCCGATCCCAAGTAAGGCACTGGTTTGGCGACGAAAGCATCAAGCCTACGCAATTGCACTAAACGGTTGGTTCTGCTGTCAAAGATCTTACGTGACGCTCATAGATTCGGCTTTAATACCCTCGCAAATGCGCCAATACGGGTACGAAGCTAGTCGGGGGCCCGGTCGCAGCCGTGGAAGCTTATCCGGATGGTATGCGTGACGGAACCGAAGTTAGGAGAAAACGTGTCAAGCCTAGCATTACAGTTGGTGCGCCGGGAGACCGGCAAGGAGTAGATGGTGAAAGTCCATTACGTTAAAGGCGTAGCGAGCCACATCGGTCCCGAGCCGTGCGCAGGCATCCGCGAGGGTGTGGGCGAAGCGTCGGTAGGGGAGCATACAGGCCAGCCATTGAGCCGCGTAAGAGTGTTATCCCGGGTGCCGACGCCGTCAACTGTGCGGAAGGCGACACGGGCGGGTGCGCAATCGCGAGCATCCGTCTGGCCTGGCGTGGTCGCAGACCCTGGCATGTATGGAAGCTCCTTGTACGGGAACCGGGAGATCTCCGGTCGGCCATGACCCCTTGTGGGTACATGGTCCGCAGCGGGAAGGCGAGGAGCCGTCGCCGCTGATGCACGACACGGAGAAGTCTGGGACTTCGGCATAGTAGCTATGAAGCCGACGAACAAAACCGGGTTGCCGGTAGCGGAGTTGGTGGAGCCAAGGCCGGGGACCAAGGGGAACGCGGATCAGCAACGCATGCACCGGACACAGAGCCGGGCGCGCATGTCCCAGTCGCTGGATCGCGTACGGAAAGTCGCAAGGCTAAAGAAAAAGGAACGGTTCACCGCACTTCTCCACCACATCAATGTCGATGCACTTCGAACGGCATTCTACGCGCTCAGTCGCAAAGCTGCCGCTGGCGTGGATGGCATAACATGGCAGGACTATGAGGCAGACCTTGAGCCTCGGCTCAGGGGCCTGCAAGCACGAGTTCACGGGGGAATGTACCAACCGCAACCATCTCGCCGGACGTTCATACCGAAGGCGGATGGAAAGCGGCGGCCGCTGGCGATCGCAGCCCTGGAAGATAAAATCGTCCAAGGTGCAACGGTCATGGTGCTCAACGCGATCTACGAAGGTGACTTCTGCGGTTTCTCATACGGGTTCCGACCCGGACGGGGTCCGCACGATGCGTTGGATGCCTTGTCCGTCGCGATCAGCGAGCGGAGGGTGAACTGGATCATGGATGCCGACATCCAAAACTTCTTTAGGGCGGTCAGCCAGGAATGGCTGGTCCGCTTCTTGAAGCATCGGGTCGGCGACAAGCGCATCATCCGCCTGATCCAGAAATGGCTGAGGGCGGGCATCCTCGAAGACGGAGTCGTGATCATCGATGACAGGGGCACTGGTCAGGGCTCGGTAACCTCACCGCTCCTCGCCAACATCTACCTGCACTACGTCATCGACCTGTGGGCCAAGCGCTGGCGACGTCGTGAAGCATCCGGCGACATGATCGTTGTGCGCTATGCCGATGACTGTGTGCCACGAACGCACCGACAGCAATGGAGGTGCGGAACTGCACGAGAGATGAGGGTAGGTCCCTCGGAGCCGGCCGTCAGGGGCAGGCTCCAAACCACCGCAAGCTGCGACGGTAAAGAGCCGTGGTGGTGAGCGTTGCGGAAAAGGCGGGACTTGATCCCGTCAGGTAAGGCTCAGAGAGACGAGCGAAAGCGAACCGCTGATGAAGTGTCGAAAGCGTATGGATGATGTCGAAACCGGGGGGAAGTCGTTAACCCGGGATCAGTCTGGGGGATGGCCTGATTGCTGCCCAGACGGCATCCGGCATGAAGGCGGCGTGACTCTGGGGCAGGCTCTTGTGTGGAACGTGGGAACCCTGTCGCCCCGATGCGAAGGGAGAAATCCAAGTAGGTGGCCCCTACGAGGGTGAGAGTACCAATGCGGGGCACAGGGACGGAGCAACCCGTAGTAGTGACGAAGGCGCTGTAATGGGGCTGGAGCGAAGGGGTTGCGTTGTTCAGCTCTGGACGGAGGTCAACCGGCAACGGGAGGAACCTCATGGATAGAGCGAAGCCATATGACATTCCGAAACGGGAGGTGTGGGAAGCCTACAAAAGAGTTAGAGCCAACCAAGGTGCGGCTGGCGTGGACGGCCAAACGATTGCGGACTTCGAGGCTGATCTCTCGAACAACCTCTACAAGCTCTGGAATCGGATGTCGTCCGGCAGCTACTTTCCGCCGCCGGTGCGACGGGTCGACATACCGAAGGACGATGGCAAGACGCGGCCGCTGGGAATTCCCACCGTTGCCGATCGCGTCGCCCAAATGGTGGTCAAACGGTTCCTGGAACCTCTTTTGGAGCCTCAGTTCCACAAGGATTCCTACGGATACCGGCCCGGAAAATCGGCGCTCGATGCGGTCGGCATGGCGCGGCAGCGATGCTGGCGCCATGCCTGGGTTCTTGATCTTGATATCAGGGCCTTCTTCGACAGCATCGACACGGATCTGCTCATGCGAGCGGTACGCAAGCACACGGATTGCCCGTGGGTGCTGATGTACATCGAGAGATGGCTGAAAGCACCGGTGCAGATGGCGGACGGGAGCCTCATCGGCCGGGACAGAGGGACGCCGCAGGGTGGGGTGATTAGCCCTGTCCTGGCCAATCTCTTTCTCCACTACGCGTTCGACATGTGGATGCAGCGGAACCATCCGGACATCCCGTTTGAGCGTTATGCCGATGATGCCATTTGCCATTGCCGAACCGAAGAACAGGCAGTGGCGCTGCGCGACGCTCTTGAAAAGCGGTTCGCAGACTGCGGGCTGACGCTTCATCCGGAAAAGACGAAGATCGTCTACTGCAAGGATGATGATCGACGCGGAAACCATTCCAACCACAAGTTCGACTTCCTCGGCTATACCTTCAGGCCGAGGCTGGCGCGCCGAAGGGGCGGAAGGGTGGGCGTCTCGTTTAGCCCAGCGGCCAGTGACAAAGCTCTCAAGATAATCCGCCAGACGGTCCGCGGCTGGTCCCTCCATGAACGGAGTGATAAGGCCTTGGACGATCTGGCGCGGATGTTCAATGTGCACATCCGTGGCTGGATTAACTACTACGGGAGGTTCTACCCGTCGGCGCTCTACCCGACCCTGAGGCATATCGACGTCTCCCTGGCGCGATGGGCCAATCGGAAGTTCAAGTCCATGTGCAGGCACAGAAGACGGGCTGTCCAATGGCTGGAGCGCGTCGCGCGCAGGCAGACTGGGCTGTTTGCTCACTGGAGCCTGCTCTTTGGGCACGGCCGAACAATGGGAGCCGTATGACGCGAGAGTGTCACGTACGGTTCTACGAGAGTTGCGCCTTGCAAGCGCGTTGAATTCAGCCGTCTGAGATGACGGCCACGGCAAAGCCTAGCGAGCAGCCGTGTACTGAGTCTTGCGTGGTGTCCGGTAACGGCCGCTGCGAAGCGTAGACAAGGAGATTGTAGGCCGGAACATACGTGAACGGATAGATAGCCCCGAAATCGAACGTGATCGGAGTAGCCGACCCTGTCTCTCAAAGGGGAAGGCGGAATCGCAGGCCGCGTCTTTGCGAGTGGTCCAAGGTGCTCCCGGGGTTCGTACCGCCAGCATGCAATCGAAGGATTTGACGTGAACAAGGGAGATCCAACCGGTTCAAGCGCAAGCTTGTAGGACCTGCCAAGCCGATGAGGCGAGAAGGGGCTGATGACCGGGTGGAAGTCAGACTGACTGATAGTACTCCGAGGTCGGGAGAGCCGGCCACATGGGGAAGCGGTCAGCGGTAGTTGAAATGTTTTTGGGCAACATGGGCTCCATTCAACGGGAGACACGGCCTTTCATGCAAAGGGAAGATCAGCTGACCATGGAAACGGGACTTGAACATATAGCAGCGAAAGCTCGGTGTGAGCCGAAACTCCGCTTTACGTCGCTTGCCCATCACATCACGCGCGAACGGGTGCAGAGGAATCTGTTGAGGATTCCGCAGCGCTCGGCCGCCGGGGTGGATGGTCAGACGGTGAAGGCGGCGAAGGAGAGCTTTGGAGAATGGATAGAGCCGATGCTCCAATCCATTCACCGCCAGGGATATCGCGCGCCGGCAGTGCGGCGCGTTTACATCCCCAAGCCCGGCAAGACGGAGAAGCGCCCGCTCGGGGTGCCAACTGTTTCGGACCGGGCGCTTCAGCGCAGCACAGCTGCGGTGCTGTCGGCGATCTACGAGCAGGACTTCTTGCCCTGCTCGTTCGGCGGCAGGCCGCATCTTAGCGCTCATCATGCCCTGTCGACCCTCAACGAGGCAATCTGCGGCGGCCGGACGAGCTGGGTGCTGGAGGCGGACTTGAAGGACTATTTTGGGAGTCTGTCGCATGAGTGGCTGCTCCGGTTTGTCGAGCATCGAGTCGGGGATCCGCGCGTGATCAGCTTGATCAGGCGCTGGCTGAAAGCAGGCGTCCTTGAGGACGGGGTGTCCACCCGAGTGATGAAGGAACTCCTCAAGGAGGGTCGATCAGCGTTTTGCTGAGCAACGTTTATCTCCATTATGTGCTCGACCTCTGGTTCGAGCGCGTGGTGAAGGTCCAGCTCAAGGGCGAAGCCCGGCTGGTGCGTTATATCGACGACTTCGTGATCTGTTTCCAACATCAATCGGATGCGCTCCGCGTCGAGGACGCTCTCCGTCATCGTTTGGGGAAGTTTGGCCTCACTCTTGAGCCGAGCAAGACCAAGTTGGTCGAGTTTGGTCGGTTTGCTCAGAGAGATGCGAGCAAACGCGGCAGAAATCGCCCGGAGACGATCTACTTTCTGGGCATGACGCTGTACTGCTCGCGGAACCAAAAGGGTAACTTCAAGGTCGGGATGCGCACGGAGAAGTCTCGGCTTCGACGTAGTCTCTCGTCTCTGCAGGAGCTGATGCGGCAAGTTCGACATTACGTCATCAGGGACCAGGTCAGCGAAATCAACGCTGCTCTTCGTGGCCACTACGCCTATTATGGCATCGCCGGAAACCTTCGGTCGCTGCTCAAGGTGTATCGGGCCACGGAACGGTACTGGTGCCGAATGTTACGCAGCCGCAGCCGAGATGGTGGCCGCCTCACATGGGACACTTTCAACCAGATCAAAGAACGGAACCCGCTGCTGCGACCCAAGCTGCGGCTTCCTTACGGGAAGCTGCAAGCACTCGCGGTGCTGTGAAGCTGCCGAAGAGCGTAGTGCGCGAAATCCGCACGCTACGTTCTGTGGGAACCGGGGGCGGGTGACTGCCTCCGGTGACCCAGTCTGAGCTTTCCCTTTATGAATGGAGTAATGCAATGAGCAAACTGCGAATGGGCGTCATCGGCGCCGGTCTTTGGGGCGGCAATCACGCCCACACCTTTAACGTCTTGCCGGAGACCGAACTGGTCGGCGTCTGCGACCTCGATGAGGGGAGGGCGCTGAAGATGAAGGAAACTTACGGCGCAATGCAGGCTTTCACCGATTATCAGAAGCTGATCACCAGCGATCAGATCGATGCAATCTCGGTGGCGACGCCTGACTTCACCCACACGCCGATCATTCTCGCGGCTCTGAAAGCCGATAAACACGTGTTGAGCGAAAAGCCGCTTGCAACGACAGTGCGTGAAGCCGAGGAAATTGCTGCGGCTGCCGCAAAGTCCAAGGGCAAGCTGATGATTGATTTCCACAACCGTGTGAATCCGATCCTCGCCCAGGTCCGCGACATGATTCAGGACGGTCAGATCGGCCTGGCAAAGCACGGCACCGCGCGTCTTTCGAATACGACATTCGTTCCATTCGAAATGCTGAGCTGGGCTGCAAAGTCTTCGGCACTCTGGTTCTTGGGCAGCCACCTGGTCGATGTGCTGCGTTTTATTCTCGCAGACGAGGTCGTGCGTGTTTATTCCGTCGCACGCTCGGGGACCCTGTCTGCCGGCGGCGTGGATACGAAGGACTTCCATGTGTCGATCCTTGAATTTGCCAAGGGCACGGTCGTGACCATGGAGAACAGCTGGATCCTGTCGCGTGACAATCCTTCGCTCGTCGATTTCAAGATCGAGTTTGTTGGTGAAAAGGGCCAGGTCCAGGCGGACCCCACGCATAGTGGCGGCCTGCGCCGGATCGTCGACGGCGGACTGAAATACAATGACTATATCGGCATAACGCCAACCGGCGCGACGCGTATCGGCGGCTTTGTCTTGGAATCCATTGCTCGCTTTGTCGATAGCGTCGTGCGTGACGCTCCGCTGCTGGCAGATGCACAGGACGGCCTGGCAAACACCAAGATCCTGGCGGCGATCGAGGAATCCGTCGCGACCGGCAAGGCTGTGAACATCGGCTAAAGCCGGAACCAAAAGCGCAGGGCATGTCCGCACAAACAGTGCGGCTTGCCTCGCTTGAAAATACGGGGAGTAGATAAAATGGCGTCCATGACCTTTGACGGGATCGGCAAGACCTTTCCGGACGGAACCGTTGCTGTTGCAAATGTCACTTTTTCGGTCGCGGACGGTGAATTCGTCGTGTTGGTCGGCCCGTCGGGTTGTGGCAAGTCGACATTGTTGCGGATGGCAGCAGGCCTTGAAACGCTAAACAGCGGTCGGCTGCTCATGGATGACGCTGATGTCACCGAGACCGAGCCCCAGGACCGGGATATTGCGATGGTTTTCCAGAACTACGCGCTTTACCCCCATATGACCGTTTACGACAACATGGCTTTCGGTCTTCAGCAGCGCAAAATGCCCAAGGACAAGATCGACAAGCTGGTGCGCGACGCAGCAGAAATGCTCGATCTCACCCGCTATCTTGAGCGCAAGCCCGGGGCATTGTCTGGTGGTCAGCGCCAACGCGTGGCGATGGGTCGAGCGATCGTTCGCCATCCCTTGGCCTTCCTGATGGACGAACCACTTTCCAACCTGGATGCCAAGCTCCGCGTGCAGATGCGCGGTGAACTGAAGCTGCTTAATCAGCGGCTTGGCGTAACGACCCTCTATGTAACCCACGATCAGGTCGAGGCCATGACCATGGGCGATCGTGTGGCTGTGCTGAAGCCGGTGTTCAACGGACAGGAAAGTAATCTCCAGCAGATCGACACCCCGCAGATGCTCTACGACAAGCCTGCCAACCTCTTCGTCGCCGGGTTCATCGGCTCGCCCGCCATGAATTTCATCCGCGTCGAGCTGACGGCGGAAGCCGGCTCGCTCAAAGCTGCGGTCACTGGAACGAAGATATCCTTCTCCATACCAGCCAAGGCGGCATTGTCGGCCTATGCAGGGCGACAAGTCATTGCCGGGATCCGCCCGGAGATGTTCCAGGTTTGTCCGGAGGCTGAGGCATTGTTCAACGAGCAGATACCAGTCGCTGAAGCGCTTGGAGCTGACACCTTCGTCTTTTTCGACATCGCGTCACCGCCGGTCAATATAAACGATGCCGAAGACACGGAAGACTTTCCCAATAAGGGCAAGAACCGGCTTGTGGCGCGTATCCCACCGGCGCTGACACCACGTCCCAATCAGCTGCTGCCACTGACTGTCGATCTGGAGAAGTTGCATTGGTTCGACCCTGTAACGGGGACCGCGATCCGCGACTGACAGAACATGCACGAACTATCGCCAGCTAGGGTTCAACTCGTTCTCCTGCCCTCCCAGGCAACTTGGCTGTCATCGAACACGAGTTCGGCGGCAGCCATTTTTTTAAACTCAAGACATCAAACGATCAGAACCTGAACATCCATGCACCGTGAGTGCCACTGGGCTTAGAGGAGTGGCTTGTGAAACACGTTTCCATTGTCGGTAAGTTCTTTATCATCATGGCTGTCTTTGGCGTCATGGCGCTCGGTCTGGCGTTCTACCAGAGCCGGCAAATGCTGAAGGTTAACGACAGCTATCGAGGGCTTCTCGACAGAGATGCATCTGCAGCACTTCGCTTGACCCAGTCGAACCGAAGTCTCGAAACAGCGCGTGCCAGCATCACCGACATGGTGATGACGCGGTCCAAAGAGGCGAGGGCGCGCGCAGAAGCTGGCCTGAACGACGCGCGAGAAAACTTCGTCAGGTTCATGGATATGGCGATCGCTGTGGTTCCGGAGCAGAGCGAATTGCCAAAGTTGAAGTCGGATGGTTTCTCCGTCCTGACCGATACATGTGGTGGAGCCATCGCAGTTGGCCGCGGCGCGACCAGTGAAGCCGAGCTCGCCATGGTGCAGCAACTCTATCTCACTTTGTGCCAACCCGCCTTTGCTGCCATCTCGCCGCGGTTCACATCCGTGACCGAACAACTCGCCTCCGATGCAGAGCAAAAGCGTGCTGATGTTTCACGCGTGGTCCGTGACACGTCCGTGCTGAGTTTGGGAGCGGCTATTGCGGCACTCCTCGTTATCTCGTGCTTCGGTTTTCTCGCAATTCGCACCTGGTTGGTCAAACCCATCAAGCAGATGGTGGTGACGATGAAGATCATTGCGGACGGCGATCTCACATCGACCATCGAGGGAACGATCCGCCGTGACGAGATCGGATCGATGGCCCGAGCGGTGCAGATCTTCAAGGACAACGAGTTGAGGGCGCGGGATCTAGAAAAGGATGTGGAGGCCAGTCGTGGCGCAAACGAGATTGAACGTGCGCGCATCGCCGAGACCGAGCGTCAGCGGGCACAGGATATGGCTGAGGCCACGGTCAGCCTGGCAGAAGGCCTGAAGCAACTCGCCGGCGGCAACCTCGTGTTCAGGCTCGACGGCAATTTCGCCGGGCTTCGAACCGTTGCGCGCGAACTTCAACGCTGCTGTTGCCCAACTCGCTGAAAGCTTGAGAGCCGTTGTTGGTTTCCACGCAGAACTGAGCCGGTTAGGCGCATAATTTCCATTGAGAATTGAGCCATGTGAACCTTCCCCCCAACGCGGTGAGCGACGGGGGCCACGGAGTGATCCACATGGGACTTTTAAACATCATCCGTCGGATGGCGCTGCGCGAGAAGCAGTCGATCCGCGAGATCAGCCGGCGCACTGGGCTGTCACGCAACACGATCGCGAAGTATTTGAGCGCTGGTACGATCGAGCCGACGTTCACGGTACCGGAACGTCCGAGCAAGCTCGATCCTTTTGCCGACAAACTTGCTGGCTGGCTGAAGACCGAGGCCGGGAGGTCGCGCAAGCAGCGCCGAACGCTGAAGCAGCTTCATGCGGATCTGGTGGTTCTCGGCTTTACCGGCTCCTATGGTCGGGTCGCCGCGTTCGCCCGCGACTGGCGGGCTGAGCAGCTGACAGCGGGCCGCGGCATATTCGTTCCGCTGTCTTTCCGCCCAGGCGAGGCATTCCAGTTCGATTGGAGTGAGGACTATGCCGTGATCGGCGGCGAGCGCACGAAGCTTCAGGTCGCACATATCAAGTTGTCGCACAGTCGGGCCTTTCTGGTCAGGGCCTACCTGCTGCAAACGCACGAGATGCTCTTCGACGCCCACTGGCACGGCTTCCGTGTGTTCGGCGGCGTACCTGGTCGCGGCATCTACGATAACATGAAGACGGCGGTCGATCGTGTCGGTCGCGGCAAAGAGCGGCAGGTCAACATCCGTTTCCTCGCGATGACGAACCACTACGTCTTTGCGCCAGAGTTCTGCAATCCCTCTGCCGGCTGGGAGAAGGGGCAGGTCGAGAAGAACGTCCAGGATGCTCGCCCACGACTGTGGCAACAGATGCCTGACTTCCCGGATTTGGCGGTATTGAATGCTTGGCTGGAACAGCATTGCCAGGACCTGTGGCGGGAGACGGCGCATGGCACCTTGCCCGGCACAATCGCAGATGTTTGGGCTGATGAGCGGGCAGCATTAATGGCACTGCCACCCGCATTTGACGGCTTCGTTGAGCAGAGCAAGCGCGTCTCACCGACATGCCTGATCACCTTCGAGCGCAATCGTTACAGTGTGCCAGCATCGTTTGCGAACCGGCCTGTCAGCCTGCGCATTTATCCCGAGAGACTGGTCGTTGCGGCCGAGGGCAATATCCTATGCGAGCATGAGCGGGTCATTGAGCGGAGCCACGATAAGCCGCCACGAACGATTTACGACTGGCGACATTACCTTGCCGTCATCCAGCGCAAACCCGGTGCCTTGCGCAATGGTGCGCCCTTCCTGGAATTGCCGCTGGCCTTCAGACAGTTGCAAGATCAGATGCTTCGCCGCCCCGGCGGTGATCGTGAGATGGCCGACATCCTCGCTCTGGTGCTTCATCACGACGAACAGGTCGTCGTCAGGGCCGTGGAACTGGCTCTGGATCAAGGCGTGGCGACCAAAACGCATGTGTTGAACCTGCTGCATCGGCTGATTGATGGCAAGACGACCGACGGTCCCGACATCGATACGCCACAGGCACTGACCCTGCTGCGCGAACCCAAGGCCAATGTAGAACGCTACGATGGCTTGCGGGTCCGGATCGTAGGAGGTCGTCATGCGTCATGACCCCGCAAGTGCTGCCGTCGTCATCATGCTGCGTAGCCTGAAGATGTATGGCATGGCCCAGGCCGTCACGGACCTGATCGAGCAAGGTGCTCCCGCCTTCGATGCGGCCGTGCCAATCTTGTCCCAGTTGCTGAAAGCCGAGATGGCCGAGCGTGAGGTCCGCTCGATTGCCTATCACATGAAGGCTGCTCGCTTCCCAGCCTACAAAGACATCTCCGGATACGACTTCGCCGCCAGCGAGATCAACGAGGCCACCGTGCGCCAACTGCACCGATGCGAGTTCATGGATGGGGCGCAGAACGTTGTCCTTATCGGTGGCCCTGGCACTGGAAAAACGCATGTCGCGACCGCTCTTGGAATCCAAGCCATCGAGCATCATCGCCGAAAGGTCCGCTTCTTCTCGACCATCGAACTGGTCAATGCTCTCGAGCAGGAGAAGGCTAAAGGCAAGGCGGGCCAGATCGCGGAGACCTTGGTCCGCCTCGATCTGCTCATCCTGGACGAGTTGGGATACCTGCCGTTCAGCGCCTCAGGCGGAGCACTACTCTTCCACCTGTTAAGCAAGCTCTACGAGCGGACCAGCGTCGTGATTACCACCAACCTCAGCTTCAGCGAGTGGGCAACCGTCTTCGGCGACGCCAAGATGACGACCGCTCTGCTCGATCGTTTGACCCACCGTTGCCATATCCTGGAAACCGGTAACGACAGCTTCCGCTTCAAAGCCAGCTCGGCTGCCGCAGCACAGAAGAAAGGAGAAAAAGCCAATCCCTTGACCAAATCCTGATCAGAAAACCATACTTAGAGGTGGCTCACTTCTTGGTGGAAAAACCGGCTCAGTTCCGCGTGGAAACCAACACTTGTGCGATCGATGTTCGACAGCGGGCATCACGTCCCGTTTTGCCGCTCCGTATGAGCGCAGTTTGTCGGTAACGATGCGCTTCGGCGTCAGGCCTTGCTTCTTCAACAGTCTGACCAGCAATCGCTTGGCAGCTTTGGTATCGCGGCGGGCTTGGACGATCTCGTCGAGGACGTAACCGTCCTGGTCAACGGCACGCCAAAGCCAATGTTTTCGGCCACCGATGGAAATCACGAGTCGAGTGGCCCGGGGGAATTTCACCCCCAGGACTGGGTCACCGGAGGCAGTCACCCGCCCCCGGTTCCCACAGAACGTAGCGTGCGGATTTCCCGCACTACGCTCTTCGGCAGCTTCACAGCACCGCGAGTGCTTGCAGCTTCCCGTAAGGAAGCCGCAGCTTGGGTCGCAGCAGCGGGTTCCGTTCTTTGATCTGGTTGAAAGTGTCCCATGTGAGGCGGCCACCATCTCGGCTGCGGCTGCGTAACATTCGGCACCAGTACCGTTCCGTGGCCCGATACACCTTGAGCAGCGACCGAAGGTTTCCGGCGATGCCATAATAGGCGTAGTGGCCACGAAGAGCAGCGTTGATTTCGCTGACCTGGTCCCTGATGACGTAATGTCGAACTTGCCGCATCAGCTCCTGCAGAGACGAGAGACTACGTCGAAGCCGAGACTTCTCCGTGCGCATCCCGACCTTGAAGTTACCCTTTTGGTTCCGCGAGCAGTACAGCGTCATGCCCAGAAAGTAGATCGTCTCCGGGCGATTTCTGCCGCGTTTGCTCGCATCTCTCTGAGCAAACCGACCAAACTCGACCAACTTGGTCTTGCTCGGCTCAAGAGTGAGGCCAAACTTCCCCAAACGATGACGGAGAGCGTCCTCGACGCGGAGCGCATCCGATTGATGTTGGAAACAGATCACGAAGTCGTCGATATAACGCACCAGCCGGGCTTCGCCCTTGAGCTGGACCTTCACCACGCGCTCGAACCAGAGGTCGAGCACATAATGGAGATAAACGTTGCTCAGCAAAACGCTGATCGACCCTCCTTGAGGAGTTCCTTCATCACTCGGGTGGACAGCCCCGTCCTCAAGGACGCCTGCTTTCAGCCAGCGCCTGATCAAGCTGATCACGCGCGGATCCCCGACTCGATGCTCGACAAACCGGAG
Source organism: Rhizobium sp. T1470 (assembly GCF_042140505.1). Taxonomy (NCBI): domain Bacteria; kingdom Pseudomonadati; phylum Pseudomonadota; class Alphaproteobacteria; order Hyphomicrobiales; family Rhizobiaceae; genus Rhizobium; species Rhizobium sp. T1470. The sequence goes on from NZ_CP148093.1 coordinate 463,537, forward strand.
CAGCCACTCATGCGACAGACTCCCAAAATAGTCCTTCAAGTCCGCCTCCAGCACCCAGCTCGTCCGGCCGCCGCAGATTGCCTCGTTGAGGGTCGACAGGGCATGATGAGCGCTAAGATGCGGCCTGCCGCCGAACGAGCAGGGCAAGAAGTCCTGCTCGTAGATCGCCGACAGCACCGCAGCTGTGCTGCGCTGAAGCGCCCGGTCCGAAACAGTTGGCACCCCGAGCGGGCGCTTCTCCGTCTTGCCGGGCTTGGGGATGTAAACGCGCCGCACTGCCGGCGCGCGATATCCCTGGCGGTGAATGGATTGGAGCATCGGCTCTATCCATTCTCCAAAGCTCTCCTTCGCCGCCTTCACCGTCTGACCATCCACCCCGGCGGCCGAGCGCTGCGGAATCCTCAACAGATTCCTCTGCACCCGTTCGCGCGTGATGTGATGGGCAAGCGACGTAAAGCGGAGTTTCGGCTCACACCGAGCTTTCGCTGCTATATGTTCAAGTCCCGTTTCCATGGTCAGCTGATCTTCCCTTTGCATGAAAGGCCGTGTCTCCCGTTGAATGGAGCCCATGTTGCCCAAAAACATTTCAACTACCGCTGACCGCTTCCCCATGTGGCCGGCTCTCCCGACCTCGGAGTACTATCAGTCAGTCTGACTTCCACCCGGTCATCAGCCCCTTCTCGCCTCATCGGCTTGGCAGGTCCTACAAGCTTGCGCTTGAACCGGTTGGATCTCCCTTGTTCACGTCAAATCCTTCGATTGCATGCTGGCGGTACGAACCCCGGGAGCACCTTGGACCACTCGCAAAGACGCGGCCTGCGATTCCGCCTTCCCCTTTGAGAGACAGGGTCGGCTACTCCGATCACGTTCGATTTCGGGGCTATCTATCCGTTCACGTATGTTCCGGCCTACAATCTCCTTGTCTACGCTTCGCAGCGGCCGTTACCGGACACCACGCAAGACTCAGTACACGGCTGCTCGCTAGGCTTTGCCGTGGCCGTCATCTCATACCAACGAGCGCTAATCAAAACCGGTGCGCCCAGTCACGCATTCCAATCGACATGATCTTCCACGGCTGAGCGACCAGCTTGTTCCATGCGTCGCAGCAATGGGCGACGATGTCCTCGTAATCTTTGAAGATCCGGTTGGACAACCAGTTGTCACGCAGAAATTGCCACACGTTCTCGACGGGATTTAATTCGGGCGAGCGTGGCGGCAGGAAGAGCAGTGTGATGTTGTCGGGCACATCGAGCTTCGGCGTGACATGCCACCCCGCCTGATCAACGATCAGCACGGCATGAGCGCCGTCATCGACGGCCTGGCTGATTTCGATCAAATGCTGGTTCATGGCGCTGGTGTCGCAGTAGGGAAGAACGAGACCCGCACCTTTGCCCTTCTTGGGGCAGATAGCGCCGAAGATATAGGTCCACATCGTGCGTTGATCGTGTGGTGCCGAAGGCCTTGTTCCCCTGCGTGCCCATCGCCGGGTGATCTTGTTCTTTTGGCCTATCCGAGCTTCGTCGGCCCACCAGAGCTCAATCTCGACGTTCTTCGGGAGCCTGCCTTTGATGGCTGCCAGTGTGGCGGGGAACTTTTTTTAAAACTCTCCAGGTCGCCTTCGTTCTGGGCGTAATGGCGCGGGCGGGCAGACAGCTTTGCAAAGCCGAGCGCCTTCAATTCGCGGCCAATGGTCGTTTCATCGACGGATATCCGATATTCTTGGAACAGCCATTGAGCAAGATCCTTGCGCCGCCAGCGCACAACGCCATGCACCGCCGGTATCGGGCCACTTTCGACGATCTTTGCCAAAGCCTGGCGATGCACGTCGGAAAGCTTTCCTTGATTGCCGGGTGCTTTGCCATTGATGAGCCCCGACGGGCCACGCGCATTGAAGCGAATAACCCAGTCGCGGACAATTTGCAGGGTCACGCCTCCGATCCTGGCCGCATCGCTGCGGGAATGGCCATCATAGATTTCGGCAAGGGCAAGAAGCCGCCGAGCCTGTGCCGCATCCTTCGTGCCTTTGGCCAACGCCCGAAGAGCGAAGCCGTCGAAGTCATCGCGCAGTGGAATTCCTGATGTCATCCGCAAACCTCCGTTTGCGGTATTGATTCAGAACTCAACTGATTTGGAAACCTCAAAAAGAGTCAGAGATCGCTCACGCTGGTATCAGACGGCTGAATTCAACGCGCTTGCAAGGCGCAACTCTCACAGATCCGGACGTGAGCGTCTCCACTCATCCGGCTCCTACCGTCCAGCCGTTGCCCGATACAGCAATCGCCAATGTGCAAACAGCGCTGGCTCCCGACGCCTTACGTCCTGGACCCAGTACCGCGCACGCCGACGATGGCGTCTCAGGCGTCGATATTTCGACATGGCCCAGCGTGCCAGGCGCAGATCGAGGTGCATCAATGCTCGGGAAAGTGCCGATTTGTGGTAACGACCATAGTAGTTCATCCAACCACGAAGGATCGGATTGAACATCTTGGCCAGATCATTGATGCGCTTGTCGATACGGCGGTCAAGCTGCCAGTCCCGCATTGTCTGACGGATGGCTTTCGCGGCTCGGTTGCTGATACCCGGACTGAAATTGACGAAGGTCTTGCCCCATCGGTTCATTGCCAGTCTCGGTCGAAAGGTGTAGCCGAGAAAGTCGAACTTCTGATTGGGGCAATGCCCCCGCCGAACGTTATCCTTGCAATACACGATCTGTGTCTTGTTTGGATGTAACTTCAGTCCGCATTCAGCAAACCGTTGCTCAAGATCCGTTTGCAACTTTTGGGCCTGACGCTCGCTGCTGCAATGACAAACGGCATCATCGGCAAAGCGTTCAAACGGAATCTCAGGACGGTGTTTGGCCATCCACCGATCGAACGCATAGTGCAAAAAGAGGTTCGCCAGCAAGGGTGAGATAACTGACCCCTGCGGAGTTCCCCTCTCCCGAGGTTCCAAAGTGCCGTTCTCCAGTTGCACGGGAGCCGTCAGCCACCGTTCAATGTACAACAACACCCACGTGCAGTCGGTGTGCTTTCGCACCGCCCGTAGCAACAGGTCGTGTGGAATGGTGTCGAAGAAGGCCTGAATGTCGAGATCGAGAACCCAGTCATGGCGCCAGCATCTCTGCCTTGCCATACCCACGGCCTCGAGTGCCGACTTGCCGGGCCTATACCCATAGGAATCGGGATGGAAATGTCTTTCCAGTTCCGGTTCCAGGTATGCCTTCACCACCCCTTGCGCAATCCGGTCTGAGACCGTGGGAATGCCCAACGGCCTTGTACCGCCTTGCCGCTTTTTGATCGCGACCCGTTTGACTGGCGGCGGAAAGTAGCTGCCAGATGACAATCGGTTCCAGAGCTTGAACAGTTGTTCTTCACATCCCGCTCAAGATCCTCGATCGACTGATCATCGACCCCGGCTGCACCCCGGTTCGCCTTTACCCGTTGATAAGCCTCCCAAACAGCCCGTTTAGGAATATCGAACGGCTTTGCTTTACCCAAAGGCTCCTCCCGCATGACGGTTGACCTTTCGATAAAGCTGGACAGTGTTGCGCCTTCGCTCCAACGCCATTACAGCACCTTCTTCACTACTACACGCAACTCCGTCCCTGTGCCCCGCATCGGTACTCGGATCCTCATGGTGCTTCCACTTGGATGTCTCCCTTCGCATCGGGGCGACAGGTTCCCACGTTCCACACAAGAGCCTGAAGCAAGGTCACGCCGCCTTCATGCCGGACGCCATCTGGGCAGTAGACAGGTATCTGCGCGGCGACAAACAAGGTGAGACTCAGCGTCAATCAGGATGAGACTCGGCGGCGGGGGTGTGACGAAGGGAGGGCGTAGCCCGACTGGAGTTACACCCCCGCCGCGGCGCAATTTTTCGGCGTCTCATGATCGCGGTTGGCCCGGTAGCGTCGGTGATTTTCTGAGAATGGAGAATCACCTTTGTGCCGGGTCGCCATGTAACCGATCATCAGACGAGGCTTTTTATGAAGTACCGACAAAACAACCCCATTGAGGTCGCTGCCGCCAAGGCGTCGATCAGCTGGGCGACGGCTTACCGCATCGAGAAGGATGCGCGTCTTCCATCGCAGACCAAGCCGCCGCGCGACCGGCGTCGCCCCGATCCCCTTGAGCACATCTTCGACGCCGAGGTTGTTCCGCTCCTCAAGGCCGCGCCCGGCATCCGAGCGGTCGCCGTTTACAACGAGATGCTGCGGCGTCATCCAGAGCTGTCAGAAGGTGTTCGCCGTACGATTGAGCGTCGTATCCGATCATGGCGGGCTGTTCACGGTCAGGAGCAGGAAGTGATCTTCCGTCAGATGCACGAACCCGGTCGGTTAGGACTGTCGGATTTTACCGACATGGGCAGCCTCGGCGTGACGATCGCCGGCCAATCGCTCGATCATCTGCTTTATCACTTCCGGCTGGTCTGGTCGGGCTTCGAGCATGCCCATGTCATCCTGGGTGGAGAGAGCTTCGTCGCTCTGGCCGAGGGGCTGCAGAACGCCCTGTGGTCGGTTGGCGGTTCGCCGCTCTATCATCGCAGCGACAGCTTATCGGCCGCCTTCCGCAACCTCGATGCCGACGCCAAGGTCGATCTGACGCATCGCTACGACGAACTGTGCGCCCATTATCGCATGACGCCGACGCGCAACAACAAGGGCGTCGCGCACGAGAACGGCTCGATCGAAAGTTCCCACGGCCATCTCAAGAATGCGATCCGCGATGCTCTGCTGATGCGCGGAACCAGGGACTTTGGCGACCTCGGATCCTATCGCGCCTTCATCGATGAGATCGTCAGCCGCCGCAATGCCGCACATGGCAAGCGCATCGATGCCGAGCGCACGCATCTGCAAGCTCTTCCCGATCGTCGCACCACCGACTTCGAAGAGGTCATCGTCACCGTATCGAGCACCGGCGGCTTCGCCTTGCGCAAGGTCTTCTACACCGTGCCTTCCCGTCTGATTGGCCACCGGCTGCGGGTGCGTCTGTTCGACGATCGCCTCGACGTCTTCATCGGCGGCACGCATCTGCTGACATTACCCCGAGGCCGCGCCCATGCGAGTGGCAAGCACGATCAAGTCGTCAACTATCATCACGTCATTCATTCCCTGCGCAAAAAGCCGATGGCGCTTTTGGGGCTCGTCTATCGCGACAAGCTCTTCCCCAGGCCGGAATATCGCAGGACTTTCGACGCGCTCATCGAGCAACTGCCCGAGCGGCAGGCTTGCAAGATCACCGTGGAACTGCTTGCCTTGGCTCACGATCGCAGTTGCGAGCGTGAACTGGCCGAGGAGCTTGCCAAAACGCTCGACGCCCACAAACTGCCTGATCTGGCGGCTTTGAGAGCGGTCTTCAGCCCGGACCCGGATCAGTTGCCGATCGTTCATGTGCAACTCGCGTCGCTCAATGGTTATGAAGCCCTGATCGGCACGGCCTATGCGGGAGAGGTCGCATGAAGAGCAACATCCACACAGTCGATGAAGCCCGCCTCGGCATCATGCTCAACGAACTGAGGCTGCCGACGATCAAGACGTTCTGGCACCAATTTGCCGAGCAGGCCGATCGGGAAGGATGGCCTGCTGCCCGTTTCCTCTCGGCCATCGCCGAGCATGAATTGGCCGAACGCGCCCATCGCAGGATCGAAAGACACCTCGCCGAGGCCCACCTGCCACCCGGAAAGACGCTCGACAGCTTCGCCTTCGACGCTGTTCCCATGGTCTCCAAGGCCCAGGTCATGGCGATTGCAGCCGGCGATAGCTGGCTCGCCAAAGGCGCCAATATCCTGATGTTCGGTCCGCCCGGCGGCGGAAAGAGCCATCTCGCCGCAGCCGTCGGCCTCGCGCTAATCGAGAACGGCTGGCGCGTGCTCTTCACCCGCACGACCGATCTCGTCCAGAAGCTTCAGGTCGCGCGGAGGGAGCTTCAGCTCGAAGCCGCCATCGCAAAGCTCGACAAGTTCGATCTTCTCATCCTCGACGACCTGGCCTACGTCACCAAGGACCAGGCCGAAACGAGCGTGCTCTTCGAACTCATCTCCGCAAGATATGAGCGGCGTTCCATCATGATCACCGCCAATCAGCCCTTCGGAGAATGGAACCGCGTCTTTCCAGACCCGGCCATGACGCTTGCCGCGGTGGACCGACTTGTCCATCACGCAACAATCTTCGAGATGAATGTCGAAAGCTACCGGCGGCGTTCGGCCATGGAAGCCAAACGCCAGCGCGGCAGACCCGCCTCATTCGCGACAATCAAAAGCTCTTCCCAGCTTGTCGCGGAGCGGCAATCAGAACACGATGAAACTCTTGCCAGCGACAATCAACATGATAACTTCGCTCCAACCGCGACATAAGAATCTCATCCAGATTGTCGCTCGCGTCTCATCCTGATCGTCGCGCTATAGGTATCTCCCAGACTTCTCCCGGGTTAACGAAGCCCACCCGGTTTTGACGCCATCTATGCACTTTTCGACACGTCGTCAGCGGTTCGCTCACGCTCGTCTCCTTGCATCTTACCTGACCGGATCAAGTCCGGCCTTTTCCTCAACGCTCACCACCATCGCTCTTTACGACAGCAGCTTGAGGTGGTTTGAAACCCGCTCCTGCAAGCCGGCTTCGAGGGGCCAGCCCTCATCTCCTGTGCAGCATGGCTGCTTGGGAAGTGCCTAAATCATAGCTCCTCCTTCGCGCCTTCGTGGCGCACCCTCGTCCAAATGCCAGATATCCGTTCGCGACTGCTTCCTTCTGCGCAACTGCTTGACGTAAGCCGCCCCGAATTTGCGGCTCCATCGCCGTATCGTTTCGTAAGACACGACAATGCCGCGCTCCAACAGCATTTCCTCGATCAGCCGCAGGCTCAAAGGGAACCGGAAATACAGCCAGACGCACGGGCGATGATCTGCGGTGGAAAGCGGTGGTTCTTGTAACTGAGAGTCGGCGAGTTCATCTCAGCCGAATTATCCATCAACCGTTAATACCAACGAGCGCTAATCAAAACCGGTGCGCCCAATCACGCATTCCAATTGACATGATCTTCCACGGCTGCGCGACCAGCTTGTTCCATGCGTCACAGCAATGGGAAACGATGTCGTCGTAGTCTTTGAATATCCGGTTGGACAACCAGTTCTCCCTCATAAATTGCCACAGGTTCTCGACAGGGTTCAATTCGGGCGACCGCGGCGGCAGGAACAGCAGGGTGACGGTGTCGGGTACTTTGAGTTTCGGCGTGACGTGCCATCCAGCCTGATCAACGATCAGCACGGCATGAGCACCTTCATCGACCGCCTGGCTGATTTCGAGCAGATGCTGGTTCATGGCATGGTTCATGGCATCGGTGTCGCAGTAGGGAAGAACAAGGCCCGCAGCTTTGCCCTTCTTGGGGCAGATGGCGCCGAAGATATAAGTCCACATCGTGCGTTGATCGAGTGGTGCCGAAGGCCTTGTGCCCTTGCGTGCCCATCGTCGGGTGATCTTGTTCTTCTGCCCTATCCGAGCTTCGTCGGCCCACCAGAGCTCGATCTCGATGTTCTTGGGGAGCCTGCTTTTGATGGTTGCCAGTGTGGCGGGGAAGTTTTTTTAAAACTCTCCAGGTCACCCTCGTTCTGGGCGTAATGGCGCGGACGAGCAGACAGCTTTGCAAAGCCGAGCGCCTTCAATTCGCGGCCAATGGTCGTCTCGTCCACAGAGATCCGGTATTCCTGGAAAAGCCATTGAACCAGATCCTTGCGCCGCCAGCGAACGACGCCATGCACTGCTGGTATCGGCCCGCTTTCGACAATCTTCGCCAAAGCCTGGCGATGCACAGCGGAAAGCTTTCCTTGATTGCCAGGCGCTTTGCCGTTGATGAGCCCTGACGGACCGCGGGCATTGAAGCGCATAACCCAATCGCGGACAATCTGCAGGGTCACGCCTCCGATCCTGGCCGCGTCGCTGCGTGAATGACCATCATAGATTTCGGCAAGGGCAAGAAGCCGCCGAGCCTGTGCCGCATCCTTCGTGCTCTTGGCCAATGCCCGCAGGGCAAAACCGTCGAAGTCATCGCGCAGTGGAATTCCCAATGTCATCCGCAAACCTCCGTTTGCGACAGAGATTCAGAATTCAACTGATTTGGAAACCGCAAAACGAGTCAGAAACCGCTCACGTTGGTATAAGCTGCTGATAACGTGACATCGCCCCCGTGGACGGATTGAACACCGGGAAACGGTTCCGAGGCTTCGCGGCAATTGCATCAGGGTCGGAAGCAAGGTCGACAAACCGCTCCGGGTTGCTCAGATGTCTCGTCAGTGCCGGTGTCAGCGTCATCCTGTTTCCTCCTCGAATATTCAACGTCCACTGATGGTGTTTTGCGAACCTGTATGCGCAACAGCAAAACCGGAGCAATGGGTGATCATTGCTCTGGCTCGTGCCTTTGTCGCGGCGCATCTTCGACACCTTCATTGTCGGCGCGGCGAAACGGCGTGCCTCTCCAATCGTAGGTGAACCTGCCGCTGTCCTATATCTGGCGATCGAGCGATGCGCCAAGCATTTTGCGTCAGGGCCGTTGCCTCGACTTCTCCTATGAAGTGCAGGTGAACCGGCAGGAGCGACATCGATGCCTCGTGAATGCTACGAGTACGCCGCCTTGCCAGCGCCCGCGCCCGCGGTTCAAATCGGACGGAAGAAGAGGGCACGGGCCAGGGCCTGCTTGACAGTGAAACCGATTTGGATGCCGCGGTTGAGAATTGCGCGCGTATGGCGCGCCCCAAACAACCTGAGATGGCTGCGCAGTGCCGGGCCAAACACGGCGAGCCAATAGAGCAAGCGCCGATCGATCGATGTCAGAGAACGTCGAATATCGATGACCAAGACATGCACCGTTTCGTCGCTGAAAGGATGCTTCTTGGTGTTTGGGAGGTGGACCGCCCCCACCTTTTCGTAGATCGGCACCAGTTTTTCGATTGCATCGAGCACGAGGTAGCGGCAATTCGTCTCCAGGGCAATCCGGCCCACTTCCTGGAAGATGGCGATCATCACGCCAGCGCTACGGTGATCCGCGTCGATCGCAACGCGGGACACCTCCAGGAAGCGCTCGGCCCACACCCAGTCGGGGAGGGGGCTCGATGCTTCGATTTCACTCAGCCGCCGGTCTCCTCCGTTGAAGACCAGCCGACCGGTACCCACGGGATTGCGCCCAAGCCAGACCAGAAGGCTGAGGGAATTGTCATCCAGTTCATCGGTCCATATCGTATCGTCATCCGCCTCCTGATGACGCCCGAAGAACTGGTTGGCAATTCGCCGCAAGCGAACGACATTGTGCCAGTCGGCTACGGTACTGCAGCGACTGATTCTGAGGAAGCGACCGGCGCCCCGTGCCGACAGCCCGTTCATGCGCAACTGGCGGATGCCGAAGGTATCGCTCTCGCAGACGGCCAGCCAGCCGGCCGCGGCCTTGTCCGGTACTCTCTCCGGGCGAATGACGAGCTGACTGCCGCCGTCCAGTTCAGCCCGATGGACAACGCGGCCCCGGATATTGAAGCGTCCGCCCCAGGGGCGATGAACTTCGAGGCTGATCACGGCGCTGGGCACGAGGAAGCCGTCAGGTTCGATCAAACGCAACACCAACTCGAAGGGCGAAACAGCGGCGAGATCGGCTTCCGCTACCCTCCGAAACAGACAGGGCGCACGCACAACCGTGGATACGGAGTGCTCGAGCCAAGTAGGTTCGGCGCCGTTTTTCAACGGATCGCTCAGGCGAAACAGGATGCGGCCGATCTCTTCGTCTACCGTAAAGTCGGACAAGCGAAGACCGCTGCCGCTGCCGTCGCATGCCAGAGAAAGGCTCAGCGCCTCGGCCTCTCGCAGGCGTCGTAGCAGGCGCCTGTCCTGGGTCGTCACGGCCCAAAGATCGATGCCTGCGGCATGGAGCACGCCGTCATAAGCGGCTCGTCCTAAGCGTAGACGGCAAGTCGGACCATAGGGAAGTTGGATCTGCCGAGGCTTGACCATCATCACCGGGTCAAATTGCAGCTGCATTATTACCTCCATGACATGCTCAAAGACCCCGCTCGCGTCGCTTTCAGGCTCCTTGGGCGCTTTGTTTGTGATGGCGTTCGAAGTGGTCCCACCCCTCCTGCCAAAGCCGAGGCCGGAAGTAAGATTGATGTGCCCCCTGTGGCCGATCTCGATCGCCCTCGTCTGCCAAGCTTCGGCCACGGCGCGGCTATAGGCTGGGGTGCTGTATGGATCATCATCGCTGACGATCATGGTGGCCGGTAATGGGAGGGGCTGGCGCAAGATCGGTGCAAAGCCGGTGGCCTCGACAGGAAACTTCGGGCCGTTGGGATCGGGCACCGCCACGAGAAAGGCCGAGACGACGCTGTCGTCGCGATGCCGCTGCGCCCATGCGACGGCGACCAGGCAGCCCAGGCTGTGGGCGACCAGGAATTTGGGACCCGGGACCGAGACCAGGAGATCGTCAAGGTCTCTCACCCACTGGTCGCATTCGGGACGGTCCCAATCGGCGTGCTCCAACCAGATGCTGTCCGCCAGATGACGGTGCCAGTGCCGTTGCCAATGCTCGTCTTCGGAGTTGCCGATGCCCGCAATGAAGATGGTGCGCATGGCTTGACCCTTAGACCTCGTATTCCACGCCGACCCCATCGAAGCGCAGGCGGTCCTGGATGTGCACCCAATCGCCCTTGGCATTGTACCCCGACAAGAGGCCGGCCTCGAATAGACGGATCACGATCTGCGAACTAGTATCGGCCGCGCCATTCTCACTGAGGCGGCGAATCAGGGTCTTGTAGTCGAACGATTGCTCCTTCAAATCCTCGAAGATTGACTTGAAGCTCTCGTCCGCCGTGTATTTGGTCATATGCCGCCCATCGCCGTTGGACAGCACCTGCTTGGGCTCAAGCTTAAAGCTTTGCGGATTGACCTTGTAATAAGGCTCAAGCACGACGTCGCGGCCGTTCCAGTCGATCTTGCTGATCGAGCTGAGCTGCTTGGTCAGGCGCGAAATCCAGGCCACGCGGGCGGTTATCAGTTCCTCGTCAGAAAAGTCGTCCGAGAGGTGCTGGCGATGGTGGCGGCCGACGGCGACCATGCTCGAAGCGCGATCGCGGAAATCGCCGATCTCCCAATCACCGGTGGAAGCGGTTTCGCTCAACCGGTGAAACCAGTTGCGGCGCTCGAACCGCTCATCCGAGCTTTCAGCGATGCGCCGCCGGTTCCAGAATTCGGAATCCGGTTCGGTGAAGGAGGCGAATGTGTAGAAAGAGGCAAGGAATTCGTGATACTGCTCATAGGTCTCTCCATAGCTTTTGGCGTACCACTCGTGCACGCTGGTGCTGGTGTCCGGATTGCTGCTGAGATAGTCGATCGCGGAAGCGGCGCAGACCGCAGACTGAGTCGCCAGATGCACGCCCTGCGAGAACAGCGGATCGGTGAAGCAGGCCGCGTCACCGCACAGAAAGAAGCGGTCCCGCGAAAACAGAGTCGTGTCATAGGACCAGTCGCGCACGACGCGCACTTCGTCGACCTGATCGGAATCGCGGAGAATCTCCATAGCGCGGCGGCACTTGGCTAAGGTCTGGCGATAGAACTCCGTGGGGCCGAGTTCGCTGAGTTTGGCGGCTTCGCTTTGGTCGACAATGCAGCCGACGCTGTAGAGGTCGCCCTTGAGCGGGATCATCCAGACCCAGCCGCTTTCGAACGTGATCGAGAAGGTCGTGCCGCGCAGATCGCCCTTGAAGCGTTCTGGGCAGCGGAAATAGGACCAGACGGCGAGGTTGCGGTAGAAGGCATCGTAGCGCCGCAGGTTCAATTTGTGCACTAGAGGGCTGCTGGCGCCTGACGCGTCGATGAGATAGTCGCCGGCGACGTATTCGCGCTCGCCATTGCGCTTGATCTTCATGCCCACACCATCGGCTCTAAGATCAACATCGAGAACCGGCGTGCCTTCATTCACTTTGGCGCCCCGATGCCGTGCTTCATTAAGCAGGAGGTGGTCGAAATCTTCGCGCTTGACCTGGATGGCATGGTCGAAGACCCAGTCGACAACGCGCGGCGTTGAGAACGAGAAGGTCCACGGCGCCTGGTCCTGACCCCACAAGAACGTGGCGGAAGGCTTTTTCACAAAGCCCGCATCGTCGATCTGCTGCTGGAGCCCAAGCCGGTTGAGGATCGACATGGTACCCGGAAGGAAGGACTCTCCCACTCGGTAACGCGGGAACACCTCGCGCTCGAACAGTTCCACGTCGTGGCCGAGCTTAAGCAGGCTGAGAGCGGCCACGGATCCGGCCGGTCCCGCGCCCATGATGAGAATCTTACGCCGTGACATGTCAGGCTCCTTCGCTCGGTATGAATTTGGTTCGTTGGGTTGGGACGCACACCATCGCATTGCCGATGGTCTCAAGAATAAGCGAGCCGGCCTGGATGCGGTTGGCGTGGCCGACTTGAACGCCCGGGCCTACGACGCAGCCCAAGCCGAAGAAATTGCGCCGGCCGATGCTGACGCTGTTGCCGCAATGAAAGCCGGGCGAGAAGAAGTTGCCTTCCCCGATCTCTGAATGGTGTCCGATAGACAGGAGATAGTTGAGCACGCAGAAATCGCCGATCCGCGTGTTTACGCCGACATGGCAGTGCGGCCCGATGATCGTCCCCCGCGCGTGCTGGGGAATGCCATCACCCGTGGCGCTGGGATGCACGAAAGTGATGAACCTGTCGCGCTGGATCGGGTCGAGATCATCGAAAAAACCGGCCCGCTGGTCGGGGTCAGAGCTGGCGAGCACCAATGCGGCCTCCCCGTTCCACAGGCTTTCCCAGGGTCCTTCCCGGATCGATGCTTGCGGTGCGGCAATGGCGTCGCCGGCAAGCGGGACATACCCGGCAAGCTCAAGCTTGAACGCGCTGGCCCTGACGCAATCCTCGAGGTAATGGGCAATCTCGAGCGCGAATTTGCCCGCCCCGATCAGCAAAACCGGCTTCATGCGCGGGTCCTCAGCTTCTTGAAACGCTCCGAAGCTTCGACGGCTTCGACCAAACGGATACGGCCAGGCAGCTTGAAGCGCTCCACACGGTCCTTCAAAAAGCCGTGAATCTCGCGGCGCAGTTCCGCCTTGTCGATGCTCCGGGTAGGCTGGATGTCGGCACAGACCATCTGCCCAGTAATGGCATTAGCTGCACCGTAGACGACGCAATCGGCTACCAGAGGATGTTCGAGAAGCAAGGATTCCAGATCCAGCGGCAGCACTTTTTCGCCACCAACATTGATGACCTCCTTGGCCCGCCCGAGAATAGTGAGATAGCCGTCTTCGCCGGCCTCAACGAGATCGCCGGTGCGGAACCAGCCATCGTCCGTGACAGCTTCGGTACTGTTGTTCAAATAGCCGAGGAATTGAGTCTTGGAGCGCAACCACAACTCGCCGTCGACGATGCGATGCTTATAGTCGCTATCGGCGATGCGAAAGCGCGTGCTCTCGGACGAGGCGCTCTGCGTGCGGGCAATGCCCGTCTCCGAGGTTCCGAAAGTCTGCAGCAGTCGGGTCTTGGGGAAGGCGGCCCGGATGCGCAGCAGAAGCTGGGCCGGCATCGGCTCGGTGCCGTAAGTAATCAGGCGCAGGCTCGACAAGTCGAAACGCTCGTGAAACCGCCCCATCAGGATAAGATTGAGGAAGGTGGGATTACCGGGCAGGATCTGAACCTGATGATCACTGATGAGCTGACATACCGTAGCAGGCGTGCGTTTGGCGACGACAACGGCCGTGCCGCCGGAAAACAGCGTGTTGATCAGCGTGTTGATGCCGCCGATATGGTCGAACATCAGAAGAAGCAAGATGCGCAGGCCCCGCCCCGGCCGCGCCGCCTTGCGCCTGATGAGTAGGCTGTCCAGGTTATGCAGGATTGCCTTGGGTTTGCCCGTGCTGCCGCTCGACACGAGAACTAGGCCGGCGGCGTCGGCGGCCCGCAGGCGCGCCTGAAGGGGATGGGAGGGGCCGCCCTCAAGGGCTTCCAACTCCGGATCACCGCCGGAGCGGTAGAGATAGCGCGCGCCGCAATCTTGCCGCATCGTCTCGAGGGCCACTGGTGTCAAGGTGGTAATGGGCGCTGCCACCGCGCGAAGGGAAGCCAGGGCGAAGAGCGCGGCAATAGTTGGCAGCGAATGGTCGCCGTTGAGAACGACCGTGTCGCCCGGCTTCACCCCGGCTTCGCTGAGTTCCGCTACCATTTGCACGATTCGCCTGGCAAGTTCGCGGTAGCTAATCTCAAGCTCGTTCTCAATGATAGCCGGCGCGTCGCCGCGTTGCGCCAGTTGGTTCAGCCACTGCGCGTTCATCAGTGCACCCCGCCAAGGTAGAGGGTCTCGCCCGTAACGAAGCGGGCGGAGTCGGAAAGCAGGAAGTCGACAGGGCCCACGATATCATCCATCGCGCACTCGCGTTTGATCGCCTGGCGTTCGATCAGGGCTTCGATCTTGGCCCTATGGACCGAACGGGTGAGGGCGGTTCGCACGGGCGGCAGGCCCAGCGTGTTGACGCGAATTCGCATGGCCGCAACCTCGCGGCTGAGCGTGCGCGTCATCTGTTCGATCGCCGCCTTGCTGGCGGCATAGGCAAGCTGACCTTCCAGCGAATAGCGAACCGCCACCGATGAAATGTTGACAATCGAGGGCGCCGCACTGCGGCGCATCAGCTTGATGGCCCCGCGGCAGCATGCCATAGTTGCGAATACATTAAGATCGAAGATGCCGCGTGCGACGCTATCGCTTGTCAGCATGAACGGAACCATGGCGGCCGTGCCCGCATTGTTGACCAAGGCGTCGATATGCCCGTAGTCCTTGCGGATGGTCTGAAACATCGCTTTCAAGGAAGAGTTATCGGTCACATCCGCTTGGTAATGGCGATAACCCTCTGGCAGTGAAGCAGGCACGCGCCGGCTACAGCCCAGCACGGTATGGCCGGCCCGCGCCAAATGCTCGGATATCCCGCGTCCTATCCCTGTCCTGGCGCCGGTTACGAGAACGATCATCGTCAATGCAGCCGATAGCCGATGAGCAGGGGCAGGGTATAGAGGGGAGCGATTTCCTCCGCTTGCAATGTCTTGGACTTGAATTGGGAAGGCACTTCTCGCTTTAACAGACGGCTGAAACGCGGCAGATTGGGAATGTCCATGTCGCGCTCGTCGGCGACGAGGCATTGCCAGCGGTGGCGTAGGCACAGGCGCCAGCGCAAAGCGCTGGCAAGTTGCGTGAAAGCCTGCTTGTCGCTTGCATAAAGGACGCGCCCGAAAGGCTCGAACCAACGTCGACGCATCGATTTAATGATCAGATAAAGGGGCGAAGATGGTCGCCCGGATACGAGGACGATCATATGATGGCATTCGACGTCGCGATGGTCGTAGAAGATGCGCGCGTCTTCCTTGGACAGATAGTCCGGAATACGTGCCTTGTCGCGAATGATCGTAAGGCGTGCAAAACCGGTCGGCGCCGGATAAAGCAGGACCAAATTTTTCTCGAGGTCCTGAAACCCGAACTTCTTACCGATTTCGTGGACCGCGGGTGTCGGAGTGTAGTTGAGCAGAGTGACGTTGCGATTGGAAAGGGCTGGCATTAGGAGAAGCAGGCTCTGGTTCCGGTAGGGAGCCTCGACATACCAGCTGTGGATCTCGCAGAACTTGTGCACCTTTCCCTTGATGCGTCGATTGGTGAAAAGCGTTCCCATGAAGCCGACCACACGGCCCTCGGCTTCCATCACGTAGCCCGGACTGGTGTCCTCGCCGCCCCAAACGCCCTCAAACATCCGCCGACGGGCATCGAGTGAAAGACTGCGCGAATTCAAAGAGGACTTGGATAGGAGACGATGGACCGCGAAGGTGTCGATCTTCTTGGCAAGTCTAATCATTACGTCCAAGCGACACCTCCAAGCGGAAATTTGCTGTCAGACCACTGCGCTTTTGCCCTTGCGCCGGAAGTCAGGACGCGGCGACCGGTTCGATTTCCTCTAAGATGAAGTCGACCAGGGATACAATGTTGCGAAACGGGCTGATGCGCCGGGAAACAGCCCTCTCCGATGTAAGGGACAATACGAGGTTGAATTTGTCGTCGAGCTTTTCTTCGACAAGGACCAGAAAATTCACCAGGCCCATAGAGTCAAAAACGCCGCTGTCTCCGTATAATGAGATGTTATCAAGCTCATTTACAGAAATGTTCTCATGCCGCGTATCGTTTATCTCTGAAATTGCGTCGGAAATAATATTATAGATTAGATTTCTAGCAATGATAGGCATTGTATTATCTCTATTTTGGTTTCAAAAACACAGTTAATGCATGGCATTTTTTGTTGCAATACAGTTTAAAGATATATTTAATTGTATATGGCAAAATATATTATCTGTCCGCCGCGGGGCTGAACTGCGGCGGCAAGCTCTTGCGCAACGCTTCGGCCCTCCTCTGACGCGCATTGCCGGTCCTTTGGGGAAAGGGCTCGCCTGAAGGCCCTCATGATGATCTGATGTGACAGCTACATCGAAAGCTTCAACGGCAAGTTCCGCGCCGAGTGCCTGAACGCTCATTGGTTCATGAGCCTTGACGACCCGCGGGCGAAGATGGAGGATTGGCGTAGAGACTACAATCCTGTTTCATAACGCCCATCTTTCTATGTTATTGAAGGGAATAAGTTTTCCTGATTTGGCGGCGATCCTGTGGGGTGTCGAGGGTTCTGCCGGGCGCGATCGAGGATCTGACGTGCTTCCGGTGTTGCGAGTTTTGAACGGCTGAAGATCCATGGGCCATCGGGCAGCGGATGAACCCCCTTGATCTCGCCGGCCTCGGCCGCCAGACGCAGCGTCTTTGGCGTTATCCCGAGCAACTTCGCCGCACCGCCCAGATTGAGCCACGGCTCGACCCCGTCGATCTGGGGACGGAAGACCGGGATCTTGCGATATGACCTCAGCGCAGTGACCCGCTCCCGTGTCCAGCGATTGCCATTGCCGGTCGTCAGTCCATTGCGATTGAGGATACCGGCAATCACGTCGTCATTGGCAATAAGGACGAGCTGTCGCACAGCGTCGACAATGTCGTCAGGCGTCGCGTTTCTTTGCCCTCGGCGCCGCTTCGGCAGACGCAGCTCGGTGTGGACGCCACCCACCCAGTGAATGACGAGGACGATCTCAGAGGTTCCATCATCGAGATCGGCGACCACTTCATTGATGAGCGTGCGCACGATGCGCTTCTTCAGCCTTGCATCGGTTGTCGGCGCCGTCCAGACGGCGCGGAGGTTCCCCGCAAGTGCGGCTACCTGGGATGCGGACATGGGGAGCGGTTGCGGCGTAATTGTCCGATGTTTGGCAATCTTGGCCTCGATCTCGCCGACGCGAGCGAGCGCCTTGTTCCAGCGTGCTTCGAGCTCCGACGTCACCAGCCTATTCTCCGGATCGGCCGCGTCATATTGCCGGAATGCCCGGTCGGCTCCATAGCGCGCTGCCTCGAGGTCGCGCAGCAGGGCATCCTGAACCTGGTCGCGTTGGCTGGCCATATTGCGTTCCGCCTCGATGGCGGCGGCAATGGCTCCTGGTTCGACCACGCCGAGCAGTGCCTCTTCGATCGCGTCATCGACCCGCAGACCGCCGAAAGCAATGCAGCGGGGCTCGCCATTATCGAGTAGACCACGCCAGCAGGAATAGCGCGGAATGTTATGCTTGCTTCCGGTGTACCGGACCGTCAGCTTCCGACCGCACCTCTTGCAACGGAAAAGGCCGGCAAGCAGAGCGTCACCATGTTTTGGCGCTCCGTGATGGCGGCTGGCCGGCATGTTGTCGCTGACCATCTTGCGGATCTCCTCCGCCCGTTCCCAACTGACGTAACCTTCGTGTGCATCCGGGATCAGCGCCAACCATTCATCACGCGTCTTGCGACGAATTCCAGATCGGCCATCGTATCGGGGCACGGAGCGACTCTTACCATAAGCGTACGCTCCGCCGTAGATCGGGTTCGCAATCATCCGGTGGATGGTGGCATAATTTGGCCTGCGCCAGATGACGGCACCATTGGTGTACCTGACTGGCAGGTCCAGCCCCTGCTCGAGGAACCATAGCAGAGCCTGCCGCGCACTGCCGAGTTCGGCAACCTTGTCGAAGACGAGTGCAATGGCTTCCTGGATGCGTCGGTCGGGATCCTTCTCGATCCTGTCACCGGCCTTTACGAAGCCGACCGGAACAGTGACGACGAGTTCACCGCGGCGAGCCTTCTCATAGCGGGCGGAAAGGGAACGCTGACGCAAGAGATCGAGTTCATACTCGTTGAGGCTGCCCTTCAAACCCAAGAGCAGGCGGTCGTTGCCCTGGCGGGGCGCATAAACCGCTTCCTGGTCGACCAGGACGGTATCGACAACACGGCACATCTCGATGAGTTGTTGCCAGTCCCGACTGTTCCTGGCGAAGCGCGACACCTCACGTGCGGCTACGGCGCCGACCTTTCCAAGGCAGACATCCGCCACCATTCGGTCAAATCCAGCACGGGTCACGCCGCCGGCGGCCGAGCGACCAAGGTCGTCATCCACCGTCTCTATATGTGACCATCCAAGCGCTGCCAGCCGGTCGCGCATGGCGTACTGGAGGGCGCTGCTTTCGCGATTGTGCAGAACCTGGTGAGCCGAGGACTGCCGAACATAGAGAATAGCCTTCCGCTCCAGATGGTGCGGCCCGATCTTCTCATGCTTCATGACCGGCCTCCTTCTGCTGAGAGGCGCGCTCGCAATTTGCGTGATCTACAAACAGTCGCACGATGAGAACCGTCAACGCCTGGCGGGTCTCCTCCGGCAACTCCGGCCATCGCGGCATCCCTGCCGTCATCCCCTGCGGGGCCGAAAACAGATCGAACTGGGATGTCATGGACTGGCGAGGCATGGACATCTCTCCGACTCGTTTCGTGAGAGACCAATGCTGCGCCCATTATCGCAGATTGCGATGAGGCATCGGCGGCTTCCAGTAACTTCGCCAAAGTATGCAGGGTCGCGAGATCGACGTGCGGAACCGGCAGGCTGCGCCAAAAACCACTCACGGAGCGGTCGAACATCCATGCTGGGACTTCAAGAAGTCGATCAGAAGAAGAACCAGAAAGGCTGCAGCGGAAAATATGCGTCCCTTTGGACAGCGCCTCATGGACGTGAACGAGCCGCCCGGACCAGGGATGCCACGGATACAAAAGCTCGCGAACCTCGGTCCCGTGGGTGTTCTGTCGTCGTGTTGTATAACGAGTTCCGGCCACACAGCGCGATCGGCAACAAGGTGCCGATTTCGCTGATGAACGGCTGCGCACGAACGACGTGGCTGATTATCCATCATCCACGTATGCTCCGTGCCTTCCTATCCCGTAGCAGGTATGATCATACACGTGGCCGTCGCTACAGCGCAATTGCGAGCTTGAGCACCATCTATGTCCATTTGTCTCAGGTCTGCCGTGGCTACCAATATGCGATTACCTGCATGAATTACGCGAGCGGTTGCGACGACTGTCCCTCCGCTGACCGACACCGGCCGCAAGAAATTTACCTTTGCGGCAGGTGTTCTCGTAGAAAGGTGGTGAGATGCGGAGCCAGCGCGGTCATGTGACGGCTCCTTGATGCAAGGCCTCGCCCGCCGCTGCGATCTGCCTCAACAGGATCGGCGTTGCCTGCAGATACCAGTCGGTGTCACTGACGTGGGCATGGCCGAGGTAGGTGCTGAGCGCGACGATGTGGCGGCCAACGGCATGATGATCGGGCTGGCATTGCTCGAGGGAGCGCACGGCGTCGCTGGCGTTCCACATATCGCGAGAGATCCTGGCTCAGCATGACATAGCCCCGGAAAACCAGCGCCCGCTGGCCCAAAATCGGGGAGCACCTCGGTTCGCAGCGGATGCGAAGAAACGCTACTGTTCTTTAAAAGCGCGAGCGACTTGGTCAGTTATCGGCTTAATGAGGTACGCAAGCGCTGTCCGCTCGCCCGTCTGAATGAAGGCTTCTACGGGCATTCCCGCCACAGGCACGAGGTGTCCGAGACGCGCCCACTCTTGTTCCGGCAGAAGAATACGCAGGGTGTAATAACTCTGGCCGGTTCTTTCGTCTGTAGTTAGGTCGGCTGCTATCTTCGTCACTCGCCCATTCAGCTCCGGTGTTGTGCGTTGACTAAAGGCCGAAAACCGGAGGGTGACATCCTGACCAACGACAACTTGGTCGATATCTTGTGGCGCTAGTTTGAGTTCTGGTGTTAAAGTATCGTCACTTGGAACGATTTGCATAATCTCCTCACCAGGCTTGACGACCGCGCCGCTCGCATGGACGGCGAGCTGATGGACCACACCTTTCTGCGGAGCGCGAATATCAATGTGCTTTAACTCATCTTCTGCAGCAACTAGGCGCTCGGCATATTCGCCCATTTCGTTCTCTGCCTGACGTAGTTGATCCGAAACTTCAGTTCTCTGATCGTCTTCAATCTGAATGATCTGAAGTTCGGTTTCGGCAATCTTGCCATTTATCTCAGCGGCTGATGCGACCAAACTGCCGAGCCCTCCAGTGAGCTCGGCCGCATCTCGTTGCAAAGCGTAGACGCGGGTTGCTGGAATAATGCGTTGATTCAGCAGCGGTTGAAGATTGGCGAGTTCCTCGTTTATGATGGCAACGGCCTTCCGTTTTCCATCTTGTTGGGCGGCGAGCCCTTGTGTCTGCTTCGAGAGTTGGCGTACTCGTTCGGTCAGTTGCGCCTTTCGCCCGAGTTTCGATGAACGACGGTCATTGAATAGTCGCTGTTCGCCATCAATGATCGTGGCCACGCCGACGCTAGCTTGATCCCTGACGAGCGTTTCAGGAAACTCGATGGCTTCTTTTAAATCCCTTTCGGCCGACAGTCGCGCGATTCGCGCTGTAAGCTCCTTAATCCGCTTTGAGACGATCGCTAGATTGGCACGCGTCCGGGCGTCATCCAAATGTATAAGTATCTGGCCGGCTTGGACGCGATCTCCATCTTTGATGAACACCTTGCCGACGGTACCGCCTGTTTGGTGCTGGACGGGTTTGATGTAGCTGTCGACGACGAGCGCCCCCGAAGCGATAACTGCTCCGTGAAGGTGAACGGTTGCTGCAAGCCCGCCTAATACCCCGACGAGAAGGATAATCGCCGCAAGGGCAATTAAAGTGAGGCGCCCGATTGCGCCCTCGGCAAGGGGAGCTTGATCGTGGCTCATTGCGCCGTCTCCTCGCCTGGCACCATCAGTCGAGCAGACGCTACTGGTTCTGACTGCGGTGTCCTTCTCAGCACCTCATCTTTCGGGCCGAATGACTTAGCTCGACCATTCGCCAACACAAGTACCTTGTCGACTGCCGCAAGTGCGCTAGGGCGATGCGCGACAACGACCGCGATGCCGCCTCTTGCGCGAATCCCGAGAATCGCGCGGGACAATGCGGCCTCGCCGTCCGCGTCAAGATTAGAATTGGGTTCATCCAGAACGACCAAAAAAGGATCGCCATAAAGCGCCCTAGCCAAGCCGATGCGCTGTCGCTGGCCCCCTGATAAGGCTGATCCCCGCTCTCCGATTATTGTGTCGAAGCCGTCATGAAATTGCACGACCATGTCATAGACGCCGGCCGCCTTCGCTGCTGCAATGACTTTTTCGGATGAGGCATCCGGATCAAGGCGCGCGATGTTCTGCGCAATTGATCCACCGAACAAGGAGACATCCTGCGACAAGTAGCCGATATGCCCGCCAAGCAACTGGGGATCCCATTGCGATACAGCGGCACCATCCAGGCGCACTGCGCCCGCGATCGGTTGCCACAGCCCGACAAGTCCCCGAGCAAGACAGGATTTGCCTGACGCGCTTGGACCGATTACCCCCAGTGCCTCTCCAGCACGAAGCTCAAATGCGATGCCACGGACGATCGCGTTTTGGCTGCCAGGAGCTGCGAGATGTAAATTCTCCACCTTGAGAACATCAGCAGGCCGGGGAAGCATGATCTCGGGTAGACCGGTCGGCATGATTTGGGACAGTTGGACGAGGCGTGACCAACTGTCCCTGGCTCTAACGAATCCCTTCCACTGGCCAATAGCCAGTTCGACTGGGGCTAAGGCACGGCTCAACAGAATGGAGCTGGCAATCATGACGCCCCCAGTCGCTTCCTGTCGTATGACTAGAGTCGCGCCCACCGCAAGCACGGCAGACTGGAGCATCATGCGCAATACCTTGGATAGGGTTGACAGAGAAATGGTGAAAGAAGTCGAGCGCAAATGATTGTCAAGGAACCGGCAATTTACGTCGCTCCACATCCGACCAAGCTGATGACCGAAGCCCATTGCCAGAACCGCTTCGGAATTTCGCCTCGTCGCCTCTGCGAGAGCGAACCTCTCCGATGCTAGCTGGGCCGCCTCCTTTGCCGGCCGACGCGACTTCTGCTCAGCCATAATTGTCAGCGCAACAAGCATGAGGGCTCCCGCCAGGGCGGTGACGCCGACCCAGACGTGAAACAGGAAGCAGAGCCCGAGATAGAACGGCATCCACGGAATGTCAAACAACGCTACTGGGCCTGGCCCGGATAGGAAACCTCGTACAGTGCCATAGTCTGCCCACTCTCGTCGGTCTCGGGATCATCTTGCCAAGGCCGCAAAGCGATTGATGCGAAAGCTCCTGAGAGGGTAGGGCCACGCGCCGCGGGTGATGATCACCGATAAGCTTCGATCCTACGACGCCGCAAAGCGGGAGATCATGCCCGGTGTCGAGCATCGCTCCCACAAAGGCCTGAACAATCGGGCGGAGAATTCCCACCAACCAGTCCGGCGGCGAGAGCGGATCATGAAGCGCTTCAAGTCACAGCGACATCTACAACGCTTCGTCTCCATCCATGACCCGATTGCCAACCTGTTCCACATCCCGCGCCACGACATCCCTTCCAGCCATCATCGCGAATTGCGCGCAGCGGCGGTGAACCTGTGGGCAAAAATCGCCCGGGCATGACCGACAAAATAGGACGGCGTCATGGTCTCGCCTCTTTGCCGTTAAGTTTACGATGCCTTCGAGAACACCGAGAGCACGAAGCGACAATATGCATTGCGGGACAGGGCGGTGGCGCTGGGTTGGCCGATTGAGCGCGTCCACGTCATCGACAGCGACCTCGGCCTTTCTGGTGCACAGTCGCAGGACCGCGACGGATTTCAGCGCTTGGTGAGCGAGGTCGCGATGGGCCACGCAGGGATCGTGCTGGGACTGGAAGTATCTCGCCTGGCTCGCAACAATGCTGACTGGCATCGCCTTCTTGAGTTGGCCGCCATGTCGCGCACGCTCATCATGGATGAAGATGGCGTCTACGACGCGGCGTCCTTCAACGATCGTATGTTGCTCGGATTGAAGGGCACGATGAGTGAGGCCGAACTGCACATCCTGAAGTCTCGACTGCAAGGTGGCATTCTTAATAAGGCGCGTCGTGGGGAGCTCGAGTTACCGTTGCCGATCGGATTCGTTTACACGCCTGATACGCGCGTGGTGCTCGATCCGGATCGCCAACGCCGTGCTTGTCGCTGTAGAAGGCCAGAGGCTTGCCCCATTGCTGCAGATAAGCCTTTGTCGCATGCAAATAGTCGAACGTGTTCTCTGACCCAGCGAACCGCAGATGCAGCAACTTGCCGGTGGCGTCATCGATATAGACAAGCAGAGCGCATTTGCGGCCGCGATTCTCAAACCACCAGTGATGCGACCCATCGATCTGCACCAGCTCACCAAAGCAATCGCGCCGGCCGCGCGGCTGGAAAACCCGCTTCTTGCGCTCGCGACGCGAAACCCAGATGCCGGCCTCGGTCATCCATTGCCGCAGCGTCTCCTTAGCGACCGAAATATGATGCAGTTCAATCAGCTTCTCG
Source organism: Rhizobium sp. T1470 (assembly GCF_042140505.1). Taxonomy (NCBI): domain Bacteria; kingdom Pseudomonadati; phylum Pseudomonadota; class Alphaproteobacteria; order Hyphomicrobiales; family Rhizobiaceae; genus Rhizobium; species Rhizobium sp. T1470. The sequence continues at coordinate 487,391 of NZ_CP148093.1, forward strand.
CGCGCCAGCGTCGGACCGAAATCCAGATAGCGCTCGCGGATCAGATCCAGCGCCGCATTGCGAAACTCCTCGCTGTGGCGCCGGTTGCTCGGCTGCGATCGCTTCTTGGAAACGAGGCCGGCTGGACCATCCCGGTCATAGGCCTGCAGCAACCTGTGGACCTGACTTCGACTGAGGTCGAGCTGCTCGGCAGCCTGGACAACGCTCAGGCGTTCATCACGGATCTTCTGGATGACTTCGAGGCGATGCAATTCTTTCTGCGACATGGTGATCATAAAGGACATGACGACTCCGACCGCTCATGGTCTCGACCAGGCTGAAGGTCGTCATCCTTGCTCCCAACGTTGGCATTGACCAGAACCTCGAGAGGCGAGACTGTCGCATCTCTAACTGGCCCAATGTCGCATTACTAAATAGCCCTTACAATTTTTGTCAAAGCTGATTAGAGATGCGGCGTCGCCAGCGAGTTAGAAACGCGACACTGGCACCGACGATCAGCCCCCGATCCGACCGGCTGGGCCGGGTTGAGAGGGAGGAGCGGGGGCGGGTGAGACGCACCCCTTCGGCTTTAGCTTTCTCACTAGCAATTGTTCTTTTACCGCTCGATACTCGCTGGCACTTGCATGGCGCAGTTGGGGATCAAAGCCGCACGATGCTTCCGGAAATCAACTTGCAAGGTGACGTCGACATCGCCGCGCTGTCACCACTTCTTCGCGGCATGCTTCTTTCGGTTGCCTATGCCGACGGTGAGGGTGGCATAGGATTGACGGCGACCGGCGCCATGAACCGCAAATTCGTGCATTGGGCCGCTGTGCACTTCCTCTGGCCAGGATTCACAGCCGAGGACCTCTACAGCATGAACAAAGTACTCAATGAAAGCGACATGCCGCCGCTTTGGGTCGTGCGCGACATGGCCCGTCATCTGAAGCTTCTTCGCCGGAAAAAGGATGTGCTGCTGCCAACCAGACGCGGCCGGGAGTTTTTGGGAAACCCGCAAGCCTTCTTCGATCTGGTCGCCACGGATTATCTCTATTCGTATGTCCACGCCACCGAGCGGGAAGAGGAGGTCCAAGCGCGGTTACGCTGGTGGCGCCTGTTGCTCAATCTTCTCAATATCAAGGCCAGAGAAGGTTGCACGCCAATGGACGTTGTGAAGCTGGAATTTTTTTGTGGCGCATAAGATAGCTTATGGAACTAACAGGCGGTTTTGGAGGTGTTGCTTTTTGCTCTAAAACCGCCGTTTAAGCCGCTGCGGATTTCTGTGCAAACTGCGGTTTGACCTGTTGCTTTCTGGCTTCTGTGTGTGAGCGCGTTCGCCGCGCTATCAAATCGCGAGGCAGCATGCCGGTCAATCTATCGCATCAAACATTGCCGCCAGCCCTTCGTGATATTGTCAGTGTGAATTCGCTCGGTAATACGGCCCTGTCGGCTCGAAGCTGGGATTTTGGCCAAGTTGAAGAACGTTTCATGAACGTCAGGGTTTGGCCTGTGCTTTGAGCAACATGGCAACATTGTCGGCGGTGAACTTGAAGCCGCGGTGATCGGGGATACGCTCGACGGAGATGGGATATTTAGGTCTTCGTGGATCAATGCCGGTGATCCGGAAACGCTCGCCACCAGCGATAAACTCGCGTTCGAAGTCAGCAGCCTCCAGACCGTACTGTTCGGCCAGCAGGGCGAACATCTCCTTATCCAGATTGAGTGGCTTGCCGTCTGGGGCGGGAATACTGATGCGGAATGCTGGTTCGAACGAAAAGCCAGGCTCCTGGCCGCGCCACCCGGCGCTTTCGATAACCAGTCCGTGATCTGCGGCGATCTTACTGCAAGCCTCAAGCATGCGGGCCTGGATTTGCTCGCAGGTGGCGGATGTCAAGCGGGTGATGCGGTTGGCCTTGCTCATTCGGAAGTACCTTTACGCACCTGATAGACCGTGCCGCGCGATATGCCGAGATCGCGGGCGATCTTGCTGGGGCCCTGGCCCTGTTGCAGCCGAAGCAGGATTTCTGCGCGGTCAATCTTCGGTGGGCGGCCTTTGTAGATGCCACGTTTCCTGGCAGCGGCGATACCCTCAACCTGCCGCTCGCGCCGCAGGTTAGTTTCGAATTCCGCGAAGACGCCGAGCATGTCGAAGAACGCCTTCCCGGCAGCTGTGGAGGTATCGACGGGCTGCTCAGTGGCTACCAGATGCGCGCCCTTGGCCTTGAGGCGGTCGACTACCACCTGAAGATCTCGCAACGATCTGGCCAGCCGGTCGATGCGGGTGATGACAAGGGTTTCGCCGGCATGGATGAAGTCAAGAATGGTCATCAGCTGCGGCCGGCCTTCGAGCGAGGCACCACTTTTCTGCTCCTCGCGGATGACCTCGCAGCCGGCGTTCCTGAGCGCCGCGATTTGCGCGGCGAGGTTCTGGTGTGTTGTGGATGTACGGGCATATCCGATACGAGCCATGTCCTATACCATGCAAACTGTTCAATTTGGGTGTGCCATCGTGTCGATTTGTTCATTATCTCACTTTGGACCCAAAATAAACAGGAAACCACGGTCTCGACCTGTTCATTGATAGTGTTCACGACGGTATACTCAAAATATTCACCACAGAGATCCGCCACCTGCGTCCAGTGTGGTCACAACGATATCTTCCACGAGCGGGATGTCCTGTAGAGGATGCTTGTGCATAAGCGCGAAGGCAGCGGCCGCCAGTGCTTTTGACAGCCGCTCCTTCTTAGCCGATTTGAGAATGATCGCGGTTTGCAGAAATCGCCTTGCCCAGATGTCTCGCCGGCCTTCGAGAAAGGCCCAGATCCTTTTTTCAACAGTCCGCACCGACCGAGATCCTTGGATGATGCCGCGTGTTTCTCCTGTGTCTTCAAACCAGCTGTCGGTGAACGGGACGAGCGCATCCAGTGCGGGCTCATTGCGGAGCATCCGATCCAGTTGTGCCGCTGTCGCATTCTGGATTTCCTTTTGCGGATCGACGTGATCCAGCAAAGCCTGCAGATCCCTTTCCTGGGGCCGCAATTGGCTCAAGCTGCAAGCCTCCATGCCGTCAATGAAACCTGGCGCTGGTGGATGGCCGTTTTCTATCCCATCCGCCAGAGCCGCCTCCAGCAGAAGCTCGGCAGTCATTCGATCTATTCGGACGCTGTTTGCTTCCTGGCGGGCATAGGAGATGATGTTGGTTGCTTCGCGCTTTGAGCGGCAGCGAATGACAAAGGCATCTTTGATGCCGTACCCGGTTTTTAGCAGGATCATCGCGACAAATGTCTGGGCTTGCAGTCTTCCGACAATCGTTAGGCCTTGCGCCCCAACACCGTCAGCGGTGGTCGCCATGATGTCGCTGACTATCGGCTCCGTCCTGTTGTTATGGGGATCTGCGGCGAGACCTTGTCGCAGAGCCAGCTTGCCAATGTCATCGATAACTGCCCGGGCGGAGCTCGCTGGCAACCAGCCGCGAATGATCGGCAGATAGGATAAAGTTTCAGGCTCCAGCTTCCCGCGCATGAGCCTTTCTCGTAGGCCGGCGGCCACGGCCTCTCGCGTCAATGATGCGCCGGACACCAGCCAATAGAGCGCACAGCGCTCCAGAAAGGGATTGTCGAGGCTCAACAGATGATGGACAAACGCGGCCTTGGCATCCTCCGGCATTCCTGCCGACATCTCATCCAGGCCACTGAAGAACTCATACGCACCGCCGCCTTCAGCTTCAACGTCCGCCGCTAAAGCGGCAAGCGCGCCATCAAGATCCGGCATCGGGATCTCGTCGGCGGGATTTTCGCCAACCGGGTCGAGCATCAGTATGTCTGGCACGGGCAGACCGGCACGCCGATACAAGCCAGCAATTTTCAAACGGTGAAGTGGCTCGCCAGTACCGGTAGCAATGCGAGCCTTGATCGCCTTCTCCGCATTTTCCAGGAAAACCTTTCCATATGGGCTGTCATTCTCGACGCCCATTCGGGCCTCATCCAGCAGCAATCCGAACAAGGTTGCCGAATCCGGATGACCTTCCATGGACTGCATAACCTCCGCAACGATGGCGTCGCAGGCCATGTCATCGGCCAGGAGATCATGCTTTGCTCTTTCGAAACAAAACTGGAACTGCGCCGACGACAGCCCATGTTGGTAGAGAACATTCAGGCATGTTTCAGCAATTCTAACCATTAGCGCCTCCAAAAATTATGCAGCCCGGCGTTCGAAATCGATCCGCCGTTCGAGGTCGAGATCGAAACGGCCATAAGGGTTGACGTGACTGTAGATCAGCGGCGTGAGACCACGATAGTCTTCCGGCGTCATCCGATCAGCCCATTTCTGCTCCACCAGGACGGTCTGCAGCATGCGGGTGTTCACATAGACCAGTGACGCCTGCAGCAGGTGCAAAGCCAGAGCGGAAATCTCCTGCTCATCGATCCGGTTCGTGGCGATCTCGCCGCCCTTGCCGAAAAACACGAAGCCATTAGCGCTGTTCCAGTTTTCGACGACATTCAGCCCTTCATGGATTTCCTGGCGGAAGGCTTCCTGTCGAAGGTAACGGCATAGAAAGATCGTCTTGACCGCGCGGCCGAGTTCGCTCAGCGCCTTGTAGGTCGGGTGCATCACTTCGGCACGGGCGAAACGACGCAGGACCGCCTCCGGGTCCGCCGTTCTCGTCTGCATGGCGGCGGTGTATTTGACCATCTCGTCATATTGCTGCTCGATTTCGTCCCAGTTGATTGCGCCAGAAAGGATCGGCAAGAGATTCGGCAGCCTTGCGCGCATTCCCGCCTCCGGGATCGCCAGCTTCTGGCGGGCAATGGCTTTCAGGCGCGGGGCGAGCTCAAAGCCGAGCAGCCGACAAAACGCGAAGCCGACCGCGCTCTGACCGTGGCTGTCGACATATTGGTGCTGGATTTCCATATCGGTGCAATGACGCAGCACACCTTCGATCATGGAGGCGACCTCCGAGGAAGAGCACCGCTTGAGCTGGGAATAAACGCAAGTTGCGCGTTTCTCGACATGCCAATAGATCATGACACCACGCCCGCCGTAACGGGCATGCCATTCCGTCATGAGATTGCGATCCCACGCGCCGAACTTCGTGGAATCGGACGCGCATGCCGTGCCGGCGTCTCCCCAAACGGCGGCATTGCGGATGGCCAGGGTCGCGTTTGCAACCCGTGCGCATGCCTCCCTCAGCGCCGGCGCATGGATGAAGCGGCGGTGAACATGCAGCAGCTCGTCGTAGCTGACATCAGGTGTCGCGCCGGCGACCCGCTTGAGCCCGGCATTCGTGCCGAGACCATAAAGGCACAACAGAAGCCGCCGATCCAGCGCCTCGCGCGACAGGGCTACTCTCGACGCCGATGTTTCGAAGGCCTCCAGCAGACCGGTATCGAGTGCGGCTTCTTTCAACACGTCGAGCAATCCTGTCATCGGCCAGCGCTGACCGATCTCGCCCTTGATCGCTTCAAGTCCCTTCGGCTCCGGTAGAGGCTTGAACGGTGTGATCGATATGCGTGTTTCGCCGCGCCACAGCAGCCGGACCTTGTCGTTTCGTGGGATCGTTTCGTTCAGAAGTAGCAATTCATACTCAAGCTCCTGACGGATGCCAGCCGTGAACGCTCGCGCGTCCGGGGTCAGGTTCAGGCCTGTGTAATAGGCGTCACGGCGGATTTCGAAGTCTTTGGGTAGATCGTCATCCGGGTTCCGGTAGCGGTCCGCGCCGACAACCCAGATCTCCTTGGAACGGATGCGGTCACGCAACTGGGTGAGGACGCAAAGCTCGTAGCTGATCCGGTTCACACGGCCATCGTCATCGATGACGGAACTGCGCCACCTGGCAGGAATAACCTCGTCAATCGGCACATCCTCCATCGGCACAAAACGGCAGCCATCATCCACCTTGCTCCTGATCCAATCCAGCGCCACTAGTACCGGACGCCACACGGTGTTGTTCGACCGGAATTCCAGAACCGAAAGCAGGCTGGGCAGCATACGCCGGTAATGATTGGCCCAGGATGAGCGCATCACCTTATATATGCGCCGGTCGAGAGCCCCTTTTGCCTGGCTCTCCTTGACGATCGCCTCCAGCTTGTCCTTGCCGACGATCGGGAAAATGACATCGCAGACGCGCCCTGCGGGCTCGTCGATCGAAGCGCTGGCAATCTCGACCAGCAACCGTTCCTTGCCATAGACCCGCTCGATATCCTTGGCGATATCGCCGACCACCTTGCGTTTCGAACGCGTCCCGATCTTGTGGACCGTCTCGATCAGCAGGTCGACCATGGCGTCCGTGAGTTGCGCTTCCCGCGACAAGAGATAAATCGCATAGAGGCCGATTTGTCTGGCCGGCGCGTGCCGCCGCATCTCCCAGGCCTTTTCGCCGGCGACACGGCGGACAATCTGTTCCACCCATGCCTTGCCGGTCGTCGACAAGATATCCCGTGGCAGATCAAGCTTCTGAATGAAGGCAAGTTTCGCCGTCATGCTGAGGATGTTGTCGAGCGACGCCTGGCCAACATCACCCCTCATCGTGTTGAAGCCGGTCTGGCCGTCTGCCTCGGCAATAGAAGCATCCAGCAATGCGAGCGTGCTTGATGAAAGGCGAGCGCTCACCCCGGTCAACCAGTCATCGAGATAGTGTTGCCGTTGCGAACGCACCAGGCGTTCCAGTTCCTTGTGCGACGGGCCGTATATACTACGGTCCCGGCACCAAAGAAAAACCTGCTCGAGCATGGCGCCAACCGATCGCCCGGTCGGACACAGTTCGCCAGCGATCCACAATGTCAGCTCTTCCCGATCGGGCCGTTTCAGGCGCCGAAAGCCGAGATACTGCAAAATCTCGGCACAATGCCGGCGCGCAGTCCGGCCGGAGAAATCATACTGGTTCACGGCGTCACATTCGACGTCAAGCTGCTCAGCCAGCCAGCAAACGCTGTCGGTCGGGATCGAGGCAGGGTCCTGTACAAAAAAGCCGTGTGCGGCGAAGAACTTAAGCTGAACCGCCAATCCCAGTCGCGCCGGGGCCGGCTTGCCGTTCACAAAATCCATGTCGGAAAAGCTCAGGCTCCAACGCCCGATAAAATCCTCATTCGAAATACTCAAACCCATCAGCCTACTCCATAATTCGGAGCAGACTGTCATTCCCCGCAAATCACTCGTCAATTAGCGAGACAATGTTCCCACAACGTTCTTCAACTTGGCCAAAATCCCAGCTTCGAGCCGACAGGGCCAACTGATGATCGCAAGCAGTGCGCCGGCGGCGATCGGAGCGACCGCCAAAGGCAGCAACTGCCGCAGGCTCGGCATCGAGCGATGCTTCATGAAATTCTTCGCCCGGCCGCGGCCATAACTGAAATATTGCCGGAACAGGGCGCCGGGCGTGCTGCGCGGATAATAGATCATGCTCGTCTTGTCCGTCATCCAGATGCGGTAGCCGGCCTTGTTCAGGCGATAGTCGAACTCGGCATCCTCGTTGTGACTGAACATCTCGTCGTAGCCGCCGATCGCCCGGAAGGCCGAGATGCGAATGAGCGCATGATGACCGTGATCGGCCCAATGACCGACGGAACCCGTGCGATGTTTTGATCCGCCATTACCGAGCTTGGAATTCTGCGCGAAGGCCGTCGCCTTCTGGAATGTGGAGAAACCCACTGTCTGCATCGCGACCACGACGGAATCGGCGCCCGTCGAAAGGGCATCTTCCATCAGTCGCTGGCAGTAATCCGAAGGATATTCACCATGCGCATCGATACGAATCAGATACCCGTAACCGCCGCCAAGCGTTGCGACCGCGAGGTTGATGGCGGCGCTCTGGATTTTCTTCGGGTTGTCGAGCAGCGAGACCTTGCTATTCAGGCTGGCGATCCGCTGGACGATCGCACGCGTGCCGTCCGTGCTGCCGCCGTCCGCAACCACGATGTCGGCATCCAGGTCCTGCAAGGCCCCGTCGAGCTTTGCAATCAGGGCCTCGATGTGCCTCGCCTCGTTGAGGCAGGGTATGACGATAAGGCAGCGGTCATGCTTCAAATCATTGGCGCTCATAGCAATCCACCCTTGTTGCTCTGTGTCTGGTGAAGGTCCTGCAGGAGGGGACCGGTAGGTGCAGCCTGCGTGCGCAGTTCCGACAGCCGCGTGACAAGCGCTCGGGCGTCCCCCCTGTCGAAGGTCCAGTGTCTCGGGTCCGTTGCCGCGACCCGGTCGAATTCCGAGAGGTAGCGCTCGGCCGTCATGGTCGACAGGAGTGTGGCAAGCGTCGCAGCATCGGCATGATCGAGGACGAGGCCGAGGCCTCTGGCGCCAGTGTAGCGCGCCGTTTCCGTTCCGCGCATCGCGATCGGGACCGTGCCGTAGCGGCATCCCTCATAAAGCCGGTTCGGCAGGAGCCAGCTGGAATTCAGGCCCTCCTCGAAGAAATCGATCGCCCAGGAAAACTGCACTTCGTTATAAATATCCGCGAGATCCTCCGAATTTCGATACGGCCCCTGATACGTCATGAAGGGCTCGTTCCTGACGAAGCCGTCGAAGTCTTCAAATTCCGAATAGGCAGGACGTCCCCGAAGAACAACCTCGAACATTCCGTTCATGGCCCGGCTGAAATCGGCCAGCAGATAGAGCGATTTCCGGCAGCGCAAGGCGCCGAACCAGCCGATCTTGAAGGGCTTGCCGGAGAGCGGGGACGAGCGGCGGGCAGGCTTGCGGCGCGATCATCGTCGAGCGCAACGACCTGATTTTCCAGAAGCAGTATCGGGGCTTCGAGGCGCGATAGCGGGCGGAAATAGTTCTCGATGAACGCGGGTGAACTCGTGATGAGGAGGCTTATTTTGCGCCCGAGAGCGTGCTCGGCACCACGCAGAATGCGACCGACGGCATCCTGACGCAGCAGCAGGCGGTGAATGTCGAGGCATTCGTAGACGATTGGCACCTTGCCCCCGAAAACCGCATTGGCCCTGTTGGCAAGGGCCAGCATTTCCAGATTGCGTGCGAGATGACGTCCGGTTTTGCGGCACCTCTGAGCTTTGCACCCTGCGCATTGCGCTCTTCGCCACGGCAGCGATCCGCTGGACAAATCGGCCGTCCCGAGTGACACCAAGTTCTATCGCGCGCGTGTCCTCGGGCGCGGCTGCGCCCCGGCGGAAACCGGCAAGAGTCACATCGGCGCCCCCCGCTTCCAGCACCAGCGTTCTTCGCCGGATTGCCGGGTCCGTCAGATCATGGGCAAGGTACAGAACTTTCAGCATACAAACATTCCGTTCTCCGTGCTCGGCTTGGAGCGATCGTCTTCCTGACTGTGTGGTAGACGCCGCCAGGACTCAGTTCAGCGTGCAGGTGATGGACTCAGGAAACGTGCATTTGTCGCCGGGTGCGGTGAAGGCGATGCGATCGATCTGCATCGTCGCCGGTCCCCTGTAGTCAAATTTTCCCATCCAGCCGCTCAAGGTGTCCGTGCCCCAGAGGCTGAAAAAGATCTTTTGCGCATTGACGGGAATCTTGGCGGCGTCCGTCACATCCTGGACGAGGGTGCCATTGAGATAATACCGCAGGCGACCCTGTTCCCAGACAAAGGCATAGTCGTTGAAACCGGCATTCGCGCCGCCGGCAACATCGACCAGTTTTTCATTGCCACCCTTGGCGGAAATATACTGGTTCACCTGAACCTTGCCGGAATCCTTGCCAAGCACCTCGAAATCGATCTCGTCATGGGGCTTCTTGTCGGTCGGCCCGATATAGGTAAAAAAGGCGGAATTCAGCCCGGAGCCTTCGGCCGTCCTGATCCTTGCCTCATAGGTGCCGAAGCCGAAGCGTTTGCGGGTCTGGATCTCGCCGCAGACATAGCTTCGCTTGCCGGCCTTGCGTTGTTCGAACGTCAATTCCAACACGCCGTTTTCAACGGCAACCTGCTTTTTCGACCAGGTGCAATTCTGGTGCGCGCCATTGTCCCAGCCGTCCGGGACGTACCAGACCTGCGGGTCGATGCGGTCGAAGTTCTCCAAACGATGTTCCGGATTTTGTGGCATCCGCGAATGCAGGCGTCGACAGAGCGGCCGAAAGAAACGTTGCGCTCACAAGGCGCGTAAAGGTCGTGGTCATCGGATAACCTCTTTCTTTGCAGGGTAGGGGCCTTGCCAGTCGTTCTCCGGAAGGCCGAGCGACGGGGACACTGCCGGTGCCGGTGCTTGGGTCGATTTGCCGGCACGGCTGCCCGTCAGCACGGCGTGGAGCCGTGGCGTTAGGACCCGCGTTGCGTTGTGGGTCAGGATCAGAATGGCAAGGGCAAGGATCGGTGCCGAAAAATAAAAGAGCGGATAGAAATCGGCATTTCCCGTGCGGTTCCAGATCATCCAGAAGAGGATCAGCAACGGATAATGAGCGCAGAAAATCCAGAAGCTCAGGCCTTCCAGCTTCGACAGGCGCATACCGAGACGTGAGCGGATCAGCAGCAGGGAGATCGCCCATGAACCGATGATGCCGCAAAGCGCCACGAGGCTGCGCAGGATGTCCACCCAGACGGGGTAATCGGGACCGGTCCAGTAAAGGACGGTTGCCAGCATGACCGCAGCGGCGAGAAACAGGCCCGCAATCCGGCCGGCGAACGGGTCGAGAGTTCGAATGTCAACCTTGTGAAGGCTCACATAAATCCCGCAACTGAAGCCGAACAGGATGGATTTCTTCAGGAAGATGCCGTTTGGAACGGGAAAGACGACATAGATGAAGAAGAGCGCCAGGGTCGCCAGCGGAAATCGGCTGATCATGGCGGCAAGAAGCGGTGCCAGCAGGATGCACAGCAAGAGGTCGCGCAGGAAATAGAGGGGAATGTTGATCGGTGCCGCTTCCAGGGCGGTTGCCAGCGTCGCCAACTCGCGCGGCGTCGCATTGATCGCACCCGGCAGATAGCCGAAGCCGATACCGCTTCGCTGGGCAACCAGCACCAGAATGAGAAAGGCCAGGTTCCAGATCAGGAATGGCAGAAGAACCGTGCGCGCCTTGGAGCGGAGGGTTTTTCCGTAGTCGAAGGCCCCGAGTCCGCGGCGAAACAGCAGATAGCCGGATATGGCACTGAGGCACGGGACCCCGACGCGAAAAAGGCTGTCACCCAGAAAAACGCGGATCCAGTCGATGAAACCGTTGTCACCCGTAAACGGGCTTGTCAGTGGATCGTGGGGAACGTGTACGAAGACGATACCCGAGATGAGCAAGATGCGCATCAGATTGATTCGCGCCGATGTGTTAGCGTCGATAGTCAAAGACGACATCCTCTGTTTGGGCTGCTGTCTCCCCCAAGAGCAGCCGGTTCAACCAGAGCAGATTTTGGCCTGCGATCTCGAAGATAGAGCAGACCGGCCGGAAAAATATGGCGACGCAGCAAAAAAATGAGCGATTTGCTGCAATGCACGCAGACATCCAAGACACGATCAGACGATCGGCGCGGCTGCTTTTCCGTCCCGGGCTCGGCGAAAAGCCCTTAACCACAGGGTCTTGCAGAACATCCAAATGTTCTGATGAAGATCAGGATGCAGCACGCAGTCGTCTCCGATTTTCTTTGGAAACGACTCGACATTGCACGCCAGGGTTTATGAAATTGTGTCGCTCAGCGGCAGTTTGTGCCAGAAGAAGGCGCGTCAGGCCGGTTGCCGCACCTCACTCGGACGAATCCACGGCGCTGTTTTTGCGTCTGTTTTTGATCAGCGTATAAATCTTTCGCAGGAGATCACGCTCTAACAGGATGACCAGCAAGCAGTAGATCATCCCACCGACGGCGGCGCCCACCAGAATCTGCAGGACTTCGTTCGGAATCATCCCGCCCCACGTATCAAGCAGGAAGCGGACGACAAGCGCCATCACCAGCGCCGCCAGCATGGGCCGGCTGCTGATGTAAAGACCTTTCAGGAACGGTGTGCCGTCGGCGCGAAACACCGCCCAGGAATATCCGACGAGCGTGACGGCGTTGACGATGCACAGCCAGATCATCGCGTTGATGAGAGAGCCCGAGGCTGCGCCATAGGCGACGGCAACGCAGGTGGCGATGGCCCGGATGATTGCCGACCAGAACAGCGCGCGACCGTGCCCAACGCCCTTGAGATAGGGAATGAACGTGCTGCAGGGTGTAAGAATGCCCTTGGACAGCGCAAGCAGGCCAAGGACAGGCCAGGCATAGGCCCATTGCTGTCCGAACAGGACACGCATGGCCGGTTCCGCCAATGCCCAGATACCGAACATCATTGGTGCCAGAAGCACGGTCGTCACCTGCGTGCTGAACATCAGGGCCTGCGACCGGCGCTCCTTGTCATGCATCATGCCGCTGAAGGCCGGGAACAGAACCCCCATGACAGCCGATAGAACCACCTGGTTTGGGATGCTCGCAAAACGGTTGGCAGCGGAATAGGCGCCGGCGTCAGCAAGGCCGAGATATCGCGAAATGATGACCATCGGCGACTGGAAGGTGATGAAGTTTGCGACTTCGGAACCCATCATGCCAAGGCTGAAACGGCTCAGGCCCAGAACCCGGCCCGGGTTGAACACGAACCGCGGCAGGTAATGGGATACGGCGTACAGGCCGCACAAGCGCACCAGCGCCGACGCGAACAGTTGCGCCATCAGCGCCCAGACACCCCACCCGAAGATTGCCAGAACGACGGCGACCACAGCTCCCAGCGATTCGGAAATCATCGACCACACGGCGTCCTTGGAAAAATTCATCCGCCGGGCAAGGAGCGAATAGGCGACATCTCCACCGAGCTGAAGGGGTATAAGAAAGCTCATGACTTTCAACAGGTAAGCTGCTTCCGGCGCACCCAGGAGCGCCGCAAAGAAGTCCGCGCCGATGAAGAGGCCCAGTGCCATGAGGCAGGAAATTGCAAGATTTGCCCAGAAGACGGAATGAACCGTTTCCATGTCCTCTTCCCGCTGGATCACCAGTGCGGAGGTCAATCCGGCACCACCAATCATCGCCAGAAATTGCACAACAGTCAGGGCGACGGCGACCGCTCCAAACTCCTCCGGCGTGAGGATACGAGCCAGAATCGGCACGGTGACAAACTTAAGCCCGAATGTGCTTGTCTTGGATAAAACGCTCCAACCGACATTGCTCGTAACGGATTTGACGTTAACTGTAGGGGGCATGGCGTACATCCTGTATGGCAATGGGAGGATCATCGAGAGGGAGGATGTTTGGGCACGAAGTTCAAAAATGACTGAGGCGGCTCACGAGGGAGGTCAAACTCCTCGACATCCGGGCCGCTACCCGAGGGAGGAAACCAGGGACATCTTCTAGAGAAACCGCAGGGGCGAAAAGATGGCAAAGTTTACGGTTATCATTCCTTACTACCAGAAACAGGCAGGAATCCTGCACCGGGCGCTGACGTCGGTCTTCGCGCAGACCTATCAGGATTTCGATATCGTCATCGTCGATGACCAGTCTCCGTTTCCGATCGAAACCGATCTCGACAGACTGTCTCAAGACGAGCGCGCCCGCGTCCGGGTCATCAAGCAGGCCAATGCCGGACCCGGCGGTGCAAGAAACACGGGTCTGGATAACGTCTCCTCTGAGGCGGAGTTTGTCGCCTTTCTGGACTCGGACGACCTTTGGACCAAGGATCATCTCCTCAACGCCCACGAGACGATGACCCGTTTCGAATCGGACTGCTACTGGGCATCGATAACAGGGGGAGATGCCTTCTATTACCATTTCGGCATGGCCGAACTGGAGAAAACCGAGACGGTCATCCGCCTCTCCGAAACGCCACTTTTGCTCGAGGTTCCGGATTTTCCGCAGGTCATGCTGCGCAACTGGAGCTTCCTTCACCTGTCCTGCATGGTGCTCGGCAGACGGCTTTTCGAGACCATACGATTTGAAGCCGAACTGCGGCTGGCGGCCGAAGACGTATTGTTCTTCTGCGATTGCGCCATTGCAGCCAAGCGGATCGTGCTGTGCAACGAACCCGGTGCGGTACGAGGCGAAGGCGTGAACATCTTTCACAGCATCGACAACGATTCTCCTCAATTTCTCTCGCAACAGTTCAATACCTGGGTTGCTCTCGACACTTTGGAAGGACGCTTTTCGCGCAAACCGACGGAAATCGCGTCCATACATTCCTACAAGCACACGGCGCGCCGGCAGGCGCTCTGGAGCCAGGCAAGGCGCATCAAACGGCGAAAGATGCCGCAGTTCGATCTGCTCGCCCGCTGGATTTGGCGCGACCCCAGGCTGTTGCAAAGTGCGTTCCAGCTTGCCGTGGGTAAACTATCCCGCTAGCCTTAGCAGGTGCAGCATTTTTTGCCACACCCATTGAAGCGCGTGATTGCTGAGGCAGATCACCCTTGAGAAACCTTCCGTAACGCACACAGGAGATGGTCATGGACCCATACTACTGGGAATCCGAGCACGGAAATTTTGGCGACGACCTCAACCTCTGGCTTTGGGACTTCCTGATTCCGGGTTTTCGAGACGTACACCCGGAGACCCTGCTCGTCGGTGTCGGTACGGTCCTCAACCGCGCCCTTTTGCCGGAAGGCCGCCACAAGCTGGTGCTCGGGTCCGGCTTCGGCTACGGCTCGTTGCCAGATATGAGCCACAGGGCGGAATGGGACATTCGCTGCGTTCGCGGACCCTTGACCGCTCAGAAAGTGGGTATCGATCCCAGGCTCGGAATCATCGATCCCGCCGTCATGGTCGCCGAAATGCCCGATTTCAGGAACCTGCCGAAGGTCCACAAGAAGAGTTTCGTGCCGCATTGGGAATCGGCAATCGCCGGCATGTGGCCGGCAGTCTGCACGATGGTCGGCCTGAACTACATCGATCCGCGCGGGGAGGCGAAGGACGTCATTCGCCAGATTGCGCAGTCGGAAATGATCGTGGCGGAATCCATGCACGGCGCTATTCTCGCCGATGCCTTCCGTGTGCCGTGGATCTCCGTGACGACCTCGGACAGCATCAACAGTTTCAAATGGAACGACTGGGCGCAGACCGTCGGCGTCACCTATCGAACGCGTCACGTACCGGTCTCCAGCCGGGCCGAAGCGATCATCAAGGGTGCGCGATTCTGGGGCGTCGATTTCGATACGAACAGACCTGCCCTCGAGGATCCGAACAAGCGGAAGATTGACGGCAATGTCGCTTTGGCGGTGCAGGAACCGAGGCAGACTTCGCTGCGCGCCGCGGCAAAGCAGTTTCTGGCTGCCCCGTCGGCATTATCCCTGTGGCAGGCGATGCGGGCGTCCCCGCAACTGAGCGCGGATCAGGTCCTCGCCGACCGCAAGGATCAGTTCCTGCATGTGATCGAGAGCGTACGCCGCGATTATCTGTGACCGTCCGGCTCTTCAGCCACCATCACGCTGTTCGAGCGTTGCCTGGTGGCTGAAGCAGGTAGCGCAAGGCGCCGTCGCCTCCCAGCCCGATCAGGGCGTCGGCATTCCGGGTCCGAAAGCGTTCGGTTTTATCGCCCCATATCCCGCTGACAATCGCCGGGATCGCCGTCGGTCTTCCGGCCGCATGTGCGATGGCCGCTCCTGGGCCTGATTGCCGTTTGACGTCGAGGGGAGTTGTCACATTATCGAGCGGAGAACGAACGACCGCGCGGCTGCCTAAGATCAGGCAATGGCACCCGTCACTATTTTCCAATGCGCCATGGCGCGGACACGATGAATGTGAGTGGCGAGAGCAGAGCGGCTGCGATGCTGTGCGACGAAGAGATTTCGGATGGCGGAGAAGGTCGTTATGAAACGTTGCAGACCTCCAGCTGATCGGAAACCCTGCATCTGGTGCTCCCGTTTTCGCAGTGGCAGATGAGAATTCTCCGCTCGATTGTTGAGACCCTTATGAGACCGGTGTTCGACCGTTGGCATGAGGTCACGTTTGGCCGCACTATAGGAGCGGAGTTTGTCGGTGATGATCCGCTTGGGTGGCATGCCTTGCTTCTTCAGCAGCCTGCGCAGCAATCGCCTTGCAGCCCTGGTGTCGCGCCGGCTTTGAACGATTTCATCGAGAACGTAGCCGTCTTGATCGACGGCACGCCAAAGCCAGTGCTTTCGGCCGGCGATGGAAACCACAACCTCATCGAGGTGCCAGACGTCCTGGCGCGAAGGCTGCCTGCGACGGAGTTGCTTTGCGTAAGCCGGCCCGAATTTCCGTCCCCATCGCCGGATCGTTTCATACGAGACGATGATCCCGCGCTCCAGCAGTAGCTCCTCGACCAGCCGCAGGCTCAAAGGAAATCTGAAATACAGCCAGACCGCATGGGCGATGATCTGTTGCGGGAATCGGTGACGCTTGTAGCTGATGGATGACTTCTTCATCCCACCAGTTCTATGCCCTACCCACTGATACCAACATGCATTGATCAAAACCGATGCGCCCACTCGCGCAGTCCAATGGACATTATCTTCCAGGGTTGCGATTTCGGCGCAGCGGAAAAATACTGGAAGAGCTACGAGAAATATTATATCGAAAAGACGTGAAGGCACTGTTCGACGGTTTCCCCACTTCAGCGTCGTTTCCACCGGAAACGGCGCTAAGCCAGGTCGTCGAGCGTATAGGCGCGAATATAATCGATCTTCATGTGGGAGCCGTCGTCCAGATCCGCGCCGGGAGCACCGGCCGATCCGCCGACCGCAAGGTTGACGATCATATACATCGGATCATGCATGTCGGACGGGGTATCGGCCCGTGCAACGGCGACGTCGTCGATATACCAGACGATTTCATCCTCTTGCCAAAGGACGCCGTAGGTGTGGAATCCCGTCGTTTCCGCCACGCTGACAGCGGTCGAGACAGAGGTTTGCGTGCCGGTTTCGTTCGAATGCACGGTAACATGCACCGTATTCTGGTCCTGACCGCGCATCTCTACGACATCCAGTTCTGGCGGCCAGGAACCGCCCTCCGGAAGCAGCCAGAAAGCCGGCCAGACCCCTTTATCGTCCGGCATGTCGGCGCGGATTTCAAAATAACCATAGGTTTGTGCAAAGGATGAATGTGTCGTCAGCATGCCCGATGTGTAGGCGTGGCCCTCGACGTGGCCACTGACCGACGCAGGCGTCTTCTGGGCCGTGATCGTCAACACACCGTTGCTGACCGAAAACGGATTGGCGGCCGAGGTCGGCGCATAGGCCGGATTGACGTACCATTGCAGCTCGCCGTTTCCCGGCAATGTCGCGCCCTTCTCCGGCGCCCACCAGTATTTTCCCTCCCATAGCCCTTTCGTGCCGGTGCGAAGCTGCAAGCTGTTGAAGTCATCGTTGAATGTGCGGACGAGAGCGGAGCGGTCCAACTGCAGCTCGAACTGGCTGGCATGAAGGTCGGCGACGGTCCTGTCAGCGAAGACGAGGCTCTCCCCTCCGCCGAGATCCAGTTTGAGATTGCCGCCCTGCTGCGTCGCCCGATCGAGGATCTGGTCGAAGGATGTGAACGCATAGCCCTTGAGCCGGATGCTGTCGTCGGCGCCGAGATCGACCACGAGATCGTTGCCGTTGCCCTTGGAGAAGATGAACGTATCGGCGCCAGCGCCTCCGAACAGAACGTCATTGCCGCCATATCCGTCCAGGGTCTGTCGGCCAGTCGCACCCTTGATGATATTGTCGGTGGAATTGCCGAAGGCATATCGCAAATCTCCGGTCACCGTCAGGTTTTCGATATTCGTGGGCAGCGTATAGCTCATCCATGTGCTGACGGTGTCGATGCCCTGTCCGGCGCTCTCATAAGCGCGATTGATCGCCGAATAGAGATAGTAGATATCGTCGCCGGCCCCACCCTTCATCGTCACGTTGACGGCACTGTCTCCCCACATGGAATCATTGGCGGTGCTCCCGGTCAAAACCGGCCCGGAGCCCGTCGCAGAAAAATGTCGCGTCGATGTGTCACTATAAAACAGGGGTCGCCCAAGGGCGTTCAGCACGGTTTTGCGCATCGGGAGCCTCCGTCGCGTGCCGGGCCGCAAAAGCCCGGCGACACCGGTTTATCGGAACCAAACGGTACCATCGTGACTATAGGGGAACCATCGCGCGGCGCCGTTTTCAGGCATCAATCGACCGGTTTGCCGGTAATCCGCGCATGGTCGTTAATGGCACACTAACCCGTCCCGTTTTGGGCATGGTCCAGTAATGGCAGCCAGGAACGCCGGGATCATACTCCCTTCGCGGGTGCCGGGCCGGGGCGCGGAGCCACGCCTGGAAGCCGGAGAAGCCGAACCAGGGGCTGCTCAATCAACACATAGGCGATGGAACCCGCAACGATCCCTGCGGCAACGGCGCCCACAAAGGCGACGCCGGACGCCAGGCCGAGGATTGCAGCGGCTTTTGCTACGACCGAAATTGCAAATGTGTGCCAAAGATAGATCGAATAGGATGCATTGCCCAGGAAGGCAGGCACCCGCAGGGGGCGCACACGTCCTGCCGCTTCGAGCGACAAAGTGCCGGCTACAAGCGCCGCCGCAAGCGGTCCGCAATTGTATTCGCTGAAGGGTAGCCGGAAGATCTGCAGCACGAAGAATCCGGCCGTCGCGAAAAGGACGAGCGCCAAACCGATGCCAGGTCCGGGAATGCGGCCCTTGAGCCAGAACTCCCCGATTACCAACCCGACGACGAACTCCAGCATGATGGGCCGCGTATAGGTCAGAACCAACGGATTGTCGGACCCGGTTGCCGCACCCGATATGACCAGCATCACAAAGACCAGCGTCACTGCCAACAGCCGGACATTGCGCCGGAGAAAAAGTGACCCCGCGAAGACGAGATAGAAGAACATCTCGTAATTCAGGGTCCAGCCCTGCACCAGGACGGGCCAGAGTTCACCATTGCTCGGCGAACGGGCGGGAATGAAAAAAAGCGATGCAAGGATATGCTGCGACGTCAGCACGAGATTGGGGAACAGGCCGACAGCAGCCCCGGCAATCATCAAAGCCGTTGCCAGCCAATAGACCGGAACGATCCGTACGATCCGTTCAGCCAGGAACCGGCCCGGAGACTGCGGCCGGCGGTCGCTGATCACCCACATGATGAAGCCGCTGATAACGAAGAAGATGTCGACGCCGGCGGCGCCGATGGCGAAATGATGCCCCGTCTTCTCGGCCGCATGAAAGAAGACGACGGCGAGCGCCGCGCAGGCTCGCAGATACTGGATCCCGTAGATGATCTTCATTGAGCCTCGCTGTGCATGAACGTTATCTTCCATTGCCCTCGCGATCCCGTCAGCCGGCACTTGCCCGCAAATAGGATCCGGCAAACGCGGGTCTCGCCACAGCCAACGTCAACCGGCCAGCGGAAAAATAAAGCAGGAAGGATCCGACGTGATAAGGATTGAGAATGTCGACCTCGACGAAAGCCCGCATGAAAAGAAGAACGGCAACGCCGAAGAGAACCGAGGCTTCGACGGCGTGATCCTGCGACAGAAATCGCTTCAGGTGTCCAAACACCGTGATCAACAGAACCGAGCAGAGCAAGACCAGGCCGATACCGCCAGTTTCGACCGCGGTTTCGATGAACGTGTTGTGAAAATGAAACCCGTTGCGCGAACCGATGAAGAACTCGGTCCAGAGACGCTCGGCCTCCGAGAACCCCTGGACCCAGTAGGCCTGGTAACCGACTCCGATGATCGGCGCATCTCCCGCCGCGGCAATCCCCTGCTGCCACAGATAGGTACGCCCGGTCAGGGTTGAATCCTTGCCGAAGATACCCAGAACACTGTCGACGGCGCCTCCATAGACAGCGCCGACAGCGGCGAATATCGCAAGCACGACGGTGGCGAAGAAAACCAATTTGCGGTTTTGCGGCGACAGTTTCGACAGCACCCTCAATCCCAGGCAGATGCCGAGGACGGCAAGCGTCGTCAGGGCTGATGTCGCCGACTGCGCGGCATACAGGCAATAGCAGGCGATCAATCCCACACCTGCGGCCGGTCCGAGCCAGGCGGCGCGCTCGTGCGTCATGAAAAAGGCGGCGAAGGAAAAATAGACGCCGAGCGAAGCATAGAATCCGAGCTGGTTCTTCGAGGCGAAGGCGCCGACGAAACTGAACGTGCCGTCAAGTGGATCGAAATGATAGACCCCGAACAGGAGAGAAAAGACGAGAACCAGACCAACGCCAGCCAGCATGCCCCGGATCAGGGTATGGATGGTGACGAGGCGCATCGCAATCAGGGCACAGACTATATGCGAGAGATACTGCAGCCCCGCCCGTGCCGTCACCCCCGGTGCTGCCGACCAGAAGAATGACAGGCAGGCAAAAATCCCGAACGCGAAAATCCATCCGAACCTTCTGTAATCTCCCAGAACGCGGCGATAATCGATCAGGACCAGGGGAAGCCAGAGGGCATAGTAGAGAAGGATGGAGACCTGACCAAAACGGGACGAATAGGCAAAGACGAAGAGGGACAAGGCGAGCGCCCCTGTGGCGTAGACGCCATTTCGATCAGGGCTGATGAAGCTGGTTTTGGCTATTTTCACGATCGATCCTTGAAGCCGCCCGAGGCGGGCGGCGGGAGACGCGAAGACGGTGGCAAGATGCTCGGCCGTTGTCGCAAGGCTCCGAAAGATTTGGCTATTTTTCAAGCCGTTCAGTTGCTCGCGCGTCGCTGCACTCGCGGTTCAGAATACATTCCTCCGGCGATATGGATGCACAGGTATCATAGAGAACGTTCTTGTGCGCCGCAACAAAGTTCGGAAAACCGGTTGGAAGCCATTTTGAAAACACGGTCATCCATGCTGACACGCATTTGATGACGGCCGTTTTTGACACAAAAAAGACCGAGGTCATCTAATCTCGCTGGGCAATCCGGGTTTCATAGCGCCGAATGGCATCTTGCGAGAGAATTGCAATTTGGTGACGAACGCGACCCGCGTTCTGCCAAGGGGTGACCTGTCCGGCAAGTAATCCGACGTCGACGTCCATTTCTATAGTATCCCCCACGCCCGAAACCTCCCCCTGCCCGTCATCTCGCGCAGGCCGAGTTTCGAAACGATTCGTCCCGCCGCCTGCGGCGTCACATCCAACGTTTTCGCCACCATGCCGGTGGACACGAGCGGACGAGGTCCGCCGCCCCTTGAGCTTTCAGTCCATGAGGGTGCGCGACAGCGCCAGCCGGTCATGTTCCTTGAGGCCGATCTCGGCGGCCGCGATCAAGCCCTGGGCGATGGCGAGCGGCCGAGTTTCGCGATCACGATGCCGGCGGCGATCGACCGGAACCGATTTCAGTCCGATGGACGAGTTCGCCGTCGAGCCGCGCGAGCGCGATCCTCGCCTCGGAAACGGGGTAGAGCAGGCTCAGGATTGGCAAATTGGCGAGTTCATAAGGCATTGAAATAATGGTAAATTGTTTCTTAAAGGAACTCTATATTGAATTTTAAAGCGGCGTTCGAATAACCTGACTCGCGTGGATTGAACTAAGCCGCTACCGCGGCAATTGCGGCGGGCTTTGAGAAGAGCCTCCTGGCTGAGAGGATGAGGGTGTTGCAAACCCACCCTTCAGACAGGAGGTCCAGATGGCCGAGATAAGCCCTCTTCGCCGCCGGATGATCGAGGACATGACGGTCCGCAATCTGTCTCCGGCCACCCAACGATCCTATATCAATGCCGTCCAGAAGTTCAGCCGCCATTTCGGCCACTCGCCGGATCGGCTTGATCTTGAAGATGTCCGCGCGTTCCAAGTCTACCTTGTCTCAGGTGGAATATCCTGGGCGGCATTGAACCAGATCGTCTGCGCGCTGCGGTTTTTTTATGGGGTCACGCTCGGTCAGAATGAGATCCCGGAGCGCATCCCCTATGCCCGCGCACCGCGGAAGCTACCCATCGTTCTGTCGACGGACGAGGTAGTCCAATTCCTGGAAGCTGTCTCCAGCCTGAAGGCGCGTGTGGCACTAACCTGCGCCTATGGAGCCGGTCTCAGGGTCTCGGAAGTCTGCGGACTAAGCATCGGTGATATCGACAGCTCGCGCATGGTGATTCATATCCGCCATGGCAAGGGCGGCAAAGCCCGCTACGTCATGCTGTCGCCGGAACTGCTCGGCATCCTACGCAGCTATTGGCGCTTGACGAGGCCCAAGACGCTGCTCTTTCCCGGACGCAATCCTGACAAGCCGATCGAGCCGACGGTGTTGCATGCCGCTTGTCGTTCGGCGGTTGCAGCAACGGGACTGGCCAAGCGGGTCACCATCCATACATTGCGGCACAGTTTTGCCACCCACTTGCTGGAGAACGGCACCGATATTCGTATTATCCAAGTACTGCTCGGTCATGCACACCTGTCGAGCACGGCACATTACACGCGGGTTTCCACCGACACGATCCGCTCCACGGCAAGCCCGCTTGACCGATTGCGACTGGAGGTGACGCCGCCGGTATCATAATCGGTTGCGCCCCGCTTTCGAAGTTGCCGACATCTTTCGGCGACACGGTGGCTGCTACAGGCGAGAGAACGCCGGTCATCTTAGTCGTGGCGAACGACGTGTCATGGGCGCGATCGAAGCTTGCCGCACACCCAGGCTCGGCGGCCATGTCGATGCCTGCGATGAGTGTGGCACGACTCGCATCTCCTATAATTCCTGCCGCAATCGTCACTGCCCGAAGTGCCAGGGCATAGCTCGCAGGGGATGGGTCGCGGCCCGCATCTGCGATCTCTTGCCGGTCCAGTACTTCCATGTGGTCTTCACACTACCGCCTGGCATCGCCGAGATAGCCTTCCACAACAAGGCGGTCGTCTACGCACTGCTGATGCGGATCGCAGCCCAGACGCTGCAGACGGTCGCCGCCGACCCTAAACGGCTGGGTGCCGAGATCGGTATCATCGCCGTGCTTCACACCTGGGGCCAGGCGATGACCCACCATCCCCACGTCCACTGCGTCATACCAGGCGGCGGTCTCTCACCGGATAAGTCAAAGTGGATTGCATGCCGGCCGGGCTTTTTCTTGCCCGTCCGAGTTCTATCGCGTGTCTTCCGGCGGCTCTTTCTGACGGCCCTTGCTGACGCCTTCGCTCAGCGTAAACTTCGCTTCTCCAACGCGCTTGCACGCCTTGCCGACCCCACCGCTTTCACCAGCCATCTCGCGCACGCCCGTCGCAGTGAATGGGTCGTCTACGCCAAGCCGCCGTTTGGCGGACCGGACCAAGTGCTCGCCTATCTCGGCAGATACACCCATCGTGTGGCCATCGCCAACAGTCGTATCGTCGGTGCCGATGACGAGCATGTCGACTTCCGGTGGAAGGACTATCGACGCCAAGGACATGATCGCGAGAAGATCATGCGCCTTGACCCGCTCGAGTTTATCCGGCGCTTCCTTCTCCACGTACTACCCGACGGCTTTCACCGTATGCGTCACTTCGGCTTTCTCGCCAATAGCCATCGCCGGCAACGCATCGCCCTCTGTCGGGACCTGCTGGGCCAGCGGTCGACGTCGGCCGAGCAACCGCATTGCCTCAACCCAAATCAAGGCTACCCCTTCACATGCCCCGAATGTGACCGGCCGATGCGTCGGATGAAGGCCAACATCCGACCCGCTCAAGCACGGTCATCTTCATTCCGATGTGACACATCATGACATCAGGCGATCGGCAGACGACCCATATCACCCGCCGACTTGGACGCCGTTCCGGCGGACAATCGTCGCTGCCTGGAACCAGGCCAGATGTTCGATCCGTAGGCGCAAATGCATCCATATCGGCACAACCGGCACAGCGACCCGCGACATTGCGCTTCGACAATCATGTAAAACCTCGCCGTCTGCCACTTGATTGCGCGCCCTCAGGGCCACCGCATCACCGCGCCGGAACCGGACGCAGAACGCAATCCCCATAGTGCCAAACAACCCGCGCCTTCGTTCAATCCGGCTTATGTGAGGTCGGCCGAGTATGACGCCACTGTCCTATCCGACCTCACATAACCCTCCAGATTCCGTTTTCTGACGATCTGTGATTTCCTTTAGATGGAGGTGAATCATGGGCAGGTTTCATTCTTTGGATATTCGCGAGCGCGTTGTGTCGATGGTGGACGGCGGCCAGTCGCGGCGGGCAGCGGCGCGGCACTTCTGTGTCAGCGAGAGCGCTGCGATCAAACTTCTGCGGCGTCGCGCGCTGACCGGCACGGTTGTGCCGTTGCGGCAAGGCCGGCCACGGGGCAGCGGCAAGCTTTCGGCCTATCTACCTTTCCTGATCGCTGAGGTAGAGCACAGGCCCGACATCACCATGTGGAACTGGCTGATAAGCTTGATCGGGCGCATGGCGTCCGGGTTCCGCCTTCGTCGCTGTCGCGTGTTCTCGTGGCCCAAGGGTTCACATATAAAAAATGCCCTGATGGCATCGGAACGCGCACGCGCGACGGTGCGACTGGACCGTGACGTCTGGATTGCCAAGCGTCAGCCAAGGATGCGATTGGAACCGCATCGTCTTGTCTTCATTGACGAAACTTCCGTAAACACGAAGATGGTCCGGTTGCGCGGCCGCTGCCCGCGCGGCGAACGTTGGCGCATGGATGGGCCGTTCGGACATTGGGGAACGCAGACCTTCATTGCCGCATTGCGCTGTTATGGCCTGACAGCGCCATGGATCATCCATCACGCCATGAACCGTGTCTCCTTCGACACCTACGTTCAGACCCAACTTGCGCCGACACTTGAACCCGGTGACGTTGTCATCCTCGACAATCTCGCGGTTCACAAAAAGGGCCAAGGCGGCACAGGCCTTGAAAGGCAGAGGCTCCTGGTTCTTGTTCCTGCCGTCCTACAGCCCCGATCTCAATCCCCCATCGAGATGGCCTTTTCCAAGATCAAGGCGCACCTGCGCGCCGCAGCAGCAAGAACATTCGATGCCCTATCCAATGCTCTCGGCTCAATCTGCAATCTCTTCAACAAAACCGAATGCTGGAATTATCTCAATGCAAGGATAGGCGTCCGATTAAGCGCACGAGGCTTTAGGCTCACTGGACTGGTAATAGTAACCGTGTATCGACGCCATCACTTGAGATGTACTTATATCGCGACAACCGCCATTTTCAGCCCTGCGGCTATCTCCGGAACCGTCAGGTCAAGGCTCCCTGCAATACCTGCAGGCTGGTACCGGCTTGAGACCACGCCGTTTTTGAACCTACCACATAGAGGTTTTGTTTCGCGCGCGAGACCGCAACATTGATGATGTTCGGTGAGCTCGCCGCCCATTGGCGCGCCCTGTGCTGAGCCGAATTGGGCGCTCCGAGCAACAGGATGACGGTATCAGCTTCCCGGCCCTGAAACGTATGGATAGTGCCCACACGATCTTGAGGCCATTGATCCGGGTCGACACCGAGTGATCGAAGCAAGTTGACCTCGCGGCCGAGCTTCCGTCGCATTTCCTGCTCGATCACCTTAAACGGCGTGATCACAACGATGCCAGGTGTGGAGTGCCCCCCATTTCACCGGACAAGACGGCTAGTTTGGTTTAGCCCTGATGAACTGCCGAGGGGAAGCCATCTTGAGCGCGGAATGGGGATGGATTTCGTTGTACAACACGACGACAGAACACCCACGGGACCGAGGTTCGCGAGCTTTTGTATCCGTGGCATCCCTGGTCCGGGCGGCTCGTTCACGTCCATGAGGCGCTGTCCAAAGGGACGCATATTTTCCGCTGCAGCCTTTCTGGTTCTTCTTCTGATCGACTTCTTGAAGTCCCAGCATGGATGTTCGACCGCTCCGTGAGTGGTTTTTGGCGCAGCCTGCCGGTTCCGCACGTCGATCTCGCGACCCTGCATACTTTGGCGAAGTTACTGGAAGCCGCCGATGCCTCATCGCAATCTGCGATAATGGGCGCAGCATTGGTCTCTCACGAAACGAGTCGGAGAGATGTCCATGCCTCGCCAGTCCATGACATCCCAGTTCGATCTGTTTTCGGCCCCGCAGGGGATGACGGCAGGGATGCCGCGATGGCCGGAGTTGCCGGAGGAGACCCGCCAGGCGTTGACGGTTCTCATCGTGCGACTGTTTGTAGATCACGCAAATTGCGAGCGCGCCTCTCAGCAGAAGGAGGCCGGTCATGAAGCATGAGAAGATCGGGCCGCACCATCTGGAGCGGAAGGCTATTCTCTATGTTCGGCAGTCCTCGGCTCACCAGGTTCTGCACAATCGCGAAAGCAGCGCCCTCCAGTACGCCATGCGCGACCGGCTGGCAGCGCTTGGATGGTCACATATAGAGACGGTGGATGACGACCTTGGTCGCTCGGCCGCCGGCGGCGTGACCCGTGCTGGATTTGACCGAATGGTGGCGGATGTCTGCCTTGGAAAGGTCGGCGCCGTAGCCGCACGTGAGGTGTCGCGCTTCGCCAGGAACAGTCGGGACTGGCAACAACTCATCGAGATGTGCCGTGTTGTCGATACCGTCCTGGTCGACCAGGAAGCGGTTTATGCGCCCCGCCAGGGCAACGACCGCCTGCTCTTGGGTTTGAAGGGCAGCCTCAACGAGTATGAACTCGATCTCTTGCGTCAGCGTTCCCTTTCCGCCCGCTATGAGAAGGCTCGCCGCGGTGAACTCGTCGTCACTGTTCCGGTCGGCTTCGTAAAGGCCGGTGACAGGATCGAGAAGGATCCCGACCGACGCATCCAGGAAGCCATTGCACTCGTCTTCGACAAGGTTGCCGAACTCGGCAGTGCGCGGCAGGCTCTGCTATGGTTCCTCGAGCAGGGGCTGGACCTGCCAGTCAGGTACACCAATGGTGCCGTCATCTGGCGCAGGCCAAATTATGCCACCATCCACCGGATGATTGCGAACCCGATCTACGGCGGAGCGTACGCTTATGGTAAGAGTCGCTCCGTGCCCCGATACGATGGCCGATCTGGAATTCGTCGCAAGACGCGTGATGAATGGTTGGCGCTGATCCCGGATGCACACGAAGGTTACGTCAGTTGGGAACGGGCGGAGGAGATCCGCAAGATGGTCAGCGACAACATGCCGGCCAGCCGCCATCACGGAGCGCCAAAACATGGTGACGCTCTGCTTGCCGGCCTTTTCCGTTGCAAGAGGTGCGGTCGGAAGCTGACGGTCCGGTACACCGGAAGCAAGCATAACATTCCGCGCTATTCCTGCTGGCGTGGTCTACTCGATAATGGCGAGCCCCGCTGCATTGCTTTCGGCGGTCTGCGGGTCGATGACGCGATCGAAGAGGCACTGCTCGGCGTGGTCGAACCAGGAGCCATTGCCGCCGCCATCGAGGCGGAACGCAATATGGCCAGCCAACGCGACCAGGTTCAGGATGCCCTGCTGCGCGACCTCGAGGCAGCGCGCTATGGAGCCGACCGGGCATTCCGGCAATATGACGCGGCCGATCCGGAGAATAGGCTGGTGACGTCGGAGCTCGAAGCACGCTGGAACAAGGCGCTCGCTCGCGTCGGCGAGATCGAGGCCAAGATTGCCAAACATCGGACAATTACGCCGCAACCGCTCCCCATGTCCGCATCCCAGGTAGCCGCACTTGCGGGGAACCTCCGCGCCGTCTGGACGGCGCCGACAACCGATGCAAGGCTGAAGAAGCGCATCGTGCGCACGCTCATCAATGAAGTGGTCGCCGATCTCGATGATGGAACCTCTGAGATCGTCCTCGTCATTCACTGGGTGGGTGGCGTCCACACCGAGCTGCGTCTGCCGAAGCGGCGCCGAGGGCAAAGAAACGCGACGCCTGACGACATTGTCGACGCTGTGCGACAGCTCGTCCTTATTGCCAATGACGACGTGATTGCCGGTATCCTCAATCGCAATGGACTGACGACCGGCAATGGCAATCGCTGGACACGGGAGCGGGTCACTGCGCTGAGGTCATATCGCAAGATCCCGGTCTTCCGTCCCCAGATCGACGGGGTCGAGCCGTGGCTCAATCTGGGCGGTGCGGCGAAGTTGCTCGGGATAACGCCAAAGACGCTGCGTCTGGCGGCCGAGGCCGGCGAGATCAAGGGGGTTCATCCGCTGCCCGATGGCCCATGGATCTTCAGCCGTTCAAAACTCGCAACACCGGAAGCACGTCAGATCCTCGATCGCGCCCGGCAGAACCCTCGACACCCCACAGGATCGCCGCCAAATCAGGAAAACTTATTCCCTTCAATAACATAGAAAGATGGGCGTTATGAAACAGGATTGTAGTCCTCGATCCACCCGTCGATAAGCCGGAGCGCCGTTTCGGCGTCCGGTAGTGCCGAGATGCGGATGTAATCCCGCTTCAGGGTTTTAACGAACGCCTCCGACATACCATTCTTTCAAGTCCAGGACTGCAGGTCGTGCAACTAGCCAAGCGCGCATAGAGTTCGAGATAACGCACCCCTATCATCCATGGCGTGGCCAACGTTTCGTTCTGGCGACGCGCAAGCAGAACTGGGGCGAAGACCGCGTCATGTTCTATGACGCACGAGGACGGCTGCGTTCGCTGCCGGCCTCGTGGACCGACGCCGATGAGATCGACGCATTCCGCCAGATAGCCGCAGGTCGGTCCTTCTCGCGTCCGGACGATCTGTCGGCGCTGGCTTCATTGATTGCTCACATCAAGGACCGCCATAGAGAGTGAAGATGCGTCAAGTAAATTATGCGCAAATGTCAAGGTAATTATGCCGCTCATGTGATGTTTGCGGGCGGCTTCCTTATGAGAATCGTCATGATAATGCTACAATTTTGGCTAAAAGTTCGATATAATTCAATTGACACTCAAGCCGGTAGCGGCATATTTTACATTACACACAGGAGGCATCCATGGCCAAAGAAAGCAAGCCCGATCGCCTGCGCCAGATGGGCGCTCTCAACCCCAGACCCGACGGCGTCCGCGCCCCCTGGTTCCGGGAAGCAGGTTTCTTCGATCCGCTCGATCTCGTGCAAGTGAAGTATGAGATGCTTCGTCACGCCCGCGAAGACGACACCAACAAAGTCGATGCCGCCGCGCTTTTCGGACTGTCTCGGCAGACCTACTATCAAGCGGAGGCCGCGTTCGAGCGCGATGGCATTGCCGGCCTCTTGCCGCGCACCCGCGGGCCCAAGTCAGCCCACAAGCTTACTGGCGAGGTCATGCGTCTCGTCGAGGAGCATCTCGAAGCGAACGGTGAACTACAGGCCCGTTCGCTGGCGGACCTGGTGCATACGAGACTGGGCATCAGCGTCCATCCTCGTAGTATCGAACGTGCGGTGGCGCGTAAAAAAAAACGATGACGAGCGGACGCACGCAATCGCCATGCCGGCGAACGGCAAGGATGTTTACGAAGCGCTCCGCGCCGATGTTGTTTGCGGCACGGCTTGCGCCAGGCGCGTGGGCGCCATCGTCTTTCACGGACTGTGGCGCGGCCTGGCAGTGCTGATCGCGCCACATCAATCCATGATAGCGCGACAGCCGTCGGCGCCTCGGCTCAAGACAACTTCACTGGTCGCGCACGATCGCCAGCTCGTGCACATGCTCGCCAATATGGTGCTGGCAGCAGAGACAGGAGGAAGCCATGTCTACTGATAATGCCTTGAAGATTAGTGCCGATCACCTGCGGCGCGATGCATTTCTCTACGTCCGCCAGTCCTCCCTTCGTCAGGTGTTCGAGAACACCGAGAGCACGAAGCGGCAATATGCACTGCGAGATCGCGCGGTGGCGCTGGGTTGGCCGATTGAGCGCGTCCACGTCATCGACAACGACCTCGGCCTTTCCGGTGCACAGTCGCAGGACCGCGACGGATTTCAGCGCTTGGTGAACGAGGTCGCGATGGGGCACGCAGGCATCGTGCTGGGACTGGAAGTATCTCGCTTGGCTCGCAACAATGCTGACTGGCATCGCCTTCTGGAGTTGGCTGCGATGTCGCGCACGCTCATCATGGATGAAGATGGCGTCTACGACGCGTCGTCGTTCAACGATCGTATGCTGCTCGGCCTCAAGGGCACGATGAGTGAGGCCGAACTGCACATCCTGAAGTCTCGACTGCAAGGCGGCATTCTTAATAAGGAGCGTCGTGGCGAGCTCGAATTACCGTTGCCGATCGGACTGGTTTACACGCCTGATATGCGCGTGGTGCTCGATCCGGATCGCCAGATTCAGGACACGGTGCGCATGTTGTTCGATACCTTCCGGGAGGCGGGCTCAGCTTGTGCGGTCGTGCGCCGTCTGCGCAGCGAGAAGATCCTGTTTCCTCGGCGCATCCGGCGCGGTATCGGCAAGGGTGATGTCCTTTGGAGCGAGATCGATCACTCCCGACTGCTTCAGATCTTGCACAATCCACGATACGCTGGCGCTTTCGCATACGGACGTACACGCACTGCCTACAATGCCAAGCTCAAGTCCGTACAACAGAAGATGCCGAGGTCCGACTGGCAGGTGCTCATCCTTCAGGCCCATGAAGGCTATATCTCCTGGGATGAGTTCGAGCGCAATCAAACAAGCCTCCAACAAAATGCAGTCGGTTTTTCTCCGGGCCTGCGGGGTCGTATGCCTCGCCAGGGCAACGGCTTGTTGCAAGGACGAGTTTTGTGCGGTCGCTGCGGCGCCCGCATGCGGGTCCATTATGAACAGTTCGAGGGCAAACTCCGTCCCTATTACGTCTGCAACGAGGCCGTCGTTCGTCACGCTGGAAAGACCTGCCAATGGGCAAGAGGACCAGCGATCGATGAAGCGGTCAGCGCGCTGCTGCTCGAAGCAATGGCACCAACGGCGATAGAGGTCGCGCTGGCGGTGCAGGAGGAGATCTCACAACGTGTCGAGCAAGCCGCCTCGCTGCGCGACAAGCAGTTACAGCGCGCCCGGTATGAGGCTGAACTCGCACGCCGTCGCTATCTAAAGGTCGATCCCGACAACCGCTTGGTTGCCGACGCACTCGAAGCGGACTGGAATGGCAAGCTACGCGACCTCGATGCGCTTCAGCGCGAACATGAGCGTCAGCACGAGAAAGACCAGTCATTGCTGGACGGCCCTACGCAGGAACGGATCCGGGCGCTGGCCGCAGATTTTCCTAGCGTCTGGAGCAACGAACGCACGAGCGCCGTCGAGCGTAAACGCATGCTTGGTCTCCTCATCGAAGACGTGACGCTATTGGTTGACCAGCAGATCAATATACATATCCGCTGGCGCGGAGGTCGCACACAAAGCTTGGCAGTAGCTCGCCCCCGGCCCATGGCCGTGATCCGCAAGACCCCGGAAACGGTCGTAGCGCTGATCAACGAACTGCTGGAGACCGACAACGACCAGCAGATTGCCAGTCGTCTCAACGCACTCGGGCATCGTAACTGGCGCGATGAGCCATTTACGTTGAAGAAAGTCATGCTCGTTCGTCGAGCCTACGGATTGAAGACTCGGTTCGAACGGTTGCGTGAGAGCGGCATGCTCACCGGCGAGGAAGTGGCTCGTCAACTTGGCGTCAGCGCCACAACCATCCATCAACTCGGTCGCGATGGCGTTCTCAAGCGCCACCGTTATGCGACCAACCATCGTTACCTGTATGAGCCTCCGGGAAACGTCAGACTCGCAAAAGGCGTCGGCGGTCGCTATGGTAGCCGCCAGCCCCGGCTAATTGACGCTCAACCAATCCAACAAGGTGCATCGTGATGTCTGCTCCTTCGACTGCGGACTGGCGACCGGCGTGAAGCAGGGCGTCAGATTGAGTGCCTGAGCAAACAACCTCGTATCTCTCGCGGTGTAAGCCGAACCATTGTCCGACAGATGCTCGATGGCGTGCGGGGCTCGGGTTGCATGGAAGCGTTTCTCGACCGCCTCCAGCATCATATCGCGCACGTCCGAGCCGGAGATTCCCGCATTGGCACCCGCCGTCCAGGCAATGATCTCGCGGTCGAAGGCGTCGATGATGAAGGCGAGACGAATAACTTCACCATTCCAGCAGGTGAACTCCAGACCGTCGGAGCACCAGCGCAGGTTCGAGCGCATGACCATCACCTTGCCGTCGTGGATGCGGCCCTTGCGAGCGGCCGTATGCTTCTTCAGCAACATTGCGTGGTTGCCCATGATGCGATGAACCCGCTTGGCGTTGACGACAGGCTTGTCGGCGGCTCGCCTTTCGCGATTGAGGAGCGCGGCGATCCGCCGATAGCCATAGGTTGGCCTCTGATCCAACAGCCTGCGGATGGCGGCAGAAGCTCTGCATCCTCGGCCTTGTGATAGGAGCCGCGCGGCTTCGATCTGCCTTTCAGCCGCTCGATTAGATTGGAACGGGAGACGCCCAGTGTGTCGGCCACGGTCTTCATCGGGAACCGTCCTTCGGCAACAAGATCGGCCGCGATATCCGTTTTTTTGAGTCTGCTTTGGAAAGGGCTTCGCGGAGGATTTCGACCTCCATTGTCTTGCGGCCGAGCATGCGCTCCAACTCGCGGACGCGCTCCTCCAGCTTCTTCACTTCCGAATTGCCGACAACCGGCTCGTCAGAATCCACGGCTGCAGCACCTCCCTCACTCAAGAGCCTACGCCACCGGTAAAGCAGATTGGGCGCAACGCCATGGCGGCGAGCGGTGGACGATACCGTCTCGCCAGGTTCGAAACTCTGCTCGATGATCGTCAGCTTCTGTTCGGTTGTCCACCGTCTACGACGGACATCACCAGTCAGCAATTCAACGTGTCGATACTCGTTAGACATAAGCCTGTCCTCAAGTCTGTGCTTGAGCCTTTCTGCTTATGCCGACTGTCCGGTCGAAATGGGGGGCAGTTCAGGGTCCTCGATACCGGCCGAAGACAACTGCGCGAGCATCTCGATAACAGCATCACCTTCGGCGGGGCACCATTTCGTCTCCGCGGCGCCGAGAACGTTGAGCCATCTCGACTTGCCCAGCACAGCGCCGATTGGCCCGGGGCGGGCAGGGGCAACCGCGTGTACCATCTGACCGACATAGGCGATCGCGTTCGAAACGTAGAACATCGGGTCCTGGCATCGACTGTGGACGAGCAGCGGAAGCCCCACCTCGCGATCCCCCTGTCGGTTGCAAACGTTGATCTGAATCGCGATACCCGATCCGCAAGGGTCTGGGTCGATGCCGCCGGTGCCGACCATTCAATCGGATCAATGTTAAAAAATTTGCAGATATCAAAGTTTAACTTTTCTGGCAGCGAGACGACTGGTGGAACCTGAAGGGGATCACCCACCACAATCGTCCGTCTGGCACGCATGATGGCACCGACAGCGGCTTGTGGTACTGCTTGACCCGCTTCATCGACCAATAGCCATCCGATACTCTCAGGCGATAGATCACCGAACATGGTCCGTACGGACGCAAAGGTCGTCGACATCGCCGGCACTACCATAAACAGACTAGACCAAAGGTCAGGAAGCAAAGCACGGTGAGCCGGCGATTTGAAGGCTCCGGCGGACATAGCCGTCATTAGCAAACCGAGATTGGCCCAATGACCTCATAGCTGTTCAAAAACGACAGCCAATCGAACAAAAGAAGAACGCAATTATCTCTTTGTCGAGAACTCCCGAACACGCCCCCAGAAGCCTTCCTTGCGTCGATGCTTGTCCTGTAGCGATGCCAGGAAGGCGGCATGATCCCCAAGATTGGCGTAGTCCGGAATTGCACTGTGCAGCGATTGGCACTCCGCGAGATGGCGGGCGGCATGACGGTATCGGGTCGACTTTGCGCGGTCCAACGTGTCACTGATCATAGCGCGTCGCAGCAGCACGGCGGCGAGCGGATAGGCTCCTTCGAGGGTTCGTGCGGCTGGATCCAACAGATAATAGGCATTGCCATCGATCTCAGTATGGCGTTGGAGGATGAGTTTGGCGGCTTGCTCATGCGCCGGCCATTCGATGAGAAAATCCAATGCCGACACCATATTGGGGAAGGTCAACGCATGGGTTAGAGCTTTTTCTTCGGCGATGACATCGTCGAAGTCAGCAAGCCGCTTCAGATAGTCTCGCAGACGGTCACGGAGAAGGTGCTTTTCAAAGCTGTCCCAACGAATCTGCTGTGCCTTTTCAGGCTCGCCTGTCGCGTCGAGCACATCGATATACACGTCCTCCCATTCGGAGTGACCAAAATAACTATGGTATCCATCAATCCAGAGATCATGAGTGGCGGCGACCCTCGGTGTCTGCCGCGCTTTCAGCGGGGTAAGAGCAATGAAAGCGTCAACGTCGTTCTCGCCATCGGCTATTTCCTGCAGGGTCCGCGCAATGGCGGGCGCCCGATGATCGTATTCGCCATTTCTTCGCGGGAGTCGATCAAGGGCGTCATGAAGCCTGGCTTTCAAATGATCGATGCCCTCTTTGCTCAGCGCCGGCATGATGGCGGGGATCAATCGGTCATATTCGCCGTAATGATTGTTGGTAACGGCGTCGAACGTCTGCTTGGCAAGCAGCAGCGGCTTTGGCTTGGCCTTGATGGCGACCCCTCCCAATTCATGACCGGCCTGCCGAAAGATCTCGCCAACGATGCCATTGCTGTCATCGACCCGATTGATGACCGGTCCCGCGAGGGCCATGAAGCGCCACATTAATTCAAGGGCCAAATCGGGTCTGGTTTTCGCAACGCGTTCGGTGATCATCTCGCGTTGCAGATCCAGGTCCTTCTCGAAAGCTTTCCGTTTCTGCCAATCGATAAAGGACGAGGCGTTTTTGATCGATGTCAGTCGCTTGCCGATCTCGGCAGCAAGTTCGTCTTCACCATCCTGTTCGGCAATCTCCAGCCGCAGACGCCGTTTAATATCACGATCTTCCTCCGCGAGCGCGAGAAGAATTTCCGCCAAGCGCTCGGCTCCGAGCGCAATGAGGTTCTTGGTGGTAACGGTTTTGCGCGTCGCCATGGTTATGCTCCCCACAGCCCGTCAAATCGCCTAGCGGCGACACGGGTGTAATGGGCGGTGTGCTTGGGGTCGCGATGGCAGAGATAATCCTGGATGAGACGCAGATCGTAGCCGCGATTGGCGAGCGAGAACCCGCAGGAATGCCGAAGCATATGGGGATGAACATTCGCCAGGTCGGCCCGCGTGGCGGCTGCGGCGATGATGTAGTTGACGGCCTGACGGGTGAACGGCTGGCTGCGCTCGGAGACGAAGAGCCACGGCAGATGATCGCGGCGCGCGACCAGCCAGCGTTTGATGCCACGCAGTTCATCGCCGGCGATCGGATGTTCGACGGACAATCCGTTCTTGAGGCGCGGGATCCAGATGCGTGCCTGTTTCAGGTTCACATCTTCGAGGCGCAGCGCGATTGCCTCGCTGACGCGCAGACCGTGGCGGTACATCATCTGGATGAGCAGGTGGTCGCGGCCGCCGTGACGGGATTTGCGGGCCGCTTCGAGCAGTGAAGCGATATCGGCCTCGCCGAGGAAATCCTTGCGACGTGCATGGCCGCCGGCGGCCAGCACCACATCACTCTTTACAATTCGCCGGTTGGCGATGTGCCTAGGGCGTAGCACGGCGCGATGTTTTCCTTGACCCGGATCCCGCCACTCTTCACAGAATGCGCTTTCTGTAAAGAGTTGGCTACGCGGCCGCCTTCATGCCGAAATCAATCCTCCGCTCCAGGTCGACCTCGAAGCGTCCATAGGGGTTGACGTGCGCATAGCTGAGCGGAGTCAAGCCGCGGTGGTCTTCCGCCGTCATGCGCGCCGCCCAGACCGGATTGCCCAGAACCGATTGCAGCGTCCGTGTGTTGACGTAAACAAGGCAGTTCTGGAGAAGGTGCAGCGCCAGCACCGAGATTTCCTGATCCTCCAGCCGGTTGGTCGCCACCTCGCCGCCCTTGCCGAAAAAGACAAAGCTGTTGGCGCTGTTCCAGTTCTCGACCACGTTCAGGTTTTCGTGGATTTCCTGCCGCAATGCCTCCATGCGCAAATAGCGGCACAGGAAGATCGTCTTGATCGCCCGTCCCAGTTCGGCGAGAGCCTTGTACGTGGGGTGCATGATCTCCGATCGCGCGAAGCGGCGCAGGATCGCTTCGGCATCGGCGATGCCGCGATGCATGGCGACGGCGTGCTTCACCATTTCGTCGTATTGCCGCTCGACACTGGCCCAGTCGATGACGTCTGAGAGGATCCCCATCAAATTCGGCAGCTCACCCTTCATGCCGGGACGCGGCAGGCACAGTTTCTGGCGCGCGATCGCCTTCAGACGCGGCGCCAGTTCAAAGCCGAGCAGCTTGCAGAAAGCGAACGCCACCTCGCTTTGACCGTGGCTGTCAACATACTGACGGCGAATCTCCAGGTCGGTGCAGTGGCGCAGCACGCCCTCGATCATGGCGGCGACCTCCGATGACGAGCAACGCTTGAGCTGCGAGTAGATGCAGGTCGAACGCTTCTCGACATGCCAGTAGATCATCACACCGCGACCGCCATAGCGGATATGCCATTCCGTCATCAGGTTGCGGTCCCAGGCGCCGAATTTCTTCGAGTCCGACGCGCACGCCGTGCCGACGTCACCCCAGATCATCGGATTACGGATCGCCAGGGTCGCGTTGGCCACGCGCCGCGCGGCGTCGCGCAGGGCTTCCACATGGATAAAACGCCGGTGGACATGAAGCAACTCTTTATAGCTTACGTCCTCTACGCCGGCGCTGACGCGCTTGAGCCCGGCATTGGTTCCAAGCCCGTACAGGCAAAGCAGAAGCCTGCGTTGCAGCGTAGCGGGATCAAGCGCCACGCGCTCGCCCGATGTCTTGAAGGCGTCGAGGAACCCGGTGTCGAGCGCGGCTTCCTTGAGAAGATCGAGCAAGGCCACCATTGGCCAGCGCCGTGCGACCTCCGCCTTCACCGCCGTCAGGCCGGGCGGTTCGGGTTGCGGCGGCGTTGGCGAAACGGAAACCCGGTTCGCCCCGCGCCAGAGAATGCGGACGCTTCGGTTGCCCGGCAACTCGGCGTTAAGGCGGCGCAATTCTTCCTCCATTTCCGTCTTGAGCGCGGCGGTGAAGGCGCGAGCATCCATCGACAGACCCAGATCGGCGTAATATTCGACCCGGCGACGGTCGAAATCCTTCGGCAAATCATCGTCCGGATTGCGGTGCCGATCGGCGCCAACCACCCAGATCTCCTTGGCCCGGATGCGCTCGCGCAACGCCTGCAGTACGCAAAGCTCGTAGTCGATCAGGTTGATCCGCCCGTCGCCCGCCATCACGAAATCGCGCCATTTGACCGGAATCACACCGTCAATCGGAACGCCGTTGCCGACGCTGAGCAACCGGCGGCCCTCGCGCCGCGCGCGGCGAATCCATGCCAACGCATTCAGAACGGGCCGGTGCGCAGCATTGTTCGAACGAAACTCCAAAACCTCCAGGAGCGGGGGAAGCATGCGCCGGTAGTGGCTGGCATAGGAGCCGCGCATCGTGTGATGAATCCGCTGGTCCCAGGCGCCCCGGGACTTGTATTCCGCCATAATCGCCTTGAGCTTCGTCTCCCCGGCCACGGGGAAGATCACATTGCGCACGGTACCGTCCGGATTTCCAGTTGCCGCCTCGGCAATGTCGGCCAGAAGCCGGTCCTTGCCAACAACGCGTTCAATATCGCGTGCGAGCGCCGCCGTTGTCCTGCGCTCGGCGGTCACCCCGATCTTGTGAACCGTCTCAAGCAGAAGATCGACCAGCCCATCGGTGATCTCCGCCTCGCGCGCCATCAGAAAAACCGCGTACATGCCCAACCGACGCGCTTGCGCATGCCGCCGTATCTCCCAGGCCGTCTCCTGCGCGACCCGGCGGCGAAAGCGCTCAATGACTGGTGCGCCGACCTCGGTGAGAATGCCGCGTGGCAGCCCCAGCCGGCGCACGAACGACAGGCGGGCCGCGGCCTTAAGGAGGCTATCCAGGGCAATCCGACCGGGATCGGCCTTGAGCGCAGAAAACCCGGCCAGCGCGTCTGGATCGCTCAGCGATGCCTCCATCCGCTCGATCGATTCCGGAGCAAGGGACGCCGTAATCTGTTTCAGAAGCCCTTCTTCGAAACGCCGTCTGGCCGAGCGGACCAGGCGTTGCGATGCAGATTTGCTTGGCGGCTGAATTTTGCGGGCCCAGCACCAGCGGTCGATCGGCTCAATCGTCGCCTCCAGCGCCGCACCGGATGGACAGACCTCCGTTTCGAGCCAGCGACGCAGCGCCTCAAGGTCGGGCGCTTCAAGCGTGCGGAAACCGAGAAAGTCCTGGATTTCCGCGCGGTGTCGCTGGCCATTGCGGCCTGACCAATCATAATCGATCAGTTCCGCCACAGGGCGCCCAAGCTGATCGCCAAGGTAGCATCCTGCCGCGTCGGGAATCTCTGCCGCCGATGCCGGAAACCGTCCCGCTAGCTGGTAGAATTTCAACTGCGCCGCGAAGCCGAGCCGCAATGCCTCCGATTTGGCCTCGATCCGCGCCAGCTCTTCAAACCCAAGGCTCCAGTGTTCCGCGAGTTCTTGTCTGCTCCAAGTCCGGCCCATCGGCGCGCCCTCGTTCGAGTATTCATCAGCGCCATCCTACCCAGACCTTTGGCCGGAGTTGCTGGGATGTTCCTTTCGTTGTCGTTTTTCAACAGCTATGAGGTCATTGGGCCAATGAAGGCGATCGGTGGGGTCTCGGACAGCGGGTTGGATCGGCCCAATCGCCCTTGCTGGGCTTGTTTCACCCAGATGAACAAGTGGTTCGCGTTCATGT
This sequence comes from Rhizobium sp. T1470, assembly GCF_042140505.1. Taxonomy (NCBI): domain Bacteria; kingdom Pseudomonadati; phylum Pseudomonadota; class Alphaproteobacteria; order Hyphomicrobiales; family Rhizobiaceae; genus Rhizobium; species Rhizobium sp. T1470. The sequence continues at coordinate 525,864 of NZ_CP148093.1, forward strand.
CGTGACGCCGCGCCACAACCGACACCGGATCACCGGACTCCTGCACCTCACGCACGATCGCCAGCTTCTGCTCGACCGTCCAGGAGCGGCGCGTCCGCTGTCGGCCCGCACCCGGCGGCAGCGGCAGAGCCGCGGACGTGCTCGCTTCCACCGTCGACGGCCGCTCCATAGCCAGATACTTCATTCGCTAAGTGTCCACTTAATCTAAGCGGACACTAACGCCTCAAGGTACGCGTCAGTAGGCGGCCTTCGTCGTATGCGTACACAGAAGGAGCATCATCGGTCGTTCCAGTTCCTCCGCCAGCGCCGGACTTTCCCTGATCTGTTCCAAGACGGCGAACTCATTCACTCACTACGTGTCCCCGAAGTTGGCGAGATTTCGGACCTCCTCATGCTTGCCGCGAGCGATTGTCCGACCGCTGTGGGTAAATCCGGATTGTGGCCTCAAATCACGCAAATGGGAGGTGGTCCGACCTGCCCTCATGAACATGGTGGCTTGCAGCACGCGCGCTCCGGGAGAAAGTGTATCCATACGCGGAAGGCCGCGGAATTGGCTCGCGCGCAGGCGCACTTGCTGATGTATGGTGAGGCTGTCGCTCAGGCGATGTACTGATCCTGGGCCTTTTCGGCCTCACGGAGCCTTTTCCACGTCCACGGGAGCAGTTCGTGCAGGCGGGAGACGGGAAGATCGGCGATGCGTGCGAACACATCGGCGAGCCATGCCTTTGGGTCGACGTCGTTGAGACGGCAGGTCGTGATGAAGGTGAGCATGATGGCGGCACGATCGGCCCCACGCTGGGAACCGGCGAAGGTCCAGTTGCGGCGCCCGAGGGCAATACCTCTCAGCGCGCGCTCGGCGGCATTGTTCGTGAGACAAATCCGGCCATCTTCCAGGAAACCGGCAAAACCATCCCATCGCTTCAGCATGTAGTCGATCGGCTCGATGACCTCGGAGGATCTGCTGAGCGTGGCGCGCTCCCGTTTCAGCCACTCGTGCATGTCATCGAACAGCGGCTTGCTCTTTTCCTGCCGCGCGGCCAGTCGTTCTTCGGCGCTCAATCCATTGATCTGGCGCTCGATCTCGAACAGCGCATCGTACCGTTGGACGGCCTCCAATGCGATCGGCGAGATCGGCTTGCCTCTGCGTTTGCGATCACGGGCACTTTTCTGGATGTCGGCCAGTTCAAAGAATTTACGCCGCGCATGCGCATGGCAAAAGGCAAAGGTGATCGGCACCGCTTTCTTCTCGGCGACACTGAGCGGCTCGAAGCCATTGTAGCAATCGCTCTGCAGAATGCCGCCATACCCGGCCAGGTGTTTCTGCGGGTGCTCACCACGCCGGTTACTCGACGCATAGTATATTGCCGCCGGCGGCGCCGCACCGCCGAAGGGCAGGTCATCGCATACGTAAGTCCATATGCGCCCGGTCGTGCATTTGTCTTTGGCCTGAATGGGAATGGTGGTGTCGTCGCCGTGAAGGCGCTCGGCCGCGAAGACATGCGCCTCGATCAGATCAAAGACCGGCATGAGCGCGGCTGTCCCAAACCCGACCTGGTCAGCCAGCGTCGAGGTCGAAAGCTCGATGCCCTCGCTTTTGAACCGGGTGCTCTGGCGGTTGAGAGGGCTATGCATTCCGAACTTGTCGAACAGGATCGTGGCCAGCAGATGAGGGCCGATGAAGCCGCGCGGCGTGGCATGGAACGGCGCCGGCGGCTGGCTGATCGACTCGCAGTCACGGCAGGTAAATTTCTCCCGCACCGTCTCGATCACTTTGAACCGGCGCGGAATCTCCTCCAGCGTCTCAGTGACGTCCTCGCCCAGTTTCGACAAACGCGATCCACCGCAACAGACACAAGCGGTGGGAGGATCGATGATCACACGTTGTCGCTCGATATCCTCCGGCCAGGGCTTTCGTACCGGCCGTTTGCGTGTAAACGAACGCACGCTCGATGTCCTGGCAGCCGCAGCCTGCGCCGCAATTTCATCCTCCGTCGCCGCCATCACCAGCTCTTCGAGCTGCAATTCCATCTGGTCGATCAGTCGCGCCGTGCGCTCAGATCTCTGGCCGCGCAGTTCGCGCTTCAGCTTTTCGATCGCCAGTTCCAGACGGGCAATCAGTGCCTCGCTGTCCGATAACATGGCCTGCGCATTGGCGGCTTGCGCCACCGCAATGTCCCGCTCGGCGACGACGGTGTCGCGCTCGGCAACAACGACATCGCGTTCAGCCTGTAACATCTCACGCTCGGAAAGCAGCGCCAGATAGGCGCTCGCAAGGTCCGCGGGAAGATCGGCAGGCTTCGAATTCATGAAGCCATTCGATCAGATTCTCCCTGTATTTTCAATGTAATAATGCTATCAGACCCGTGTCGGACGCCATGTTTCCTGCGGATTGCGCCAGTCGATCCCGGACAACAAATAAGACAGTTGTGCTGGAGAGATCGCAACCGCACCGCCCTCCAAATTCGGCCAGATGAACCGGCCTCGCTCCAGCCGCCGGGTAAAAAGGCAGGCACCCAAACCGTCATGCCAGATGATCTTCAAAATATCCGATCTGCGGCCCCTGAAGACGAAGAGATGCCCTGACAACGGATCATGCTTCAGAACCTCCTGCACCCGAAGCGCCAGAGAGGGGAAGCCACAGCGCATGTCCGTATACCCCGTCGAAAGCCAGACCTTGACGCCTGTTCCCATCGGAAACGGATTCACCGCAGCGTCTCCAGTCCGCGCATGATCTGAAGCAGCGCCTCAACGTCGACATCGCGGTCCACGATCACACGGCGACCATTCGAGCTGACAACCTCCATCCGGCCGGCGTTCGGCAATGACCCTGCTGCCGGCTCTATCTCTGGAACAAGCAGTGCTGGGATAAAGCCGCCGGCAGGCGACCCAACATCCAGTTGCCACGCTCGTGCGAGCCGCCGCCATTCATATAACTGCGAACGGGAAATCCCATGTCGCCGCGCCGTCGTCGCACACAAGCCAGGTTCCGAATAGCTCTCGGCGACAATCTGCAGCTTCATCTCTTTGCTGAAGCGTCGCCGCCGGCCGCTATCGACAATCTCAAGCCGTTCCATTCCGCACTGTCCTTTTTGACGTCAATAAGGACAGTCAGTGCCAAATCCGACAATTCCTACAAGGCGGCCCTGCTCGGATGCGTACGTTCGAGCCGACGATAAACACGACATTCGCGGCTTTTGGCGAGCATTATGGTACGGCAATTTTGCCGACGCGGTCGAAAAAACCTCGTGACAAAGCGAAAATTGAGGGAGCGGTTTTAATCGCAGAACGTTGGATTTTGGCGCGGCTTCGCAACCAGACTTTCTTCTCGCTTGAAGATCTGAACATTGCCATTGCCGGGCTCCTGACCGATCTCAACAGCCGCACCATGCGCCATATCGGCAAGTCCCGGCGCGAACTCTTCGAAGATATCGAACGCGAAGCTCTCGGGCCGCTGCCAGCAACAGACTTCGAATATGCGGAGTGGAAATCGGCGAAGGTTCATCCCGACTATCATGTGGAAGTGGAGAAGACCGTCTATTCCGTGCCGCACAGCCTGATCGGCCAGATGGTCACCGTGCGGCTGACGCATCGCCTGGTCGAGATATTCTGCAATCACAAGCGGGTCGCTTCCCATCATCGCCGTTCCGGGCGCAACGGGCACGTCACGGTCAAGGAGCATATGCCCAAATCCCATCAGCGTCATGCCGGAATGAGCGCGGCAAGCCTTATCCGGCAGGCCGGCAAGATCAGCACCAACACGGGCATCCTCGTTGAAAGGGTCATCCGCGACAAGCCTCATCCCGAACAGGGATATCGTGCTGCGCTCGGCATTCTTTCCCTCGCCAGACGCTATGAACATGATCGCCTTGATGCTGCATGCGAACGCGCACTCACCATCAATGCGCTGACCTACTCGTCAGTTCGATCCATTCTTCAGGCGGGGCTCGACCGGGCGGGTTCGGCCGTGGAGCCCGGAAAGCCGCTGCCCATGCACACGAACATTCGCGGTCGCGGATATTACCACTGAGGAAAACGGCAATACCGCCGGCGCACGGCCTGAGCCCCTTGCCGCGCTACGCAATGTGGGAAGCTTCACGCATCAGGGGGCTCAGGCTCCATTGATCGGGCTGATTGCACCGAATGAGGTTCATCAGCGCCGAGATCGTAGAAAGAAGGAATGACAATGCTGACCAATCCAACACTTGAACACATGTATGCGCTCGGCCTGTCCGGGATGGCGGTCGCATGGCGGGAACTGGCGGACCTGCCCGAAGCCAGAGCGATGGAGAAAGACGAATGGCTGGGCCTCATGCTGGACCGTGAGATTGCCGTGCGCGCCGATAAGCGGCTGACAACGCGCCTGGCGGCCGCAAGGCTTCGCTTCCCTGAAGCCTGCGTCGAAGATATCGACTTCCACGCTGCCCGTAATCTCGATCGTCGGGCGACAATGGCGCTGGCGCAGGGGCAATGGCTCAAGAACCGTGAGAATTTGATCATCACGGGTAAAACCGGCACGGGGAAGTCGTGGCTGGCCTGCGCATTTGCACGTCAGGCCGCGCGCCACGATCATAGCGTTCTTTACGTTCGCGCCCCCCGGCTCTTCGAAGATCTCGCCATGGCCAAGCTGGACGGACGTTATCCGAAGATCATAAACAGGCTGATGAAGGTACAGTTGCTCGTCCTCGACGACTTCGCGACACACAGCCTCAACGATCAGCAGCGCTTCCATCTCTTCGAAATCATCGAGGAACGGTACCAACTAAATCGACACTCATCACGGCGCAGGTGCCCGTGAGCGCCTGGCACGATCTCATCGGAGATGCCACCGTCGCCGACGCCATCCTGGACCGCCTCGTTCATAATGCCCATCGCATCAATTTGGAAGGGGATAGCATGCGCAAGGCCAAATCCGGCATTGACTCCGCGCCGAACGTGAACGACGAAATTACGAAAGGCTGATCAACAACAGGCCTGAAAAACGCTGCGCCTAAACTGTCCGCACATTAGCGGAGGAGGTGTCCGCGATTAGTGGAATACGCATCCTAATCGCGCAGGGAGATCAATTTCCACGTCCTGGAATTCAAGATAATCATTGTACAGTGGAAAATACGCCTTATATACCGCCTCCTTCAAAACGAAGAGGTCCCGCCGCTTGAGCAGATGTAGATCGTACATGCGTTGCTCGTTAGGGGTGGCAATGAGTTCGATCAGGTTCTCCGGCAGAGGTTCATTAGGCTCAATGTCGATGCCGAGAGCCGCAATCCTTTTCGTCCCTGCAATGGCGGCGGCTGCTACGGTATCGTGGTGCGCCAAAGATCCGACGATGCCGGGTGGCCAGATCGGAACACCAGAGCGCGTCTTGAGGATCGGCAGTTGTGGAATCCCAGTTGCCCAAGGAGTGTTCTGGCGACTACTCTTGCAGCACCGCTTTGGCGGCGAACTTTGGTGACAGCGCGTCCCAACGAGGTAACTTCGGAAGCGTACAAGGTGGAGTCGTCAGCCGGTTCTATTGGACGGATGCCGACGAGGATGTTCTGTTGATCAATGGTGATAGTCTCCATTCTGTCTGGTCCCTTTGGGCTTTTCGAATGAGAAGCTCAGCCAATGCAGCTTGACTTGACGTTGGAATTGCTCGACTCGGATCGTCGATCAGCAGCGGCGGCAGACCACATTTGCTTCCCATCTTTGGATCACCGAGCCAGAACTCTCCGACATTTGGGGATTGTCGCGATCCGAGACTGAACCTCGTCTGGGTGCCAGAACCGTCGGTACAGTTCGCTAGGGATCTTTTTCAAGAACCCTTGTTAAAGGCGTAGAAATGGCTCGGGCCAGAGCCTTGCGGTTTTCCAGAACACTCATCATCGTCAGGTGGTCGCCTACAATCGGGACGGCAGTAATGGCCTCCGGACTCAAGACCCGGTCCCAGCCGCGCATAGGCGAACTTGCCTCTGGGCATAATGAGCTCTTAGCTTGTCGTGCCCGAGATATAGCGCGACGATCAGGATGCGACGCGAGCGACAATCTGGATGAGATTCTTATGTCGCGGTTGGAGCGAAGTTATCATGTTGATTGTCGCTGGCAAGAGTTTCATCGTGTTCTGATTGCCGCTCCGCGACAAGCTGGGAAGAGCTTTTGATTGTCGCGAATGAGGCGGGTCTGCCGCGCTGGCGTTTGGCTTCCATGGCCGAACGCCGCCGGTAGCTTTCGACATTCATCTCGAAGATTGTTGCGTGATGGACAAGTCGGTCCACCGCGGCAAGCGTCATGGCCGGGTCTGGAAAGACGCGGTTCCATTCTCCGAAGGGCTGATTGGCGGTGATCATGATGGAACGCCGCTCATATCTTGCGGAGATGAGTTCGAAGAGCACGCTCGTTTCGGCCTGGTCCTTGGTGACGTAGGCCAGGTCGTCGAGGATGAGAAGATCGAACTTGTCGAGCTTTGCGATGGCGGCTTCGAGCTGAAGCTCCCTCCGCGCGACCTGAAGCTTCTGGACGAGATCGGTCGTGCGGGTGAAGAGCACGCGCCAGCCGTTCTCGATTAGCGCGAGGCCGACGGCTGCGGCGAGATGGCTCTTTCCGCCGCCGGGCGGACCGAACATCAGGATATTGGCGCCTTTGGCGAGCCAGCTATCGCCGGCTGCAATCGCCATGACCTGGGCCTTGGAGACCATGGGAACAGCGTCGAAGGCGAAGCTGTCGAGCGTCTTTCCGGGTGGCAGGTGGGCCTCGGCGAGGTGTCTTTCGATCCTGCGATGGGCGCGTTCGGCCAATTCATGCTCGGCGATGGCCGAGAGGAAACGGGCAGCAGGCCATCCTTCCCGATCGGCCTGCTCGGCAAATTGGTGCCAGAACGTCTTGATCGTCGGCAGCCTCAGTTCGTTGAGCATGATGCCGAGGCGGGCTTCATCGACTGTGTGGATGTTGCTCTTCATGCGACCTCTCCCGCATAGGCCGTGCCGATCAGGGCTTCATAACCATTGAGCGACGCGAGTTGCACATGAACGATCGGCAACTGATCCGGGTCCGGGCTGAAGACCGCTCTCAAAGCCGCCAGATCAGGCAGTTTGTGGGCGTCGAGCGTTTTGGCAAGCTCCTCGGCCAGTTCACGCTCGCAACTGCGATCGTGAGCCAAGGCAAGCAGTTCCACGGTGATCTTGCAAGCCTGCCGCTCGGGCAGTTGCTCGATGAGCGCGTCGAAAGTCCTGCGATATTCCGGCCTGGGGAAGAGCTTGTCGCGATAGACGAGCCCCAAAAGCGCCATCGGCTTTTTGCGCAGGGAATGAATGACGTGATGATAGTTGACGACTTGATCGTGCTTGCCACTCGCATGGGCGCGGCCTCGGGGTAATGTCAGCAGATGCGTGCCGCCGATGAAGACGTCGAGGCGATCGTCGAACAGACGCACCCGCAGCCGGTGGCCAATCAGACGGGAAGGCACGGTGTAGAAGACCTTGCGCAAGGCGAAGCCGCCGGTGCTCGATACGGTGACGATGACCTCTTCGAAGTCGGTGGTGCGACGATCGGGAAGAGCTTGCAGATGCGTGCGCTCGGCATCGATGCGCTTGCCATGTGCGGCATTGCGGCGGCTGACGATCTCATCGATGAAGGCGCGATAGGATCCGAGGTCGCCAAAGTCCCTGGTTCCGCGCATCAGCAGAGCATCGCGGATCGCATTCTTGAGATGGCCGTGGGAACTTTCGATCGAGCCGTTCTCGTGCGCGACGCCCTTGTTGTTGCGCGTCGGCGTCATGCGATAATGGGCGCACAGTTCGTCGTAGCGATGCGTCAGATCGACCTTGGCGTCGGCATCGAGGTTGCGGAAGGCGGCCGATAAGCTGTCGCTGCGATGATAGAGCGGCGAACCGCCAACCGACCACAGGGCGTTCTGCAGCCCCTCGGCCAGAGCGACGAAGCTCTCTCCACCCAGGATGACATGGGCATGCTCGAAGCCCGACCAGACCAGCCGGAAGTGATAAAGCAGATGATCGAGCGATTGGCCGGCGATCGTCACGCCGAGGCTGCCCATGTCGGTAAAATCCGACAGTCCTAACCGACCGGGTTCGTGCATCTGACGGAAGATCACTTCCTGCTCCTGACCGTGAACAGCCCGCCATGATCGGATACGACGCTCAATCGTACGGCGAACACCTTCTGACAGCTCTGGATGACGCCGCAGCATCTCGTTGTAAACGGCGACCGCTCGGATGCCGGGCGCGGCCTTGAGGAGCGGAACAACCTCGGCGTCGAAGATGTGCTCAAGGGGATCGGGGCGACGCCGGTCGCGCGGCGGCTTGGTCTGCGATGGAAGACGCGCATCCTTCTCGATGCGGTAAGCCGTCGCCCGGCTGATCGACGCCTTGGCGGCAGCGACCTCAATGGGGTTGTTTTGTCGGTACTTCATAAAAAGCCTCGTCTGATGATCGGTTACATGGCGACCCGGCACAAAGGTGATTCTCCATTCTCAGAAAATCACCGACGCTACCGGGCCAACCGCGATCATGAGACGCCGAAAAATTGCGCCGCGGCGGGGGTGTAACTCCAGTCGGGCTACGCCCTCCCTTCGTCACACCCCCGCCGCCGAGTCTCATCCTGATTGACGCTGAGTCTCACCTTGTTTGTCGCCGCGCACCGAGAACTGAAGAGAGCCTCGGTGGCATAAAATTGATGTATCTCAATTGGCAGGGTTGGGACTTGGTACGCCTGCAGCGCCCTATGAAATTGGGCGATTCTTTCAGACATCTGAACGTCATTGTGGAGATCACGATCCGGAGGTATCGCCCCAATTTGCTGTGCCTTTTCAAGCAGCTGAGCAATTGAACATTGTCCAGCAAAGCGTTCCAACACTTCGAAGCTCTCATCATCCAAGGGTTCAAAAGAATCCAGTACTACGTTTCGTATCATTTGGGTGGGCGATATGCTTGATGGATTTGCAGGTAGCGTAACATCGATGAGAGCGATGAACGACACAGCGTCATCGAGACTCAGCAAGCGCTGGGCGATTGCGTAAGCCAAGATCCCGCCTGATGAGTATCCAGCGAAGCGATATGGACCCTGCGGTTGAATTTCTTTGATCGCGAGGATGACCTGATCAGCTATCGCTTCAAGGGTCAGTGGACGAACTTCATCGAAAGACGGCCATGACAAAGCATAGACGGGACAGTCTACGTCCATTTCCTTTACCAAACTGGGGACATAGGAACAATCGCCCAAACCTGTGGGAACAAAGAACAGCGGCGGCTGCGAGCCGGTTGCTTGAACGGATATCACTCCCGGATTGCTGGGCTGTGGTTCCAAGTGGATCTTCGATGCAAAGTCCGTCAGAACAGGGGCTTGGAAGAGGTCGGCGGTGCTGAACTTCAGCCCAAGATCTGATGCTCGGCTGAGCAACTGCACCGCCAAGAGCGAGTGGCCGCCGAGTTCGAAGAAGTTGTCGTGGCGTCCGACCCGCTCGAGCCCGAGAAGCTCGGCCCAGATCTGCGCCAGCGCCGTCTCGACCGCGCCCTGCGGCGCCTCATAGGCCGCCCGCGCATAGGCGCCGTCGTCGGGGGCCGGCAGCGCCTGGCGGTCGAGCTTGCCGTTCGGTGTCAGCGGCAGCGCCGCGAGCCGCACGAACGCAGCCGGCACCATGTAGTCCGGCAGCCGCCCGCTCACATGCGCGCGCATGGCGCCGGCAAGCCCGCCGCCATCGGCCTCGTCCGAGCCTGCCTCGGGTCCACACACGACATAGGCGACAAGGTGCTTCTCGCCGGCACGGTCCTGGCGCGCCACCACCACCGCCTCGCGCACCCAGGCGTGCTCGCAAAGCCGCGCGGCGATCTCGCCCGGCTCGATGCGGAAGCCGCGGATCTTCACCTGGTCGTCGTTGCGGCCCAAAAACTCCAGATTGCCGTCCGGCAGATAACGCCCCAGGTCGCCGCTCCGGTACAGCCGGTCGCCCTCCACAAAGGGACTGGCGATGAACCGCTCCGCTGTCAGCTCGGGACGGTTGAGGTAGCCACGCGCCACCCCCGCCCCGCCGATGTAAAGCTCACCCACCGCCCCGAACGGAACCGGCGCACCATGACCGTCCAGCAGATACACCCGCGTGTTCGCAATCGGGCGCCCGATCGGGACAACTGACCCATCAAAATCAGCCGGGCAATTCCAAACCGTCGCGCAGACCGTTGCTTCGGTCGGGCCATAAGCGTTGACGATAGATGCCGAGGCCAGACTTCGGACGAGTTCAGCCTTCGGCAGTTCGCCAGCAAGAATGAGAACGTGCGATGCCAAACATCCCGGATCCCGGCTTGCCTGAAGCAAGGCTGGAGGCAATGTCGCATGGGTTATGGCTTCGCTTCGCAGGTAATCCGATAGCTTGTTACTCGCTTGGCGGAGCTCGTCCGCAGGCAAGTGCAATGCGGCGCCTGAGCCAAAAGCCATGACAAGCTCCCAAGCACTTGCATCAAAACCGAAGGAGGCGAACTGCACGACACGGCTATTTGAACAGACGCCAAAAAGCCCGATCTGAGCCAACCCCAGATTGACCAGGTTGTGGTGCTCGACCATGACGCCCTTTGGGGTTCCGGTGGAGCCGGAGGTGTAGATGACATAGGCGAGATGGCGCGGGCTCAGGCCCAGCGCACGCGGGTCGGGATCCGAGGCGGGCAGTTCGGCCCAGGCCGGGGTCGCCGTCTCCAGATCGACCACGCTGACATCGGCCAGCGCCTCCGCGCCGAGGGCGGCGCGGCCGGCCGCATCGCAAAGCAGCAGCCGCGGCGCGGCATCCTCGAGAACCTGCCGCAGCCGCGCGCAGGGATAGGCCGGATCCAGCGGCAGATAGGCGCCGCCCGCCTTGAGGATCGCCAAAAGACCCACCACCATCGCCGGGCTGCGTTCCAGGCAGATCGCCACCGGCTGATCCGGCCTGACCCCAAGGGCGATCAGATGATGGGCCAGCCGGTTGGCCCGCGCGTTGAGCTCGCCATAGCTTAGGTGCTCCTCCTCATGGACCACCGCCACCGCCTCCGGCGCCTTTTGCACCTGTTGCTCGAACAGCTCGTGGATGCAAAGATCCGACGGATAGGCCGCCGCCGTCCGGTTCAGATCCTCCAGCAGATAGGTGCGCTCCTCGGACGACAGCAGCTCGATGCGGCCGACCGGCTGCCCGGCATCGGCAGCCATCGCCCGCAGCAATGCCAGCAGATAACCACGCTGCCGCTCGATCGTCGCTTCGTCGAACAGCGCCGTGGCATAGCCGATTGTTCCGGCGATCTCCTCGCCATGCTCGCCAAGGCTTAGCTCCAGATCGAACTTGACCTGATCGAGCCCCTCCCCGGCAGCCTCCACGCACAGCCCCGGCAGATCCAATGACCCGACGGTGTTGTTCTGCCAGGCCAGCATCACCTGGAACAACGGCGTGTGATCAAGATGCCGCGGCGGCTGCACGATCTCGACCACCTGCTCGAACGGCAGGTCCTGATGCTCCTGGGCGGCCAGTGCCGTGCGCCGCGTCCGTTCCAGAAGCTCCGACACGCTCGGCGCGCCCGACAGGTCCAGCCGCAGCGCCAGGGTGTTGACGAAGAAGCCGATCAACTCTTCGATCTCGCGCCGGCCTCGATTGGCGCTCGGCACGCCGATCACAAGGTCGTCCTGCCCCGACAGGCGCGACAGCACCGCCGCCCAGGCCGTCAGCACCGTCATGAACAACGTCGTGCCATGCTGCCGGCTCAGCCGCTTCAGACCCCGCGTCAGATCCGCATCGATGACGATCGGAACCGTCGCCCCGGCAAACGACTGCTGGGCCGGCCGCGGCCGGTCCGTCGGCAAGACAAGACGGGCCGGAGCGCCAGACAGGGCGTCGCGCCAATACTGCGCCTGGGTCTGCAGCCGTTCCCCCGACAGCCACTGCCGTTGCCAGGCGGCATAATCCGGATATTGGATCGCAAGCGGCGGCAAAGGATCGTCCTGTCCAGCCTCGAACGCCCGGTAAAGCTGACTGAGTTCACGCACCAGCACGCCCATCGACCAGCCGTCGGAGACGATGTGATGCTGCGTCAGCAGGAAGACGTGCTCCGCATCCGACATCCGGATCAGACGCCCGCGGATCAGCGGGCCACCCGCAAGATCGAACGGTATGCGCGCCTCTTCATGGCACAGATCCAAAAGCGCCGCTTCCGCGTCCCGCCTGTCCCGCAGATCGTGCTCCAGCACCGGCAGCCCTGCCTCCGGCGGCAGGACCTCAACCCGGGGCTTGCCATCCGACGCGACAAAGACACTGCGCAGCGCCTCGTGTCGGGCAAACAGACGGTCGAGGCTGCGCTGCCACGCGGTGCGGTCGAGCACACCACGCAGCCGCAGGGCCAGCGGAATGTGATAGTTGGTGCTGCCCTCGTCCAGCTGCGCCAGGAACCACAGCCGCTGCTGCGCGAACGACAGTGCAAGCGGCTCGTCGCGCGACACGGCAACAATCGCCGGCAGGTCTTGCGGACCGCAGCGGCTCAACACATCGACGATGCTTGCCGCCAGATCGGCCAGCACCGGGTTGGCGAACAGCGTCGACAGCGGCAGCTCGACACCCAGGGCCTGCGACAACCGGCTCAACAGCTGCACGGCCAAGAGCGAGTGGCCGCCGAGTTCGAAGAAGTTGTCGTGGCGTCCGACCCGCTCGAGCCCGAGAAGCTCGGCCCAGATCTGCGCCAGCGCCGTCTCGACCGCGCCCTGCGGCGCCTCATAGGCCGCCCGCGCATAGGCATCGTCGTCGGGGGCCGGCAGTGCCTTGCGGTCGAGCTTGCCGTTCGGCGTCAGCGGCAGCGCCGCGAGCCGCACGAACGCAGCCGGCACCATGTAGTCCGGCAGCCGCGCGCCCAGATGCGCGCGCAAGGCGCCGGCAAGCGCGCCGCCATCGTCCTCGTCCGATCCTGCCTCGGGTCCACACACGACATAGGCGACAAGGTGCTTGTCGCCGGCGCGGTCCTGGCGCGCCACCACCACCGCCTCGCGCACCCAGGCGTGCTCGCAAAGCCGCGCCGCGACCTCCCCCGGCTCGATGCGGAAGCCGCGGATCTTCACCTGGTCGTCGTTGCGGCCCAGAAACTCCAGATTGCCGTCCGGCAGATAACGCGCCAGATCGCCGGTCTTATACAGCCGATCGCCTTCCACAAAGGGACTGGCGATGAACCGCTCCGCCGTCAGATCGGCACGGTTCAGGTAGCCACGCGCAACCCCCGCCCCGCCAATGTAAAGCTCACCCACCGCCCCGAACGGCACGGGAGCACCATGACCGTCCAGCAGATAGGCCACCGAATTCCGAATTGGTCGACCCAGCGGCACCCGTTGCCGGCTATCGAACTCAGCAGGCACCGGATAGCAGAGACTGAAGGTGGTATTCTCTGTCGGGCCATAGCCATTTGAGACCCGCAGCGTCGGATGTCGCTTCTGGCATGCCCTTATGGAAGCCGCGGAGACCTCTTCGCCCCCGACCAGCAGTTGCTGTAGCCGATCAGTACTCCGCTCCTCCTCCACATAGACGTCGAACAATCGGGCAGTCATCCAGGCGATGGTGACGCCTTGGTCTCGGATGACCTGGGCCAGCGTTGCGGTCGAAAGGTGACGTTCAGGATAGAGCACAATGCTGGCGCCGTTCGCCAAGGCTCCCCAGAGCTCGAACGTGGTCGCGTCGAATGTGGGCGAGGATGCGTTGAGAAAGACGTCCCGCGGGGAGATCTCTACGAAATCGTTCCCCGCCACAAGGCGCACCACTCCGCGATGCTTGACCATGACGCCCTTTGGGGTTCCGGTTGAGCCGGAGGTGTAGATGACATAGGCGAGATGGCGCGAGGTGAGGCCAAGGGCGCGCGGGTCGGGATCGCAAGCGGGCAGTTCGGCCCAGGCCGGGGTGCCCTCCAGATCGACCACCCTCACATCGGCCAGCGCCTCCGCGCCGAGCGCGGCGCGGCCGGCCGCATCGGCCAGCAGCAGCCGCGGGGCGGCATCGCCGAGAATCTGCCGCAGCCGTGCGCAGGGATAGGCCGGGTCCAGCGGCAGATAGGCGCCGCCCGCCTTGAGGATCGCCAAAAGTCCGACCACCATCGCCGGGCTGCGCTCCAGGCAGATCGCCACCGGCTGGTCCGGCTTCACACCCAGTGCGATCAGATGATGCGCCAGCCGGTTGGCCCGCGCGTTGAGCTCGCCATAGCTCAGGCGCTCGTCCTCATGGACCACCGCCACCGCCTCCGGCGCCTTTTGCACCTGCGCCTCGAACAGCTCGTGGATGCACCGCTCCGACGGATAGACCGCCGCCGTCCGGTTCAACTGCTCCAGCAGATAGGTGCGTTCGGCGGCCGGCAGGATATCGATGCGGCCGACCGGCTGCCGCGCATCGGCCATCACGCCACATAACAGTGTTTGCAAATGCTGCGTCATACGGTCGATCTGCTCCGGTGCCAATCGACTTGCATCAAAGTGCCATCGAAAGCTCCCATCCTGAGTGCAAACCTCAAACGTCAGCAAATCGCCGGACAGGGTTGTCTCGGAACTCGCGTTCGAAGCTAGATCGCCAGCGGCAGAACAGCTATCTGTTGTAATCGTGATGCCAATCGACCAGGGCCGGCGCGAACGTAGCACCTCCACATCCCGCAATGTCGGGCAGCGTGCGATAAGATCCCGCGCGAAGCTGCCGTGCTCCGTCAGCCGAGCGAATTCGGCGGCCACCGCCCTGCGCACTTTTTCAAAATGATGTGCAAGATCAATGGTAACTTCCATCGGCACGACAGAGGCGATAAGCATCTCCACCGCTTCGGAGCCGGCTTGCAATCTATCCGATGCAGGCTTCCATCCCAGTTGAAGCTCTGTTTCTCCCGTGATGCGGGCGAGATAGATCAGCCAAGCCGTTACCAAGTATCCCGTGCGATCGAGTGGCGACAGTTTAGCCAAAGCACTTGGAATGGCCCCCGAACTCGACTGCCATCTTGGCGGCGCTTCAGCCACGGGCGACGACAGGAAAGGAAACTGCAATGTTTTAAACCGATCAAGCCGCCGTCGCCAAAAATCCTCTGAAGGCGCCAGCAATTCATGGGCGGCAGTTATGCTCCGCGCCTGTTCGTCGCTCAAAATTAGAAGGCGACCACCTTCATCCAGATTGGAGTGCCTAGCATTACAGTTGTATTTTAGTTTTGAGGTGAGCTCGTCGAGCGGCCGCCTGATGGGCGCGCCTCCAGCATGACCATGCGATGATGTAGGCGGGGCTTATGCGACGCTGAGCGAGTCTTATGGCGATGCGCCGGACTTCCTGGATAGACCAGCGGATCAAGTCCTGATGGTCGGCATCCGCGGTCTTTTTTGGGGCGTCGCGTCATTGGCGCGGTACCGGATCACCGCCATCATGGCGAAGGCAAGCATGACGAGGGAGACGTGGCGATGCCAGCCATGCCATGACCGGGTTTCATTGTGATCGAGTCCGAGCTCGTTCTTGGCGGTCTCGAAGCTGTCTTCGATCGCCCAGCGATGGCCTTCAACGGAAACGAGCGTCTGGATGTCCGTCCCGGCCAGGCACCATGTGGTGAAGAATGCGAGATCACCGTCGCTGATATTGCGCCGGATCAGGAGGCCACGGGTCCAAAGCCCAGATGTCGTCTCGTTGTATTCGTCGGCATCGAGGTCGGCGAGTTCGCAATAGGCCCAGTCATGAAGCCGCGCGCCTTTGGTGCCCTCACCGGCGGAAAGACGTTGCCATGCACTTGGATCGAGATCACGGGCGATCTCCTGCGCTGTGCCGGCGACCGGAGGCTTACCCGACCAGGAGCCGAAATGGTGGTCCGATTTAACCCCAAGAACGTAGCCTTTGCAGGCTCGACGCAGGGTCCCTTCAACGTCCCCGACGCCATAGACCGCATCTGCGGCCACCCATGAAAACGGCACATCGGCTGCCAGCGCACGCCGTATCATCTCGACAGCCAGGCCTGGCTTGGTAGCGAAGGCTGTAGCCTGAGGAACATGAGCTGCTGCCAGCCTTGCCGGATCGCCGGTCCAGCTTTTGGGCAAGTACAGGGCCCGATCGATAAAGGCATGACCGCGAACGGACACATAGGCGGCGAACACACCGATCTGGCAGTTCGTTATCTTGCCAGCCGAACCTGTATATTGACGTGCAACACCGCACGATGTCTTGCCCTGCTTGAGGAAGCCCGTCTCGTCGATGACCAGGACCGCATCATCCGTGGCGAGGTTTTCTACGACATACTCTCGCACGATGTCGCGAAGTGCGTCCGCGTCCCAGCGCCCGCGCCCCAGAATGGCTTGTTGCCGCCACGGGCCTGGATCACCGGCCGCCTCAGCACGCATCCAACCTGTCTTACGCCGCTCGTCACCCAGCAAGCCGTCCAGGAAAAGGTTCGCAGAGGCTGCAACTCGCTCCTGCGTAAACAGTCTGCGCATGCGAGCCTTCACGTCGCGCAACGATGATGCCCAAAGCTCAAGCGTAGTCTCGATTGATGCACCTGTCATCCATGACCTCCGAATCATGGAGACCCATAGATTCAGACCACAGATAGATATGCAACTGTAATGCTAGCGAGGGCTCGCGCGTCCAGCAGCTGACCATCGGAGCTGCCAAAGCAAACCTCGACATCCTGCGTACCCGTCGCCACACGCCAGTGGCTGGAGTGGATTTCAAGCAGGGAACCCGCGGGAAAGCCCGAGCGTCGAGACAACACCTCCAGGCGTCTGACAGTGACAACCTCGTCGCCTACGAGCGCCTTGGGCAGACACAATGGATTGGGATGATACGGGCCAAAGCCTAGGGCGCGCGTCATCGCTGACAACTCTTGCGCGGATCGATCCCATCGCAGACAGCCTGCCGCATCTGGGCGTCGATGTCTCGGAAAATAGCTTCTGTCGACTAGCGCCTGCGGACGAGCAGTAAGCTTTCCCTTCGCCAAGCCAGTCAAAAGCTCGCGGAAGCCCTCGACCGCGGCTTCATGACATCTGAGGTTCAAGCTCAACGCCGTGTCGGTGGGCGCAATTAACACTTGGCGCCTAACCACCAGCTCACCCGCATTAACACCATCATCGATACGATGCCACGTGATGGCATACTCGCTCTCCTGGGCCAGCAGCGCCCAGGACGTCGCGTGCGTTCCCGCATATCGTGGCAATGGACCGTCGTGGTAATTGAATGCACCTCGACGCACTCGCCCAAACACGTCCGGTGGCAATAGGAACGGATTGGCAACGGAGAAAATCCAATCCACCGGCTCGGTATTCAGGAACGTCGAGATCTCTTCAACAGTCGCAACGCACAAGATGTTGGCGCGAGCCGCCCAATCCGCGAATATGGCATCGCCACACAGGGCCGCACCAATGAAGTGGCCCATCTCTATTGCCAGCTGAGCGCAGCGGATAGCGAGCGTACCACTGCCAACAAAGACGCTGGAGGAGATTGATCGCGCTGCAGGTTGCCTATCCTGATCGCCTGGTTCGCAAGCGCTTGCGCGCGCCGGTGAAGACTGACGTGCCATCTTCATCCCTCAGCCAGCCCATCCACTAAGCTGGGCAGTTCCCGCCTTAAAGCGCAAACAACGATTCCGGTCCGCCGGAGGCATAGCCGACATTCTCCAGCTCGACGCTGAGGTCCTTGTAGTAGCCGAGCTCGGCGGCCAGCTCATGCGGGGAGATGCCGCCACGGCTGGCGAGGTAGCGGAATTTGACGGGTGCTGCTTGCGCAAGCGCGAAGCGGGGCAGGCCGGCAACGAGAAGGCCGGCTGCAAGCGGTGCGCCGGCAAGCAGGGAACGGCGAGTGATGTCATGATCCGGTCTTTCCTGGTTTGATGGTTTGAGATGATGTATAGCGCGACAATCTGGGAGAGAAGCCGCTCTCACGTTGATTGCCGCGCCGCAATGATGCTTAAAGGGCCGCTGGTCAGTCGGCGGGATTGCTCCAGCGGCACAGCCGCCGCTGCACGCTGACCAGCGCCTGGTTGGCGATTAGGCCGAGGCCGGCGAGGACAACGATGGCCGCGAACATCAGCGGGATCTGGAAATTGTATTGCGCATTCATCACCTGGAAGCCGATGCCCTTGTTGGCGCCGATCATCTCGGAGGCGATCAGCAACAACAGCGCCGTGGTGGCGCTGAGCCTCAAGCCCACGAAGATCGAGGGGACGGCGCCTGGCAGCACCACGCGGCGGAACACGGTGAGCCGCGTCGCGCCATAGACGCGCGCCATCTCGAGCATTCGGATCGACTTCCTTGACGCCGCCGGTGGTGTTGAGCAGCAGCGGAAACAAAGTCGCCCAGAAGATGACGAAGATCTTGGAGGTTTCGCCCAGCCCCAGCAGCAGAATGAACACCGGGTAGAGCGCCAGCGCCGAGGTCTGCCGGAACAGCTGCAGGATCGGGTCGAGCGCGGTTTCGACTGCGCGCACCTGGCCCATGAACAGGCCGAGCGGAATGGCGACCGCAACCGCGGCGGCGAAGGCAATGCCGGCTCGCTGCAGGCTGATGGCGATGTCGCCGAGCAAGGCGCCGCCGGCCAGCCCTTTCCACAGAGCGGCGGCGATCATGTCGATCGGCGGCAGCACGGCGGCATTGACCCACCCGACGCTGCTCGCCACCTGCCAGAGCGCCAGGAACCCGAGGAGGACGCCGTAGCGTGACAGGAAGCGGGCGGCGGTCAGACTGCCGAGGCGCAGGAAATCGGCGCCGAGGCTGCTTCCGCCGGGATGCGTGCCTATGATGGGCGGCTGTTCGATGTGCTGCAAAGTCATCGTCTTGCCCTTTGTTCGGAGGATTATTCGGCGGCCAGCACGGTCGAGCGTGCCGCGGTCCATGGGTTTTCCGGGCGCCTGAGGCCGAGGTTCTCGCGCAGCGTCCGGCCTTCGTAAGCCGTGCGGAACAGGCCACGGCGCTGCAGCTTGGGGATGACCAGGTCGACGAAATCATCGAGTGCGCCGGGCAGCCAGGGCGGCAGGATGTTGAAGCCGTCGGCCGCCTCGCTGGTGAACCATTCCTCCAGCAGGTCGGCCACCTCAGTGGCGCTGCCGACGATGGTGTAGTGGCCGCGCGCCGTCGCCACCCACTGGTAGAGCTGGCGGATCGTGAAGTTGTTCTCGTCGGCGATCTGGCGGATCAGCGCCTGGCGGCTCTTCATGCCCTCGGTTTCCTTGCTCGGCGGCAGCGGGCCGTCGAGCGGATAGCCCCTGATGTCGAGCGTCTGGCCGGCCAAGCCGTTGAGCAAAGCGACGCCATCCTCGGGCAGGATCAAGTCGTTGAGCTGTTGGTATTTCTCACGCGCTTCTTCCGTGGTGCGGCCGACGAAGGGTGCGACGCCGGGCATGATCAGCACCTGGTCGGGATCGCGGCCGACAGCCGCCACGCGTGCCTTGATGTCGCGGTAGAATTCCTGCGCCGTCTCTAACTTCTGGTGGGCGGTGAAGATCACCTCGGCCGAGTGCGCGGCAAGCCCGCGTCCATCCTCGGACTGTCCGGCCTGCACCACCACCGGGTGGCCCTGCACGGGGCGCGGCACGTTGAGCGGACCCTTGACGCTGAAATGCTCGCCCTTGTGGTCGACGTCGTGCGATTTGTCCTTGTCGTAGAAGCGGCCAGACTGCTTGTCGCGGATGAAGGCGTCGTCCTCCCAGCTGTCCCACAGCGCCTTGACCGTGTCGACATGCTCATGCGCCCGAGCATAGCGCTCGGCATGGTTGGGCTGGACATCGCGGTTGAAGTTCTGGGCAGTCTCGTCGCCGGCTGAAGTCACGACATTCCAGCCGGCCCGGCCGTTGGACAACAGATCGAGAGAAGCGAATTTGCGCGCCAGCGTATAGGGCTCTTCATAGGTGGTGGACGCCGTGGCGATGAAGCCGAGATGCGTGGTCAGCGGCGCCAACGCTGCAAACAGCGTCACCGGCTCGAAGCGGGCGATCTTGGCGTTGCCGCCTTCGCGGGCGCCGAGGCCGACCGTCAGATTGTCGGCCAGGAAATAGGCGTCGAACAGGCCGCGCTCGGCGGTCAGCGCCAGTTGCTTGTGGAACTCGAAATTGGTGGCGCCGTCGGCCGGCGCGTCTGGATGGCGCCAGGCGGCGATATGCTGGCCGCCGCCGGGCAGGAAGGCGCCCAGTTTGATCTGCCTGGACTTGCTGGAGCTGGTCATGGCTGGTCCTCGGTTCGAACGGCTACTTGGGCATCAGGCCGCAAGGCCGACGCTGCGGGTCACACCGACGACGCGATAAACTTCGACGACCGCTTGGCGGGCACGCGCCTGGATGGCTTCAGACATCAGCACGCCGTTGGCGAAGTCCTTGTCGGAGGCGTAGATCGCGGTCGGCATGATCAGCGCTTCGAAGAAGCCGAAGAGCGGCCGCAGTTGATGCTCGACGATCAGCGAGTGGCGCTCGCCGCCACCAGTGGCAGCCAGAATGACCGGCTTCCCGCGCAGCGATGACGGGTCGAAGAGATCGAAGAAATGTTTGAACAACCCGGTATAGCTGCCTTTGAAGGTCGGCGAGCCGACCACCAGCACATCCGCGCCCAAGAGTTGGCCGATGATGCCGCGCGCCGTGAGGTCGAGATCTCCAATGCGCCGTGCGGCGGGGAAGGAGGGACCGAGGTCTTCAATGTCGAATACAGCCGAAGTCGCCCCGATGTGGTCCGCCACCTCGCCGGCGATATGACTGATGAACGCGTTGGTCTTCGACGGTCGGCTCAGATTGCCCGACATCCCCACGACCAGCTTCTTTGTCATTTCAGGCTCTCCTTGCAAATGCAATTCCACTAAGACTACCGATCTTGTAGAATGAAATGAGCGAGAAAATTTCAAAAGCACCCGGAAGGCGGGATTGAGTTTGCGCCGTGGAGCCGTTCATTGGTTCAGCCAACCCGGACCGGTGATCTCAGCCGTATGGCGTGCTCTGAGAGCTACGTGTCCTCGACGTACCGCGGGGGAACATCCACCTCAAATAACGCTTTCGATTGACCGGCTTGGGCTGGAGGACGTTCGCGCCTTCCAGGTGCATCTGGTTTCGACCGGTATCTCGTGGCCGGCGCTGAACCAGACGGTGTGCGGGCACCGTAAAGTTAACCGACGGCTGATGAAGATGTGCGTACATGGGCCATGTCAGAAGTTGCTCGTGATCCGCTTTATCGTCGCCACCGGCGTTGGTGCGCGGATATGAAATCGAGGGCATTTCGATCTTTGATGTAGTTGGTTATGCCTGCGTGACTTGACGCCGGATAGACTCCGGGCGTCCACATGCCAGCATGCGGTTGAGAACGATGCAACCGATGGCAACCTCGGTCTGTTGAGCCGGAAAGGAGCGGGCCCGCAGGCGCAATCCGATCAGCCCCTTGTATCGTCCGATGGCGGTTTCGATCAGCGCACGCTTGCCGTAGCCGGCGGCTGCCTGCCATTTCAGCCGACCGTCGCTTGCGATTGCGGCAATGTGCTTGTCCCTTTGACCAGGCGGTCCGGTATCACCGCTTTCCACCGCCGTGGAACGCGGTGGAATAACGATGTTCGCGGTTGCGCTGTGCTGCAGGATAGACCGATAGGTTGGTTTGCCGTCATAGGCTCCGTCGGCCGTGAACTGGTCAATCTCGCCGTCGATCTGATCGAGCAGCGGTGCCACCTGGGAAGGATCATCCGTTTTCTGGTCTGTCAGCCCATGGGCAATGATCGCGCCACTTTTGGCATCCACTGCCAGATGCAGCTTGCGCCAGTTGCGACGTGATCTGGCGCCATGTTTTTGCTCCAGCCACTGCCCGGCGCCGTAGACTTTCAATCCCGTGCTATCGACAAGCACATGCAGCGGGCCGTCCGGCAGCGGCGGGTTTCGTCGGGCTGATGGCTCCCACTTCTGTGCCCGACGGCTCAGCGTCGTATGATCTGGAACTGGGACTTTCAGCCCCATGAGATCCAGCAGCGAGTGGAGCAATCCCTCGGTCTGGCGCAGCCGCATTGCGAAGACGCAACCCAGCGTCAGCGCAGTCTCAATGACGAGATCGGAATACTGGGCTTGGCCGCCGCGGGTCTTGCGTCGCGGAGCGCGCCATCCTGCCAGTGCCTCCGGCGTTACCCATAAGGTCAGGCTACCACGCCGGCGCAGACCTGCTTCGTAGTCACGCCAATTCGTCACCCTGAATTTCATCTTTCCGACGTGATGACGACGATCGGCGTTGTGTTTGTACGGCATGGCACTCGGATCAAACTGATTTCGATCCTGCCTGCCTATCGCCAAACCGTTGACAAAGGATCCATGCACCAACGCTGATGTCTGGCACACCTTCATCGAGATGCCTTGGTCGCCGAGCTTGCCGGCCGATCGCTTCCAGATATCATTGGCGAAATGCCTGCCGAACTTCTCCGCCCAGAGCCGCACGGTCTGGTGAGAGACGATGACGCCACGAGCTGCCAGCATATCCTCGACCATCCGCAGGCTGAACGGAAACCGGAAATAGAGCCAAACGGCATGGGCAATCACCTGCGCCGGAAATCGGTGGCGACGATAAAGAGAATCGCGGGAAAATCTGGGCATGCGGCCAGATCCCACATTTTGATCGATGCCCGGTTAACGTTACGGTGCCCTCTAGACTCCGTAACCATCCAATTCCTCCAGCGCATAAGCCGATCCGGGCTGCTGAAACTGAAGCAAACAATCGTTTTCGCGGCTGAACCGCGCAGCCATCCGACAAAAGCCGAATTGGCTAAAGCTTTACGTGCATAAGCTACTTATCATATTCCCTGGCGAGCAGAAATGGACGGACCGATAATTTTCAGGATGCGGCGATAACGACAATTGCGTCCCATTCATATATCTAAATGAGCAGTGGTTAATTCCGAAGGAAATTCCAAAATACGCACCTGCCGGTGCAATGTAGTTTCGAGGCGCCGGCAACGTAAAACGACACTTATTCAAAACAAAACATGCAAACATAGGAGGATAGGTCGTGATCTATCGGAGGAACATTCGTGCGTGCTTTGCGCAAGCGTTGGCTTGCAATAGGAATCATTCTGCGTGCACGCGCTCAGGCGCCGGGAAGAATTCCACCGCCTATTGTGCAGATTCATGCGAGACGCTCCTGATGCCGGACATCGGCAAATAATGGCGCGCGAGGGGTTGCGCGCAGCCGAGGCCCTCTGTGTCGATGCGTAATGGCTCGAGGCTTGCATGCAACCCCTACCATATCCACCCATTGTCGAATTGTTGACGCTGCCTTTCATATGGCAGAGCGGAGGCTAAGATGACCACGGCATGTGATGAGAAACATATCGAATTGAAGCCGATTTCGAGCTGCAGACAAGAAGTCGAAGTCGCGATGGTGGAAATGCTCGTCAGTTTGCAGAAACGTGGATGGTCGGCTGCGGAATTGGCACTGGCGCTCGCAGATGCCTCCGAAGATCTCGTCATGCTGATTGCGACCAAAACGCTTCGACCGAATTAGGTCGTGGTGAGCCAGTGCGACAGCCGCCACTTTGCCTGGTTTTCGCTCCAGCAATTCCGTCGCCCATTGTGTCGAGGCAGCTTTCGACTTGCGACTGAAGCGCAACACCGCAGTTGCCCCAATCACCAGCAGGCGGCGAATGTAGGGATCGCCTTGCCTCGTGATCCTGCCGAGACGCTCCTTGCCGCCGGAAGAACTCTGCCGGGGAACAAGACCGATCCATGCCGCCAATTGGCGCCCGGAATGAAAGCTTGAGACATCCGTGATCGTCGCTGCAATCGCACTGGCCGTAACCGGCCCGATACCCGGAATTGTCGCCAGGCGTTGGCTGATCGCACTCGAGCGGTGCCATTCGAGTATCTGCCGGTCCATCTCTTCGATCTTCCTGTGAACATGGCGCAGTTGATCGCACAGGGGAGACAAAGCACGTCGCACAATCTCCGGGATCAAGTGGTGATCGGCGTGTTCGATCAGTGCCACTGCATCCTTTACGCCCATCGGCCCAAGCCGGGTCGCGATCCCAAGCTCTGCCAGGTGAGCGCGCAACGCATTGATCAGCATCGTTCTTTGACGAACAAGCAGCTCTCGGGCGCGGTGCAGCATCAGCACTCCTTGCGGTGATGTCAGGTTAACTCGATCAAATAAGCTTTCGGCATGCTGGTTGGATCAGGCCGCTGTCGCGGTGACCGCCTTCCAATGTGCCATCGCCGTGAGGCGATGCAGATGAACAGCGGTGGCAGAGTGGTTGGAGCGTGCGGGACGAAGAGATTTCGGATCGCGGAGAACACACTGACGAAACGTTGCAGCGAACCCGGCGAGCGAAATCGCTGCATGATCCGCTCCCGTTTCCGCAGAGGAAGATGCGAGTTTTCGGCGCGGTTGTTCAGGCCCTTGTGTGATCGATGCTCGACGGTGGGCATCACATGCCGCCGTGCTGCGCCATAAGAGCGAAGCTTGTCGGTGACGATCCGCTTCGGCAGACATCCCTGCTTCTTCATCAACCGCGTTAGCAGACGCTTGGCAGCCTTGGTGTTGCGGCGGGTCTGGACGATCTCGTCGAGAACGTAGCCGTCCTGATCGACGGCGCGCCAGAGCCAGTGTTTGCGTCCGCCGATCGTCACGGCCACCTCGTCGAGAGGCCACACATCATCTGGGCTTGGCGCCTTCCGCCGCAAGCGGCGCGCATAATCCGGGCCGAACTTCCTCGCCCAACACCGGATCGTCTCATAGGAAACCACGATGCCGCGCTCCAGCAGCATTTCTTCGACCAGTCGCAGGCTCAGCGGAAATCGGGTGTAGAGCCAGACCGCATGGGCGATCAAAGAGGGCGGAAAGCGATGCCGTTTGTAGCTGACAGGATTCAGCTTCATGGCGCCGAGCTAATAGCGAACGCCTTCAAGGAAAGTTAATCTGACATCACCACCCACGGCGCTGACGTTATCGAATTCAACGGACGGATGCTCGACTCGCCGCACTTGAAATCAGTCACATACATTCGCGCCATCTCTGATGTTGCCCGATCAGCGGCGATGTATACGGATACAGCCGCTTCTAAGCGCGTTTTAAGACAATTGGTTCATTTTTCTGCTACTCGCTTGACGCAATGTATACAGTATGGTCTCTTTCTCAAAAGAGGAGGATGGTTCATGGAGAGGTCGACTTTTCCGCTCAACGCCTGGTACGCCGCTGCCTATGACGTCGAAGTCAGGCGCGTCCTGGTCGCGCGGCGCATCTGCAACAAGCCGATCGTCCTGTATCGCAAGGAGGATGGCACTGCGGCGGCATTAGCGGATGCATGTTGGCACCGTCTGGTGCCGCTGTCGCTCGGCCGGCTCGAGGGCGACAAGGTGATCTGCGGCTATCACGGCCTGGAATTCGACGATACGGGCCGCTGTGTATACATGCCGTCGCAGCACACCATCAATCCGTCGGCCTGCGTGAAATCCTACCCGATCGCGGAGAAGCACCGCTTCATCTGGATCTGGCCGGGCGATCCGGCGCTTGCCGACCCTGCGCTCATTCCCGACCTTCACTGGAACGACGATCCCGATTGGGTAGCCGACGGAAAGCTGATCGAAGTGAATTGCGACTACAGGCTGGTCTTGGACAATCTCATGGATCTGACCCACGAGACCTTCGTGCATGGCACCTCGATCGGTGACAGGGCGGTCGCGGAAGCGCCGTTTGTTGCTACCCACAACGAAAAATTTGCCGTGGTGACGCGATGGATGGAAAGGATCGATCCGCCGCCCTTCTGGAAGAAGCAATATGGAAAACCGGGCAAGGTCGATCGCTGGCAGATCATTCGCTTCGAAGCGCCCTGCACCATAGCCATCGATGTCGGGGTCGCGGCGGCGGGCACAGGGGCGCCGCAAGGTGATCGCTCCCGGGGCGTCAACGGCTATGTGCTCAATACGATAACGCCCGCGACGGACCGGACCTGTCTTTATTTCTGGGCGTTCGCCCGTAACTACGACATTCGTAATCAGGCGCGCACCCATGAATTGCGAGAAGGAGTCGCCGGCGTGTTCAGCGAGGACGAAGCCGTGCTCGAAGCCCAGCAAAGGGCTATCGAGACCAATTCCGACCACGTCTTCCACAATCTCAACATCGATGCGGGCTCGATGTGGGCGCGCAAGCTGATCGACCGGATGATTGACGCGGAGTCTCAGCCCACGCGCGCGGCCGCAGAGTAGATCATGGCCGATGCTATCGATACTGGCCCTCGGCAGCAAACGCTCAAGGCGTTGCAAGGGTTGCGGGACATAGTGCTGAAGGGCGAGGTCGAGGCGGGCGAGCGCCTCTCGGAGGTGGCGCTTTCGACGCGGCTCGACGTTTCGCGCACCCCGCTTCGAACGGCGCTGCAGCGGCTCGAACAGGAAGGGCTTGTCGAGGCGATCGCATCCGGCGGCTTTGCGGTTCGCCGCTTCAGCCGGAACGACGTGATCGACGCAATCGAGTTGCGTGGCGTTCTCGAAGGCACCGCAGCCCGTCTTGCGGCGGAACGTGGCGCGCCATCCGAGGGACTTCGCCAACTCGCGGGTGTCGTGGCGGCACTCGATGCAGTGGTCGCGCCGGGCCCGGAAAACCTGGATTTTGGCCGCTATGAGGAATTGAACGGCGATTTTCATGCGACGCTCGCCGCGCTGAGCGGCAGCGATATCATCAGGCGGGAGATCGCACGTGTCACCGGTCTGCCTTTCGCGAGCCCCAATGCCTTCGTCAACGATCAGGTCGACATTCCCGCCTTTCGCCAGTCATTGCTGCTCGGCCAGGTTCAGCACAAGGCCATCCTGTCGGCGATCGAGGGACGCGAAGGCGCGCGCGCCGAGGCGCTTGCGCGGGAACACGCGCGGCTGGCCCGCCAGAATCTCGATATTGTGCTGTTCGACACATCCCAATTGCGCCACCGGGTCGCGGCACTCGCTCTGATGGCCGGTTGACTGCATCTTCGGGTTCGGCCCGATCAATGGAGGAATACATGCGTTCGAGGCAGGAATGGCGGCAGGCCCGCGTCATCGACATCGCCCATCCGACCGAGGACGTGCGCGCCGTGACCTTCGCGGTGAATGGGCCGCTGTCGGCTTTCGATCCGGGCTCGCACACCAATATCCGCGTCATGATCCACGATGCGCCGGCAATACGGACCTACACGGTCCTGCCCAGCGCGCCGGGCACGCTGAAGATTGCCGTGAAACTGCACCCCAACAGCCGGGGAGGCTCGGCATGGGTGTGGTCGTTGAACCCCGGCGACGTGACGGAGATGACCACGCCGGAGAACCGTTTTGAGTTGTCCTGGCGAGCCTCCCACTATCTGCTGATCGCCGGCGGGATCGGCGTCACGCCGATCTTCGGCATGGCACCCGCGCTCATCAGCGGCGGCCAGAGCGTGCGGATGATCTATGGCGGCAGGAGCCAGGCGCAGCTGGCGTTCCGTGATGAGTGGAAATCCCGGCCCTGCGAAAGGCCGTCGAGGTGCGTCCAGACCAGAGTATGCTCGAGGCGCTTCTGCAATCCGGCGTCGACATGGTCTATGACTGCCAGCGCGGCGAATGTGGCCTCTGCGCCGTCGGCGTCCTTGATCATGAGGCGACGATTGACCATCGCGACGGCGTTGGTGCATGGATCGGGACTTGAGCGGATCTGGATCTGTGATGGGGCTATCTATGTGGTCGGTCCATTGCGGCGGATGGATTTAGGGCGTGCGCATGCAAGCATACGATTGAGGGCGGCGCAGCCGATGGCCACTTCCGTCTGCTGAGTGTGAAACGACCGAGCCCGCAGACGCCGCCCGATGATGGACTTGTATCGGCCGATGGCAGTCTCGACCAGCGAGCGCTTGCCGTAGCCGGTGGAGAGCTGCCATTTCATTCGTCCGTCTCTGCTGATTGCAGCGATATGCTGATCCCTTTGTCCGGGAGATTGATCGCCGGCTGGTTCGATCGCGTTGGCGCGCGGGGGAATGACGATGACGGCAGCCGCACTGTGGTCGGTGACCGCGTCGTATGTGGGCTTCCCGTCATAGGCGCCGTCGGCTGTGAACTGCCCGATCCGACCATCGATCTGGTTGAGCAACGGCTCCACCTGCGATGCGTCGCCCGCGTCCTGGTCGGTCATCGTATGTGCAATGATCTCGCTGCTATCGGCATCCAGTGCCACATGCAGCTTTCGCCAACCACGGCGGGATCTGGCGCCATGCTTCTCCTCCAACCATTGGCCCGCGCCGTAGACCTGCAGTCCAGTGCTGTCGACAAGAATATGCACTGGCCCGTCCGGTCGACCCTGGAGGTCATGCGCCTTGTTGGGCGATTGCCATGTTCGCGCCCGACGGCTCAGGGTGGTATGATCGGGGACAGCGAGCGCCAAGCCCATCAAGGGCAGCACCGATCCTAATAATCCTTCGAGCTGACGCAGCCGCAAGCCGAACACCAGGCCCAGCGTCAAGGCGGTCTCGATGGCTAAATCGGAATAACGAGGCTGGCCACCACGCGTCGTTCGGCGTGGAGCAAGCCACATGGCAAGCGCCTCCGGTGTCAGCCACAGGGTCAAGCTGCCACGTCGCCGTAACCCCGCCTCATATTCCGGCCAGTTCGTCACCTTGAATTTCATCCTGCCGATGCGATGGCGGCGGGGCGGCGTTATGTTTGAAAGGCATCAAGGTCACAGATCGGTTATTGAGGTTGCCGATCGCCTACACCACGACCGCTAAACGATCCGTGCACCAACGCGGCTCTGACCGGCAGGAGACGCCGGCCATCAAAGCCTTCAACGATTTTCTCATTCGCAAAGGGCCGGCGTTGCTTCCCCTTATTGGCAAGCCTTATCCGGCAGCTGCATTTGGCGGCAAACAAACTTAGCTACGTTTGGCTAGCCATCGCAACGGCAGCCTGACCGAGAGCTATACCCCCATCATTGGCCGGGACGGCATGGTGGACGAAGACTTCGAGGCCGTGCTTTTCCAGTGCGGCATGGACGCCTTGTAACAGCAAACGGTTTTGGAAAACACCGCCGGACAGGGCGACACGATCAATGCCTGTGAGTCGGTGCTGCTGGATCGCCATGTCTGAGACGATCTTGATGAGGGATTGGTGAAAGCGCGCCGACAAGTGACCTGCTTCAGCGCCGCGCTTCAGGTCAAGCAGCACAGAATGCCACAGGCCGCGCCAAGAGATTATCGATCCGTCGAGCGGCAAGCGCATCTCGAACGGGGTAGCTGTTTCCATGTGCGGGCCAGCCAGCGTTTCCAGTCTCATTCCGGTCTGGCCTTCATATGACACATGCACCTGCGCCGCGCCAATAATTGAGGCGAACCCGTCGAACAACCGACCGGCGGATGATGAAAGCGGCGCAAGGCGCGGATTGCGCATCAGGTTTTCCAACACCGCCATCGGTTTGGTGGCGAGTTCGCGCATCACGGGTAAATCCTTGAATTCGCCTTCGATGAAGCCGGTGCCCAGGGCGACCCGCAGGTGTGCGTAGGCGTTGCGCCACGGCTCTGTCGCCGCCTTGTCACCGCCTAACAACGGCACCGGCTGGAAATATGCGACACGCTGAAATCCGTTGTAGTTGCCGACCAGAAACTCGCCGCCCCAAATCGTGCCGTCGGTGCCGTAGCCGGCGCCGTCAAGGATGATCCCGAGCGTTGCGTCATTTTCCGCGCGGTTCTCAGCCATGCAAGCCGCAAGATGGGCGTGATGATGTTGCACGGGAACAAGCACCGCGTTGAACTCGCTCGCCAGGGCGTGGGCAAGTCCGGCGCTGCGATAGGCCGGATGCATGTCATGAGCAATCACTTGTGGTCGATGCTCAAACAGTTCGAGATAGAGCCTGGCCGTCCGTGCATATTCGCCGAGGGTAGCGGGCTCGTCGAGGTCGCCAAGATGCTGCGAGATGATTGCCTCGCCGTTTGCCGCTATGCAGAAGGCAGACTTGATGTCGGCCCCGGCGGCAAATACCGGCGCTTTGGCGTGCGACAACTGGGGTAAAATCAAAGGCGCGGGCGCATGACCTCTGGCGCGTCGAAGGATCGTGAGGCCCGTCACATCGTCACGCACGACGCTATCATCGACACGGTTCTCAATGTCGCGGTCATGAAACAGGATTGCGTCAGCAATGTTGAAAAGTTGCGAACGGGCAGTGTCATTGTCGATGAATTGCGGCTCGCCCGACATGTTGGCGGACGTCATCAAGAGAATGGTACCGACCGCCTCCATCAGCAAAAGATGCAGCGGTGTGGTTGGCAGCATGAACCCGATGCGATCCTGATCGGGCGCAATGATGGACGGCAGCGATGAGGGCAATCGGACTTTGAGAAGCACAATTGGGGCGGACGGGGAACTCAGCCAATCGGCCTCGGCCGCATTGATCTGGGCGTAGAGCGCAATGTGCTCCAGACTGCGCGCCATCACGGCGAAGGGCTTGGCGTCGCGGCGCTTTTGACGGCGCAGGCGTTCTATGACTGCATCATTATCGGCGCGGCAGGCAATATGGAAGCCACCCAGACCTTTGAGCGCGACGATCCCGCCCGAATTGAGCAGACGGGCGGCGGTGGCAATTTCATCGCCTGGCAACACTGAAATCGCGCCATCAGGGCTCTCCAGCCAAAGCTGCGGGCCGCATTGGGCGCAGGCAATCGGTTCGGCGTGAAATCGCCTGTCTCCCGTGTCTTCATATTCATCGCGGCACACTCGGCACATGGGGAATTTTGACATGGCCGTATTGGCGCGATCGTATGGGATTTTACGCACGATTGTGAGGCGTGGGCCGCAATGGGTGCAGTTGGCAAAGGCGTAGCCGAAGCGCCGGTTGGCGGGATCGAGTATCTCGTCGGCGCAGGCCACACAGATGGCTGCGTCCGGTGTTATGGCCGCAGAGACTTTGCCATCAAGGCTTGGTAGAATAGTGAAGCCGGACGGAAAGGCCTGGTCGGGCGCGGGCATGATGGAGACATCATCGACTCGCGCCAGTTTTGGCAGTTCAGCGTGCAAACGTGAGATGAAATGGTCGCGCGTTTGTGGACTGGCAGCGATTTCGATGATCACGCCACGCGGCGTGTTGCGGACGGTTCCGGCGAGTTCAAGCGCATGCGCAAGGCGCCATATGAAGGGACGGAAGCCGACGCCTTGGACAAGGCCGCGCACTTCGATACTCCATATGGGAAGGTCGCTTCGCGGCATGGTCAATGCACGGTGCAGACCATGCATGGATCGAACGACCGCACGATGTGCTGCACGTTGACGCTTTCAGGCCGGTCGACGGCAACGCCCGTCAGCGCCTGTTCAAGCGGTCCAGACACGCCATCATTGTCGCGCGGCGAAAAATTCCATGTGGTCGGTGCTATGATCTGGTAATTGGCGATACGACCGTCGCGCACGCTGAGCCAATGGCCGAGCGAGCCACGCGCGGCTTCGGTAAGGCCGATGCCGTCGCCATGCCGGGGGTCGCGGTCGGGCACACAAAATGGCGCTTCCGGCTCCAGTAGCGCAACCCAGCTTTCAAGCGCCAGCACGGTTGCCGCCAGCTCAACTACTCGGGCGACGACGCGCGAATGCACATTGCCGCCCGCGCTTTGAACCAGATCGGCGAGCAATGGCTGGCCATTGACAATTTGCCGGGCAAGCGCGCCGACTTCATATGGTTTGCCATCATAGCGATGGGCCTTGCACCAGCTGTATCCCGACGTCTCGTCATGGACGGGCACGGTCTTGCCGTCAAATGGCGCACGCCTGCCATGATCCTTATGGTACCAGGAGTGGTCGTTATCTTCGGTAATGTTAGCCGGATCAAATGGCGAAGGGCTGCCATCGTGCGTGCCGGGGGCAAACAAATGGCCGCGCTCGCTGGCGTAAGCCCCAACACTCAGGAAGCGGTCATGCGCGTGTCCGAGCGCTTGCAGGTTCAAGTCTGCGGAAATGGCGAGAAACTGGCCGAAATCGGAGTTTGCTGTCGCGCGGCGAAAAAGCCAATCGTTGAGCGCTGAAACAGAGCTGATGGCGACGACACTCTCCAGCCTGTCGCCGTAAAGATTGCGTTCGAGAAAGCGCCGGAAGCCGGTCAGCAAGGCTGCAAGCCGCGCCTTTTCTGCTGAAGATACCGCACGGGTGGAACCGCCCGGACGGATGGATAGCGTGTGCGGCCACTTGCCTGCCAGGATGCCCATCATCTGGAGGAATTGTGCACGGGCAGGAAGAACATCGGACGCGGCAGTGCCTTTAACCGCTGCGAAGCGCTGCACCGTGTCCTCGTGCCATACTTTGCCGGAATAGGCGGGCCGGGTGAAATCCGGCATGAAGAACAGATAGAAATGTGTCAGGTGATCGGCGATGTTTTCGATGGCGTGGACGATATTCATCGACAATGCGCCATTGCCGGAAAGGGCAAGCCCTTGCGCCGCGCCGATAGCACGCGCCGCAGCGACGGACTGTGACACCGAACAGATGCCGCAGATGCGCGGCACGAATATCAGCGCATCGGAAGGTGTCTTGCCGGTGAGCATGGTCTCAAAACCGCGAAACAATGGCGAGACGACCCTAGCAGACCGAACGAACCCGTCATGGACATCAAGCTTGACCTCAAGGTCGCCCTCGATGCGGTTAAAAGGCCCGATGACAAGTCTGGTCATCAGCGCTTCTTCCTTGTGCTTGCCGGCGGAACTGTCAGGCGGTCGGCAATAGCATTGGTTCGCAGACGCTGCGGCGTCGCTGCTTTCGACAAGGCGGAGAGCGCCACAAACCAGGCTTTGGGCATATCGGTGGGCAGGCCGATGGGGATGCCGCCGATCTTAGGGGTTTCGACAAAGGCATGGCCGGGCTCCTCGAACCGCGGTGCCGTGCAGTTGATACAAGGATAGCCTCCCTCAATGCAGGAGCCGGTACCGTTCCACGGACGGATGTTGCAATCACCGCGTGCCTGCGTGCCTTTGCAGCCGAGGTTCTCCATCATGCAGCCACTATCTGAGAGGCGTTCGGCGCTGGCCTTATATTCGTAGAACTCGTTGCGCGAACAGCCATGATGTACCAGATGCCGCGCATAGGAGAGCGGCCTTTCCCATTCATCAAGATCCGCTGCGGCAAATGTTTCATCGGCCAATTGGTGCAACGTCTCAGTAACCCAGCCGGGATGTACAGGGCAGCCAGCAACGTTGACGACTGGCAAGCCGGATGGCGAGCGGAATTGGCCACCAAGCAGGCCGCCATCTTCGCGCCCGTCGTAAGCGAGGCCACACGCTTCGCCAATGTTTGCACCGGCCGCCGTGATGCCGCCATAGGCGGCGCAACTACCAACAGCGATAACATGGCGCGCCTTGCGGGCAAGCGCCTCGATCCACTTCATCATGGGCTGATCGGAACCGGCCATTTTGTGGAATAGCCCGGTGCCGTTCGGTCCGCGCATCACCGATCCCTCTAGGCAGAAAATGTCGAGCCGAATGCGGCCTTGGGCGATATCCTCAAATAGCGAAAGGGCTTCCGGTCCCGACTGCAGGCTCAGAGATGGATGCCAAAGCAAATCAATCCCTGCCGCATCGAGTGCGGTCAATAGATCTGGACCCTCGGCTCCGATCAGCGACATCGAGCAGCCGCCACATCCACCGGACTGCAGCCACACGAGATTGAGACGCGGCTTGCCGGTTTCAGTCATCGGCTCTGCCAACTGGAATGCTGATCGTGAACGTCGCGCCGCCGCACTCACGGTTGACTGCTGTCAGCTCACCGCCGTTTTCGCGGATCATGCCGTAGCTGATATAAAGGCCAAGGCCGGTGCCTTTGCCAATCGGCTTGGTGGTGAAAAACGGCTCGAAAATTCGGTCCATATTCTCTGCCGCAATCCCAGCGCCGTTGTCCGAAACATCGATGATCAACTGGCCGTTTACAACACGGCAGTCGATATCCACGCGCGGGTTGGCGCTACCGGCGACAACGTCAAAGGCGTTCTGCACCAGGTTGACGAACACCTGATGCAAATGCCCCTTGCGCATGGTCACATCCAATTGGTCCGGAACGTCAAATACAACATCCGGCTTGACCCTTTCAGCTCGGCGCACCCAATCCACCGCCGTGCGCAAAAGCCGGGTGACATCAAAGGTCTCCGGCAGTTCGCGCTGATTGGATGAGAAGCGCCGCAGGTCTTCGACGATGGCGCGCACGCGCTCGGCACCCTCCAGAGTGCCTTCGATCAACGGCCCCATATCCTGCGCGATGGCGTCGATCTTGAGTGATTTACGCATATTCGCCAATTGTTCATTTTCCGGCCCTGCATGACGCACATCCAGATATTGCGTCATGGCGCTACAGTAGCGGCTCAGCGCGTGGACATTGCCGAAGATGAAACTGATCGGGTTGTTCAACTCATGCGCAACGCCCGCGACAACGCGACCGAGCGCTGCCATCTTTTCCGACACGACCAATTGCTGCTGAGTTTTGGTCAGTGTCTGGTGGGCAAGATCGAGCGCGCGATATGCCCGACGAAGCTCACCATCCGGCCGTCCGACGATCACCATGCCGACACGCTTGCCGCGGAAATTCATGATGGCCGACCCATTGGCGGACAATGGCGCAGCGGTCCCATCCTTCTGACGGATCTCGATTTGGCTGTCTTGAATGACAAGACCCTGCCTTACCCGCTCGAAGAAGGATTTTGCGGCGATGCTGTGCGCATCGTGCAGCACATCAGTCATCGCCCCCAGCACATTGGCGATAAAGCGTTGGGGTTTCCTCAAGCGCTGCGTTCTGATGCTCAAGTAGCGTCTGCGATTCGACAAGGTCGCTGTAGACCGTGTCCATCTTCGAGATGTCACCGGCAACGGCACTGTCAAAGCCGGATGGCCGCAGGGCCGCGGGCAACGCGCTTTCGTACTGGCCTGACGTGGTTAGGGGCATTTTTCGCCTCAAGCCTGGATACGTTTCGGTTTCAACACGAGAATTTTCTCCAGCCCATACCGCTCCATCTTAGCCCTGAGCCCGACCCGCGACAAGCCGAGCTCATCGGCAGTGCGAGACTTGTTCCAGTGCAGCCGCACGAGTGTATCGCGGATGATGTTGGCCTCCAGCGCGTCAATCCGGTCGCGCAGGGTGCCCGTGGTCAAATCGGCGGAATTGTCTGTGGCGGCGACCTGGTCGATCTGGCTTGTCGCGGTGATTGTCCGGGACATCAAGTCGATGCCCAATAGCCCAGTGCCACTTGCCTTGACCAGCATGTGTTGCACCTCGTTTTGCAATTCACGCACATTGCCGGGCCAGGGATAAGAGCCGAGCCGCTCCAATGCCTGTTGCGTAAAACCGGTGGCAACCTTGCCGAGCTTCTTATACCAGCGAGCGCAGAGTGCGACTCACTTGGGATTCCCGAATCGGTGAAAATCTGAATCCATGGGGCAAACGGGAGGTTTGCAATGGGTTCGGCGATTGCATTGCGCGATGATTTTGATGGTCCTGCTCTGCGGCAGTTCGCGAAAGGGACCAAGGATGCCGCTCAAGCGCGGCGGCTTCTGGCGTTGGCGGAAATTTATGACGGCGGCTCGCGTACAGATGCGGCCCGGATCGGGGGCGTGACCTTGCAGATTGTTCGCGACTGGGTCGTTCGTTTCAATGAGCACGGGTCGGCCGGGCTCCTCAACGGCAAGGCTCCCGGCAATCGGCCCAAGCTGAATGATGATCAGCGCCAGGCCTTGGCCAAGATTGTAGAGCGTGGTCCGATCCCGGCTATCCACGGTGTCGTTCGGTGGCGGCGCAAGGATCTGGTCCAATGGATCTTCCAGGAATTCCGGATCTCGATGGACGAGACCACGGTTGGTCGCGAATTGAAGGCTCTCGGCTTTGCCAAGCTGTCTGCCCGGCCGCGCCACTACGCCCAGAATGAACCCGAAGTGGACGCTTTTAAAAAGAGTTCCCTGCCGCATTGGCAGCCATCAGAAGCAGCCTCCCGAAGAATACCGAGATCGAACTCTGGTGGGCCGACGAGGCGCGCATAGGTCAGAAAAACAAGATCACCCGCCGATGGGCTCGCCGTGGCACCCGACCTTCAGCGCCGCTGGATCAACGGACGATGTGGGCGTACATCTTCGGTGCCATCTGCCCCAAGAAAGGTAAGGGCGCGGGCCTCGTATTGCCCTATTGCGATACCGACGCCATGAATCAACATCTGCTGGAAATCAGCCAGGCAGTCGATGACGGCGCTCACGCGGTCCTCATCCTCGATCAAGCCGGATGGCACGTCACGCCGAAGCTCAGCGTCCCTGACAACATCACATTGCTGTTCTTGCCGCCGCGTTCGCCTGAATTGAACCCTGTCGAAAACGTCTGGCAGTTTATGAGGGACAACTGGCTGTCGAACCGCATCTTCACAGACTACGAGGACATCGTCGCTCACTGCTGTGCCGCCTGGAACAAACTCGTCGCGCAACCCTGGAAGATAATGTCCATTGGACTGCGCGAGTGGGCGCATCGGTTTTGATCAATGCATGTTGGTATTACCGGCTTGGACAAGTATGGCTTCGGCCAGCAGCGAAACGTCACCTCGTCGTTCGCGGAGCGGCGGCAGGTGGACGAGCGCGCCGGCAAGACGGTAATATAGATCAGCCCTGAAGCGCCCCGCCCTAACCTCATCTTCGAGCTTGCGGTTGGTGGCGGCGATGACCCGCACGCCTACCTTACGGGTCCTCGATCCACCGAGCGGGCGGATTTCCTGCCCTTGCAGGACACGCAACAATTTTACCTGAAATGCAGGCGAAATCTCGCCGATCTCATCAAGGAAGACCGTTCCGCCGCTCGCCCGCTCGAACAGGCCCTGATGATCTTCAAACGCACCGGTGAAGGCACCGCGCTTGTGACCGAATAACTCGCTCTCCAGCAACTGGTCCGGCAGTGCGCCGCAGTTTTCGACGACGAACGGTTTGTTCCAGCGGAGGCTGCCGTAGTGCAGGGCACGGGCCGCCAACTCCTTTCCCGTGCCGGACTCTCCGGTGAGAACCACAGGAATGTCGTAGGGTGCCACTTGCCGCAGCGATGCGCAAACCACGTTCATCGGACTGTCAGGGCGGCGGATGATTCCGTCGTCAAAATCATAGTCCTTTCGCAGCGGCCTGTTTGCGCTCGCTTACAACCCGTGCGGCGGTGGATGGCGCGAGGCGCATTTCGACCGCCAGAAGATCACTTTCGCGTTGTAGCCGAAAGAGTTTGACCGCGTTGTGCAGGATTAATGTCAACGACTGCGGGTGCCAGGGCTTGGTGATATATTGGTAGATGCCCGCCTCATTAATGCCGTCGATGATATCATGCGCATCGGTGTAGCCGGAGATGATCATGCGGACAATTTCAGGCCAACGCTGCTTCACGGATTTGAGAAATTCAATCCCGGACACATCGGGCATGCGCTGATCGCATAAAATGACCTCGATCTGCTCAGTCTCGAGTATCTCTTTAGCCTTGATTGTGTCGGAGGCGATGTGGACGTCAAATTCCTCGGACAATATCCGGCGGATGGCTTCAAGCGAGCGGACTTCATCATCGACAACCAGAATTGCAGCCAATTCGCTCATGCCGGCTTTCCTCCCGATCCGATAGCGGCAGCTGGTCTCCGGTGCGCAGCCAGGACCGAAGGGGTGCGCGCCTTGCTCGTTTTGCGCACGAAATTGCTGCGGGCAATGTGATAGCTGGTATCAAAACCGTAAAAATTACGCCGCATGCACGATAGTTCTTCCTGGCGATAAGCATCCAAGGGCTTTGCGGCTTCATCAAGCGCCCGGCGCTGCTGCTTTGATGCGATGCGCTGCGGCAGATCCGGATCGACGGTCATCGCAATTGCAGCCTCAACAGCGATGGAATTGAAAGTGTCGGCAGACGCATCGAACAGTCGGTTGGCAAGACCAAGGCGCAAAGCCTCTGCGGCTCCGACGGGCAGCCGGGTGGCACGTATGCGCTCCGCATTTTCCGCGCCTGCATGCAGTGGCAGAAGGTAGGTCCAATATTCCGAGCCGTAGAGATTGCCCATGTCCTTATAGTGCGGATTGAGAATGACACTGGAGCGCAGCCACATCTCATCTGCAGCGCGAGCGAGAAACACGCCGCCCGCGCCGGCATTGCCGCCGACGGCTGCAATCGTCAACCTGTCGGTGGTGCGAATGATTGCCTCTGAAAGATCATCCATTGCAGTGATATTAGCCAGAGATTCGTCGGCAGGACTTGTTGCCGCCTCGATGGTATTGAGATCAAGCCCGTTGCAGAAATGGTCGGTCGAACCGCAAAGGAGCAGGATGGTGGTGTCGCGTTGCAGCGCCGATCTGTAGGCTTTGAGCAGGCGCTGACAAGCCGAAGTGCCCATGGCGCCGTTGTAGAATGAGAATGTCAGAACGCCCGTCCGGCCATGCTCGGCGTAAACAATTTCCTTGAAACCATGCTGTGAACCGACAGCAACCACGGGCAGACCAGCGGCTTGCTCGCCCAATACAGCGATAGCCGGACGTTTGAATGGATGCCGACTCTGAGCGTCGGCCACATGGCCAATCCACACCGCGCCGTCACAGGTCGCGACAGCTATCGCCTCGCCGCTGCGGGCGATCAAGGTTCCGGCGCGTGCGCCGACGGCGGGTTCCGCTTCGCGCGCGTTAAACAGGCGCAGTGACCTGCCGCAAAGCTCCGCCGGGCATCCGGGCATGCCATCGGCGCTGGCGATCTTGCGCAAGACCGTGCCTGTGTCATCGCGGCTCCAATCGATGGCGCGAATGTCCGCAGGGACGGGACCGCGCCAGCCAAGAGCAAGTGCAGCTGCGTCAAGGAGACGCGGGCTTTCGCCGCGTTTGATGCGATCAATTGCTTCTAACACCGCCTGTGCTGCGGCACTGGCGACCTCATTGAGATAAAGGCTGGATTTACGCGCCTTGCGCATTGAAAACGCGGCGCTGGCCCAAACAGGTCCCGCGTCATACTCAGCCGTTGCCTGCAGAACGGTTACGCCCCAGCTCCGGCTCTGGTCGAGAATGGAATGATCCAGCGCCGCCGGCCCGCGATCACCTTCGGGGCCGGGATGCACGATCAGGCAGATGCAGCGGCTGGTGAGAGATGCGGGTAGGCGACGCTTGAGAAAGGGAGCGAGAACAATATCCGGTTGGAATAGGTATGCGGCCTGCATTGTCACGTCGTCGTTGATGTCGAGTTCCACTGTTAGCTCATGGCCATGCGCACGCAGTTCCACATGCAGGCGCTGGGCCAACGAGTTGAAACTGTGCGTGATCATGAGGATGCGCATTGCTCAGCAAATCCTTGGCAATTGTTCGCCGGCGATCCAATCAACCACGCGGCTGCCGCCAAAGCCGGTCTTCATGCGGATTAGGCAATTGGCATCTTCGATGACTGTGCCGATCAATGCAGCAGCTCTGCCCCTCGGGTGATCGCGCATAACGGCGAGCAGATTTTGACTGTCTTCCGGGGCACAGATGGCGATCAACTTGCCTTCATTGGCGACGTTGAGCGGATCAATGCCAAGAAGTTCGCAAGCCGCATGTACTTCGGGCCTGACAGGAATGTCGCGCTCGATCAGCGACATGCCAACGCCGGATTGGTGTGCGATTTCATTCAGTGTCGCGCTGAGGCCACCCCGGGTCGGGTCGCGCATGGCCCGGATACCGGGCACGGCTTCGAGCATAGCAGCGGCTAGGTCATGCAAGGGTTGGCTGTCGGACAGAATTTCGGTCTCGAACTCAAGGTTCTCGCGTTTCGACATGATAGCTATGCCGTGGTCGCCGATTGTGCCTGAAACGAGAATGCAATCGCCGGGCTTAGCCTGATTTCCGGACAGGCGGACGCCTTCGGCGACGCAGCCAAGGCCCGTCAGCGTAATAAAGACGCCATCCCCCTGCCCGCGTCCGACGACCTTGGTGTCGCCGGTAACAATCGGCACCCCGATATCGCGAGCGGCCCGGCCCATGGATGAGGCGATAGCTTCCAGTGCTTCGATCGGGAAGCCCTCTTCGATGATAAAGGCCGCTGTCAGACACACCGGCCTAGCGCCCATGACAGCGAGGTCGTTAACCGTGCCATGAACGCTGAGCGAACCGATATCGCCGCCCGGAAAAAATAGTGGCGAAACGACATGGCCATCTGTTGTCACCACGAGACGCCCGGCCACTTCGCCGATGTCGGCACCATCATTTCCCTGATCGAGAAACGGGTTGGCGAAGTATTTCAGAAACACCGATTGAATGAGTTGGACGCTGGCGCGCCCGCCTGCGCCATGGGTCATGTCAACCGCGCGTGAAACCAGAGGACCTAAGGCGGGTGCGTTCATGCTGCTGCCTCCGCACCGCGAAATCGACCGTAGGAATAGTATGCGGCGCAGGCGCCTTCTGATGAGACCATGCAAGAGCCGATTGGGTTTTCTGGTGTGCAGACGGTGCCGAACAGCTTGCAATCGGTGGGCTTTTTGACGCCGCGTAAGATTGATGGGCACTCGCAAGATTTGACCTCGCGGGCCACCTTTGCTGTCAGCGTGAAACGCTTCTCGGCATCGAAATCGCCAAACTCGTCACGAATACGCAGGGCTGAATAGGGCACGGTGCCAAGTCCACGCCACTCGAACGATTGGCGCAGTTCGAGCACTTCGCTGACAATGTTCTGGGCTTTTAGATTGCCCTCAGCGGTAACCACCCGGGCGTATTCATTCTCAACTTCATGGCGGCCGTCATTGACCTGACGGATCAGCATGAGCGTCGATTGCATGACATCAAGCGGCTCAAAGCCTGCAATCACCACCGGACGGGCGAACTCTTCGGCGAAATAATCGTAAGGCGCAGAACCGATCACCGAGGAGACGTGCGAGGGTCCGAGAAAACCGTCAATTTTGACGATGCCCAGATCGCGCACCTCCGGCGAATCCAGAATGTGAGTGATGGCCGCAGGGGTGAGGACGTGATTACAGAATACAGTGAAATTGGTAAGGCACTCGCTCCTCGCCTGAAGGATGGCGACGGCGGTCGGCGGGGTTGTCGTCTCAAAGCCGATGGCGAAAAACACCACTTGGCGCTCCGGATTGTCGCGGGCGATTTTTAGCGCATCGAGCGTGGAATAGACCATGCGAATATCGGCGCCATCCGCCTTTGCGCGGATGAGGGAGCGCTGCTTGGTGCCCGGCACGCGCATCATATCCCCATAGGAGCACAGGATCACGCCATGCTTTTCCGCAAGCTCTACCGCGTCATCGAGCCGGTTGACCGGCAGCACGCAAACCGGGCAGCCGGGACCATGGACAAAATGTACATTCTCCGGCATCAAATCCTGAACGCCGTAGCGGAAAATTGCATGTGTATGCCCGCCACAGAATTCCATGAAGTGATAGTCGCGACCGGGCTCGGCCTCGCGCGAGATGGCCGCGGCAAGCGTTTTGGCAAGTGCCCCGTCACGAAATTCGTCGACATATTTCATTACGCCATCTCCGCAATTTCTTCGGCTAAAATGCCGCTCTCCGCCATCAATTGAAGAGTGCGTGCTGCCTCTTCTTCGCTGACCTTGTGCAGTGCGTAGCCGACATGGATGAGCACATAATCGCCAATCGCGGCGTCATCGATCAGGGCGAGTGAGATGGTTTTGCGAATACCTTCAAGTGAGACGATGGCCATCCCCGCTTCGGGCAGAGCAATTATTTTGGCTGGCAGGGCAAGGCACATGTCAAGCACCCTTTCCGGCGGCTATGCCAAGCGCTGGCGAGCCAGTAAGCGCGACGGTTCGTGCGGCGTTTAGCCATGATAGCCAAGCTGCCATGCCTTCGCCGGAACGCGATGAGAGCGCCAGAATGCGAATTCGCGGGTTGATCTTGCGGGCGTTGGCAAGGCAGGTTTCGATATCAAAGTCGAGGTGCGGCAGCAGATCTGTTTTGGTCAACAGCATCAAGTCCGCCGCATGGAACATGTCAGGATATTTAAGCGGCTTATCCTCGCCTTCCGTCACCGAAAGGATCACGACCTTGTGCGCTTCACCAAGATCAAAGCCGGCCGGGCAAACGAGGTTCCCCACATTCTCGATGAACAGATAACCGCCGGAACGTAGTTCAAGCCGTTCCAGTGCGCGGGCGACCATCGAGGCGTCGAGATGGCAGCCCTTTCCGGTGTTGACCTGGATGGCGGGTGCGCCAGTGGCGCGTATGCGCTCGGCGTCATTAGTTGTCTGCTGGTCACCTTCTATAACGGCGACCGGCTCTGAATCGGCCAGTGCCTTGATTGTCTCGACCAGAAGCGTGGTCTTGCCGGAGCCGGGGCTTGAGACGAAGTTGAGCGCAAACTGACCGAGGTCGAAAAGACGTGCTCTATT
The DNA here is from genome assembly GCF_042140505.1 of Rhizobium sp. T1470. NCBI lineage: Bacteria > Pseudomonadati > Pseudomonadota > Alphaproteobacteria > Hyphomicrobiales > Rhizobiaceae > Rhizobium > Rhizobium sp. T1470. The sequence continues at coordinate 568,067 of NZ_CP148093.1, forward strand.
GGCCTGCGCAATTGCATTGTTCTTTGACAGAATGTCAGTTTCCAATTTGAGGAGTCTTGACTGGCTCAAGCCTTCAACGTGAACACCGGCGGCGCCTTCGCCGAAGTGCAGATCGTGATGATGGTCGTGGGAATGGTGATGCCCGTCATGGCTGTGATCATGATAGTGATGGTGATGAGGGCCGTGACCGTCATGGTCGTGTTTGCCGTCCATTTTCAGGTTGCCTTCGCTGCAGCCGCATACCGTACACATCACTGAACCTCCAGTTCACGAATTCTCATTTCCTCACCGCCGGTCACCTGCAATTGATGGCTGCCACAGGCCGGGCAAGGATCATAGCGGGCCTTGATCGAGACCGTTTCGGCGCAAGGTAGGCACCATGCCTGCCCCGGCACCTCGATGATTTCCAGTCTCGCATTGGCCGCGACCGAACCTGCCATGGTCACATCGAAGCCGAATCTCAATGCATCTGGCTCCGCACCGGAGAGTGTGCCGATCTCCAGGAGCACCACATCAACGCTTTTGAATGTCTGTGCGGCCGCCTCTTTTTCCAATATGCTCCGGATGCTCTCGCACAACGACATTTCGTGCATCAGTGGAACCTCAGTTCATAGGCGACACACGGGTCGATCTCCATCACAAGGAGCCTCGCCTGTCGCTCAAAGGATGTACGGCTCGCTGTTCTGATGCGGCGGATCGCCTGCTCGGCAGCGCCCCCTTGTTCAAAATTGCGGCCGGTAGGCGACGAGATCGAACAGTACGTGACCTTTCCGTCGTCGATCTCGATGTGATGGTGCAGTCGCCCGCGCGCCACGTCAATAGCGGCGCTGGCGATCCGGCCGTCATCATCGTTCACATTGACGATCAGGTTGCACACACCCTCGCAATCACTTTCGTTAGCAAGTCCGCGGCCAAGTGCGTCGATCTCCAACAATCGGGCGAGCACGCGCTGCGCCGCCTCGCTTCCATTGAGACGGGGATCGTCGCGCCAGCGGCCGAAGACTGTCTGTTCCGGAAACTCGTCGATCGACTGCGCTCCATCCTGGTGCGCTTGGCCAAGCATGCGTGCGGCTGGTGTTGCGGCTTTGTGGGTCCACGCGTCGATAGAGGTCTGGCTAGCCATCGGCTCATCATCGTCGCCGAACACTTCAGACAGGACGCGGCGCGCGAGAAGTGCTGCCAGGTCACCGTGCGGCATGGCTTGCGCCTCAATGCCCGTCCAATAGAGCCTGGCACCCATGCGCGCCTTGATCTGTGTGACCATTTCCGCCACCCGATGCAAGGCGCGTGTTCGTGGCGGCTCGGACAGAAATGCCGACCAGTCCACCGCGAAGCGGAAGAAATGTTCGCGCAGCGCTTCCGCCGCGACCAGTTGCAAACGGGCGCGTCTGGCCTGCGGCGACGGCACCGACTGCATCGCCGCTTCTGCGGCACTGATGGCCGCCGTGGCGTGAGCGTTGCCGCACAAGGCAAACAGCAGGCGCGCGCGGTTTGCCATTTCTGCCGGTGTGCAGCCACGGAGCAATTCCGTGGTCGGAGCTGACCGGGGCGCGGTGATGCGCACATCGGCTGCAGCGCTAGCCCTAAAAGCGACGTCTAAGCCCAAGGTGCCGAATAGACTCAACTTACAGCCTCCTCAGTCGAGCGAATTCCAAACATGGCGCGCCGCGTCAGAACTTTGGGTTCATCATCCAGTTTTTCGACGGTCGTATCTTCGGGTTCGACCGCTTCCGGCTCCGGCAAGCGGCCCTCCCAAATGGCTAGCATCTCTGCGTCTTCAGCCTTCGCTTCCACCTGGGGGGCCAGTACCTCGGTGAGAATTGCCTGTGCTACCGTCACGGCATCCTCCTGAGTATCAAATTCAAATACCGGCGATAAAAGCGAACACATGCGATAGGCGCCCAGTTCATCATGATGGGACTGGATGAACTCGAATATTCCGCCCGGCAGCGCAATCCGGGTTTTGGCGCCGGTTCGCATCGGCACTGATAGGGCCATGGGAATCAGCACGAGATTGATGAACCATGGCGTGATGAGCACGCAAACACATTCCTGCCCGAACGCGGACATCCCGACGCATTGAACCGAAAGCTTGCGGTTCAGGATAGGCACATCCGCCATCGCCGTGGTTTCGATCCGGCGGAAGGCGTCAGCTAGCCGGGTGGATGTGACTGCAAAGATTTCATCCTGTTCAGACAACCATGAAATCCTTCTTCTTGCCCTCGCAAGTCGGACAGCTCCAGTGATCCGGCAATTGGGTGAAAGGTGTGCCCGGAGGAATTTGCCAATAGTCGTCGCCAATCGCCGGGTCGTAGATTTCCCAGCAGATTTTGCACTCCATCTTCGATTCCGGCTGGATCTTTTCGCCGTCGCCGCCATATGAGCCGGCAAAGAAGTGGTCTGTCATGTGTAAATCGCCATGATTTCCGACAGACGCTCGGCGCTGTCGACGATGTCTTCCGGTGATGCGCAGACAACCTCCGGCAGATTTGTCACCTCGATGCTGTTGAGGATGAGTGTGTCTTGCGAATTGTAGAACCTGACCCACCAAGTATCGCGCAGAGCCGTCGTGGTGATGCGGCAGTTGCCGTAGCCACGTGACAGGATGGTGACGGGGCCATGGCCGAGCAATCCATCCAAAAGGCTGAGATCCTCTTCAGTATGCGGCAAAAGCGAAAGGTTGATGGCGTGCGGTGCCGCGTCTCCAAGGCCGGATTTGGCAATTGCCTCGTTGATTTCGGCAAGCAGCGGCGGTGCGTTGAAAACGCCAGGCCCGTAAGAGCGTGGAATATCGATTGCGTGGCTGGAGCCCGCAAACGCCTTGGCGATGACGGACTGCGGGAAAATGCCGATCTCAATCGCGTCGGACACCAGTATGCCGCCAGCGCCGGTTTCGCGAACGCGCCAAACACCGGCCATCACGGATTCCTGGCACTGAATGGTCTCGCCGCAGATAATCGAAACTTCACCGTTGCCCAAGGCCTCGCTGACAAAATCAATGTTCTTCTTGTCCAGGCCGGAGAGATCAATTCGCGGGCACGTACCCGGTTTCCAATCTTCCAGCGCCGCCGTCAGGCGGCGCAGCGCATCTTTCGCGGCGTCAATGCCTGAAAGCTGGTCCGGCTCGGGCAGGGTCGGCGAGCGAAATGTAGTCATGCCCTTGGGCATCTCCATATATTCCAAAACACCGCCATCTTCTTCACCCGGTTGCGAGCCGGGGCCGACTGAGCCCATGAAATCTGACATTCTACTTCTCCGCTGGTTCGTCTGGTTCTCAATCAATGAAAATGGTGGCCGCTGTGTTCGTGCTCGTCACTTTCGGGCTTTGCGGACTGCTCGCCCGGGCGGGGATACGGCGGGGGATCGCTTGGCTCCAGCGACAGAATTCGCGCGGTTTCGTGCAGGTAATCGTCCCAGTCCAGCACGCGGGTGATGACGCTGAGATACTTTCCGCGCCGGAGAAACACCAGCGCCGGAAGCGCGCGAAAGCGATAGATCGCCTGCAGTTTGCGATCGCTCAGCTTGGCAACAATGGCGGGCTGGAATACTTTCTGGAAGGCCAACGTCAGTTCCGGCAGCACGACCGCGACGTCATTACTTTCGCCCAGTCGCTCCCAGTCGCCCGGGAAGAAAAGCACAGAGAATTCGTGTGCCTCGGCAAAGTCGAGATAACTTTCAAAGTCGACAACGGGATAATTCGAACGTGCAATAGTCCCATCGAGCAGCGGTGAAAACATTCACTCAGTTCCTTTTTCCGGAGGTGCGGCGGTTGCGACTTGGCGAAGATGTTCGGGAAGCTGCGGCTCGCGGTTGATGAGATCGGCAAACAGGTGATCAATGTTGCTGTCGCCCGCCATTATCCGGTCCATCGCTTCGAGCGCGTCGGCGATTTGCCCGGCAAGCTGCGCATCTAGCACTTCGCGCGCCGCGCCGAGGAAGACCAGCACATGAGTGCCGACAGGTTGATCTCCGACCAACGCCATGTCGATGATCGCCTCGCCATCGCGGCTACGCGCTCGCGCCTGCGACTGGCCAGTCTCGATGATAATGTGGGGAACGCCAATACACATCAACGCACCGCCCCTGGCCCTATGGCCAGTACTGCATCATACTCAGATTGAATGTCTGCGGGCGGGGCAAAGCGCCCGCCTGCCAACACGCGGTCATCGCCGTGGCGGAAGGCCTCAGCCTCGTGCGGGCGACCTTCTTCATAGGCACGCAACGCCAATTCAATGGATGCGTTTGTCTCGCTGTCGGCCAAACGCTCGGGACGGCGCTGCAGGTTGATGCCGAGGTCCGCTAGCCATTTTTCTGCAAAATCAAGCGCCGGCTCGATCTGGGCTTTCACCTCATCACGCAAGCTTCCTCCGAAATCTTCGAGTTCCACCGGCTGAACGCCGACGAGCAGCAGGTGCGACGGATAATCGCCCAGCATTTCCGCCATCGCCAGAACTTCCTGAAAGCCGGTCTGATGCAGCGACATTTTCTTGACGCCAAGAAAATGCGGCACCTCATCTCCTTGAATGAATTTCATCGTTCCGGGCGGCAGTTGATAGTCAATGGCATCAAACACCACGAGGACGTCGGTCTCGCGGATATGCTGCACCAGGTAGACACCCTGCGTGCCGCCATCGATGACGCGAACGGCCGAATGATCCGCATAGCGGCTGTGAAATGCCTCGGCTGCGCGGATGCCAAACCCTTCATCCGCCCACAGCAAATTGCCAATGCCGAGAACAAGCACACGTGGTGTGTCGTCCATGGTAGCTCCTCCTACTCAAGGTAAGCAAGCAAGAAGCGTGCCAGATGAGCGGGATGGCTAGCTGCTGGAATCAATAGACGTTTTTTGACCGCGGAATTTGATGGAAAGCAACTATACAAACGTTCGGAAGGTCTACTTCCATTTGCGATGACACTGGCTTGGATACGTGGCGAGGTGGAAAGTCATTTTGCAGCCTGGCAACGCGCCATGGCATCGCTTCGGGTGGCCGGACTCATTTGCGTCGCAACTTTATGCTTCTGAAAAGATCGGTTATTTTTCTTTCCAAGAACCTCCGTGCTTGATTTGGTCGTGCAGATAATCGGCGATGCGCTCTTCCATATCGTCAGCTCCTGTCGCATGCGCTTCCAGCGGTAGAAACACGGCAAGGTTCGCGAAGGGCGATCATGCAGGCACCGTGATGGACAGCGAGCTCGATTGTCGTGCTGGAAATGATTGCATAGATCAATCGGACATCGAGCGCTTCTGCGGCGCCGCAAAGTCTACCAATTGGTTCGCGCTATTGGCCTCCGATGTTTCCGGAGCATCGACACTGGGCCGGTTAACACCCAGACGGGATGCCAACTGGACGATGCGATCGCAAGATATCGACACACAATGCCGATATGCCAATGCAATCACCATACCCGATGAAACCAACGAGAAGCCGCCGGAGCCTTTCAGCGCCGACGGCTCCGGGAGGCCGAGTAGGTACTCAATTCGACTTGTTGTCGCGAAAGGTACGCCACCCGGAGAACATGGATGAAATTATCGACTGGCGCGACATGATGTCTTCACGAACCGCAGCATAGATGTGGACGACGATGAAGATCAAAATGCCCCACACGCCAAGGTGGTGCCAGGTGTGTACATCCTGGCTTTGGCCAAACAACGGAATGAGCCAGGACGAGAACCAATCGTACTGCCAGGAGCCCATGCCTTCGCCTTCGCCGTACAACGCAAGCCCCGTGAAGATCATGAACACCGAGAACCACACAAAGCCAAAGTGCATCATCAGCGTCGCGAGCGGGTTGTGCCCCTCATACTTCTTTGGCTCCTTCACCAGCATTGCATACCACAGAAGTTCGTGGACCAACTCTTTCCAGAAGGTTTTGGAAAAGAGTGGCGGGAAGAAAATTTGACGGGCATGTTCATTGCCGACGATCGACCAATAGAGGCGAAACATGAAGCCGATGATCATCGTGTAAGCTGCAACAAAGTGGATGAACCTGATGTAGCCGAACAGGTATGAACTGCTTGCCTCGCCGCTGACCGATGGCGGCGGGGAACCGATAAGGTAGCCTGTACCGCACAGGGCGAGTATTGCGAATGCATTGATCCAGTGCCAGATGCGCACTGGCGCTTGATAGACGTAAACGGCGTCTTCCTTGTGTGACTCGTTGGGTTCCATTTTCTTCTCCTAAACGCCGGAGAAGATGGTGAGGCCGGAACCAGCAATCGCAAGCCCAAGGGCATAACGGGCCATCGACTTTGAGGAAATGAATTGCCCGATTCCAACACCGGCCATTTGGATTGCCACGGTCGAGAGTGAGAAGCCGGCGACATACGCTATCACTGCCCCTGAAGCTTCAACCGCATGGGCATGGCCATTGAATACAGCGAACAATCCCGCAAAGCCGAGACCGGCAAGCACCGGCATTTTGGCACCAATGGCGACCATCAACCCCAGCGCCAGCACTGAGGCGGCGACCATACCTTCGACGCCGGGCAAACCAACGCCGGCGAAGGCAAGCCCTGCCCCGGCCAACATGGCACAGGTGAAAGCAGCGGGTGCTGCCCATACCTTGTTCGGAATGGCCGCGGCGGACCAGACGCCGACCGACAGCATGGCCAAGAGATGGTCTATGCCCATTAGCGGGTGGCACAAGCCTGCAACGAGCCCGTCCGCGTGGCTAGCGCCGGTATGGGCAAGTGCCGGGCTTGCTATGGCGGAGTACGACAAGGCGATCCATAGTTTTGATGAAAGTTTCATTTCCATTCCTCCCTCACCGCACCTTCACACTGGTCAGTTCTTGTCCGTCCGAGCCCATAACATGGGTTGAACAGGCAAGGCACGGATCAAAGGAATGCAGGGTGCGCAATATTTCCACAGGCTCTTCCGGCCGCTCGACCTTGGTATCCATCAGCGATGCTTCAAAGGCGCCGATGTTTCCCGCATGGTCGCGCGGCGAGCCGTTCCATGTTGTTGGAACCACACACTGATAGTTTTCAATGCGCGTGTCCTTGATGCGGATCCAGTGACCGAGTGCGCCACGGGGTGCTTCGGTGAAGCCGACACCTTTGACTTCGCTTGGCCAGGTCTTGGGATCAAACTTTTCGGTGTTTGCCGTGGCGCTGTCACCCGCCTTGATGTTTGCAATCAGCTTGTCGAGGAAATAGACCTGCTTGCGGGCGGCCCATTGCGATTCCAGTGCGCGGGCGGCGGTGCGGCCGAGCGTCGAGAAAAGGGCGCTGAGCGGCACATTCAATGCGCGCAACGTTTGATCGATCTGTTCCTTGAACTCGGCGTGGCCTTGCGCGTATCCGACGACGTAGCGGGCAAGCGGCCCGACTTCCATCGCATGGCCCTTCCAGCGGGGCGCCTTGATCCACGAGTATTTCGCACCCTCATCAATTTCGATAATGTTGGTGCGCGTTCCCTTGGCATTAGGGCCGAGCTGGTAGTGGGCTTCTGTAATGCCGTCCCAAGGGTGCAATCCCTTGGCTTCGTCCGGATATTTGTACCAGGAATGTGGTACAAATTCCTGAATCTCGTCGGGATTGCGAACATCGACGGGCAGTACCTCCGAAAGGTTGCCGTTGATGATTGCGCCGACCGGCATCATCAGGTTGGATGGCGAATAGTCATTGGCCTTGTCGGGAATGTCGCCGTAAGCCAGCACACTCTTACCTGAAAGGCCGCCGCCGTAAAGCCACCCCTTGTACATGTTGCCGATCGCAATGATGTCGGGAATATAAACGTTCTCGACAAAGGTCAGCGTGTCATCGACGATTTGCTTGACCTTGTTGAGGCGCTCCATGTTAAGCGGCGCGCCCGCTGCCATATCACCGTCCATATTGATGGCGCAGGGAACGCCGCCGACCAGCCAGTTCGGATGAATGTCCTTCCCGCCAAAGATGGTGCGGGTCTTCATGATCTCCTTCTGGAAGTCGAGCGCTTCGAGATAGTGCGTCACCGCCATCAAATCGGCTTCCGCCGGCAACAGATAGGCTGGGTTGGTCCAGTAGCCGTTCTTGAATGGTCCAAGTTGGCCGCTCTCGACAAATTTGCGCAGCCGCGTTTGAGTGTCCCGGAAGTAGCCAGGCGACGACATCGGGTGGTGCGGCGAAACAGACTGCTGCAGCACCGATGTTGCGACAGGATCTGCCTTTAGCGCGTTCATGGGGTTGACCCAATCCAGCGCGTGCAGGTGATAGAAATGCACCATGTGATCGTGAATCTGCAAGGACAACTGCATGATGTTGCGAATTGAATTGGCATTTTCAGGGATCATAATGCCGAGCGCGTCTTCGACCGCTCGCACGGAGGTCAGTGCATGGGTGCCGGTGCAGACGCCGCAAATGCGTTGCACGAATGCCCAGGCATCGCGTGGATCGCGGCCCTTGAGAATAACTTCAAGCCCACGCCACATCGTTCCGGTGGAAACAGCGTTACGGATGAAATTGTCGGCGTCGATATTCACCTCGCAGCGCATATGGCCTTCGATGCGGGTGACCGGATCAACGACCACGCGTTGGCCCGATGTATCGAGATTAAACCCGTTTGGCGTCAGAATGCCCATCAGCTGGCCCCTCCCTTTTCGCGGATGCGTTTGACGATGCTGGCTGCGGCGTGGATGGCTGCGGCGGAGCCGATGATCTTGGCACCGGTCCCGCCGATTTCATCAGCATTGGCTTCAATGCCAAAGCCATGAACGTCCGTCAGCCGGTTGTAGAAGTCTCCTTTGTCCCAGAACCCGTCTTCCGAGCAACCGATGCACGGGTGTCCAGACTGGATGGGGAAGGAAAGTCCGCCGTTCCATTTGACGGTCGCGCAAGCATTGTAGGTCGTCGGGCCCTTGCAGCCGACTTTGTACAGGCAGTAGCCTTTGCGTGCGCCCTCATCATCGAAATGCTCGACAAATTGACCGGCATCAAAATGTGGACGGCGATAACATTTGTCGTGGATTCGCTGCGAGTAGAACATTTTCGGCCGGCCCTGACGATCAAGCTCGGGGAATTTCTCAAAGGTCAGAATGTAGGTGATGACCGCCGTCATGACTTCGGCGATTGGCGGGCAGCCGGGCACCTTGATAATCGGTTTGCCGGGAAGACCCGGCACTTTGTGCACCGGAGTCGCCCGTGTCGGGTTTGGCCGCGCTGCTTGTACGCAGCCCCACGATGCGCATGAGCCCCAGGAGATGATGGCCTTGGCATTTGCCGCCGCATGCTTGAGCTGATCGACAAACGGCTTGCCGCCAATGATGCAGAACATGCCGTCCTCGTCGAGTGGCGGGTTGCCTTCGACGGCGAGAATGTAATTGCCTTTGTATTTCTCGATCACCTCTTCAATGATCGCCTCGGCCTGATGTCCGGCTGCGGCCATCAGCGTGTCGTCGTAGTCAAGCGACAGCATTGAAAGCACAACATCCTTGGCCAGCGGATGGGCCGAGCGGATGAAGCTTTCAGAACAGCATGTGCACTCAAGTCCATGCAGCCAGAGTACGGGAATGCGTGGCTTGGTTTCCATCGCATTGGCGATCTGCGGCGCAAAGCCGGGTCCAAGTCCAAGCGATGCAGCGGTCAGGCTGCAAAATTTCAAAAAGCTGCGCCGCGTTATGCCTTGACGCCGCATAACCTCGTAAAAGGTTTCCTGCATGGGTTTCTCCTCCTCGGCAGGGCAAGTCGTTGCCCCCGTAAGAAACCAAGCAAATGCCGTGCCAATCCAAAAAGATAAGTGTTTACCGTGCGGCGGAGCCGAAACGCACGCGCATCCTTGCGGCCCGTCCGCAGAAGGATGGCCCGCCATTGTCGCGCAAATCCAGCCACCCGGCCACAAGAGCCGTTGAAACCAAATGCTACAAGATCGGCGTATGACTGCTTCAGTGCTCGCCGCTGCGTGCGTGCCTTGGCAGCAAAGCGCTCAGACAGACATCCGCTATTAATTTCAGACAGATAGCAAAGCCTCATCGGATCTAATGGGGATTAAGATGCTTCAAGATATTCTGATATTGGAAAAAACTGGCTTCCTCGCGTACTGCGAGAAGATTAGAGGACTCAGCAAGAACACCGTAGACGCCTATGAGCAAGACATCGCCGCCTTCATGAGGTTTTTCCGACAGGGCGACCCTAGTGTGCCTCTCGATGGCCAAGTGGTTATTCACTATCTCGACGATTTGAAGCGAGAGCGAAACCACAAGCACGCGACCATCCGCCGGCGGCTGGTGACGCTGCGTGCTTTTGCGACCTGGCTACGCAAAGCGGGCCACATCGCGACCGATCCTTTTGACGGCCTCGAAATCGACCTGCGACCGCCCAAACGCCTTCCGCGGCCTGTGGAATGGGTCGATGTGCGAACGATGCTGAAAGCTGATAGCGGATGTCTTGCCGGGTCTCCCACCCTGCTCAACAGTGAACTCCATGCTCTATCGAGAACGACAGCGCTGGCCATCAAGCTCATGGTAGCAACAGGAGTGCGCGTTGGTGAGCTTACTCAAATTACGCTTTCGAACATTTCCAATGACGGCTATCGAATTCGGATCCATGGCAAAGGCAGCAGGGAGCGAAATGTCTATATTGGCAACCTAAATCTGCGAACCGAGTTGCAACATATCAAATGGCAAGCCAGCCGAGCTGCACATGACGGCGACTATCTGCTTCTCAACAGCCGGCGGCGGCGCCTCAGTGAACAAGCTCTGAGGCGAAGACTTCGCCTCCTCGCACAAGCCTGTAATCTTGATACGCGAGTGACCCCTCACCGCTTTCGCCATTCAGCAGCGACGTTCCTGATAGAAGAAGGGGTGGACATCCGCTTCGTCCAGCGACTTCTCGGGCATGCAAGCATTGCAACTACGGAAATTTACACGCGTGTCTCGGACACCGCTCTCATGCGGGCGATAGACAATGCCGATACGCTAGTCACCTGAATCCGAAGTTCGGCTCATTGTTTTCTGGCAGAAGCGTTTGACGGCGGCGAGGATTTCGTCGGCAGATTTGACCCATTTATACCAACATGCATTGATCAAAACCGATGCGCCCACTCGCGCAGTCCAATGGACATTATCTTCCAGGGTTGCGCGACGAGTTTGTTCCAGGCGGCACAGCAGTGAGCGACGATGTCCTCGTAGTCTGTGAAGATGCGGTTCGACAGCCAGTTGTCCCTCATAAACTGCCAGACGTTTTCGACAGGGTTCAATTCAGGCGAACGCGGCGGCAAGAACAGCAATGTGATGTTGTCAGGGACGCTGAGCTTCGGCGTGACGTGCCATCCGGCTTGATCGAGGATGAGGACCGCGTGAGCGCCGTCATCGACTGCCTGGCTGATTTCCAGCAGATGTTGATTCATGGCGTCGGTATCGCAATAGGGCAATACGAGGCCCGCGCCCTTACCTTTCTTGGGGCAGATGGCACCGAAGATGTACGCCCACATCGTCCGTTGATCCAGCGGCGCTGAAGGTCGGGTGCCACGGCGAGCCCATCGGCGGGTGATCTTGTTTTTCTGACCTATGCGCGCCTCGTCGGCCCACCAGAGTTCGATCTCGGTATTCTTCGGGAGGCTGCTTCTGATGGCTGCCAATGCGGCAGGGAACTCTTTTTAAAAGCGTCCACTTCGGGTTCATTCTGGGCGTAGTGGCGCGGCCGGGCAGACAGCTTGGCAAAGCCGAGAGCCTTCAATTCGCGACCAACCGTGGTCTCGTCCATCGAGATCCGGAATTCCTGGAAGATCCATTGGACCAGATCCTTGCGCCGCCACCGAACGACACCGTGGATAGCCGGGATCGGACCACGCTCTACAATCTTGGCCAAGGCCTGGCGCTGATCATCATTCAGCTTGGGCCGATTGCCGGGAGCCTTGCCGTTGAGGAGCCCGGCCGACCCGTGCTCATTGAAACGAACGACCCAGTCGCGAACAATCTGCAAGGTCACGCCCCCGATCCGGGCCGCATCTGTACGCGAGCCGCCGTCATAAATTTCCGCCAACGCCAGAAGCCGCCGCGCTTGAGCGGCATCCTTGGTCCCTTTCGCGAACTGCCGCAGAGCAGGACCATCAAAATCATCGCGCAATGCAATCGCCGAACCCATTGCAAACCTCCCGTTTGCCCCATGGATTCAGATTTTCACCGATTCGGGAATCTGGAGGGTTATGTGAGGTCGGATAGGACAGTGGCGTCATACTCGGCCGACCTCACATAAGCCGGATTGAACGAAGGCGCGGGTTGTTTGGCACTATGGGGATTGCGTTCTGCGTCCGGTTCCGGCGCGGTGATGCGGTGGCCCTGAGGGCGCGCAATCAAGTGGCAGACGGCGAGGTTTTACATGATTGTCGAAGCGCAATGTCGCGGGTCGCTGTGCCGGTTGTGCCGATATGGATGCATTTGCGCCTACGGATCGAACATCTGGCCTGGTTCCAGGCAGCGACGATTGTCCGCCGGAACGGCGTCCAAGTCGGCGGGTGATATGGGTCGTCTGCCGATCGCCTGATGTCATGATGTGTCACATCGGAATGAAGATGACCGTGCTTGAGCGGGTCGGATGTTGGCCTTCATCCGACGCATCGGCCGGTCACATTCGGGGCATGTGAAGGGGTAGCCTTGATTTGGGTTGAGGCAATGCGGTTGCTCGGCCGACGTCGACCGCTGGCCCAGCAGGTCCCGACAGAGGGCGATGCGTTGCCGGCGATGGCTATTGGCGAGAAAGCCGAAGTGACGCATACGGTGAAAGCCGTCGGGTAGTACGTGGAGAAGGAAGCGCCGGATAAACTCGAGCGGGTCAAGGCGCATGATCTTCTCGCGATCATGTCCTTGGCGTCGATAGTCCTTCCACCGGAAGTCGACATGCTCGTCATCGGCACCGACGATACGACTGTTGGCGATGGCCACACGATGGGTGTATCTGCCGAGATAGGCGAGCACTTGGTCCGGTCCGCCAAACGGCGGCTTGGCGTAGACGACCCATTCACTGCGACGGGCGTGCGCGAGATGGCTGGTGAAAGCGGTGGGGTCGGCAAGGCGTGCAAGCGCGTTGGAGAAGCGAAGTTTACGCTGAGCGAAGGCGTCAGCAAGGGCCGTCAGAAAGAGCCGCCGGAAGACACGCGATAGAACTCGGACGGGCAAGAAAAAGCCCGGCCGGCATGCGATCCACTTTGACTTATCCGGTGAGAGACCGCCGCCTGGTATGACGCAGTGGACGTGGGGATGGTGGGTCATCGCCTGGCCCCAGGTGTGAAGCACGGCGATGATACCGATCTCGGCACCCAGCCGTTTAGGGTCGGCGGCGACCGTCTGCAGCGTCTGGGCTGCGATCCGCATCAGCAGTGCGTAGACGACCGCCTTGTTGTGGAAGGCTATCTCGGCGATGCCAGGCGGTAGTGTGAAGACCACATGGAAGTACTGGACCGGCAAGAGATCGCAGATGCGGGCCGCGACCCATCCCCTGCGAGCTATGCCCTGGCACTTCGGGCAGTGACGATTGCGGCAGGAATTATAGGAGATGCGAGTCGTGCCACACTCATCGCAGGCATCGACATGGCCGCCGAGCCTGGGTGTGCGGCAAGCTTCGATCGCGCCCATGACACGTCGTTCGCCACGACTAAGATGACCGGCGTTCTCTCGCCTGTAGCAGCCACCGTGTCGCCGAAAGATGTCGGCAACTTCGAAAGCGGGGCGCAACCGATTATGATACCGGCGGCGTCACCTCCAGTCGCAATCGGTCAAGCGGGCTTGCCGTGGAGCGGATCGTGTCGGTGGAAACCCGCGTGTAATGTGCCGTGCTCGACAGGTGTGCATGACCGAGCAGTACTTGGATAATACGAATATCGGTGCCGTTCTCCAGCAAGTGGGTGGCAAAACTGTGCCGCAATGTATGGATGGTGACCCGCTTGGCCAGTCCCGTTGCTGCAACCGCCGAACGACAAGCGGCATGCAACACCGTCGGCTCGATCGGCTTGTCAGGATTGCGTCCGGGAAAGAGCAGCGTCTTGGGCCTCGTCAAGCGCCAATAGCTGCGTAGGATGCCGAGCAGTTCCGGCGACAGCATGACGTAGCGGGCTTTGCCGCCCTTGCCATGGCGGATATGAATCACCATGCGCGAGCTGTCGATATCACCGATGCTTAGTCCGCAGACTTCCGAGACCCTGAGACCGGCTCCATAGGCGCAGGTTAGTGCCACACGCGCCTTCAGGCTGGAGACAGCTTCCAGGAATTGGACTACCTCGTCCGTCGACAGAACGATGGGTAGCTTCCGCGGTGCGCGGGCATAGGGGATGCGCTCCGGGATCTCATTCTGACCGAGCGTGACCCCATAAAAAAACCGCAGCGCGCAGACGATCTGGTTCAATGCCGCCCAGGATATTCCACCTGAGACAAGGTAGACTTGGAACGCGCGGACATCTTCAAGATCAAGCCGATCCGGCGAGTGGCCGAAATGGCGGCTGAACTTCTGGACGGCATTGATATAGGATCGTTGGGTGGCCGGAGACAGATTGCGGACCGTCATGTCCTCGATCATCCGGCGGCGAAGAGGGCTTATCTCGGCCATCTGGACCTCCTGTCTGAAGGGTGGGTTTGCAACACCCTCATCCTCTCAGCCAGGAGGCTCTTCTCAAAGCCCGCCGCAATTGCCGCGGTAGCGGCTTAGTTCAATCCCAAGTGAGTCGTACTCTGCGCTCGCTGGTATTATAGGGCTTGGGGTTTTCGTTCGCGTTGGTGCACGGATCGTTTAGCGGTCGTGGTGTAGGCGATCGGCAACCTCAATAACCGATCTGTGACCTTGATGCCTTTCAAACATAACGCCGCCCGCCGCCATCGCATCGGCAGGATGAAATTCAAGGTGACGAACTGGCCGGAATATGAGGCGGGGTTACGGCGACGTGGCAGCTTGACCCTGTGGCTGACACCGGAGGCGCTTGCCATGTGGCTTGCTCCACGCCGAACGACGCGTGGTGGCCAGCCTCGTTATTCCGATTTAGCCATCGAGACCGCCTTGATGCTGGGCCTGGTGTTCGGCTTGCGGCTGCGTCAGGTCGAAGGATTATTAGGATCGGTGCTGCCCTTGATGGGCTTGGCGCTCGCTGTCCCCGATCATACCACCCTGAGCCGTCGGGCGCGAACATGGCAATCGCCCAACAAGGCGCATGACCTCCAGGGTCGACCGGACGGGCCAGTGCATATTCTTGTCGACAGCACTGGACTGCAGGTCTACGGCGCGGGCCAATGGTTGGAGGAGAAGCATGGCGCCAGATCCCGCCGTGGTTGGCGAAAGCTGCATGTGGCACTGGATGCCGATAGCAGCGAGATCATTGCACATACGATGACCGACCAGGACGCGGGCGACGCATCGCAGGTGGAGCCGTTGCTCAACCAGATCGATGGTCGGATCGGGCAGTTCACAGCCGACGGCGCCTATGACGGGAAGCCCACCTACGACGCGGTCACCGACCACAGTGCGGCTGCCGTCATCGTCATTCCCCCGCGCGCCAACGCGATCGAACCAGCCGGCGATCAATCTCCCGGACAAAGGGATCAGCATATCGCTGCAATCAGCAGAGACGGACGAATGAAATGGCAGCTCTCCACCGGCTACGGCAAGCGCTCGCTGGTCGAGACTGCCATCGGCCGATACAAGTCCATCATCGGGCGGCGTCTGCGGGCTCGGTCGTTTCACGCTCAGCAGACGGAAGTGGCCATCGGCTGCGCCGCCCTCAATCGTATGCTTGCATGCGCACGCCCTAAATCCATCCGCCGCAATGGACCGACCACATAGATAGCCCCATCACAGATCCAGATCCGCTCAAGTCCCGATCCATGGACCAACGCCCATTTGGACATCATCATTCACCGTCAAGCTCACCTGAGACGATGGCGCCGTCACTGACCAATACCAATGGATACAAGACACGAAATCATCTCCACTGAACGTCTTCATTCTCGAGCTTTTTCGGGAGGGCGGGTAGCACAGCCTGCCGCAGCAAAATTGAAGCCTGATGCCGTAGTCTGCCGGGATCGGTAGCGGCGCATTCTTCGACAATCCTTCCTTGTTCCATGACCAGGATCCGGTCGGCAAAGCGGTCGATGAGGCGGAGGTCATGAGTGACGAAGAGATATGCGATGCCTTCGCTTTTCTGGAGTTTCGCAAGCAGTGCAAGAGCTGATGCCTGGAGATGGATATCAAGATTTGAAACGGCTTCATCCAAAATGACGAGCTTCGGTTTCGGCGCCAATGCGCGAGCAATGCATATCCGCTGAAGCTGCCCACCGCTGACCTGCGATGGCAGCATATCGGCGATGTCGGCCGGCAACTCAACCATCCTGAGCAATTCCATCACGCGCGCTTCCCGTGCCGAAGAATCCAGCCCGGTCAGATGTCGCAGCGGCTCGCTGATGATCCTTCGTATGTCAAAGCGAGGATTTACTGCGCTGGGCGAGTCCTGAAAGACCATCGTCACATCTCGGCGAAACAGTTGGTGGTCCAGACCGTTGATTGGCTGGCCTCGATAGGAGATTGTCCCGACGTCGGGCCGCTCAAGACCGGTCAGCAACCTTGCAAGCGTACTCTTGCCGCAGCCGCTACGACCGAGAAGGGCGACGGTCTCGCCGTTGGAGATGCTGAGAGATACGTCGTAAAGCACAGCCCGCGCGCTGCTGGCGCCAACCAGGGAGAACGTGCGGTAGCTCTTGCTGACGCTTTCTGCGCTGATCAGGAACATCAGGTGAGCTCCATTCCGTAGAGCGCCAGATGCGCCTCCACCAGCATGCGTGTCACGATATCTTGCGGCGCCCGAAAAATCTGCTCCACAGGCGCGTACTCCACCAGTTGCCCGAAATCCAGTACTGCGACATCGTCGGCGAGCCTTGCAACGACACCCATGTCGTGGGTCACGAGCAGCACGCCGAGCCCGCGCTGGCGCACGAGTTGCTCCATGAGATCGAGAATGCGCATCTGCACGACCAGATCGAGATCGGTGGTTGGTTCGTCAGCAAAGAGGTAGGGCGCCTCGGTGAGCAAGGCGAGCGCGATCATCATCCGTTGAAGCATGCCGCCGCTCATCTCGAAGGCGTGCAGGTCGAGCACCCGCCTTGGATCGTCAAGGCCGACGTCCAGCATCGTCGCTTCGATGCGAGCTTGCGCGTCCGGTCCATGGCGATCGAGGGCCTTCAGTGTTTCTTCGGCGTGAAAGCGCATGGTGCGAACGGGATTGAAAGCACTGCGCGGGTTCTGCATGATCGAGGCCACGCGACGGCCGCGAAGGTTTTGCGGTTCGATGGTGCTGCCATTAAGTGCGACGCTGCCGCTCGTTTGCACCACACCGGGAGGCAGGACGCCAAGGGCAGCGGAACAGGTCATCGATTTCCCGGAACCGCTGGCCCCGACCAGGGCCAGCACACGGCCGGGTCGAACTTTCAGGGATAGGTCGGAGACCAGCGTTTGCGAGTCGTTGCCGTGACGAGCGAGGACCGTAAGGTTCTTGATGGTCAGGGTTTCACTGTTCAATGGCAATGCTCTGCCCTCAGATGCGGATCGAGGCGATCACGCATGGCGTCGCCAAGAATGTTGAAGGCCATGACGCTGATGAACAAAGTCAGCCCCGGCCAGAAAATCAGCATCGGCGACGTCCAGACGAACTGCCGTGCATCGCTGATCATGACACCCCATTCCGACGTCGGCGGCGTAACGCCAAGACCCAGGAATGACAATCCGGAGACATGCAGCATCATGTGACCGATATCGAGCGTGGCCAATACCAGCAATTGCGACAGTGTGGCGGGCAGGAGATGTTCGATGAACATACGGACCGGTCCGGCGCCACTCAACCGTGCGGCCAGCAGGAACTCCCGATGTCTGAGCGATAGCACGATGCCGCGCACGATCCGGGCGTACCAGGCCCAATGGGACAGTGCGATAGCGACAATGACATTGGTCAGGCCCGTGCCGAGCATCCCGATCATAAACAGGGCCAGCACGAGCGTCGGGAATGTCAGGAATACGTCGGTCATTCGCATAATGATCTGGTCGATGCGTCCGCCGATGAAGCCGGAGGTTCCGCCGATCAAAACGCCCAACGCCAAGATGATGGTCAGTGTTACCGCTACGGCGCCAAGCGATATGCGTGCGCCGGCGATTAGCCGCGAAAGGATGTCTCGACCTAAATGATCCGTGCCGAGCCAATGCGTCCAGTCAGGTGAGCGAAGCCTCATTGCGAGTTCTACTGCGTCGGGATCATGGGGCGATATCCATGGCCCGGCGATGGCCGCCAGCGTCAGAAGCGCAATGATGGCCAGCGCCAGATAGGTGCTGGAACGGCGGGTCATTAGCCTTGTGCTGCGTATTGACGTCATCATCTCCATCATTGGACACCCTCGGCGGATAGCCGGATGCGCGGGTCGGCCCAAGCATAGACGATGTCGACGATCAGGTTGCAAAGCACGAAGATCGCGACCATCACCAGGGTGAAGCACTGGATAACGGGATAGTCGCGATTCATGATGGCAGAGACGGCATAGCGGCCGACGCCGGGCCAGCCGAATATGCTCTCGATCACCAGTGTGCCGCCGAGCAATTCGCCGATATGCATTCCCATGGCTGTGATGATCGGCAGCCAGGCATTGCGCAGGATGTGCGAGCGTTCAACCTTGTGCTCCGGAAGGCCGCGCAGCCGTGCGTAGCGCACATGCCGCTGTCCGGCGACCTCAAGCATCGATGCGCGCAGCAGTCGGGCATTGATGGCGAGCGACATGAAGGAGACGGCGATCGCCGGCATCACGATATGCGAAACGCTGCCACTGCCCATCGGCGGCAGCCAGCGCAGATGCACAGAGAACAGCATTACCAGCAGGAATCCGAGCCAGAAATTCGGCATGGAAACGCCGAGAAAGGCGATAAAACGCACGATTTGATCCGGCCAGCGCTCGCGATAGCGGCCGGCCCAAACGCCGAGCGGCACAGACAATCCGAGTGTGAGGGCGAGCGCAGTGCCGGCAAGCTGTAGGGTTGCCGGCAAGTAGTAGAGCAGGTCCGGCAGCATAGGGCGCTGCGTCGCGTATGACACTCCGAAATCACCGGTCACGGCCTTACAAAGCCAGTCGGTGTACTGAACGTGAATCGGCCGGTCGAGCCCGAGCATCTGGCGTGCGTCTTCGAGGGCCTGCGGTGTAGGAGGAACCTTCGACAGGCGCAGATAGTCCATGGCCGGATCGCTCGGCCCGAGCCGCAGCAGCAGGAAGATGACTATCGAGGCGCCGAGCAGCATTGGCAGGAGCAGGAGAACCCGCCGTACTATGAAGGCTGTCATCGATTCAGTTCGATTTCGGGGCCAGGAGACCGAAGGGGATCTCGCTAGACATGGCGCCGAATGGGATGGCGCCGACTTCGGGTTTGGCGACGGCAATGGCTGTGACATAGCTGAGCGGCAGATAGACTGCCTCCTCATGTAGCCGAGTCATGATATTGCGATAGAGCTGCTGGCGGGTGGCCTCATCGGTCGACACGAGAACCTGGCCGATCTTGGCATCAATCTCGGCCTTGTCGGGTAGACCGAGTTGCGCCTGGTAATCCGCGTGGGACGGAACGCGCATGGAACTGACAAAGGCGTGGGGATCGTAGGGCGCGCCCCAGGTACGGTTGAAGATCAGGCCGAAACGGCCATCGTGCTGGCGGGCAAAGATCGCGCTTTCCTCCTCGCCGATAAGCTTGACTTCAATACCGATCTTGCGAAGGTCGGCTTGGACGATCTCGGAGACCGACTTGGAGACGGCATCCGTGCCGATGAAGCAGAGCTCTATCGACAGTGTCTCGCCATCCTTACTGCGAATGCCACCTTCGCTTGCACCCATCCAGCCTGCCGCGTCGAGCAGGCGCCTGGCCTCGGCGGGATCATAGCCGTAGGGCTTCAAGCCGATATCGGCATAGGGCACATTGGGCGCGAACAACGTGTCGGCGCGACGCTGTGTGCCGTACAGGATCGTCGCAATCATGGTGTCCTTGTCAACAGCATGATTGATCGCCTTTCGCACTGCGATATCGCGGGTCGCACCCCTGTTCGTATTGATTGCCAACACGAGGGTTTCCAGTGGCTCAGAGAGTGCCGTGGTATACGAACCCATCTTCTGGAAGCGCTCGAACGTATCCGGCGAGATCGGCCCGTCCGTGCCGTAGATCAGATCGATCTCGCCGGTCTCGAACGCAATGGCGCGGGTATTCGGGTCTGGAATTACCTTTACGTTGATCTGCGCGTAAGCGGGCTTCTGACCCCAATAGCTGTCGTTGCGCATGAACACGTCTCGCTGACCTAGCAGCGTCTCGGTCAGTTTCCACGGGCCGGTGCCAATCGGCGCCACGATCCCGTCCTTGGTACCGCCATATTTAAACTGTGACGGCGCGACGAATCGGAAAGGGCGTGGCAAGGCTAATTCTTGCAGCAGCGGATAGTAGGCATCCTTGAGCGTCAGCCGCAGTTGATATTGGCCAACGACCTCAGCTGAGACGATCTGGTTAGCAAGTTCCAGCCAGGCATGACGTGTGCGGTTTGCCAGCACCGCATCGAAATTGGCTTTAGCTGCATTCGCATCGAACGCTTCGCCATTGGAGAATTTGACATCTTCGCGCAGCTTGAAGGTGTAGGTGCGACCGTCAGTGGAAGGCACCCAGGACTCGGCGAGCCAAGGCTTTATCGTTCCGTCAGCTTGATAACGAACGAGCGTCTCGTAGACCATGCTCTGTGCGAACATCTGGTTTGGCGAATAAAGGTGCGGATTGAGCGGACCGACATTCATCGGCCAGGAGAAATTGAGGGTAGGATCGGCACGTGCGCTAGAAACGAGAGCGGCGGCGGCAAAAGCGACTGCGAGCGCCAAATCTCGAAACCTGTTCTTCAACATGAAATAGCCTTTGATGCATGTTTGAAAGTATGCTGATCCTTAAAAAATATCATACCCAATCCGGTGTCAATGAGAACATTTTCTGGTTGCCATTGCGCGGCTGGACAAAACTCCCTTCGGAAGCGAGAACAAGACCTCTTTGGATAGCGCACAGTCGGAAGGATGCCCATGCAGCGAATTACCATCACGATTGACGATGAGCTTATGGCCACACTCGACCGAATGATTGAGTTCAAGGGTTACCAGAACCGGTCCGAGGCGCTCCGTGATCTTGCCCGCGCTGGGCTGCAACAGGCAGCGTTCGAAGCGGGGCGACTGGACAAATGCGTTGGGGTCCTGAGCTACACTTACGATCACAGTGCTAGGAACGTTGCGAGAAAGCTGATCAATTCACATCACGACCACCACGACATATCTGTCGCCAGTATGCACGTGCACCTTGATCATGATCGATGCCTTGAAGTCAGTATATTGAAGGGCAGATCCCACGAGATCCGCCATTTTTCCGATCACGTGAAAGCTGATCGACATATAACGCATGGGAGCTTAGCGGTTTTGCCATTCTGAGAAACGCAACATCACAAAATGATAGGTAACCATTGTCCCGGCCGGGACAGCTCTATCTGCATTTCATCGTCACAAGCGTAATTCGCGCCCATCCGCAGGGTGCCGTCGATACCGCCGAAGGACATTCGACGCAATGAGGGCATCGTAAACTTAACGGATGAAAGGCCAGCGAAAGACGCCATCCGCAGATATCTCTCATGCTCGGGCAATTTTCGCCCACAGGCTCATCGCCGCCGTGCGCAGTTCGCGATGGTGGCCGGAGGAGATGTCGTGGCGCGGGATTTGAAATAGGTTGGCGATCGGATCATGGATGGAGACGAAGCGTTGTAGATGTCGCTGTGACTTGAAGCGCTTCATGATCCGCTCTCGCCGCCGGACTGGTTGGTGAGAATTCTCCGCCCGATTATTCAACCCTTTGTGGCAGCGATGCTCTACACTCGGCATGATCTCTCGCTTTGCTGCGCCGTAGGACTGCAGCTTGTCGGTGATCATCGCACGCGGCGACCGTCCCTGACCCTTCAAGAGCTTGCGCATCAGGCGCTTGGCGGCCTTTGCATTTCGGCGGCTTTGTACGAGAACCTCCAAGACGAAAACCGTCCTGATCAACTGCGCGCCACAGCCAATGCTTCTTGCCGCGGATTGAAACAACGGCTTCATCGAGATGCCACTTGTCCCCAAGCCGACCGGATGATCGACGACGGATCTCGTTGGCAAAGGTGCGGCCGAATTTCTCCGCCCACAGCCGGACGGTCTGGTGCGAGACAATGATCCCACGGGCAGCCAGCAAGTCCTCGACCATTCGCAGGCTCAGAGGGAAACGGAAATAGAGCCACACGGCGTGGGCAATAACTTCAGAGGGAAAGCGATGTCGACGATAGAGTGGATCACGGTCTGTCATGAACCTTCATCGCACATCGAATTCCACATTCCGTTAAGTTGACGATGCCTGATCGACAGCTACGCCGAGGGCGTCATCGACAAGACGGAATTCGAACCGCGTATCGCAGGCCTGAAACAACGCGTCTCCCAGCTTAAGGAGCGACACCGGGCGGCGGTCGAAGTGGCAGGGAACGAACACGAACTGTCACTCCTCGTCAGCCGTCTGGAAGACTTCTCCGCCAAGGTGAAGGCAGGGCTCGCCGGCCTTGATAGGACCAGCATGCGGCAGATCATCCGTACCGTGGTCCGCCGGGTCGAAATCGACGACGCACACGTCGAGATCATCCTCCGGGTTCCGCCACTCGATGGCCCAACCGGCCCAAAATTGCTAACCCAGGCGACCAGTTCCACGCAACACTGTACAGCGGATCGTCGAGCGCTTCTTCGCCTGGATCAGCCGAAATCGGCGGCTGTGGAAGGACCCGGAATCGACCATCAAGTCCGCTAAGGCGTTCCTCTACGCCGCATCCATCATGACGCTCGTCAGAAGGATTGCTCGCCGCTGTTGAATTCTCGGACGGACTCTCAGGAATGCGGCGGCTGCCGAGCGATTCAATCGCAGAATCTCCCTTGGTGCCGACCGTGAATTGAATGCAGATCGGGCCGTCCCCATTCTTCAGGCCGATGCCTACCGATGTGACGTTGGGATCCTGCAGATAGTCAGCGCCTTTGGCGCGGATGTGTCTGCGTAACGCCTCTTCGGAAATCCCCCCCGGTGATTGCCGGCTTCCACGAGTAACCTTTGCCATGACTTGCCTCCCAGAGTGTTGGTTGCAGATGTACTCGCGCTACGGCATCAATCCGGGTCGCGCAGAAGGGTAAAAATTGCGAATGACCCGGTAGGAGCCGAGCTTTTGTATGATCGCCTCCATATCGCGAAGATCCGTATCGTCCTGCCGGTTGCCATCATGGCGGGGCAGGTGAGCTGTGGATTGTTCGAGCGCCGCGGACTGCGTGCCACAAGAAGTTGCGCAAGCGATGGCGCCGCGGCGCAAGCATCGCGATGATCTGTGAAGGCAGAACCCGAATTGCCATGACCCCTCCGGACAAGACATAGGTAAGACTGCTTGAAGGCGTATAATCTGACGGCTATCTATAAATCGCGGTCGCCCGACCGCAGATCGTTGCCGAACGACCAAGTCTACCCAGCCGCTCCAGCCATTTTAGCGTACTTTTTACTTGCAAAAGCTTTGAGTGAGCATTCCCCAGATTGCAACCGAAAGTCAAGGCCGCAACCGACGTTGGCATCACCAAGGGCTGTAAAGCCTGATCACTCGGCACCGCGGCCAGCGTCATAAGTGCCGAGTGCATTCAGAAGCACGTCCTCATCTGGATCGACAAGTTTCTGCAGATCTGCCCAGAAACGCTGCGCACGCCGATCGTCCGACAGGAAGCCACCAAGGAAGGAAGCGGTCAGAACGTGGCCCGCGTCAAACTCGTCGTTCGAAATCCCCCTCGGCTTCAAAGTTCGGATCCCATGGGAGCGCGCTAACTTTCGTTCCTTGGAGGTCGTCCGAGGACGACGATGAAGCCAGATGCCACCCGGGCGATGTCACGTTGTTTGATCAACGGCCGAAAAGTCGCTTGTCGGTAAACTCAGGCAATTGCAGCGGTCACGGCTTTCCACTGCGCCATGGCGCGGATGCGATGAATATGGGTGGCTAGGGCTGAGTGTCTCTGGTGCGGCGCGACGAAAGATTTCGGACTGCTGAAAAGACCGAGATGAAACGTTGCAAACCTCCGACGGATCGAAAGCCCTGCATCATCCGCTCTCGTTTTCGAAGCGGCACGTGAGAATTCTCTGCGCGATTGTTAAGGCCCTTGTGCGATCGATGTTCGACGCCGGGCATTACATCCCGTTTTGCCGCGCCGTATGAGCGCAGTTTGTCGGTGACGATGCGCTTCGGCGACAGACCTTGCTTCTTCAGCAGCCTGACCAGCAATCGCTTGGCAGCCTTGGTATCGCGGCGGGTCTGGACGATCTCGTCGAGAACGTAGCCGTCTTGGTCGACAGCACGCCACAGCCAATGTTTTCGGCCGCCTATGGAAATCACGAGTCGAGTGGCCCGGGGGAATTTCACCCCCAGGCTCTCACAGATCCGGACGTGAGCGTCTCCACTCATCCGGCTCCTACCGTCCAGCCGTTGCCCGATACAGCAATCGCCAATGTGCAAACAGCGCTGGCTCCCGACGCCTTACGTCCTGGACCCAGTACCGCGCACGCCGACGATGGCGTCTCAGGCGTCGATATTTCGACATGGCCCAGCGTGCCAGGCGCAGATCGAGGTGCATCAATGCTCGGGAAAGTGCCGATTTGTGGTAACGACCATAGTAGTTCATCCAACCACGAAGGATCGGATTGAACATCTTGGCCAGATCATTGATGCGCTTGTCGATACGGCGGTCAAGCTGCCAGTCCCGCATTGTCTGACGATGGCTTTCGCGGCTCGGTTGCTGATACCCGGACTGAAATTGACGAAGGTCTTGCCCCATCGGTTCATTGCCAGTCTCGGTCGAAAGGTGTAGCCGAGAAAGTCGAACTTCTGATTGGGGCAATGCCCCCGCCGAACGTTATCCTTGCAATACACGATCTGTGTCTTGTTTGGATGTAACTTCAGTCCGCATTCAGCAAACCGTTGCTCAAGATCCGTTTGCAACTTTTGGGCCTGACGCTCGCTGCTGCAATGACAAACGGCATCATCGGCAAAGCGTTCAAACGGAATCTCAGGACGGTGTTTGGCCATCCACCGATCGAACGCATAGTGCAAAAAGAGGTTCGCCAGCAAGGGTGAGATAACTGACCCCTGCGGAGTTCCCCTCTCCCGAGGTTCCAAAGTGCCGTTCTCCAGTTGCACGGGAGCCGTCAGCCACCGTTCAATGTACAACAACACCCACGTGCAGTCGGTGTGCTTTCGCACCGCCCGTAGCAACAGGTCGTGTGGAATGGTGTCGAAGAAGGCCTGAATGTCGAGATCGAGAACCCAGTCATGGCGCCAGCATCTCTGCCTTGCCATACCCACGGCCTCGAGTGCCGACTTGCCGGGCCTATACCCATAGGAATCGGGATGGAAATGTCTTTCCAGTTCCGGTTCCAGGTATGCCTTCACCACCCCTTGCGCAATCCGGTCTGAGACCGTGGGAATGCCCAACGGCCTTGTACCACCTTGCCGCTTTTTGATCGCGACCCGTTTGACTGGCGGCGGAAAGTAGCTGCCAGATGACAATCGGTTCCAGAGCTTGAACAGGTTGTTCTTCACATCCCGCTCAAGATCCTCGATCGACTGATCATCGACCCCGGCTGCACCCCGGTTCGCCTTTACCCGTTGATAAGCCTCCCAAACAGCCCGTTTAGGAATATCGAACGGCTTTGCTTTACCCAAAGGCTCCTCCCGCATGACGGTTGACCTTTCGATAAAGCTGGACAGTGTTGCGCCTTCGCTCCAACGCCATTACAGCACCTTCTTCACTACTACACGCAACTCCGTCCCTGTGCCCCGCATCGGTACTCGGATCCTCATGGTGCTTCCACTTGGATGTCTCCCTTCGCATCGGGGCGACAGGTTCCCACGTTCCACACAAGAGCCTGAAGCAAGGTCACGCCGCCTTCATGCCGGACGCCATCTGGGCAGTAGACAGGTATCTCCCAGACTTCTCCCGGGTTAACGAAGCCCACCCGGTTTTGACGCCATCTATGCACTTTTCGACACGTCGTCAGCGGTTCGCTCACGCTCGTCTCCTTGCATCTTACCTGACCGGATCAAGTCCGGCCTTTTCCTCAACGCTCACCACCATCGCTCTTTACGACAGCAGCTTGAGGTGGTTTGAAACCCGCTCCTGCAAGCCGGCTTCGAGGGGCCAGCCCTCATCTCCTGTGCAGCATGGCTGCTTGGGAAGTGCCTAAATCATAGCTCCTCCTTCGCGCCTTCGTGGCGCACCCTCGTCCAGATGCCAGATATCTTTCCGCGACGGCTTCATTCTAGGCAGCCGCTTGACGTAGGCTGCCCCGAATTTGCGGCCACATCGCCGTATCGTTTCGTAAGAAACGACGATGCCGCGCTCCAGCAACATTTCCTCGACCAGCCGCAGGCTCAACGGGAACCGGAAATACAGCCAGACCGCACGGGCGATAATCTGCGGTGGAAATCGGTGGTTCTTGTAGCTGATGGTCGATGAGGTCATCTCAACCGTATCATCCGCCACCCGTTAAGTTGCCGACAACGTGACATCGCCCAATCACCGCATGGCTCAAATGGCGAGAGAAGGAAGCCTCTAGACGGCGCAAGCGTTCCAGCAGATGAATGCACCACGCCGACATGCGGTCATGATGGCGACCTTGAGCGAGTTGGCGACTACCTTGACCGATGCGACGTTGTCGATGTTCCAGTCGCTCGTTGGGCGTGCCAATCTGCGCGCCAAAAAGCGGCTTGAGGAAACGATCGCCGCTTCTGCGGAACAGAGGGGCGTGCCCGGCTTCTTCGGATCGCCGAGGGCTTGACGCTGTGGTGACTGCTGTGCGATCCGAAGCCGATGTAACTGCTGTCGTCGCTGTGATCGCGCCCCTGGATACCATCGCAGATGATGCGGCTATCGTCCGGCGAACACTTCGTCCTGGAAGGCCGGACGTGCTCGGCGAGCTTGCACCCGAATACCACGTGTTCAGGAAGATTGGCGCCCGGTTCCTGAGCAGCTTTGCATTTGAAGGCGGTCGTGCCGTGCAGCCGCTCCTTGCTGCAATCGCAGTGTTTGGCGGGATTGGTGGCGACCGTCGTAAACCGCTACCTGCCGACGTCCCGCTCGGCCATCTTGAGCGGCGGTGGTCCCGGTATGTCTTTACCGACAATTCCATTGACCGCTCCTATTACGAACTGGCCACCTACTTCATCCTTGCCAATGCGCTTGCGAGCGGCGGCGTGTGGGGGACATTATCACATATAAAACGGCCCGCAATACGCCGGCGTAGGGGTGGCCTACTGTCTCGATTCAGCGCGGAGCAACGATGAAGCTGTCGAACAGCGTTAGATCATAGCGATGAGGGTCGCCCGTCGCCGCGATCGGCCGAAGAGTTTGCGGCAAATCCCAGACCACGCCTTCGTAGTCCTCGCTGACTAACAACTACCCATTCCTGTTCGCCCACAGCTCAGACATGTCGAGGTCTGGCAGCGCTTCCTTCATTCGGCGCAGAGCATTGTCGGAAAAGCACGGAATTTTCTGGGCACCGAATTCAAAAACGTGACAGCAACTTGCATCATCATCAATGCCAAGATGGGCGCGCAGTACTTTCGCTTTCGGCGCACTGAGACCAATCTTCGCGGCGAGTTCAGTTCGCTGCATATGGATTTTTTTTCGCAGGTCGATCTCGCGGACCGCCGCCGACGCGGCAGGATCATCCCCCCAACGTAATGAACTGGAGCACCTTGCTTCTTTGTGAACTGGACAACCAGATTCACACCCTCGCCCTCCGTAGTCGTACCTACTGTAGCAAGACGAGGAAACACTGCGACAAACTCGGCGCCCCCACGCATTGCCTTCTCGATGCGGTCAATATCGCGTTCAGAGATCTCTACTTCGTCCGTTACGATTGCTTCCATTGCCAGCATACTGCGAATTCTCGCCCGGGCTTCATCGCGAGCGCGACGCCCTGGCTGGAGTAGCTCATTGACGTAGTTGAACTCCTTATCAACCAGGAACTCAAAGTCGCCGGGTGGCTTTGTGGATATCGGAAGTACCCTTGGAGGGATGTGTTCGTGCAGCGTGACGTCCAGCTTCCGCTGCAAGTAAGCGTCGAAAGCGGTAATCAGCGCTCTGATCTGCATATAGAGGAGATCCTCAGAAACCTAGACAAACCAATGCTGAGCGGCATCGCGCTGGGCGTCGATGGCACGCATAATACCGGCCTCTTCAGGTGTAAGCTGATGATGTGCAACGCAGAGGCCGAGGCAGCGCTCAAATCCGATTGCCCTGCCCGTCCCTTTGTCAAAAACCCCCGCCTTACCCTGTATTAACACTGCCTTAAGCAGCATCTCGCATGCGTGCTGTGAATGCATCAAAACTACAGTAACGCGGCCAGCTTCATCATAACTGTTGAACGCTGTCATCGCTGTTCGAAGGGACTCTATTGCTTTCGTCTTCAGTGTTCGAGCATCACGTAAAAGCTTCATCCCGCCCTCAGTTCATATCAAAAATAGTATTCCTGATTTGTTCTAACACTACCGAAGCTCTGTTTCGAATTCTACGCTACCGATAGTGGAAATGAATCAAGGTATACCGGGGAATTATGACAACTGACGGTGCAGGGGCGGCATCAGTTTATAAGCACGAGAAGAAGGCTGTTCAGCGTCCCGATGTGGGCATCGAAGCGCAATTCTCAAATAAGAAGGCGCCAAAGACATATCGCTACGATTCCAGCCTCTGACCGGAACTAGCATGGGATGAAAATGGCGAGCGCAACTTTGCAGAGTGGTTGCTCAAAGCTCAGGCCAAACCCTGACGTTCACCCATCGTTCTTCAACTTGGCCAAAATCCCAGCTTCGAGCCGACAGGGCCACTAACCGCGGAATTTGCGACAGCCCGCCTATCAACTTGCGGTTTGTTCACCATAATTATTAAACCACAGATCGTTTTAGCAAAAATTTATATAAGTGACCTTGACTTGAACTTATGGGAACCGTAACTTGCATACTGTAAATACACACACCATAGTTGCAATCAAAGGATAAGACGATGACAGCAGTTACTTGGAATGACGGACGTCTGATCACCTTGAACGGCGGTGATACAGCAAGCTGCAACGGCAATTTGAATCAGGGGCAACTATACGCGCTGGTTTTCTACAACTCGGCCGGTAACGATGCCAACGCGACTGTGAACGTGATTTGGAGTCAATCACAGCCTCCCGTAAAGGTTACTGTGCCTGGCACTACTGGTAATCAGGGCCTTGCAGCGCTATGCTTTGTTTCAGGCAGCGACACGGCCTCCGTCAGCATTTCACTAACCACTGCCGATCCAGGCGTAAAAATAGATGCTTATATTGCCAGCGTAAAAATGCCGACGAACACATCCGGCATCAACAATGTTGCTGCACCAATCGGCTCAACAGCATCGTTTGCGAAATTTACGCGTTTCTACGGTGTACCAGCAAGCCATTGGTATGATGTGACCTTGAAGAGCAACATCAACCAGTTCATTTCGGTACAACTTACTGAAAACAAGGCCAACGTTGTCATTCTCAATCAGCAAGCCGACCCCTCCAACACGATTGCCTACACGGGCACGACACAAAATCAGGTCACCGTCACCGGCAAAACTTACAACACCTATGAATACCCAATTCAGGGCAACGGAACACAGTGGGTTTGGGTCAACGCCGACAGTGCACAAAATTCGCAGACGGCAACCCTTGCAATACAGTCATTGCAAGCAACCTATAACTTGTTTGCCAAGCAAAAAGTCGACGCCTGATTGGTAGGGCGACAAGGAGTGGGCCTTATGGCCTACTCCACCTACAGCGAAAAATGGATCAAGGTAAGCGGTGTTCTATTCCCACGTAGGCAACTGTAAAGTTATCAGCGGATTGATGCAGCGATAGCTGGCCGGGACGGCTGTCAGGCTGCGGCGACACACGCGATTTTGTTCCAGATTTGCATGGCGGCGTTACGCAGGTCTCGATGTTGAGCCGATGACAGCGTATTGCGGGGAAAGTGGAACAGGTTGGCAATCGGATCATGGATGGAAACGAACCGCTGAAGCTGGCGTGCCGACTTGAAGCGTTTCATGGTCCTTTCGCGTCGTCGGGTCGGCTGGTGCGAATTTTCCGCTCGATTATTGAGGCCTTTGTGCGACCGGTGTTCGACACCGGGCATGAGGTCACGCCTGGCGGCATCATAGGACCGGAGCTTGTCGGTGATCATGACCCGTGGTGTCCGCCCTTGAGCCTTCAGCAACTTACGCATCAGACGCTTTGCCGCCTTGGCATTTCGGCGGCTTTGCACCAGTACGTCGAGGACGAAGCCGTCCTGATCGACCGCACGCCAGAGCCACTGCTTCTTGCCATTGATGGCCACCACACATTCGTCGAGATGCCATATGTGGACGGCCCCCTCCTTGCAAGAACTCTTTGATGATTTGATCGGATCTCTTGCGTTCATATGTCCGGCCTTTTGTTGCGTTCACACATGAACGCTGGCCAAGATGGGTTCCGCGACGTGGGTTCCAAACACTTGATCGGCCTCGTTGGGCCACTGGCATCTACGGAGTGTACCGCGTCTCGGATCGATCGATCACACCATCTAATCGTTTCCTGCAAGTTCACGCATCAGCTCAGCACGGTAGCGTCTGTATCCTGCTCACCGTGACCGACTGATCTCTTCACGCCGCGCAGGCCAGAGCCGGGCGCGCAGCATTGCCCTTGTAATACCAACGAGCGCTAATCAAAACCGGTGCGCCCAGTCACGCATTCCAATCGACATGATCTTCCACGGCTGAGCGACCAGCTTGTTCCATGCGTCGCAGCAATGGGCGACGATGTCCTCGTAATCTTTGAAGATCCGGTTGGACAACCAGTTGTCACGCAGAAATTGCCACACGTTCTCGACGGGATTTAATTCGGGCGAGCGTGGCGGCAGGAAGAGCAGTGTGATGTTGTCGGGCACATCGAGCTTCGGCGTGACATGCCACCCCGCCTGATCAACGATCAGCACGGCATGAGCGCCGTCATCGACGGCCTGGCTGATTTCGATCAAATGCTGGTTCATGGCGCTGGTGTCGCAGTAGGGAAGAACGAGACCCGCACCTTTGCCCTTCTTGGGGCAGATAGCGCCGAAGATATAGGTCCACATCGTGCGTTGATCGTGTGGTGCCGAAGGCCTTGTTCCCCTGCGTGCCCATCGCCGGGTGATCTTGTTCTTTTGGCCTATCCGAGCTTCGTCGGCCCACCAGAGCTCAATCTCGACGTTCTTCGGGAGCCTGCCTTTGATGGCTGCCAGTGTGGCGGGGAACTTTTTTAAAACTCTCCAGGTCGCCTTCGTTCTGGGCGTAATGGCGCGGGCGGGCAGACAGCTTTGCAAAGCCGAGCGCCTTCAATTCGCGGCCAATGGTCGTTTCATCGACGGATATCCGATATTCTTGGAACAGCCATTGAGCAAGATCCTTGCGCCGCCAGCGCACAACGCCATGCACCGCCGGTATCGGGCCACTTTCGACGATCTTTGCCAAAGCCTGGCGATGCACGTCGGAAAGCTTTCCTTGATTGCCGGGTGCTTTGCCATTGATGAGCCCCGACGGGCCACGCGCATTGAAGCGAATAACCCAGTCGCGGACAATTTGCAGGGTCACGCCTCCGATCCTGGCCGCATCGCTGCGGGAATGGCCATCATAGATTTCGGCAAGGGCAAGAAGCCGCCGAGCCTGTGCCGCATCCTTCGTGCCTTTGGCCAACGCCCGAAGAGCGAAGCCGTCGAAGTCATCGCGCAGTGGAATTCCTGATGTCATCCGCAAACCTCCGTTTGCGGTATTGATTCAGAACTCAACTGATTTGGAAACCTCAAAATGCGCGGCGACAAACAAGGTGAGACTCAGCGTCAATCAGGATGAGACTCGGCGGCGGGGGTGTGACGAAGGGAGGGCGTAGCCCGACTGGAGTTACACCCCCGCCGCGGCGCAATTTTTCGGCGTCTCATGATCGCGGTTGGCCCGGTAGCGTCGGTGATTTTCTGAGAATGGAGAATCACCTTTGTGCCGGGTCGCCATGTAACCGATCATCAGACGAGGCTTTTTATGAAGTACCGACAAAACAACCCCATTGAGGTCGCTGCCGCCAAGGCGTCGATCAGCCGGGCGACGGCTTACCGCATCGAGAAGGATGCGCGTCTTCCATCGCAGACCAAGCCGCCGCGCGACCGGCGTCGCCCCGATCCCCTTGAGCACATCTTCGACGCCGAGGTTGTTCCGCTCCTCAAGGCCGCGCCCGGCATCCGAGCGGTCGCCGTTTACAACGAGATGCTGCGGCGTCATCCAGAGCTGTCAGAAGGTGTTCGCCGTACGATTGAGCGTCGTATCCGATCATGGCGGGCTGTTCACGGTCAGGAGCAGGAAGTGATCTTCCGTCAGATGCACGAACCCGGTCGGTTAGGACTGTCGGATTTTACCGACATGGGCAGCCTCGGCGTGACGATCGCCGGCCAATCGCTCGATCATCTGCTTTATCACTTCCGGCTGGTCTGGTCGGGCTTCGAGCATGCCCATGTCATCCTGGGTGGAGAGAGCTTCGTCGCTCTGGCCGAGGGGCTGCAGAACGCCCTGTGGTCGGTTGGCGGTTCGCCGCTCTATCATCGCAGCGACAGCTTATCGGCCGCCTTCCGCAACCTCGATGCCGACGCCAAGGTCGATCTGACGCATCGCTACGACGAACTGTGCGCCCATTATCGCATGACGCCGACGCGCAACAACAAGGGCGTCGCGCACGAGAACGGCTCGATCGAAAGTTCCCACGGCCATCTCAAGAATGCGATCCGCGATGCTCTGCTGATGCGCGGAACCAGGGACTTTGGCGACCTCGGATCCTATCGCGCCTTCATCGATGAGATCGTCAGCCGCCGCAATGCCGCACATGGCAAGCGCATCGATGCCGAGCGCACGCATCTGCAAGCTCTTCCCGATCGTCGCACCACCGACTTCGAAGAGGTCATCGTCACCGTATCGAGCACCGGCGGCTTCGCCTTGCGCAAGGTCTTCTACACCGTGCCTTCCCGTCTGATTGGCCACCGGCTGCGGGTGCGTCTGTTCGACGATCGCCTCGACGTCTTCATCGGCGGCACGCATCTGCTGACATTACCCCGAGGCCGCGCCCATGCGAGTGGCAAGCACGATCAAGTCGTCAACTATCATCACGTCATTCATTCCCTGCGCAAAAAGCCGATGGCGCTTTTGGGGCTCGTCTATCGCGACAAGCTCTTCCCCAGGCCGGAATATCGCAGGACTTTCGACGCGCTCATCGAGCAACTGCCCGAGCGGCAGGCTTGCAAGATCACCGTGGAACTGCTTGCCTTGGCTCACGATCGCAGTTGCGAGCGTGAACTGGCCGAGGAGCTTGCCAAAACGCTCGACGCCCACAAACTGCCTGATCTGGCGGCTTTGAGAGCGGTCTTCAGCCCGGACCCGGATCAGTTGCCGATCGTTCATGTGCAACTCGCGTCGCTCAATGGTTATGAAGCCCTGATCGGCACGGCCTATGCGGGAGAGGTCGCATGAAGAGCAACATCCACACAGTCGATGAAGCCCGCCTCGGCATCATGCTCAACGAACTGAGGCTGCCGACGATCAAGACGTTCTGGCACCAATTTGCCGAGCAGGCCGATCGGGAAGGATGGCCTGCTGCCCGTTTCCTCTCGGCCATCGCCGAGCATGAATTGGCCGAACGCGCCCATCGCAGGATCGAAAGACACCTCGCCGAGGCCCACCTGCCACCCGGAAAGACGCTCGACAGCTTCGCCTTCGACGCTGTTCCCATGGTCTCCAAGGCCCAGGTCATGGCGATTGCAGCCGGCGATAGCTGGCTCGCCAAAGGCGCCAATATCCTGATGTTCGGTCCGCCCGGCGGCGGAAAGAGCCATCTCGCCGCAGCCGTCGGCCTCGCGCTAATCGAGAACGGCTGGCGCGTGCTCTTCACCCGCACGACCGATCTCGTCCAGAAGCTTCAGGTCGCGCGGAGGGAGCTTCAGCTCGAAGCCGCCATCGCAAAGCTCGACAAGTTCGATCTTCTCATCCTCGACGACCTGGCCTACGTCACCAAGGACCAGGCCGAAACGAGCGTGCTCTTCGAACTCATCTCCGCAAGATATGAGCGGCGTTCCATCATGATCACCGCCAATCAGCCCTTCGGAGAATGGAACCGCGTCTTTCCAGACCCGGCCATGACGCTTGCCGCGGTGGACCGACTTGTCCATCACGCAACAATCTTCGAGATGAATGTCGAAAGCTACCGGCGGCGTTCGGCCATGGAAGCCAAACGCCAGCGCGGCAGACCCGCCTCATTCGCGACAATCAAAAGCTCTTCCCAGCTTGTCGCGGAGCGGCAATCAGAACACGATGAAACTCTTGCCAGCGACAATCAACATGATAACTTCGCTCCAACCGCGACATAAGAATCTCATCCAGATTGTCGCTCGCGTCTCATCCTGATCGTCGCGCTATACTCAAAAAGAGTCAGAGATCGCTCACGCTGGTATCAGTGGTGAGATTGTTTGTTCCGATCTGACCGTGGATGATGTCGGCGATCCGACAACGTTACCAGGACTTCTGGACCAGATCGGTGGCCCCGTCGAGAAGTTCATTGCCGACGGCGCCTATGATGGAACGCCAACCCGAGATCCTTCTGGCGACACGCTTTGGTGAGATCGTGGAGGTCATTATCCCACCTCCCAAGACTGCCGTTGCCAGCCCTCAATCGGTGCTG
Source organism: Rhizobium sp. T1470 (assembly GCF_042140505.1). Classification (NCBI taxonomy): domain Bacteria; kingdom Pseudomonadati; phylum Pseudomonadota; class Alphaproteobacteria; order Hyphomicrobiales; family Rhizobiaceae; genus Rhizobium; species Rhizobium sp. T1470. The sequence continues at coordinate 602,871 of NZ_CP148093.1, forward strand.
GTTCCATCTGTCCGCGATCGCCATATTGCAGAAATCCAGACCAAAGGGCGGATGGCATGGCAGAAATCCGCCGGCTACAACAAGCGCAGTCGCGCTGAGACCCAGATGGGTCGATGGAAGGCTGTGATCGGGCCCAAAGTCAAAGCACGACATTTTGACAATCAGAAGACTGAAGCGAAGATTGGCGTCCGTGTTCTTAACCGGATGACAGAACTTGGCCGGCCCAAGTTCGAGCGCGTTGCATGAAAAATGCAGTGGATAGGGTTGCCTCGTCCAAAGTCTGATCCATGCAACAGTGCTGATTGAAGCTGTTGAAGATCGGCGCCCAGGTCCGCGTCTCAGTCCGCCGCATCAAGGTGGCGATGGCTTCGGCCTGCCCCTATGCCGAGGAGTTTGCTCTGGCTCACGCCCGAATATGCGCTGCGGCCCGATGATGCCGCCGGACCTGAACCCACCCACCAACGAAAAAGGATACATCACCGGCCCAGACAAAACGCCCCACATCGCGGCGACGGCCGCGCGCGTCTTCGGCGGCGAGCCCGGCCCCGACCGCCGCCAACAGCCCAACGTCAACCAAAGCCACAGGCGCTGTGAGAGATGCGGGCTAGTACCGCGCCACAGAGATTATGACGGGTTGGGTTATCGTAGAATGGGCAAGTCTTCTGGTGGGATGAGAAGTTGGATGCTGCGTGCTGCGCCTGGCACGCGGGATATAAATCCTGCCTTCTCGAGGGTCAGCACCATCTGGTGAACAGACGGAGCCGTAACGGCGAAGTGGCGACGCATGTCGGCTTCGGCCGGAGGCTGTTTGAAGATGCGGCTGTAGGCGTAGATGAAGGCCAGGTACTGGCCTTGGACTTGCGTAAGGCCATGTCTTGCCGTTGCGGCTTGCGGGTCAAGTGAGGGACTCATTTTCGGATTCATCTGCGTCTCCGCGCTGAAGGAGGTGTCGATGACTATAAAGTTTCACGTAGAGCTTAGCCAATCGGAACGTGATCAACTGGCCGTTTTGTTGAGCGGGGGACGCCATGCGTCGCGCAAGATCAAGCGCGCCCAGATCCTGGTGGCGGCGGACGAAGGCTTCAGCGACGAGGTGATCGCGGCAACCTTGAACGTCAGCGGATCGACGATTTACCGGACCAAGCGCCGGTTTGTGGAAGCCAATCTGGAAGGCGCGCTCAGTGAAGAACCGCGCCCGGGTGTTGAGCGCAAGCTATCGAGCAAGGAGGAGGCGCTGTTGGTGGCGACCGCCTGCTCAAAGCCGCCGCCCGGGCGAGCCCGCTGGACCCTGGAGCTTCTGGCCGATGAGATGGTCCGACTCACCGATCATGACGAGTTGTCCTCGGAGACCGTACGTCGCCGGCTGGCTGAGAATCATCTCAAACCTTGGCGCAAAGACATGTGGTGCATCCCAAAGCTCGATGGGGAATACGTCGCGCGCATGGAGGATGTTCTCGACCTCTACGCAGAGACGCCTGATCCACAAAGGCCCGTGGTCTGCTTCGACGAGAGCCCGACCCAACTCATCGGCGAAGTGCGCGAGCCCATTGCGGCCAAGCCTGGCCAGCTTGAACGCTACGACTGCGAGTATCGCCGAAACGGCACGGTCAATCTGTTTGTCTTCATGGACGCCCACCAGCCCTGGCGCAGGGTGAAGGTCACCGATCGGCGAACCAACCAAGACTTCGCCCAGTGCATGCGCGAACTGGTCGACGTCGATTATCCCGACGCCCCGATCATCCGCGTGGTGATGGACAACCTCTCCACCCATTCCGCCGGGGCGCTTTACGACGCATTTCCAGCCCCGGAGGCTCGAAGGGTGCTGAAGCGACTGGAGTTCCACCACACGCCCAAGCACGCCAGTTGGCTCAACATGGTCGAGATCGAGATCGGTGTCCTGCGCAGCCAATGCCTCGACCGTCGTATCGACAATAAAGACACCATAATCGCCGAAGTCGCAGCCTGGGAGCAGCAACGCAACGCTAATGGCGCAAAGATCCAATGGATGTTCACAACCGAAAAAGCCCGCCAAAAGCTCCGCAAAGCTTACCCCGTCAAAGAGTCATAATCTCTGTGGCGCGGCACTAGTTCTATTAAAGATAGAGAAAGATAAGCGGACGTCGCCGTTCGGGCTGCTCACGCATCCCTGCGACGGTTCCGGCCCGCGCAAACTGCGGGCCGGTGTGGCACAAACTTAACAAAAACCGCACCACCCACACTCGCGGAAAGCTCCCTTATGGCTTTCGAAATGAAGAAGGTGGCGAAGCCGTTGCTAAAATGGTAAATTCGTGCAAACATCTGATAAACGCATCGCTTTTATTAGAAGGGATTTCCATGCAGCCGGATACTATCGATGGCAAAGCCGTCAAAAACCTGGCGATCGCTCACGCACTCAACGGCGCCGTTGTTTTTGGGCAGCCGGGCGGGTTTGCCGTTCTCGTGAAATATGGAGCGAACGAAAGAGCTGTGGCCGCTCAACGATCGCGCCGGATGCGAATCTGGCGGAATCTGAACACGGCTGCTGCTTATGTTCGTGACGAGCTTGGACTTGAACGGTTCGAAATCGACATGACCGAACATGATCCGGCTGCCGTGGAACGCAAGCGGCCTGATACGGCGGAACGTCAGCGACAACTCCATACAGCGGGGGAACATGATGCGTGGTTCCGAAGCCAGGTGCAAAAGGCAATGGATGGGATTGAGGATGGCTCGAATCGTGCAATTTCCGAGGACGAATGGGCGGATAAGGCGCAGTTGAAGCGGGCGGACCTACAGCGCCGTATTGGCGCGCAAGGTCGCTGAGTACATGCGGATCGTCAGGCGTGATTCATATGCCATCGATCTCGACAAGATCGTTGACCATATTGCATTGGACAATCCTTTGGCAGCGCTCAATATGTGGGATGAAATTGAGCGACAGGTTGAGCGGTTGCGTGACTTTCCTCGCTCCGGCCGCACAGGCCGAATGCCGGAAACAAGGGAATTGGTTGTGTCCGGGACGCCCTTCATCGTGGTCTATGTAGTATCCGACGATGTGGAGTTAGTTCGTGTCCTGCATGGCGCGCAGCAATGGCCGCCCGAAAATTAGACACCGGCTTGGCATCGCGTTGGTGCACGGATCGTTTAGCGGTCGTGGTGTAGGCGATCGGCAACCTCACTAACCGATCTGTGACCTTGATGCCTTTCAAACATAACGCCGCCCGCCGCCATCGCATCGGCAGGATGAAATTCAAGGTGACGAACTGGCCGGAATATGAGGCGGGGTTACGGCGACGTGGCAGCTTGACCCTGTGGCTGACACCGGAGGCGCTTGCCATGTGGCTTGCTCCACGCCGAACGACGCGTGGTGGCCAGCCTCGTTATTCCGATTTAGCCATCGAGACCGCCTTGACGCTGGGCCTGGTGTTCGGCTTGCGGCTGCGTCAGCTCGAAGGATTATTAGGATCGGTGCTGCCCTTGATGGGCTTGGCGCTCGCTGTCCCCGATCATACCACCCTGAGCCGTCGGGCGCGAACATGGCAATCGCCCAACAAGGCGCATGACCTCCAGGGTCGACCGGACGGGCCAGTGCATATTCTTGTCGACAGCACTGGACTGCAGGTCTACGGCGCGGGCCAATGGTTGGAGGAGAAGCATGGCGCCAGATCCCGCCGTGGTTGGCGAAAGCTGCATGTGGCACTGGATGCCGATAGCAGCGAGATCATTGCACATACGATGACCGACCAGGACGCGGGCGACGCATCGCAGGTGGAGCCGTTGCTCAACCAGATCGATGGTCGGATCGGGCAGTTCACAGCCGACGGCGCCTATGACGGGAAGCCCACATACGACGCGGTCACCGACCACAGTGCGGCTGCCGTCATCGTCATTCCCCCGCGCGCCAACGCGATCGAACCAGCCGGCGATCAATCTCCCGGACAAAGGGATCAGCATATCGCTGCAATCAGCAGAGACGGACGAATGAAATGGCAGCTCTCCACCGGCTACGGCAAGCGCTCGCTGGTCGAGACTGCCATCGGCCGATACAAGTCCATCATCGGGCGGCGTCTGCGGGCTCGGTCGTTTCACACTCAGCAGACGGAAGTGGCCATCGGCTGCGCCGCCCTCAATCGTATGCTTGCATGCGCACGCCCTAAATCCATCCGCCGCAATGGACCGACCACATAGATAGCCCCATCACAGATCCAGATCCGCTCAAGTCCCGATCCATGCACCAACGCCGTGCACGTACAGAATACGCGCAGGCGATGCGCACTTGGCCTGGCTTCGAAGGTAAATCTGCTGTCTATGACCACGTGATACGGTATCTGCCGCGGGACTATCAGATTTTCGCCGGCCTTCAGGCAGGCGATCAGTATCCGGAGGCTCACCGCTACGCCGTCTCACTGTTCGAGGCGCAGCTGGCGGAGCTTAAGAAAAGTGGCCGAGAGCTGTCGGAAGGCTCAGAAGAATGGCAAGCACTTCTTGCCAGCATCGTTCCGCCCTACGACGCGGGCAAGTTTCCCAATAAGTGGCGGAAGATGGAAGCTGATCGCCCAGCCCGCACTCTCCTCGCGCATCTCGGCAAAGATGGATACAGCCACATTCACTACGATAGCGATCAGGCGCGACCTATATCCGTCCGCGAAGCGGCACGTCTGCAATCCTTTCCGGATGGGTTCACATTCAGCGGGACTATGAACCCAGCTTTCAGGCAAATTGGAAATGCCGTGCCTCCCCTGCTTGCCTGGCACATAGGCGCAGCTCTGAATACGCAGCTGACCAAATCGGAAGGTGCGGTCGAAACATCACGCGCGACATCCGGAGGATCGCATTGAGCGGCTCCGAACTTATAATCGTCCGCTCCCTTACGGATTCAGATATGGGGCTGTTTGCAGCCCATCGGAAAGCGACCGCCAGCCACCAGCGCGCTATCGCATTGACAACCCGCGCTGCAAAGCGACTGCTTCATCCTGATGTTTTTGAGGAGAAGGGCGGTGATTTCGACTGCATCTGCCTGTTCGGCGCTGCCATGAACAGGGAAATCCGGAGGGTGAATAAGGGCGGTAAGAACTGGCGTCTTGGAGGAAGCCAGCTTGATCACGAGGTTTTCCGCAATCTCGATAGCAGAGACTTCGCATTGATAAGGTCAGTTCCGCATAACGACGGCTCGAGTCCTATCTTGCTGACATTCGTCGGAAGGCATTCGCATCAGTTGGTCCAGGCAGGCCTCGTTGCGATGTTGGCCAATGGCGAGTTGCAGCATAGCGTGGCCATTTTCGAAGAAAGGAAAGGCGGGTTTTCCGCACTGTCGGATCTCTTCCCCGCCATCCCGGCGCGCGTTGCAGTGAGACCGCCAGCTCAACAGTCGGCGCTGGTATCATGAAGCCCCCCGCAGCGAAGCCGGTCTCCGATGTGCATTCGCCTGAGGTGCGCAGTTATAACATGAGTAGAATACGCGGGCGGGACACTCGCCCGGAGTTGGTGATCCGTCGTGGACTACACGCTCGTGGATATCGATACCGGCTCCAGGTTAAGGATATGCCGGGTCGTCCCGATCTAGTCTTTCCGAAACATCACGCAGCATTGTTCGTCCACGGCTGCTTCTGGCATGGTCACAATTGCCCCCTGTTTCGTATGCCGGTTACACGCACAGAGTTCTGGGAATCAAAAATTAATGCAAACAGATCGCGCGACGCCAGAAATTGCTCAGCGTTGGCGAACGATGGATGGCGGGTGCTCACGGTTTGGGAATGTTCAATGCGGGGTGCTGATCGCTGGCCCGAAGACCAGATAATGAATTTCTGTCAGGCTTTTTTGAATGGCAATGCCATGACGCTAGAGATTGGGCACCGCCTTTTATCAACGGATCATACAGATGACCAGCTCGAGGTTTGAGGAGATGCATCAGGATCTGTTGTCTATGGATGATAACGAACTTCTGCGGTTGCGAGCCGACCTCCACCGAGAGATGAAAAAACGTGGTCTAGCTCTGAGCGTGGGACAACTTGCTGAAAAGCTCGCGATCAGCTTTTTCAATAAGACCCCTGGTTGCCCTAACCTGAGCGAGGCCGCAGTTGGGACGGCCAACGTTGACGCCCTTTCGCGCCGTGGCGACAGATACTCAATAAAAGGCGTGCTGGACGCTCGCAAAACAGGAACGGTTTATCCGGACGCGGTCGACCCGGACCGCCAGCTTTTCGAATACTTGTTGATTGTACGCCTCGCGCCCGATTGGACCCTGCAGTCAATCTTTGAGTTTGATTGGCAGACTTTCGTGCGCTGCCGGAGCTGGGACAAACGGATGAATGCTTGGTACTTAGCATTACAGTTGTATTTTAGTTTTGAGGTGAGCTCGTCGAGCGGCCGCCTGATGGGCGCGCCTCCAGCATGACCATGCGATGATGTAGGCGGGGCTTATGCGACGCTGAGCGAGTCTTATGGCGATGCGCCGGACTTCCTGGATAGACCAGCGGATCAAGTCCTGATGGTCGGCATCCGCGGTCTTTTTTGGGGCGTCGCGTCATTGGCGCGGTACCGGATCACCGCCATCATGGCGAAGGCAAGCATGACGAGGGAGACGTGGCGATGCCAGCCATGCCATGACCGGGTTTCATTGTGATCGAGTCCGAGCTCGTTCTTGGCGGTCTCGAAGCTGTCTTCGATCGCCCAGCGATGGCCTTCAACGGAAACGAGCGTCTGGATGTCCGTCCCGGCCAGGCACCATGTGGTGAAGAATGCGAGATCACCGTCGCTGATATTGCGCCGGATCAGGAGGCCACGGGTCCAAAGCCCAGATGTCGTCTCGTTGTATTCGTCGGCATCGAGGTCGGCGAGTTCGCAATAGGCCCAGTCATGAAGCCGCGCGCCTTTGGTGCCCTCACCGGCGGAAAGACGTTGCCATGCACTTGGATCGAGATCACGGGCGATCTCCTGCGCTGTGCCGGCGACCGGAGGCTTACCCGACCAGGAGCCGAAATGGTGGTCCGATTTAACCCCAAGAACGTAGCCTTTGCAGGCTCGACGCAGGGTCCCTTCAACGTCCCCGACGCCATAGACCGCATCTGCGGCCACCCATGAAAACGGCACATCGGCTGCCAGCGCACGCCGTATCATCTCGACAGCCAGGCCTGGCTTGGTAGCGAAGGCTGTAGCCTGAGGAACATGAGCTGCTGCCAGCCTTGCCGGATCGCCGGTCCAGCTTTTGGGCAAGTACAGGGCCCGATCGATAAAGGCATGACCGCGAACGGACACATAGGCGGCGAACACACCGATCTGGCAGTTCGTTATCTTGCCAGCCGAACCTGTATATTGACGTGCAACACCGCACGATGTCTTGCCCTGCTTGAGGAAGCCCGTCTCGTCGATGACCAGGACCGCATCATCCGTGGCGAGGTTTTCTACGACATACTCTCGCACGATGTCGCGAAGTGCGTCCGCGTCCCAGCGCCCGCGCCCCAGAATGGCTTGTTGCCGCCACGGGCCGGGATCACCGGCCGCCTCAGCACGCATCCAACCTGTCTTACGCCGCTCGTCACCCAGCAAGCCGTCCAGGAAAAGGTTCGCAGAGGCTGCAACTCGCTCCTGCGTAAACAGTCTGCGCATGCGAGCCTTCACGTCGCGCAACGATGATGCCCAAAGCTCAAGCGTAGTCTCGATTGATGCACCTGTCATCCATGACCTCCGAATCATGGAGACCCATAGATTCAGACCACAGATAGATATGCAACTGTAATGTTAGGTTTAGCTGCAAAGACACTCGGGCAGGCCAAAGTTTATTCGCCTGAGGCGTGACTCGGGAAGTGCCCAAGACACTTCCTTATGCCAAGGTCGTCCGTGTTCGAAAAACCTCACTATTGTTTAACCTCATCAGGGGAATCACGATCGTCTTACCAAATAGTATGATCTCGTCGTGGTCCCATCGTTCATGTCAAGCGAAGTGAAGATTTGACCCCGTAGGCGAAACGAACAACTGACCCCCTTGATTGATTTGCTGTTTCGTTTGTCTCGAGCGCCGTTCCGGCCTTCTGCAGAAGGCCGGAACGGCGCTTTTCGCGAAGCCTGTAGCTATCACCTCGGATGGTGATCACTGTCGAATGGTGCAGCAGGCGGTCCAATATCGCGGTGGCGACGACAGGGTCTCCGAAGACGCTCCCCCACTCTCCGACCGATCGATTTGAGGTAATCAGGATCGATCCCTTCTCGTAGCGGCGAGAGACCAGTTGGAAGAACAGGTGAGCCGCGTTCGCTTCGAAGGGCAGATATCCGAGTTCGTCGATGATGAGCAGTTTCGGCCGTGACGGGGTCGTCAACTGCTTGTCTAGGGTTCCGTCGTTGTGAGCCTTGGCCAACATGGCGACAAGCGTGGCTGCCGTCACGAACTGGACATTGTAATTTTGGCGGATCGCCTCGCGGCCGAGACTGACGGCAAGATGAGTTTTCCCTGTTCCGGGTGGCTCGCTGCATGGTATCCGTTGCGAGCGCCCCACAGCCATGGGCGTGACGCCGATCCTCAACCCGGACTAAGCGTCGTTGGCGGGTGCGCCTGGGTTAAAGCGCATCGGCTGGCAGTGCGCGTAAATACCCTCGACCGCGAACGGAAGCGTACGCCAGGCATCTTTGAGAATGGCCTCGGGAGGCTTGGGGAATGCCGTCGAGATCATTTGGATCAGCTCAGGCTTTGTGCATTGAGTGAGAATAGCCATAAGCGGATCGCCGGTCTGCTTTTGAGCGAACAGCGGTGCCCATTCCTCGAGATTTAAACCAATGGCCCCGAAGAACCCGTCGGCCCAGTCGCCCGCAAGCACTTCGCCCTCGTCGGTGCGCATCAATACCGGGGCATAGCGCCCGGGCGCCGTCAGCTGATGGGCTATGAGGTTATAATGATCGACGATCGTGTCGATCACCGCCTGGATCTTGTTGCCGATGAAGGCTCTCTTTTCGTGATCGCCGATGACATGGAACATCCAGTCGTTGGGCAACAGGAAGACCGGTCCAGCCGCCAGACCCGTGAGGAAGCCATTCATCATTGAGACGTCGCGGCAATGGGGTGCCGGCTCGGCCTTTTCAAACCAGACTTCCAGCTGCTCCAGGGTTAAAGGTTTCGCACGCTTGGGCCGCTTCACGCTGCTACCGCCATATTCATATCGGCATGTTCTTTCTTCCATTGCCACGGCAGGCAACGCTCAAGGGAGGTCGACTTTATTTCGCCCGACACGATGCGTTCAAGCACGTCGTGGAGCCAGGTGTACGGATCGACGCCGTTCAGCTTGGCTGTCGTCAGCAAGGAGCCTAAAATGGCCCAGGTTTCGGCACCGCCATCACTGCCAGCAAACAGACTGTTGACGCGCCCAAGCGCAATACTTCTCATATTGCGCTCCACGGTGTTGGAATCTACCTCAAGCCTACCGTCGTTCAGGAATAGGGTCAGGCCGGACCAAAGCCCCAGAGTGTACTTGATGGCGGATGCGACAGGGTCCTTGGCAGAGATATCTTTGATCGTATCCATCAGAAGCGCTTTCAGGTCAGCCATCAAGCCTTTGGTTTTCGCCTGACGAACAGACAGGCGATGCTCGGCGCTCGTGCCGCGGATTTTAGCTTCAATCGCATAGATTTCGGCTAACCGCTCGATCACCGTTTTGGCCAGCTCCGATTTGTACTTCTTATACACATCCACAAACTTGCGACGCGCATGGGCCAGACAATAGGCGAGTTTAATCGTTCCGGCTTTACGACCGGGCCGGGTCAAACTCTTATAAGCTTTATACGCATCGACTTGCAGAAGCCCGTTGTAGCTGTCCAGTTGCGACTGGATTTCCGCCTTGCCTCGACCTTGGGCAAACACATAGGCAACCGCAGGATACGCGGGACCGTTCCATGGGCGATCGTCCACCGCATGCGCCCAGAATTGACAGACCTTGGCGCGTTTTTGGCCCTTTTTCAGGACAGGCATCCGGGTCTCGTCCACAAACACCCGGCTATGGCTGTGAATGTAAGCTAAGAGCTTGTCGTAGAGCGTTTTTAGCCACCAGGCCGAGCGTTTCACCCAAACGCAAAGTGTTGATGTGTCTAAACGGACCCCTTGTCCTTTCAGCATCTGAACCTGGCGGTTGAGTGGCAGGTACCAGGCATATCGCCATACGACCACATTGCTGATCATGGCCGTCGTCGCCAGGCCGCCATCGAACAACCGCGGTTTCGCTTTGGCTTGAACAATGCCGGTTTCGCAAGCCCGGCAGGCGTACTTCGGTCGCACGGTGCGCAGAACATAAAGCGTGGCCGGCCGTGACGCGAGGGCCTCGCTTTCTTCTTCACCAATGCGATGGAGTTGCCCCTGGCAGCAGGCACATTCCAACGATGATGGCTCAATGACCTCAACGACGCGTTCAAGATGTTCAGGGAGGGCACCGAGGTTGCGGCGAGGCTGAGATTTGGAGCTTGCTTGACGCGGCGCCTTGGCGGGCTTTGGCTCATCGTTGGTCGCGTCCACCGCAACGTCACGCTCCGCGTCCCCTAGATCGAGACGGATCTGCCCTTCGAGAACCGCAATGGACTTTTCGGACTTCTGCCCAAAAGGTTGCGCGTTGGCCGCCTTCAACATGCCCTTCAGACGCTCGATTTCAGCGTCTCTTTCCAGGACCATACCGACCAGAATGTCTGGGTCCCGAGGCAGGGGTTGGCCACGGTTGAGCATGGCAAACACTAGCCAAAATTCGCGGAATTGTCCATGGATTACAATAAGATCATGCTATTTTTTCAGGGCGCTTCACGGGCCTTTGCTCTACTTTTGTCCAGTCCAGACCATCTAACAAAAGCGCCATTTCGCTCGCGCTGAGATGAACCGCCCCATCACGAGCGGCAGGCCAGGTAAAGTGACGATCTTCCAAAACCTTGTGCCTTATCTGAGAATGCAGCCTCGACCAGCGCAGGTCAGCAGCTAGTACCGCGCCACAGAGATTATGACGGGTTGGGTTATCGTAGAATGGGCAAGTCTTCTGGTGGGATGAGAAGTTGGATGCTGCGTGCTGCGCCTGGCACGCGGGATATAAATCCTGCCTTCTCGAGGGTCAGCACCATCTGGTGAACAGACGGAGCCGTAACGGCGAAGTGGCGACGCATGTCGGCTTCGGCCGGAGGCTGTTTGAAGATGCGGCTGTAGGCGTAGATGAAGGCCAGGTACTGGCCTTGGACTTGCGTAAGGCCATGTCTTGCCGTTGCGGCTTGCGGGTCAAGTGAGGGACTCATTTTCGGATTCATCTGCGTCTCCGCGCTGAAGGAGGTGTCGATGACTATAAAGTTTCACGTAGAGCTTAGCCAATCGGAACGTGATCAACTGGCCGTTTTGTTGAGCGGGGGACGCCATGCGTCGCGCAAGATCAAGCGCGCCCAGATCCTGGTGGCGGCGGACGAAGGCTTCAGCGACGAGGTGATCGCGGCAACCTTGAACGTCAGCGGATCGACGATTTACCGGACCAAGCGCCGGTTTGTGGAAGCCAATCTGGAAGGCGCGCTCAGTGAAGAACCGCGCCCGGGTGTTGAGCGCAAGCTATCGAGCAAGGAGGAGGCGCTGTTGGTGGCGACCGCCTGCTCAAAGCCGCCGCCCGGGCGAGCCCGCTGGACCCTGGAGCTTCTGGCCGATGAGATGGTCCGACTCACCGATCATGACGAGTTGTCCTCGGAGACCGTACGTCGCCGGCTGGCTGAGAATCATCTCAAACCTTGGCGCAAAGACATGTGGTGCATCCCAAAGCTCGATGGGGAATACGTCGCGCGCATGGAGGATGTTCTCGACCTCTACGCAGAGACGCCTGATCCACAAAGGCCCGTGGTCTGCTTCGACGAGAGCCCGACCCAACTCATCGGCGAAGTGCGCGAGCCCATTGCGGCCAAGCCTGGCCAGCTTGAACGCTACGACTGCGAGTATCGCCGAAACGGCACGGTCAATCTGTTTGTCTTCATGGACGCCCACCAGCCCTGGCGCAGGGTGAAGGTCACCGATCGGCGAACCAACCAAGACTTCGCCCAGTGCATGCGCGAACTGGTCGACGTCGATTATCCCGACGCCCCGATCATCCGCGTGGTGATGGACAACCTCTCCACCCATTCCGCCGGGGCGCTTTACGACGCATTTCCAGCCCCGGAGGCTCGAAGGGTGCTGAAGCGACTGGAGTTCCACCACACGCCCAAGCACGCCAGTTGGCTCAACATGGTCGAGATCGAGATCGGTGTCCTGCGCAGCCAATGCCTCGACCGTCGTATCGACAATAAAGACACCATAATCGCCGAAGTCGCAGCCTGGGAGCAGCAACGCAACGCTAATGGCGCAAAGATCCAATGGATGTTCACAACCGAAAAAGCCCGCCAAAAGCTCCGCAAAGCTTACCCCGTCAAAGAGTCATAATCTCTGTGGCGCGGCACTAGTGCTGGTTACACATCAGTTTCATCCCCTTTTCGGACGGCAGCTGCCCTGCGTTGGTAAGCGAAGTAACTTGCAGGGCGAACGGTTGCTGTTGCAGACCGACGATGGCGCCATATGGCCGCTTCCCCCTCAATGGACTGATCTTGTCAGCATTGATCCAGAAGTTCTCGCGAGCAACGGGCGCGCTCTCTTGCTGGTTTCGAACTTGATGGAACTTGCCAGCATGGTGGAACACCTTTGTGGCAGGTTGGCAGCGCGGTCGCGAGCGGAGTGTAAGGATAAATATGCCGCTGATGTAAACGAGATTATGCCGCAAGAGGACTCGCAATGAGCGATATATCCCGCATTACGCCATATGTCCTTGATTAACTCAGAGAATGTCCTTGACATAAATGAGAAGTGCGGTGTAATTATCATTACATTAATACTCGATTTCATACCCGGAGCCCGCAATGCCTGCGAAGTACGGCGGCAAGCGATCAAAGATGGATGCCCTCATCGACGAGGGCACCTTCAATCCAAATTCCGAGAAGGTGAGCGACCCGAAGTTCCGTGGCAGCGAGTTCTTCGATCCGCACGACGCCGTCCAGGTCAAATACGAGATGCTGCGGCGCGTCTCCATCGACAACGTCTCGGTAACGGACGCTTCCGACGAGTATGGTGTTTCCAGGCCAACCTACTACCAGGCCAGGGCAAACTTCGACCTGACCGGGATTGCCGGACTGGTGCCGGCGGCATCGTAAACGGATGAAAGGCCAGCGAAAGACGCCATCCGCAGATATCTCTCATGCTCGGGCAATTTTCGCCCACAGGCTCATCGCCGCCGTGCGCAGTTCGCGATGGTGGCCGGAGGAGATGTCGTGGCGCGGGATTTGAAATAGGTTGGCGATCGGATCATGGATGGAGACGAAGCGTTGTAGATGTCGCTGTGACTTGAAGCGCTTCATGATCCGCTCTCGCCGCCGGACTGGTTGGTGAGAATTCTCCGCCCGATTATTCAACCCTTTGTGGCAGCGATGCTCTACACTCGGCATGATCTCTCGCTTTGCTGCGCCGTAGGACTGCAGCTTGTCGGTGATCATCGCACGCGGCGACCGTCCCTGACCCTTCAAGAGCTTGCGCATCAGGCGCTTGGCGGCCTTTGCATTTCGGCGGCTTTGTACGAGAACCTCCAAGACGAAAACCGTCCTGATCAACTGCGCGCCACAGCCAATGCTTCTTGCCGCGGATTGAAACAACGGCTTCATCGAGATGCCACTTGTCCCCAAGCCGACCGGATGATCGACGACGGATCTCGTTGGCAAAGGTGCGGCCGAATTTCTCCGCCCACAGCCGGACGGTCTGGTGCGAGACAATGATCCCACGGGCAGCCAGCAAGTCCTCGACCATTCGCAGGCTCAGAGGGAAACGGAAATAGAGCCACACGGCGTGGGCAATAACTTCAGAGGGAAAGCGATGTCGACGATAGAGTGGATCACGGTCTGTCATGAACCTTCATCGCACATCGAATTCCACATTCCGTTAAGTTGACGATGCCCCGCGAACTCTCCGAAATTGCCGGCGACAATCTACTATTTGAATCGATCGATGGCGATCACCTGCATCAATGTCCCAAATGCCGGGTCGGCCAGTTGGTCGAGAGGTCGCGAAAACAGCCGGTTTCTGGGGTGCAATCAGTATCCAGAATGTAATCACACCGCACAGTCGCACTGAACCGTCTAAGGCGATCCGAGTCCGTTACGCCCAGGGAACATCGAATTTCTCATTTCACTTTGCAGTTGACACTAAGAGTCAATTCAGAATTGACAAATTGATTTATTCATAAAGGTTCAGTCGCGCAAGCTTTAATTTTGTGGCATAATGTCAAACATGAATGGACAATCAGAGCCAAAGCTAAAGCAGCTTCTACAGCAAGTGCCTCCTGGCTTCTTAGTGGACTCGAGGTGGATGGCCCGTCATGCTATCTCAAGCAGGGCTGGCTCGAGTCAGTCATGTCAGGTGTCTACCGTCGCCCCTTTTCCTCTGACGCCAATCCAGAAGCCGTCGGCGGTTGGAAGATACCACTGCTCTCGGCCGTCTGGCTCATGCAACATAGATTCCATATCGGCGGGGCGAGCTCGCTCTCCTTGCGGGGGCATGCCCACTACTTATCGTTCGGTGGCACTTTCGACCTATATCTCTACGGATCAGATATTCCCTCGTGGCTGCCGAAGCTGCGGACAGACGCCGATTTGAAGACCAGGAACAACGCCCTTTTCGGCGATGGAACGGCCGGAGTCGAAAACGCAGATTTCGACCTCTCTACCGAAGACGATCTGGAGTTGAAGCAGAGCCCTTGGCGTTGGCCGATGCCGATGTCCTCGACAGAACGCGCGATCCTCGAAATGCTCGACGAGGTTCCCAAGAGTGAAAGCTTCCATAAGGTCGATGTGGTATTCGAAAGCCTTGCTAATCTGCGCCCGAAATTACTCACGACACTCCTCGCGCAATGCCGGAGCGTTAAAACCAAGCGTCTCTTCTTCGTATATGCCGACAAGCACAATCATGCCTGGCGGCGACACATCGACATGTCAGCGGTAGATCTTGGCAAGGGGGACAGGGCGCTGACACCGGGCGGGAGACTGCATCCCACCTACCGCATCACAATCCCAGCAGACTTAATGCCTAAGGAGACCCCAGATGGCACGTGAACAATACATGCGCCAAGTCGACCTTCTGGTGCGAACCCTTCCCTATATCGCGCGGCACGAGGCCTTCGCTCTGAAGGGTGGGACGGCGATCAACCTCTTCTATCGCGACATGCCTCGGCTCTCAGTCGATATCGACCTGACCTATCTGCCGATCGAGGACCGTGAAACGACGCTGAAAAACATTGACACGATCCTCGAGAATATCCGCGAAGACCTTTTGCACAATCTGCGGGGGGCGAGCGTCCAAAGGATCGCAGGCGGCGGCAATAACGACACTCGGGTCCTTGTCCGACAAGGAAACGCAGAGATCAAGATTGAGACCTCCCCAGTCGCGAGGGGCGCCGTTCATCCGCCGGAACGACGCCGGGTGAGCGAGAAAGTCGAGGAAGCGTTCGGGTTCGCGGAGATGCAGGTTGTCTCGTTCGAGGATCTGTTCGGCGGAAAGCTGCATGCAGCGGTTGACCGGCAGCATCCACGCGATCTGTTCGATGTAAAGCTGCTCTATGAAAACGAGGGACTGACCGACGCGTTGTTTCGGACATTCCTTATTTATGTCGCAAGTTCTGGGCGGCCGCCGCACGAGTTGGTCAGGCCCTCGCTCGCTGCGCTAGAAGAGGCATTCGTGAAGGAGTTCGAGGGAATGACGACACAGACCGTCAGCCTCGATGAGTTGAAAGCCGCGAGAGAGCAAATGACGGCGAATCTTCTTGCAAGGCTCGACGACAACGCCATGCGCTTCCTGTTGTCGCTCCACGATGGCGAACCAGATTTCGAAGCCATCGGGCTGCCACAAGGAGCCGACCTGCCAGCCGTTCGTTGGAAGATTCTCAACCTTGAGAAGCTAAGAGTCCGTCCGAGAATTCAACAGCGGCGAGCAATCCTTCTGACGAGCGTCATGATGGATGCGGCGTAGAGGAACGCCTTAGCGGACTTGATGGTCGATTCCGGGTCCTTCCACAGCCGCCGATTTCGGCTGATCCAGGCGAAGAAGCGCTCGACAACCCAACGCTTTGGATGAACGGCAAAGCCGACCTGATCCTTTGGCTTGCGGACGATCTCGACATCGACCAGCGTCGCATTTTGCGGCCTGTCGCCTGAGTAGCCCATGTCGGCAAATGCCTTGGCCACGAACGGGAAGGACTTCCGCGACAGGCGCAGAACCGGGATGGCCCCATCGCGATCCTGAACGTCGGCCGGTTGAGGATCAAGCACGAGAGCGCGTCCGTCCATATCGACCATTGCTTGTCGCTTGCGGCCTTTGATCTTTTTGCCCGCATCATAGCCGCGCGGACCGCCGCTCTCGGTGGTTTTGACACTCTGACTATCCAGCACAGCAGCACTCGGAGAGGCCTGGCGGCCGGCCCGCTCACGATCCGCCATGACGAGGCAGTGATTGATCCGCGTGAAGACGCCGCAGTCTCGCCAACGACAGAAATAACCGAAAACCGTGCTCTTGGGTGGCAAGTCTTTTGGGATGAGACGCCACGGAATTCCGCCTCGTAGAACGTAAAAGATGGCATTGATGATCTCTCGCAGCGGCCAGGCTGGCTTACGCCCCCTTGGCGCAGGCTGCGGAAGAAGGGGCGCGATCACCGCCCACTCTGCATCCGTCAGGTCGGTTTCGTATCGTGGCTGATTGCGACTATACTGCCGCCGGGTGGTCGGGTTCCACATGACGCTTCCATTCAGGCTTCAGACACCGTCTTGGAATCATCATTGGCCCGATCACTCAACCCCATTCTCGGACAGGCTCTAAAGGCGCAAAACCCCGAAAAACATGCCGAGCAAAGGCGAGAGATTGAGGGGCTTCAGTCAACGGCCAGGATACAGTCCTAATGCTCCAGTTCGACGGCAAGTGGTGGTTTGATAGTCCCGGCCCGATAGAGCCCGCCGTTCAAGAGGGCTTTCGCGATCTCATCAACCGCATCAGCGGCCAAAGCCAGCGCAAGGTCATCCTGGAGCATTTCAAGGCGCGCTTCTGCGCGGCCGCCAATACGGATTACTGGCCCAGCACCAACGAACGATTTGCCTCTGACGATCTCGACAGAGACATGGAGCGTGCCGCAGCAAACGCGCCTGTGTTTATCGAGGCATTCTGGGACGCTTGCCAAGAACTTCGCGCACGTCATCCCGCCATGGTGATACCGGATGCCGGGCGGATCAATCGCATCGGCACTGTAAAGTTATCAGCGGATTGATGCAGCGATAGCTGGCCGGGACGGCTGTCAGGCTGCGGCGACACACGCGATTTTGTTCCAGATTTGCATGGCGGCGTTACGCAGGTCTCGATGTTGAGCCGATGACAGCGTATTGCGGGGAAAGTGGAACAGGTTGGCAATCGGATCATGGATGGTAACGAACCGCTGAAGCTGGCATGCCGACTTGAAGCGTTTCATGGTCCTTTCGCGTCGTCGGGTCGGCTGGTGCGAATTTTCCGCTCGATTATTGAGGCCTTTGTGCGACCGGTGTTCGACACCGGGCATGAGGTCACGCCTGGCGGCATCATAGGACCGGAGCTTGTCGGTGATCATGACCCGTGGTGTCCGCCCTTGAGCCTTCAGCAACTTACGCATCAGACGCTTTGCCGCCTTGGCATTTCGGCGGCTTTGCACCAGTACGTCGAGGACGAAGCCGTCCTGATCGACCGCACGCCAGAGCCACTGCTTCTTGCCATTGATGGCCACCACACATTCGTCGAGATGCCATTTGTCGCCCAGGCAGCCGGCTGACCGTCGCTTGATCTCCCGGGCGAAATGCCGTCCGAATTTCTCCGCCCAGCTTCGAATGGTCTGATGCGTGACGATGATGCCGCGAGCCGCCAGCATGTCCTCAACCATGCGCAGGCTGAGCGGAAAGCGAAAGTAGAGCCATACCGCGTGCGCAATGATCTCAGCGGGAAAGCGGTGGCGACGATAAAGCGGATCACGAGCAACTTCTGACATGGCCCATGTACGCACATCTTCATCAGCCGTCGGTTAACTTTACGGTGCCCTTGTCGAGCTTTGCGATGGCGGCTTCGAGCTGAAGCTCCCTCCGCGCGACCTGAAGCTTCTGGACGAGATCGGTCGTGCGGGTGAAGAGCACGCGCCAGCCGTTCTCGATTAGCGCGAGGCCGACGGCTGCGGCGAGATGGCTCTTTCCGCCGCCGGGCGGACCGAACATCAGGATATTGGCGCCTTTGGCGAGCCAGCTATCGCCGGCTGCAATCGCCATGACCTGGGCCTTGGAGACCATGGGAACAGCGTCGAAGGCGAAGCTGTCGAGCGTCTTTCCGGGTGGCAGGTGGGCCTCGGCGAGGTGTCTTTCGATCCTGCGATGGGCGCGTTCGGCCAATTCATGCTCGGCGATGGCCGAGAGGAAACGGGCAGCAGGCCATCCTTCCCGATCGGCCTGCTCGGCAAATTGGTGCCAGAACGTCTTGATCGTCGGCAGCCTCAGTTCGTTGAGCATGATGCCGAGGCGGGCTTCATCGACTGTGTGGATGTTGCTCTTCATGCGACCTCTCCCGCATAGGCCGTGCCGATCAGGGCTTCATAACCATTGAGCGACGCGAGTTGCACATGAACGATCGGCAACTGATCCGGGTCCGGGCTGAAGACCGCTCTCAAAGCCGCCAGATCAGGCAGTTTGTGGGCGTCGAGCGTTTTGGCAAGCTCCTCGGCCAGTTCACGCTCGCAACTGCGATCGTGAGCCAAGGCAAGCAGTTCCACGGTGATCTTGCAAGCCTGCCGCTCGGGCAGTTGCTCGATGAGCGCGTCGAAAGTCCTGCGATATTCCGGCCTGGGGAAGAGCTTGTCGCGATAGACGAGCCCCAAAAGCGCCATCGGCTTTTTGCGCAGGGAATGAATGACGTGATGATAGTTGACGACTTGATCGTGCTTGCCACTCGCATGGGCGCGGCCTCGGGGTAATGTCAGCAGATGCGTGCCGCCGATGAAGACGTCGAGGCGATCGTCGAACAGACGCACCCGCAGCCGGTGGCCAATCAGACGGGAAGGCACGGTGTAGAAGACCTTGCGCAAGGCGAAGCCGCCGGTGCTCGATACGGTGACGATGACCTCTTCGAAGTCGGTGGTGCGACGATCGGGAAGAGCTTGCAGATGCGTGCGCTCGGCATCGATGCGCTTGCCATGTGCGGCATTGCGGCGGCTGACGATCTCATCGATGAAGGCGCGATAGGATCCGAGGTCGCCAAAGTCCCTGGTTCCGCGCATCAGCAGAGCATCGCGGATCGCATTCTTGAGATGGCCGTGGGAACTTTCGATCGAGCCGTTCTCGTGCGCGACGCCCTTGTTGTTGCGCGTCGGCGTCATGCGATAATGGGCGCACAGTTCGTCGTAGCGATGCGTCAGATCGACCTTGGCGTCGGCATCGAGGTTGCGGAAGGCGGCCGATAAGCTGTCGCTGCGATGATAGAGCGGCGAACCGCCAACCGACCACAGGGCGTTCTGCAGCCCCTCGGCCAGAGCGACGAAGCTCTCTCCACCCAGGATGACATGGGCATGCTCGAAGCCCGACCAGACCAGCCGGAAGTGATAAAGCAGATGATCGAGCGATTGGCCGGCGATCGTCACGCCGAGGCTGCCCATGTCGGTAAAATCCGACAGTCCTAACCGACCGGGTTCGTGCATCTGACGGAAGATCACTTCCTGCTCCTGACCGTGAACAGCCCGCCATGATCGGATACGACGCTCAATCGTACGGCGAACACCTTCTGACAGCTCTGGATGACGCCGCAGCATCTCGTTGTAAACGGCGACCGCTCGGATGCCGGGCGCGGCCTTGAGGAGCGGAACAACCTCGGCGTCGAAGATGTGCTCAAGGGGATCGGGGCGACGCCGGTCGCGCGGCGGCTTGGTCTGCGATGGAAGACGCGCATCCTTCTCGATGCGGTAAGCCGTCGCCCGGCTGATCGACGCCTTGGCGGCAGCGACCTCAATGGGGTTGTTTTGTCGGTACTTCATAAAAAGCCTCGTCTGATGATCGGTTACATGGCGACCCGGCACAAAGGTGATTCTCCATTCTCAGAAAATCACCGACGCTACCGGGCCAACCGCGATCATGAGACGCCGAAAAATTGCGCCGCGGCGGGGGTGTAACTCCAGTCGGGCTACGCCCTCCCTTCGTCACACCCCCGCCGCCGAGTCTCATCCTGATTGACGCTGAGTCTCACCTTGTTTGTCGCCGCGCACGGCTCTCCATATGCGGTTTCACCCGACAGGAACTTGTGACTTCCCGGCAGGCCGGACAGACAATCATCGTCCGACGCTGCGCGGTCCCCAGATTCCGGTTCGTCAATGGTTTGTCTCGCAAATGCCGATCGCCTTGACGATGATGCACGACGAACGGCCCGCGCGTATCGCCACAGATGTCGCATTCGCGGGCATCGTGGCGGTCGATGAGGTCGTTTGGGCTTTTGACCCACCATGCTCCCATTGTGACATCGTCCACGACTGGACTGGTCCAAGAGAGGCGGCATAGATGCTTCAATCGCCACAGTTTGAGGCTGCGAACTTCACCACGTATTACCGAGGAGCGTACTGTCACATTGATTGAGCGGTAAGGAACTCGAAGACGCCGCCGACCGCATCGCGGATATCTCGCGAGCGGATCTTCAGATTATGCTTCGCCGGGCCGCGCTGCGGCTACGCAATGCAGGCGCCGTCTCTATGGAGAATGACATTGAGGACGCCCTGCGCGACCTGGCCGGCGAGTTCGGCATGACGCGCAATGACACAATCAGGTTTATCGTTCGGGAATGGATGCAGCAGAACAACCTATTTACCAGTCCGCGATCTCCACGAAGACGGCGACGTGGTCGGCAACGCGTAGACGCAGATGCGCGGCTACGCTCGGCGTTACTTTCCGCCACGCACATTTTTGCGGGTAGCGCACGGCTGCCGGGTTTGCTCAACTCCAACCATGACCGAGGAAAAAGCCAAGAAATTTGTAATCGCCATGATCGAGGCCGGCAGCGATATCGCTGCCGTCGGCCGGATTGGCTACGTCACGGTTGAGCCGGTTGACCCAACCGACGACGAGGCGTGGCACCGGATCGACCGAGTTGCGGCGACGTTCGGCGATGTCAGCCACCTGCAAGACGACATCATCGCTTATCTTCACCGACTCGGGCGGGTCGAGGAGATATAGGCGGTTTTTATCATTAGCCCCGCCAAGATGGCGGGGCTGCAGGTTTAGCCGACAGTTCTTAGAACTTTACGCCAATCCCGAACTTGAGTTCGTTCTGATCGAGATCGACATCAACTCCGAGAACGTCCTTCTTGCCAAAGTCATTGTAGCGATATTCGCCACGGGCGAAGATGTTGTTGGTGATGGCAAAGTCAACGCCAGCTCCTACGGTGTAGCCGTTGAAGGTCTCCGTTTCCTTGTCAAAGCCAGGTACATCGACGAAACCGCGCGTCGCAGTCCAGCCGGCTGCGCCATAAATCAGCGCTTTATCGAAGGCATAGCCGACACGACCACGAACAGCGCCGGCCCAATCCGTCCCGATGTCTGCGCCGAGCGCGCCCTCTTCATTCCAGTTGTATTCCAGGTTGCCCTCTATACCGACGACAATGTTATCGAACTGGAAATTGTACCCTGCGAATCCGCCGAAGATGCCGCCGTTGAAATCTTCCGAAGCGATGGCACCACCGGCGCTGAAGTCACCGTCAAGCCATCCGGCGCCACCATCGATCCCGAAGTAGGGACCGGACCAAGTAAAAGTAGGCGCGACCGCAGCGTCCTGGACGACGTCGGCGGCAAGGGCGGTGGTTGCGACAAGTGCGAGTATCGTTGTGGCGATAGTCAACTTCATTTTCTGTACCCCATTGCATAACAATACAACCGAAGGATATATCATCAGCTCAACAAAAAGCTGTAGCAACTAGGGCACACTCGCGAGATTGTACGGGTAGTACAAGTTGCGCGCGGCGGAGGGCCGGCGGTCTTCGGCCCGACATGACATTCGCTGGTACTGTCACATTGATTGAGCGGTAAGGAAATTGAGGTAGCAGCGCACCCATTTCCGTGAGTGCACCGAGCTACAAGAACCACCGCTATCCGATTCGAAATCGTAGCCCGTGCTGTCTGGCTCTCTTTCGCTTTAATCTGAGCCTGCGCGATGTCGAGGAAATGCTGCTCGATTTCGGGATCGTCGTTTCCCACGAGACCATCCGCCGATGGTGCCGAAAGCATGGCCTTGATTATGCGCGCCGCATACGCCGCAAGGCGCCGACGAAAGGCGATGTCTGGCACCTCGATGAAGGTGTGCCGCGAGGCACCCACAGCAGTGTGGGAGCCGCGCTGCACGGAAGATGAGGGTAGGTCCCTCGAAACCGACCGTCAGGGGTAGGTTTCAAACCACTGCAAGCTGCGACGGTAAAGAGCCGTGGTGGTGAGCGTTGCAGAAAAGGCGGATCTTAGTCCGTCAGGTAAGGTTCAGAGAGACGAGCGCAAGCGAACCGCTGATGACGTGTCGAAAAGTGCAAGATGATGTCGAAACCGGGAGGAGTTCGTTAGCCCGGGACGGCTGTCAGGCTGCGGCGACACACGCGATTTTGTTCCAGATTTGCATGGCGGCGTTACGCAGGTCTCGATGTTGAGCCGATGACAGCGTATTGCGGGGAAAGTGGAACAGGTTGGCAATCGGATCATGGATGGAAACGAACCGCTGAAGCTGGCGTGCCGACTTGAAGCGTTTCATGGTCCTTTCGCGTCGTCGGGTCGGCTGGTGCGAATTTTCCGCTCGATTATTGAGGCCTTTGTGCGACCGGTGTTCGACACCGGGCATGAGGTCACGCCTGGCGGCATCATAGGACCGGAGCTTGTCGGTGATCATGACCCGTGGTGTCCGCCCTTGAGCCTTCAGCAACTTACGCATCAGACGCTTTGCCGCCTTGGCATTTCGGCGGCTTTGCACCAGTACGTCGAGGACGAAGCCGTCCTGATCGACCGCACGCCAGAGCCACTGCTTCTTGCCATTGATGGCCACCACACATTCGTCGAGATGCCATTTGTCGCCCAGGCAGCCGGCTGACCGTCGCTTGATCTCCCGGGCGAAATGCCGTCCGAATTTCTCCGCCCAGCTTCGAATGGTCTGATGCGTGACGATGATGCCGCGGGCCGCCAGCATGTCCTCAACCATGCGCAGGCTGAGCGGAAAGCGAAAGTAGAGCCATACCGCGTGCGCAATGATCTCAGCGGGAAAGCGGTGGCGACGATAAAGCGGATCACGAGCAACTTCTGACATGGCCCATGTACGCACATCTTCATCAGCCGTCGGTTAACTTTACGGTGCCTTTCTGAGTCATCGCGCGCGGCCATCGCAAATGCGGCGCCTTCCGCTGTCACGATCTCTTGCGCGCGCTGGATCGCTCAAAAGGGCGGTTGGGGCCTGTAACCGCGCGCTCACTTCTGGCGATGCCGCTGGGCAGTTAAACGTAAGAATGCGGCTGTTTGGGCTGGGGATCTCGTTAGCGCTACTGGACCGTTGTTCTGAGGCGTTGGTCCATGGATCGGGACTTGAGCGGATCTGGATCTGTGATGGGGCTATCTATGTGGTCGGTCCATTGCGGCGGATGGATTTAGGGCGTGCGCATGCAAGCATACGATTGAGGGCGGCGCAGCCGATGGCCACTTCCGTCTGCTGAGCGTGAAACGACCGAGCCCGCAGACGCCGCCCGATGATGGACTTGTATCGGCCGATGGCAGTCTCGACCAGCGAGCGCTTGCCCTAGCCGGTGGAGAGCTGCCATTTCATTCGCCCGTCTCTGCTGATTGCAGCGATATGCTGATCCCTTTGTCCGGGAGATTGATCGCCGGCTGGTTCGATCGCGTTGGCGCGCGGGGGAATGACGATGACGGCAGCCGCACTGTGGTCGGTGACCGCGTCGTAGGTGGGCTTCCCGTCATAGGCGCCGTCGGCTGTGAACTGCCCGATCCGACCATCGATCTGGTTGAGCAACGGCTCCACCTGCGATGCGTCGCCCGCGTCCTGGTCCGTCATCGTATGTGCAATGATCTCGCTGCTATCGGCATCCAGTGCCACATGCAGCTTTCGCCAACCACGGCGGGATCTGGCGCCATGCTTCTCCTCCAACCATTGGCCCGCGCCGTAGACCTGCAGTCCAGTGCTGTCGACAAGAATATGCACTGGCCCGTCCGGTCGACCCTGGAGGTCATGCGCCTTGTTGGGCGATTGCCATGTTCGCGCCCGACGGCTCAGGGTGGTATGATCGGGGACAGCGAGCGCCAAGCCCATCAAGGGCAGCACCGATCCTAATAATCCTTCGACCTGACGCAGCCGCAAGCCGAACACCAGGCCCAGCGTCAAGGCGGTCTCGATGGCTAAATCGGAATAACGAGGCTGGCCACCACGCGTCGTTCGGCGTGGAGCAAGCCACATGGCAAGCGCCTCCGGTGTCAGCCACAGGGTCAAGCTGCCACGTCGCCGTAACCGCGCCTCATATTCCGGCCAGTTCGTCACCTTGAATTTCATCCTGCCGATGCGATGGCGGCGGGCGGCGTTATGTTTGAAAGGCATCAAGGTCACAGATCGGTTATTGAGGTTGCCGATCGCCTACACCACGACCGCTAAACGATCCGTGCACCAACGCGGCTCTGACCGGCAATTTTCCGAGTTATCAGGATCTCTTCGGAAGCCTCAATTACACCAGCTGCGATGATTGTGAATCCATCTTCGGTCCGGCGGCATATTTCCTCGATATCATGCGGATTGTCGACGATCGTATCACCGCGCCCAATAAGAGCACGCCCTCGCCTATTCCAGCGGGTCACAGCCTGCCGGAACGCCGGCCGGATCTGTTCGAGATCGCGCTGACGTGCTCTTCGGCTATGACCCCGATATCGTATCTGTCCGTCGTGAACAAAGTCATGTCGACGCGCCTGCGGTTGGCTCTTTCGGCGAACCCTGACCAGAAACTGGCCACGGCGCTCTATCCGTTCAATCTTCCTTTCAATCTGCCGCTGAGCGAACTGCGCAAGATCGTGGCCGTGCTGAAATCGAGCCTGCCGCAGGTCTATTCATCGCTGCTGCGCCCCGGCGATGCCGGCGGCCGGATGGACGTGGCGCGGGAAACCATCGGGTTGACGGTGGAGCAACTCGCCATCGTCGCCACCCCTCACGATACCGCCGATGCGGTCGCTCCGTTTTATGGCCTCGCGAACGGGTCGGCGCTCGTTACCGAGCTTGCCTCCTTCGCCCGGTTTATGGAGCGAACGGGGCTTGGCCGCGAGGCGGTACAGTCGCTGCTGTACGAGGATCTGAGCGAAACCGAGATCAAGGATGGGCTGGCGAACACCTTCTTCATCGACGCCACCGGTGAGGCTGATCCGCCGGTCGCGCTGGAATGGGATGCAAGCAACCCGGAAAATCCGGTCGAAAAGTTGACCGGCCTGACGGTCAAGCGGCTGGATCGGATCAGCCGTTTCGTCCGGCTGGCAACTGTCCTCGGCTGGGATTTCGCCAGTCTCGACTGGGCGATGAAATCCGTCGGCGCGGCCGAGATCGCCGATGCGATCGAGCCGCTTGCCGCCATCAAGACGGCACCGTAAAGTTAACCGACGGCTGATGAAGATGTGCGTACATGGGCCATGTCAGAAGTTGCTCGTGATCCGCTTTATCGTCGCCACCGCTTTCCCGCTGAGATCATTGCGCACGCGGTATGGCTCTACTTTCGCTTTCCGCTCAGCCTGCGCATGGTTGAGGACATGCTGGCGGCCCGCGGCATCATCGTCACGCATCAGACCATTCGAAGCTGGGCGGAGAAATTCGGACGGCATTTCGCCCGGGAGATCAAGCGACGGTCAGCCGGCTGCCTGGGCGACAAATGGCATCTCGACGAATGTGTGGTGGCCATCAATGGCAAGAAGCAGTGGCTCTGGCGTGCGGTCGATCAGGACGGCTTCGTCCTCGACGTACTGGTGCAAAGCCGCCGAAATGCCAAGGCGGCAAAGCGTCTGATGCGTAAGTTGCTGAAGGCTCAAGGGCGGACACCACGGGTCATGATCACCGACAAGCTCCGGTCCTATGATGCCGCCAGGCGTGACCTCATGCCCGGTGTCGAACACCGGTCGCACAAAGGCCTCAATAATCGAGCGGAAAATTCGCACCAGCCGACCCGACGACGCGAAAGGACCATGAAACGCTTCAAGTCGGCATGCCAGCTTCAGCGGTTCGTTTCCATCCATGATCCGATTGCCAACCTGTTCCACTTTCCCCGCAATACGCTGTCATCGGCTCAACATCGAGACCTGCGTAACGCCGCCATGCAAATCTGGAACAAAATCGCGTGTGTCGCCGCAGCCTGACAGCCGTCCCGGCCAGCTATCGCTGCATCAATCCGCTGATAACTTTACAGTGCCGTCATTCATTCCCTGCGCAAAAAGCCGATGGCGCTTTTGGGGCTCGTCTATCGCGACAAGCTCTTCCCCAGGCCGGAATATCGCAGGACTTTCGACGCGCTCATCGAGCAACTGCCCGAGCGGCAGGCTTGCAAGATCACCGTGGAACTGCTTGCCTTGGCTCACGATCGCAGTTGCGAGCGTGAACTGGCCGAGGAGCTTGCCAAAACGCTCGACGCCCACAAACTGCCTGATCTGGCGGCTTTGAGAGCGGTCTTCAGCCCGGACCCGGATCAGTTGCCGATCGTTCATGTGCAACTCGCGTCGCTCAATGGTTATGAAGCCCTGATCGGCACGGCCTATGCGGGAGAGGTCGCATGAAGAGCAACATCCACACAGTCGATGAAGCCCGCCTCGGCATCATGCTCAACGAACTGAGGCTGCCGACGATCAAGACGTTCTGGCACCAATTTGCCGAGCAGGCCGATCGGGAAGGATGGCCTGCTGCCCGTTTCCTCTCGGCCATCGCCGAGCATGAATTGGCCGAACGCGCCCATCGCAGGATCGAAAGACACCTCGCCGAGGCCCACCTGCCACCCGGAAAGACGCTCGACAGCTTCGCCTTCGACGCTGTTCCCATGGTCTCCAAGGCCCAGGTCATGGCGATTGCAGCCGGCGATAGCTGGCTCGCCAAAGGCGCCAATATCCTGATGTTCGGTCCGCCCGGCGGCGGAAAGAGCCATCTCGCCGCAGCCGTCGGCCTCGCGCTAATCGAGAACGGCTGGCGCGTGCTCTTCACCCGCACGACCGATCTCGTCCAGAAGCTTCAGGTCGCGCGGAGGGAGCTTCAGCTCGAAGCCGCCATCGCAAAGCTCGACAAGTTCGATCTTCTCATCCTCGACGACCTGGCCTACGTCACCAAGGACCAGGCCGAAACGAGCGTGCTCTTCGAACTCATCTCCGCAAGATATGAGCGGCGTTCCATCATGATCACCGCCAATCAGCCCTTCGGAGAATGGAACCGCGTCTTTCCAGACCCGGCCATGACGCTTGCCGCGGTGGACCGACTTGTCCATCACGCAACAATCTTCGAGATGAATGTCGAAAGCTACCGGCGGCGTTCGGCCATGGAAGCCAAACGCCAGCGCGGCAGACCCGCCTCATTCGCGACAATCAAAAGCTCTTCCCAGCTTGTCGCGGAGCGGCAATCAGAACACGATGAAACTCTTGCCAGCGACAATCAACATGATAACTTCGCTCCAACCGCGACATAAGAATCTCATCCAGATTGTCGCTCGCGTCTCATCCTGATCGTCGCGCTATACCTGAAGGCGCTGGAGGCCTTCGAAACAGGTCACCGGGGTCAGAAATATCCTGCTATCGCGCAAAGCTGGCGGCGCAACTGGGAACACGTCGTTCCGTTCTTCGCCTTCCCCGAAGGAGTCCGCCGCATCATCTACATGACCAGCGCCTACTAGAGGCCGTCAACTCGAAGCTTCGGCGACCTGTGCGTTCCCGCGGGCATTTCCCTGGTGCCGAAGCCACGATGCATCGTAAGCGCGCTTTTCAGTGCACGTCGTAAATCGCTTTGAAGGGCGTCGGCTTATGCTGGCTGGCTTTTGAAGTTGAAGGGCAGCAGGTCGTCGATATCAGCATCGTCGGGGCGCTGCGGCAGTTCGGTGAGAACGTGCTTCAACCATGCGAATGGCTCGACGCCAAAGGCCCGGCAGGTCAGCATTAAGCTGTAGATGACGGCACTGGCTTTGGCCCCCTGGACTGTATCGCTAAAGAGCCAACTCTTTCTTCCAGTGGCAAAAATTCTGATGTCACGCTCCAGCAAATTGTTGTCGATCGGCATCCTGCCGTCGCCGGTATAGCGCGTCAGGTACTCCCATTGATTGAGCGCATAGGAAACGGCATCGCCAAGCTTGGTGTCGGGCACGACCTTTGGCGCGATTTTGTCGAGCCATTCCTTGAGGGCGGCAAGGACCGGGACGCTGTGTTTCTGGCGAAAGCGGCGCATATAATGATCTCGCGTTTCGTTTCGCCGTCGTCGGGCTTTTCGTCCCGCACCTGCCTTTCAATCCGGTAGAGCTGGTCGAAGAACTTGATGGCCTGTGCCGGCGGCCCACCGGGTTTCTTGCGCGCTTTGAGAGCATCGACAAACTTCCGCCTGGCATGGGCCATGCACCCGACATGCGTGGCGCCTTTCAACGTGCGCCAGGCCTGATAGCCATCGCTCATCAAGATACCGCGGTAGTCGCCAAGAAAGGCCTGCGGGTGTTCCTGCCCGCGGCCGGGCTGATAATCGAACAGCACGATCGGTTGCCGGCTGTCATCGCCGCTACGGTAGCCCCACATGTAAGAGATGCTGGTGGGATCCTTGCCCTCTTCCTTCAGCACCTGAACTGTCGTCTCGTCACCATGGACCGGGTACGGCGGCGATTGCAGAAGGCAAACACCGCCCGCTCGAACGGATTGAGGCCCATAGACTGCTCGACCAGGATCGCAAGGCTGTTGATCCCGGCCCGGAAGTCGATCGGCTCCCGGTGAAGATAGACGCGCAGATCGTCAGCCAGCCGGAACATCGCAACGCCCCAACGCTTCGATCATTGCCGACAGAACCTGAGCATCCGCATCTTCAAGCTCAAGCTGAACGCCGTTCGGTAGCGTCGCCTTCAAACGTACGCGTGGTGATGTCGGTCGAGCCGACGGGGCCGGTGATCGGACAACCGAGGCTGCCGCAACCACCGGAACAAAGGCCGGCGGCGCGCTGTTTGCCATACTTGTCAACTTTCTCGCCGCGGGCCGCTCCCGGCGAAGCTTGACCCAGTTGCGCAACTGATTGGCATTGATCCCGTGGGCGAGCGCCAGGCCTGCTATCGATATCCCCGGCTCAAGGGCCGCATCGATCAAACGCTCCTTCTCAACAGGATCAAACCGCCGCTTTCCGTTGCGAAGAATCTTCGTCACCCGAAGCGACCTCAATGGGCCCACGCCAGTCAATGTCATTATGTCCACAGTCTCCGTTGTGGACACAGAATCAATCAGGACGCTCCAATTGAACAGGTGCAGGGATTTGCGCGCTTACGATGAAGCTGTTCTATCTCGTTCTTAACAACGCGGCCGAGCAATGGAAGCGGCCGCCCCGGGAGTAGCTCGAGGCAAAGACACAGTTCGCCGTCACCTTCGGCGAGCGGTTCTTCAACTGATGAAATCGGCCCACCCCACAGAATTCCTGGCAGTCCAGGCGCCATGACCACAGCAGCCGCGCGAAAGCTCGAGATGAGGCGGAGTCCTCCAGATTGAAAACCAGTTCCTGATAGCTCAGTTGCTGGTTTTGCTTCAACAGAGCGCAGCGCAAGACCGTAAGCAACCCGATTGGTACCGCCTGTCCATAGCGCCTTGATGACCTAAGACACATCATTAACGACGTCGTTAGCGACGTGTCTTAGGCGAGGTATGGGATGCGTGTCTGGTCAGGAACGGCGGCGGCGTTGGGGTGACGCGAAGAAGCACGACGTTGTCATGTCGATTGGACTCCACGGTGCGGCGGTCACCGTCGGCACGAGCATTCTCGGCGGCATTGCCGCACCTCGCATGTCCATCGTCGGGCTACAGCCACGAAATGCCGCTTGTCGTCAGGCACTGCCTGCGCGGGCGCGGTAAGGCCGCAAATTGATCCTATTCATCAAGGGCCGGAAATGGTGTGATCGACCAGCTGATTAGGTCCACGGCGCGCTGAAGTATCGCCTTCGTCTGAGCGGGGCTCGTTGAAACGGCGATGACATGTCCGATCATGTCCTGGTAATCGCCTTTCCTGAGGATCGGCGTGTTGGGTGCGACATAAAATCTGACATTAACGACACCCGGTACAGCAGCCGTCCGACTGGTACCCTCGATCCGATCGAGGATGCCATCGCGATCGGGAACGAGGAACCGCGCGGCTGCAGTGCGGGAGTGCCTTGCGCGCAGATCGCATTCTTCGCCGATGACAAGCTTGATATGCTCATTGATGAGATCGATGCCGTAGGCGAGGTGAATGAGGCTAGGTGTGGTCCAACCCGGAAGACGCGGATTGACTTCAATGACGACTGGGCCATCCCTTGTCCATCGGAATTCAATGTTCGTTGGCCCCCAGCTAAGGCCGAGAGCTTGCAAGCAGCTCAGCGAAACATCCACGATACGCGCATGCTCATCATCAGTCAGCGGAGCGGGAAACATGCTCCCGCAAGGGACGAAATGCGGCAGGCCGTTGAAGTCGGCAAGGCCAGCCGCAATGACCGCTGTGCCCATGGTATCAGTGCTGTAGAGTGGGCCCTGTGCGAATTCTTCGACTAGAATCCGGGGCGCAGACGGCCATACGTGCGTCCCGCCCAACAGATAGGTCGCATGGTCAGCCACCTCATCGGCGGTGCGGCACAATCGGACACCGCTGCTGCCGCTGCCGACAGCTGGCTTAACAATCACCGGCAGGCCGATCTCTGCGGCAGCGCCTTCAACGTCTCTCGCATTAGCTGCCAAACGGTAAGCCGGCATCGGAACGCCGGCTTGCGCGAGGAACTGGCGTTGAACGAACTTGTCGCAGCATTGTCCTATGGACGCAGGGTCAGGCCCCGGCAGGCCGAAATGCCGGCAGAGCTTGCCAACTGTCACATAGAGCGACTCTTCGAGGCCCGGAAAGCCTGTAATGCCGGCAATGTCATAGGTCACACGCAGCCGAGAACATTCGCGGATCAGCGCCTCAAGATCGTTGGTATCGACGCGGATGGCCTCGCTGCCTTCTGCCGCAAGATAGTCGTACTGAGCTGGATCAGTCGCCAGGGTAATTGGATGAAGACCAAGCCGCTGGGCCGCTCGGACGTAGGGCGGACCATTGCCCTTTGAACCTTCGATCAGGATGAGTGCTCTTTTTGGCATTGGTTGCTGGCCTTTCCCGTGTTCAATGATGTAGTCGGAGCGTAAACCGGCATCGGTTTGTTATCTGGGCATCTGCATCGCTAATTAGCACTGCGCAGCTTTCGGTCTCATCCTTCGGGCAAATCGTCCACGCAGCAGGCGCCCTCAAGGTACGGCCGGGAAAAGATCTTCCCGATCTTTTCCGGAGCCTTGTTTGATGATATCGCATATACACGCGGCCATCGGCTCCAAGGTCGAGGATCTCGATCTTTCCTGTATAATGGGACATGATGTATTTGAATGTCTTCTGCATTCCGCTGACACGCCGATTGATGCCGTGCGCAATCTCCAGTCCGCGGCGCAGTGGCACCTGAAAATGTGACGCGCCTTTCACCGGCCTGCCTTGAAAGAGGTAATAAGGGCGGACACCCATTTGGTGACACTTAGCGAAGGTCTTAGCCAAGATTTCAGGATCATCGTTGACCTTTGCGAGAAGCACAGTCTGGTTGAGGAACTGCACACCTTGTGCGCTCAACGAGCGAATGTTGCGTTCTGCATCGACCGAGATTTCACCGATGTGGTCGAAATGGGTTACGATCACTGCGGCTTTACCTGCTTCATGGATCCGTTGGAACAAAGCCAGTAGAGTTGGATCCTCAAACCATTTGGGTTCGTAAGCGACCATTTTTGTGCCAATGCGAATGGAATCCAAATGCGGAATAGGCAGTAGATAATCGAGAATTTCATCGAGCTTGGCAGTGCTGAGCACGAATGGGTCGCCCCCCGACAGGAGCACATTTGTCATCTCAGGATGGCCGCCAATATATTGCGCAATCTGGGCAAAGTCAGTTGCGATTTCCTCCGAGTGTTCACCAACAATGCGTTTGCGAAAGCAGTAGCGGCAATAGGAAGCACAACGGTCAGTTACCAACATTAACCCCGTCTCAGCCTACTTGTGCTGAAATCCGGGCACGATCGTGTTGTCGCGCTCGCCACTCGTATCCAGATTGCCGGGGCGCGTGAACTCTTCTAATGAGGGCTCGACAATGTATTTGAGCTGGTCGTGATAGCCACTGTTGGTGATCTGTTCCCGATAGAATTCTGTGACCTTATAGCGAGTGATGCTGTTGGCTTGCAGCTCACTCGGGGCAACAGCGCGCGTCCCCTCAATGAACTTGATGACCTGGATATCGGTTCGGTTCGTTCGATCCGTTTTCATGTATACCTCTAAGTGTGAGAGCGGAACGGTCGCAGCGGTTTCTGCACTGAGTCTAAGCAAGGTGTGCAGGTCGGTTGCATCGTACCAAAAGTTCTTCAAGGAGAAGCCGGCAGTTAGCGTTCTCGGCGGCATTGCTGCACCGCGCATGTCTATCGTCGGGACTACAGCCATGAAATACCGTCTGTTGTCGCGCACTGCCTGCGCGGCCGCGGTAAGGCCGCGAATTGGTCCTATTCATCAAGGGCCGGAAATGGTGTGATTGGCCAGCTAATTAGGTCCACGGCGCGCTGAAGTATCGCCTTCGTCTGAGCTGGGCTCGTTGAACTGGCGATAACCTGTCCGATCATGTCGTTGCCAGCGCCTTTCCTGAGGATCGGGGTGTTGGGTTCGACATAGAATCTGACATCAACGACACCCGGTACAGCAGCCGCCAGGCTGGTGCCCTCGATCCGATCGAGGATACCATCGCGATCGGGAACCAGGAATTGCGCGGCTGCAGTGCGGGAATGCCTTGCGCGCAGATCGCATTCGTCGCCGATGACAAGCTTGATATGCTCATTGATGAGATCGATGCCGAAAGCCAGCTGAACCAGTTCAGATTCCCCGATCGCTAGACGTGGATTGACTTCAATGACGACTGGGCCACGCCTTGTCCATCGAAATTCAATGTTGGTTGGCCCCCAGCCAAGGCCGAGAGCTTGCAAGCAGCTCAGCGAAACATTTACGATACGCGCATGCTCGTCATTAGTCAGCTGAGCCGGAAAGAGGTATTCACAAAAGACGAAATGGGGTGGAGGGCCGAAAGCACCGGTACCAACCGCAATGACCTCAATTCCCATTATATTAGCGCCGTAGTATGAGCCTTCTGCGAATTCTTCGACCAGAATCCGGGGCGCGGACTGCCATACGTACGTCCCGCCCAACAGATGCTTTGCATGGTTAGCCACCTCATCGGCGGTGCGGCACAATCGGACACCGCTGCTGCCGTTGCCGACAGCTGGCTTAACAATCACCGGCAGGCCGATCTCTGCGGCAGCGCCTTCGACTTCTTTCGCATTTGCTGCCGAGCGGTAAGCCGGCATCGGAACGCCGGCTTGTGCAAGGAGCTGGCGTTGAACGAACTTGTCGCAGCATTGTGCTATGGACGCAGGGTCGGGCCCCGGCAGATCGAAATGCCGGCAGAGCTTACCAACTGTCACAAAGACTGACTCCCCGGGGTTTGGAAAGCCTGTAATGCCGACAATGTCATAGGTCACACGCAGCCGAGCACATTCGCGGATCAGCGCCTCAAGATCGTTGGTATCGACGCGGATGGCCTCGCTGCCTTTTGCCGCAAGATAGGCGTACTGAGCTGGATCAGTCGCCAGGGTAATTGGATGGAGACCAAGACGCTGGGCCGCTCGGACGTAAAGCGAACCAGCGACCCTTGAACCTTCGATCAGGATGAGTGCTCGTTTTGCCATTGGCGTTGGACCTTTTCCTCTGTCCATTGCTGTAGTCTGAACGTGCCTAGCATTGGCGGCGGCAGTATCGATACCTACTGCACCGGGTAGTTTGACGTATCCGTTTGCGGCGCACACCCTGCCAAAGGCGTCGGCGTCAGAGAGAAGAGGGAAAACTGGTGAGCTCGGCGGCAGCCCTGCAAAAACGGTCACCCGGGGAAACACGCCTTGGAAAGCATGGAAGCATCTCAGCAATATCAAGAACCGCGAGCGCTACAAGGAAGAGGAGGAATTTCCTTGCGTAAAGTGCTTCACCGCCGGTGAGTTCCTGGATGGAAACAAGGATGCCGACAGCTGGTTCTTGATGATCGAGACCTTCGATCCGCATGAGCCGTTCCACGCTCCGGAGCGGTTCAAAAAGCTTTTCGAGACTGGCTACACAGGGAAGATCCTGGATTGGCCGGTCTACGAGAAGGTGACGAATTCCGCCGACGAAATCGCGGAAATCAGGGCCAACTACGCGGCACTGGTCGCGATGTGTGACGACCAGTTCGGCAGGCTCCTCGATGCGTTTGACAAAGACGGTCTTTGGGAAAATACCGCGCTCGTCGTCACGACCGATCATGGTTTCCTGCTTTCGGAACATGACTGGTGGGGCAAGAACCGGACACCTTACCACGAGGAAATCTCCCACATTCCCTTGATGATCTATCACCCGGACTACGCCGCCAAAGGCGGTGAGCGTCGTAGCGCGCTCGCCCAGCAGACAGACCTCATGCCGACCTTCCTTGATTTCGCGAGCGCGGGCAGACCATCGGAGGTCACAGGATGCTCTCTTAGAAAGGTGCTGGAAGCGGACGAACCGGTGCGTGATGATCTTATTTTGGGCATGTTCGGCGGGCCGATCTGCGCCACGGACGGGCGTTACACATACTATCTATTCCCAGACTCCCTAACGGGCGAAGGCTTCAACGAATACACCGTGATGCCAACCCACCTGCGCTCCTACTTCGACGTTCGCGAGTTCGAGGGCGCGGAGATGCCAGGGCCTTTCGAATTTACCAAGAGCATGCCCATCATGAAGATCAAGGCACGTGATTTCGCGGAGCGGATACCCTGGTTGGAGCAACAGGGTGGCTTCGCTGATGTCGGCACGGTGCTCTACGATCTCGCCACCGACCCGCAACAGGAGCGGCCTGTTGACGCTCCTGAGGTCGTGGCGGCGCTCAGACAATCAATCACGCGGCACCTTTGGCGCCACGACGCGCCGCCGGAAACGTTCGTCCGCTACGGGCTTACGGAAGAAAAATTGGCGATGGAGCGCCCGCTCGAGCGCGTTGGCAAGCCCACTTGAACCCTGCATCAATCGGGAGTGAGAAAATGAAAACTCTTAAAAAGCTACTCGGAAGCCCGGTGCTCATTGCATCTACTCTGCTGGCTGGCCAAGCGTTATCGGCGGAGCCGATAACGATCCTGATCAATACCTCTCCTTGGTACGGAGGGTTTGAGGCACTTGTCGAAAAATACGAAGCCGACACCGGGAACAAGGTAAACATTGACGCCGTGCCGCTGGGCGGGCTCCTCGAGAAAGCGCGCAACGCGGTTCGCGGGCCTTCCGGCGAATATGACATCGTCAATCTTTCGAACGCGTGGGCCGTTGAATTCTACGCAGGAAACTATCTGACGGCGCTCACCGACATCGAGCCGACCTTCAGCTTCGGCCAACAACATCATCGATGCCGATGGCCTGCTCTACTGGAACAAGGACAGGCAATGGCCTATGAAGGATGGCGGTGTTCCAATGGCGTTCTCGCCAAACGCCAATACCCATCTCTGGTACTACCGATCAGATCGAGAAGCCGCCTGCAGCTTGCCCTGTTCGGTGCGCACCTCGGCAATGCGCGGTCGTCGCTGCACCGCTGCCTGCAGCGCCACGGCATCGGCCGCCTGCCGGATGTCGATAGCGACAGGCCGGCGAAGAAGAAGTTCAAGAGCTACCCGATCGGCTACTTCCACATCGACAGTGCGCACCGGGCGTAAGACGGGTCTTTTACCACCGCTGCAATAATCGACATTTTCCGACCGGGATTGCCACGACGACAGAGGCAGTCCGTCGAGCGATACAACATAGTCAAGAGAGCCTGAGGGCGCTTTCGAAGCCCTAAGATGCGGGATTGTCGGCTGCAGCGCATAGAGGCAGTCATCGAGCGGCAGCAGCGTATACCGGCGAAAGGCGACAATAACTGCTTCTTCCTCGACAGAGAGGACCATCGATCTCGGTTCCTTCGGGCCGGTCGGCAGGTCTGCGACGGAGGTCCGCTTCCGCCACTTGGCGACGGTCTTCTGATTGATCCCGTAGCGTCACATGTTCGTCGCCATCGACCGCACCTCGAAGTTCGCCTTCGTCGAACTGCATGAGAAGGCCACCACCGCCGTCTCGCGCGAGTTCCTCCTGCGCTTGATTGCGGCCGTCCCCTACAAGATCCACACCGTGCTCACCGACAACGGGATCCAGTTCACTACGCCCGGCGCTGGCGGCTCGGCTGTCCCGCTGATCAAAGAGGCGATCGCCAATGGCGAACGTTTCCGGGCCCATGCCTTCGAATACACCTGCGCCACCAGTGATATCGAGCACCGCACGACCAAGCCCAAGCATCCGTGGACCAACGGTCAGGTTGAACCATCAAGGACGCCACCGTCAGACGCTTCTACTATGAAAGCCACGATCAACTGCGCCAGCACCTCGCCGACTTCGTCGCCGCTTACAACTTCGGCCGCAGGCTCAAGACTCTCAACGGTCTCATACCAGCGTGAGCGATCTCTGACTCTTTTTGAGGTTTCCAAATCAGTTGAGTTCTGAATCAATACCGCAAACGGAGGTTTGCGGATGACATCAGGAATTCCACTGCGCGATGACTTCGACGGCTTCGCTCTTCGGGCGTTGGCCAAAGGCACGAAGGATGCGGCACAGGCTCGGCGGCTTCTTGCCCTTGCCGAAATCTATGATGGCCATTCCCGCAGCGATGCGGCCAGGATCGGAGGCGTGACCCTGCAAATTGTCCGCGACTGGGTTATTCGCTTCAATGCGCGTGGCCCGTCGGGGCTCATCAATGGCAAAGCACCCGGCAATCAAGGAAAGCTTTCCGACGTGCATCGCCAGGCTTTGGCAAAGATCGTCGAAAGTGGCCCGATACCGGCGGTGCATGGCGTTGTGCGCTGGCGGCGCAAGGATCTTGCTCAATGGCTGTTCCAAGAATATCGGATATCCGTCGATGAAACGACCATTGGCCGCGAATTGAAGGCGCTCGGCTTTGCAAAGCTGTCTGCCCGCCCGCGCCATTACGCCCAGAACGAAGGCGACCTGGAGAGTTTTAAAAAAAGTTCCCCGCCACACTGGCAGCCATCAAAGGCAGGCTCCCGAAGAACGTCGAGATTGAGCTCTGGTGGGCCGACGAAGCTCGGATAGGCCAAAAGAACAAGATCACCCGGCGATGGGCACGCAGGGGAACAAGGCCTTCGGCACCACACGATCAACGCACGATGTGGACCTATATCTTCGGCGCTATCTGCCCCAAGAAGGGCAAAGGTGCGGGTCTCGTTCTTCCCTACTGCGACACCAGCGCCATGAACCAGCATTTGATCGAAATCAGCCAGGCCGTCGATGACGGCGCTCATGCCGTGCTGATCGTTGATCAGGCGGGGTGGCATGTCACGCCGAAGCTCGATGTGCCCGACAACATCACACTGCTCTTCCTGCCGCCACGCTCGCCCGAATTAAATCCCGTCGAGAACGTGTGGCAATTTCTGCGTGACAACTGGTTGTCCAACCGGATCTTCAAAGATTACGAGGACATCGTCGCCCATTGCTGCGACGCATGGAACAAGCTGGTCGCTCAGCCGTGGAAGATCATGTCGATTGGAATGCGTGACTGGGCGCACCGGTTTTGATTAGCGCTCGTTGGTATCACACCCTGCGAGTTCATTTGCAAGGCATGGGCTTCACAGCCCGAACGCTTCACCCTCGATCCGCTCCACCAAATGCCGGGACTAAACAAAACCTGGGCCATTTTAGGCTCCTTGCTGACGACAGCCAAGCTGAACGGCGTCGATCCGTACACCTGGCTCCACGACGTGCTTGAACGCATCGTGTCGGGCGAAATAAAGTCGACCTCCCTTGAGCGTTGCCTGCCGTGGCAATGGAAGAAAGAACATGCCGATATGAATATGGCGGTAGCAGCGTGAAGCGGCCCAAGCGTGCGAAACCTTTAACCCTGGAGCAGCTGGAAGTCTGGTTTGAAAAGGCCGAGCCGGCACCCCATTGCCGCGACGTCTCAATGATGAATGGCTTCCTCACGGGTCTGGCGGCTGGACCGGTCTTCCTGTTGCCCAACGACTGGATGTTCCATGTCATCGGCGATCACGAAAAGAGAGCCTTCATCGGCAACAAGATCCAGGCGGTGATCGACACGATCGTCGATCATTATAACCTCATAGCCCATCAGCTGACGGCGCCCGGGCGCTATGCCCCGGTATTGATGCGCACCGACGAGGGCGAAGTGCTTGCGGGCGACTGGGCCGACGGGTTCTTCGGGGCCATTGGTTTAAATCTCGAGGAATGGGCACCGCTGTTCGCTCAAAAGCAGACCGGCGATCCGCTTATGGCTATTCTCACTCAATGCACAAAGCCTGAGCTGATCCAAATGATCTCGACGGCATTCCCCAAGCCTCCCGAGGCCATTCTCAAAGATGCCTGGCGTACGCTTCCGTTCGCGGTCGAGGGTATTTACGCGCACTGCCAGCCGATGCGCTTTAACCCAGGCGCACCCGCCAACGACGCTTAGTCCGGGTTGAGGATCGGCGTCACGCCATGGCTGTGGGGCGCTCGCAACGGATACGTCAAAGACGCATCTTAGGAAACTACGGCACTATCCGACAGGCGGTGGCAACCGGGCGGTCACCGTGGGCTCGACTCTTCTGCCGTCGGTACGTCAGTTGACCAAACTTGACCACGAGATCGAGCGGAATCATTAGGCATTCTGGCTTTCGCCAGAGCCGATGAGACAGCGCGCCGTCTGATGGGTGTTCCCGGCATCGGTTCACCGCCTCTGCCCTTGCAGCAAGCGTCTAGGAATCTCCGCGCTCTCATGTCTCCGGCCCTTTGCTGCGATAACACTGACCGCTGGCCCTGATGGCGCCACGTTGCTGCAACTGCTCAAATATCTCGTAAAATCGCTCGACGATGTCGCCGATCTCGCATCGCATCTACCTGAAGGAAGTCTGATCGCCTGCGCTCGCTACTTGCAAACGTATTCGGAAAACCCACACAGTCTAATCGAAAGACGCATTCGTCTAACCATCGAGCGCCCTTTCATTCTGATCCTTCAGGCAAATCATCTAGCCAGCAGGCACCCTCGAGGTACAACCGTGAAAAGACTTTCCCGATCTTTTCCGGAGCCTTGTTTTGATGATATCGCATATAGACGTGGCCATCGGTTCCAAGGTCGAGGATCTCGATCTTTCCGGTATAATGCGACATGATATACTTGAATGTCTTTTGGATGCCGCTTAGACGTTGGTTAATGCCGTGCGCAACCTCTAGTCCGCGGCGCAGTGAAACCTGAAAGTGCGATGCGCCTTTCACCGGCCTGCCTTGGAAGAGATAATAGGGGCGTACACCCATTTGGTGACATTTCGCGAACGTTGCGGCCAAGATTTTGGGATTATCATTGACCCTCCTTAGAAGTACCGTTTGGTTGAGGAACTGCAAGCCATGTGCACTCAAGGAACGAATAATGCGCTCTGCATCGACCGAGATTTCACCGATGTGATCGAAATGTGTGACAATCACTGCGGCCTTACCTGCTTCATTGATCCGCTGGAACAAAGGTAACAGAGCGGGATCCTCAAATCTCTTAGGCTCGTAAGCGACCATTTTTGTGCCGAACCGAATCGAATTCAAATGGGGGATCGGCAGCAGATGATCCAGGATGTTTTCGAGCTTGGCAGCACTGAGAACGAACGGGTCCCCTCCGGATAGCAGCACGTTCGTTATTTCGGGATGTCCACTAATATATTTTGAAATTTGCGCGAAATCAGTTGCAACTTCATCGGAATTTTTGCCCACAATACGTTTGCGGAAGCAATAACGGCAATATGAAGCGCAACGGTCCGTTACCAGCAACAACCCAGTCTGAGGGTATTTGTGCTGAAATCCGGGCACGACGGTGTTGTCGTACTCGCCGCTCGTATCCAAATTGCCGGGACTCTCGAACTCTTTGAATGAGGGCTCGACGATATGTTTAAGCTGCTCGTAATAAGCGTTGTCGGCGATTTGTTCTCGATAGGATTTTGTTACATGATAACGCGTGATGCTGTTAGTTTGTAGCTCCCCCGCGGTTACGCCGCGCGCTCCCTCAATGAAATTCATGGTAGCGGTACCGCGCGTCGCGTCGCAGTTGTCGACCGAAGCTTGAACTTCGCTAACTTGAGGCGCCGCGGATATCCGCGTGTTCAGTTCACGATAGCTTCGGTTTTCGTCCTCGCAATGAACCGCGTCCCGATTCCGCGCCGGCTGCGCCTCGAGCAGCTCGTCAATGCAGCGATCGTGGGGAAAGGTCACTTCCCTCGGCTTCAACTCTGCCGAGAGATGGCGGCCTTCTTTGTCCAACACAAGCGGCACCGACCAGACCCGCTGGCCAAAGTTGACCGCCATCTGGCTCAGCGCCTGCTGAAAATACCTCGCGAATTGCGCGACCGTGCTCCGGTCGAACAGCGACGCCGCATATACAAGCCTTCCGCAAATCGTCTCACCTACCTCATCAAGCTCAAGCGCCAGATCATGTTGCGCGACAAGTTCGTCAACGCCGATATACTCAAGTTTTAGTTCCGGCAATTCCACCGACGCCCCGGGCTTGTTTGACAACAACGCAGGTATCGCATGTAGGATTGCGGTGTGAGCCTGCTTACGGGGCGGATTGATGCGTTCGATCACCTCATCAAAAGGCAAGTCCTGGTATACCTGCGCCCAAAGCACGGCCGTATT
Organism: Rhizobium sp. T1470; assembly: GCF_042140505.1. Classification (NCBI taxonomy): domain Bacteria; kingdom Pseudomonadati; phylum Pseudomonadota; class Alphaproteobacteria; order Hyphomicrobiales; family Rhizobiaceae; genus Rhizobium; species Rhizobium sp. T1470. Next base: position 643,924 of record NZ_CP148093.1, read on the forward strand.
GACCTGCTCCACCAATTCCTCCAGCGTCGGATCGCCCGACAGATCAATCCGCAGCGTCGGCGTGTTGATGAAGGGCCCAATGAGCCCAGTGATCTCGGTGCGAGTGCGGTTGGGAACCGGCATCCCGATGATTAACTCCTGCTGACCCGATATCCGCGCCAACCAAAGCGCCCATCCCGCCAGCAGAGTCCCGAACAGCGTTGTTCCAAGACGTCGGCTGTGCGCCATGAGCTGCGTGGTCAGCGGCTCGTGCCACGCGAACTCGACGAAACTGCCCCTGTAGTCCTGCCGCGTCGGACGCGGCCGGTCCGTAGGTACCTTCAGCACCGTTGGCGCGCCCGCCAGCACCCGGCCCCAGTACTCCGATTGCCGCTCTAACACCTCTTCCGTCAGCCAGCTGCGCTGCCAAAGCGTGTAGTCCGCATACTGCACCGGCAAAGGCGCCAGCTGATGCGGCCTGCCAGTCCGGGCGGCGCTATAGAGCTCGCTGAACTCGTGCGCCAGGATATTCAGTGAGTGGTCATCGGAGACCATGTTGTGCATTGTGATCAGCAGCACGTGGTCGTCCACCGTCAAACGCACAAGTCGCCCGCGGATCAGCGGCCCGGCTTCGAGGTCGAATGGTGCCTGCGCTTCATTGCTTATCAATATCGCGAGGGCCGCCTCCCCGTCGACTCTCAATGTGACATCGTCGTGTTTCAGCGGCAGACCGACATCAGCCGGCCCCACCCGCTGGAATGGTTTGCCGCCATCCACTCCGATGGTGGTGCGCAACACCTCATGACGCACCACCAACCCGTCCAGAGCGGTCTGCAGGGCCGCGTCGTCCAGCTGGCCGCGGAGCCGAAGCCTTATTTGCAAGTGACAGGCGTCCCCGCCGCCCGTGAGACGCGAATGGAACCAAAGCCGCTCTTGGGTGAATGACAGCGGCACCCGCGTCGGACGCGGCAAACCTCTGATTGGCGGGATCGCGCTCAACAGTGCGGCATCCGCTGGATTGATCTGGAGCGTTCGAGTGCATTTCATCTTAAACCTCCTCAGCTGAAGTCTGCGGTTTGCCACATCGCAACGGACAATCGACATGTCTCAGGAAGTCGGCGTGCCTAGCAGAAACCATTGTGGCCAGAGCCTTGCACTTCGAGCGTTTTGAAGCCGCAGCGACGGAAATACTTCGGATTCAGTACATAGACAGAACCACCGTAACCGGAGAGCGAAAAAACGAGACGGACGCAATCGCCAAAAGCTTGTCATAATAATCTGTAGAGCCCTATCACTGCTAATATAACGCTGCGAGATCTGCTTCGTTGGCTGCCAAAGCTTGCAGCGCGCAGCTGCCGCGTCTGGCGGCGATCAATTGCAAGAGACATTCCACCGCCGCGAACGCCGGAGTCATCGTGTGAAAAACCGAAGGCATTTCGGTCCGAACTCGAATAACAATTTCAGAGACTTTGGCGATAGGGGAGAGCTCGCTGTCCGTCAACGCAACGAGCTTCGCATCGCGCGTCGCTGCGAATTCAGCGATCTGCATTGTGTATCGACTATACGGGCGAACTGAAACTACCAATAAGACATCTCGTCGACTCGCAGACAGGAGTGCATCATTCCGGGTTCCCCCTACGCCGTCAATCAAGGCCATGGGCAAGTCAATCAACGACCCGAGACAATGCATAAGATTGGCCGCAGGAAAACTGGAGCGGAGGCCGATGCAAAAGATTTGCCTTGCTTCCACCATGAGGTCGGCAGCTGCTGCGAGCGCGGCAATGGTGGAGGGCTGCGCGAGGTCACTTAGATAGCTATGAAATGCTTCGACTGTGTCGCTAACCGTGGCGCCATCACCCTCGGCCTCGCCTCGTGCTATCGACTCCTCTTCACACCCCGTATAGTTTTGTGGCAGCTTCCTGACGCCATTCGCGAAGACAACTTTCAAGTTGTCGAAACCGTCGAAGCCAAGGCGCTTTGCAAGTCGTGTTAGCGTCGTGGGAGGGACTCGCGCTCTTCGCGCCTGCTCCCTCATCGACAGCAGTGCGACCTCAGTCGGATGATCCACCAACCAACGTGCGGCAACTTTCATTTGCCGAGGCAGCCGCTCGTAGCTGTCCTTGATGGCACTAACAACGGGGAGATCCATTCTGATCTATTTCCTTGCTCGAATAAAGTCCTGAAGCACTGTTTGTGAACTGGGTGATCCTGCTGGAATCCCGCGCGGGTCAGCCCCGAAACGCCTGACGATTTCTCGTGAAGGTGCTTGGTCCGAAAAAGCTAAGAACCGACCGGCGCAAAAGCGACGCTTTGAGTTTTGATTCCGACGTGGCGTGGGCATACTGGCTTTCCTTTTTGTTAGATGAATCGAATATACAAGGAGGAAGATGTGGGCATTTCCACCGATTACTGCGAGAAATTCAAAAACCGTGCCAACCGGGCAAAAAGTTAGTATGAAAAGTCTCTTTCGATTTCTCAACGAGTTAGGCAAGGGCGCAGGAGGAAGGCGCGCCAGATCACCATGTCGGCAATACGACAAAACATACAGGAGTGTCGGCTGCGAGACCTTTCTGTTATTGCCGGTAGGACGCCTTCCGCGATTGGGCGTTCGATGAAAACGACACGGTTGCGCTTTCGTCGTATCTGTCTGCTGCCATTCTGGCCTGGCGTCACCACAACATGACGGCGCGAGATATATTCGCGAGACAGGCACTCTTTTAGCGATGTTTGGTTCTCATGAGGTAGCTCGACTATCTGCTACGCAAGCGATGATAAAGGGGTGGCTAGGGATGATACCAACTGCCGAGGCGTTGCCCTATTCGAAAAGGGCATAGCCGAGGGACCTCACAGTTCGTATGAGAACTGGCTCGCCTACTCGGTTGAGGGCTGCGCGCAAATGACCGATATGAACATCGACGGTGCGGAGGCCTATATGCACATTGTCCGGCCACGCTGCATTCTTCAGTTCAGGTCGGGAGTACACCCTGAATGGGTCTTTCATCAGGTGATGTAAAAGACGAAACGCTGTTGGAGTAAGATGGATTGAATGGCCATTTCGCAGCACGCGATGGCTGGTTATATTCAGCTCAAGATCACGAAATGTCAGTGCCTCACGAGGACGAATGACAGAGCCTTGAGACAAGTAGTCAGAGTTCGGTCCAGAAGCATAGTTGTTGGTCATAGTCATTGATCCTGGTTGTGTGAGGCGTCTGCGACAAACGTGCATGCACTATGCCAAGTGAAAAAATCATTCTAGAACAAGAGAAAGGCACCAGAGGTGCTGTGTTCAATGTCCGTCATTGTCGGCTCAATGAGCAGAACCCTTCAAACTGGATGAAGGGTTTTTGGTGCACTTTCCTGGCTGGGAAATGAACAGAAGACCGTGAAGGCATTGCAGATTTCGGACGCCCAGACGGCATTCATTTTTAAAGCAAGGTGATGACGGCGTTTCGGTTGCCGAGATCTGCGGTAAGTCTCATGGTGCCTGGCTCGACACTGATAGCCGTCAGCACTGCGAGATTGGTACTAAGTTGGCCATCGACGCTCCGATTGCTGATGTCAGAGCCGTTCAACGGAGGTCATTGCCCGCAGGAGCGCCTCGAGCTTAGAGCAGGCATCTCGATTCAATCTGAACTATAGAATGGCAAGAAATGCAATTTGAATCTCGTCCTCACAATGACCCACATCAAGAAGCCAGCTAAGAGTGCTCGGCGGGCTCCGGATGTTGCGGCACTCGGTGCCTTAGATCGGCCAGAGGGCTTCGCAGGCATCGCTGATGTCAGCGTGACATGATGTTCCACTATGAACTATAGGTCATCTCTAGGCATACCGGCGAAACGGCTTTCCGAATATCTAAACCACGAACGTCGAGCGGCGCGCCATGTCCTTTGTTGTAGCCGCCGCGTCGAGCGATGGAGTAGGAGCTAGACGCAAGTGACGGCTCACGATTGAACCGTCAGCCTTCTCGGCGAGCGATGGTCCCGCCATGCATGACGTGCATTTCATACGCTTGACGCCCCAGCGCGGCTTCAAAAAACTCGAGGTCATCATTGCGTCGACGCCGTCGACTTCGCGCAATGCTGCGAAGTAGCTCAGAACTGAACTTATAAACGCCGATAGGGATCAAATCCGCAGTGACGTCTCTGCTACTGACAGAGCTGCGTGGGAGGATGGCTGTAACTCGGAGCGCGTTATTTGCTAGCAAGCGCAACGATCGCTGGCTATGTGATTTGCCTACTACGATGAGGTTTCGGCCAGAAGCCTGTATCAAGCGCTTGATAAGCGAGACGTCGATATTGAGGTTCTCGGTGAAAATCAAGACTTCACCACATACCTCGCTAATCTCGTCTACTGTTACTGCATCAATGAGGCGCCCCGCATTCGGCGTAGGCAGAGCGCGTAAGCAGAGGTCCATGCCATTCGGGACGCTACGCAAACGCAAGCCAAGATCTCCAACAGCATGAAGGGCTAAGATCACCGACTTCTGCACGCCTGCCTGCGCCAATTGGGCTAACAAGTGAATTAGCATTGAAGTGCCCGCAAGCAATCCTAGGGCCGATTGACAGCGATCTTGCTGGGCTGTTTTCGTCTCGCATGCGTCGGTGACAATGATCGCCAAGCTCTGAAGCATTTTAGCCATCCTCTGAGCTCGACTTTGTACAAAATCGGTGGTGATTTCGGGGGCATCTGAGCAGCCCTGGGTGAATCAATTCGCCGCAGGGTCCCGGCCTTGCGCCATTCGTTTGATCGGATTCGAACGAATGGATGAGCGAACAACATGATCGTAGCCGTGAGCCGGGAGATGCGGTCCCCCACATCCTTCGCAAATGGCTGTCGCCGTTTCGTTTCTGGTTTACCGCGCCAAGCTGGGAGCATCTGCTGGTCCTGGTGATGGGTGCGCTCCTTTCGCCTGGCAAGCGAACGGTGACGGCCTGCCTGCGCATCACCGGACGCGCGGAGGTAAGTAATTTTGCCGCCTATCATCAGCTCCTCAACCGAGCCCGCTGGAACCCTCGCACGTTGGCGGCCCGTCTGCTGTCCGTCATTGTTGCCCGGCTCGTGCCCGAGGGCCCTGTCGTGATTGGCATGGATGATACAATCGAACGGCGTTGGGGCCAACGCATCGCCGCGCGTGGAATTTATCGTGACCCGGTGCGCTCCAGCCATGGCCACTTTGTCAAGGCCAGCGGCTTGAGATGGTTGAGCTTCATTGTTCTTTCACCTGTCCCATGGGCAAAATGTATTAAAGCCCTGCCGGTGCTGACGATCCTGTGTCCCTCTGAGCGCCATGATCAGAAGAAGGGCCGAAAGCACAAGCTGCTGACTGATTGGGCAAGGCAAGGCGTCTTGCAGCTTTGCCGCTGGCTGCCGGGCCGCGAAATCATCTTTGTCGGCGATAGCAGCTTTGCCGTTCATACACTGGCTGCGGCTCTTCCCGACACGGCCACTCTCATCACGCGGTTGCGTCTGGATGCCAGTCTCTTTGCTCCACCAGATCAACGGCACGAACATACGCTCGGGCGACCGGCGCAAAAAGGCAGGCCATTGCCGAAACTGAAAACGCTCCTCAAAGACGCAAAGACCGAGTGGCAGCGCATCGTCGCATCGTCCTGGTACGGCAAGCAAACCGACAAAACCCTTGATGTCACATCAGGAACCGGCCTCTGGTATCGGCGTGGAACGCCCCCAAGACCAATTCGCTGGGTTCTCGTTCGCGATCCATCAGGCCGTCGTGAACCCCAGGCGTTCATGAGCACCAACGTCAACCTTGAGCCCGCTCAGATCATTGCCTATTTCGTTCGGCGCTGGCAGATCGAGGTCACCTTCGCCGAAACGCGAGCGCATCTTGGCGTGGAAACCCAACGGCAGTGGAACGACAAAGCCATCATGCGCACGACCCCGTCGCTGCTGGCGCTCTACAGCCTCGTCACACTCTGGGCATGCGATCTGCTCGGTCATGGCGTCATTCCCTATGCCGCCGCCTGGTACAAGAAAACAGAGTTCACCTTCTCCGATGCCATCGGTGCGGTTCGCATGATCCTGTGGGATCAGGATATTTATCGACAGTACCCGCCAGACCCGGACATTCCTGAAACTCAACCAAGCCGCCTCAAGCGGATGACACAAGCACTTTGCTTCGCTGCATAATGTACAAAGTCGAGCTGAGGGTGGACGCCTTTAAGCCTAATTCCGTATCCAGCACTGGGTCCACTATCAGATCAGATAGTGATAAGCCGAATCTCAAGTCCGTTGGTGGCCGAAGGTTGGCGCGGTGGCGTTCTTTTCACGCAAGCTAAACGACCTAACAAAATTCTATCCACTTGTCTGAGGTTGGCGGCTGGTTTCGATCTGCGGCTTGGTCAGCCGAGCACCCCGAAACTGCCCTGGGCAGACGATCCGGATGAATCTCGCTGATTAAAGCTCAAGCCAGGCCATGGCCCCTGGCGCGCCAGCTACACTTTCATCGACGACGTTATACCAGCGAGCGCAGAGTGCGACTCACTTGGGATTCCCGAATCGGTGAAAATCTGAATCCATGGGGCAAACGGGAGGTTTGCAATGGGTTCGGCGATTGCATTGCGCGATGATTTTGATGGTCCTGCTCTGCGGCAGTTCGCGAAAGGGACCAAGGATGCCGCTCAAGCGCGGCGGCTTCTGGCGTTGGCGGAAATTTATGACGGCGGCTCGCGTACAGATGCGGCCCGGATCGGGGGCGTGACCTTGCAGATTGTTCGCGACTGGGTCGTTCGTTTCAATGAGCACGGGTCGGCCGGGCTCCTCAACGGCAAGGCTCCCGGCAATCGGCCCAAGCTGAATGATGATCAGCGCCAGGCCTTGGCCAAGATTGTAGAGCGTGGTCCGATCCCGGCTATCCACGGTGTCGTTCGGTGGCGGCGCAAGGATCTGGTCCAATGGATCTTCCAGGAATTCCGGATCTCGATGGACGAGACCACGGTTGGTCGCGAATTGAAGGCTCTCGGCTTTGCCAAGCTGTCTGCCCGGCCGCGCCACTACGCCCAGAATGAACCCGAAGTGGACGCTTTTAAAAAGAGTTCCCTGCCGCATTGGCAGCCATCAGAAGCAGCCTCCCGAAGAATACCGAGATCGAACTCTGGTGGGCCGACGAGGCGCGCATAGGTCAGAAAAACAAGATCACCCGCCGATGGGCTCGCCGTGGCACCCGACCTTCAGCGCCGCTGGATCAACGGACGATGTGGGCGTACATCTTCGGTGCCATCTGCCCCAAGAAAGGTAAGGGCGCGGGCCTCGTATTGCCCTATTGCGATACCGACGCCATGAATCAACATCTGCTGGAAATCAGCCAGGCAGTCGATGACGGCGCTCACGCGGTCCTCATCCTCGATCAAGCCGGATGGCACGTCACGCCGAAGCTCAGCGTCCCTGACAACATCACATTGCTGTTCTTGCCGCCGCGTTCGCCTGAATTGAACCCTGTCGAAAACGTCTGGCAGTTTATGAGGGACAACTGGCTGTCGAACCGCATCTTCACAGACTACGAGGACATCGTCGCTCACTGCTGTGCCGCCTGGAACAAACTCGTCGCGCAACCCTGGAAGATAATGTCCATTGGACTGCGCGAGTGGGCGCATCGGTTTTGATCAATGCATGTTGGTATTAGATCAACGAGCGCGCTATTTCTCCAGAACCGTTGCAGGATCTGGCACCACATTGAGCGCAGCGTTGACCGACTCTTCCAGAATGTCCAAGCCGCGTTGAAGCGTCTGCTGGTCAATGGTCAACGGAGGGAGAAGCTTGATAACCTCATCCTCCGCGCCGCATCGCTCTACAACGAGCCCTTCTTCAAAGGCGTTGCGAACGATTTTCTCGGTCAGTTCTCCTGTACCGCAATCGAGCCCCAACATCATGCCCCTCCCACGTACGGCAAGGCGGCGATCTTGGTTCCTAATCTCCCGAAGACGTTCGCGCATAGTGTGCCCGGTCTTCTTCACAAGCGCAGACAGCTCTTCACTAGCCCAATATTTTCGCAATGCAGCCGTGGCCGCTATGAGGGCAAGGTTATTGCCTCTGAAGGTGCCGCTGTGCTCGCCCGGTTGCCAAATATCGAGGCCGGGTTTGAGCAGCAAAAGGGACAATGGCAGTCCACAGCCACTGAGGGACTTAGACAAGAGAACAACGTCTGGAGATAATTCAGCAAATTCAAAGCTGAAGAAATCACCCGTTCGTCCGCAACCTGCCTGAATGTCGTCGACAATAAGTAGGATGCCGTTGTCTCTGCAAAGCCGCTCGACTGACTGCAGCCACTCCTTGCTCGCCGGTCTGATTCCCCCCTCAGCTTGAACGGTCTCAAGAATGACGGCTGCTGGCAGATCAACGCCGCTGCTTCCATCATCAAGTACTTTCTGCAAGAATCGCGACGTATCGTTGCTGGGCCCCCAATACCCGTCATAAGGCATAAACACTGCACCGCCCGGAGGAATGCCTCCCGCGTCCCGATAATATCGATTGCCCGTTACCGCGAGCGCCCCTAAGGTCACTCCATGAAAGCCGTTGGTGAATGAAATAATACTGCTCCGGCCCGTAGCTTTCCGAGCAAGTTTTAAGGCGGCTTCGACGGCATTGGCGCCCGTAGGCCCGGTAAACTGAAACCTGTATTTCAGACCGCGCGGGCGCAATATTATTTCATCAAAATACTCGAGAAACTCCCTTTTTGCTGACGTAGCCATGTCCAGCCCTTGGACGATTCCATTTGCATTTAGGTATTGCATGGCATGGTTCAGAAAATCGCGGTCGTTGTGCCCGTAGTTAAGGACACCCGCGCCGGAGAGAAAATCGATATACTGACGACCCTCCTCGTCTTCGAGGATTGCTCCTTCGCTCTTCCTGAACACAACAGGAAATGACCGCGAATATGTTCGCACGTTCGATTCGAGGGTTTCGAAGGCAATTAGCGAGTTGGGGCTACTTTCGTTAGGCATGATCTTCCTCTCCACACGATGCCACGGACACCGTCGCAGCACACATCTTGGACAACGCGATCCAGTCTTGCTTGCTTTCACAAGACGACATCAGTTGATATAGCGCGGCAATTCAACGTTCTAAACGACAACGGCAGCCCACGCGCCTACCTACGTCGGTAGTCACAAGGCATCTTCATATCCGCCTGCACTAGTAAAATAACTGGCACGAAAAATTCGGGACGACTCCGAGGTAGGAGCCGAGTGCGGGAATTCCGCTCGCTCGGATCTGTGCGGGGGGCGCTCAGCAATGGGCGTCCCTACCGCGAACGTTTGGTTTGAAATCATGATTCACTCTCGGCGTTTGGCTGGAGGGAAATGCATGTCCGTCGCAAGCTGGTCTGGGTCGGTTTTGGCATGGAAACGCGAGCTCGATGCATTGAAGGAGCGACTGGGGCGGATCTTTCGTCGTCGTGAATTGCGATTGTCGAGTGGCGCCTTTCTTGATGGCGTGCTGTCGGGAGTAGAGCGCAAGACCGGCTGGCGCATAGCCGAGCAGGCAGGGCTGGAGCGGCCTTATCGGATGCAGTCGCTGTTGGGGCGTAGTTCTAGGATCTGCATATCAACTCACACCCTGCCACGGACTCGGTCATCGACATGACCGAGTTGTGGGAGGTGGAGAATGGCCGCACCCTTGCATTGTAGAATCTGTCTTATAATAACTACCGTGTGCATTTCAGCTGCGAAGCTGACGAGCTCGACAATGTGGGGCGCGTCATCGACTTCAGCGACATGAAGAGCAAGCTCTGTATGTGGCTGGAAGAGAATTGGGATCATAAGATGCTCATGTGGGAGCGTGACCCGGTTGCCAATGCGTTGATCGACGACATAATCAAAACCGGTGACGGGACGACGATCGGTGATGGCATCGTGCTGGTCCCGTTCAATCCGACTGCTGAAAACATCGCGCAGCATCTTGTGCTCGTGGTGGGTCCGCAGCAGCTCAAAGGCACAGGAATCAAGCTGGTACGTTGCGAAGTCGAAGAAACGCGCAAGTGCTCCGCCGTGTACGCCCTGCAGCCTCAAAAGTGAGATTTCGGGTAGATGGAGAGGTAATGATCAACAGCAAACTCTCGTTCAGCGAGTTCAACTCCCTGGCAGCGAAGTTGGCTGCAGAACTAAACCGGGTCTACGAATCACCAACGCCTCTATCGAGGCCCTTGCGACAGCAAGGTAGTGGGAATTGGCACGGTAAGCTGATACTTTAACCCGATCACAGTCGTCTGTAGCCGCGGAATCCATGAATAATTGACAAAGACCCAAATCTGATTGATCTACGGTTCGATAATTCCGAGCCGCGCAGCTTTCAGAGCGGCAACTGTTCTGCTGCCAGTTTCCAATTTCCGCATTACATTCTTAACATGAAAATCGACTGTATTTGGAGAAATGCCAATTATATTCCCGATACTCCAAGACGACTTTCCTTTTGCCACCCACAGAATACATTCTTTTTCTCTGACAGAGAGCCTAGGAAAGTGGTCCCCACTCAATTCTAGGCATCCGATTACCTTGATGTGATAATAAAACGCGGCTAGTTGCAAGTAAGAGATTGCGCTATTTCCTAGATCGCATCTTTCAGTTCGAGCAAAGCTCATGGTCGAGAAATTGCCCCAAGGCCCATGTAGTGGAATGGTAACTCCCGACCTCAGCCCGAACTGTGCCGCCTCGTCGAAGACGCGCAGTTCGCTGTCAGTTGTGCTTGGCTCTGCGTAGACTTCACTCCACCGAAAAGCGGCCGAGTGAAACCGGCTCGTCTTTACGCTGGGATCGATCATGTCATAGCCCTTTTTGACACAGTACTCTTGCCACTCGAGTGGGTAATTCGATGCTACCCGCCGTTTGCCTCCGTTCTGCCTGTGTGGATCCTGTAATTGCGCTGGAGGACCATACGCAATCCAACGGCAATCGAAGTTGCGGGCAAAAACGGATATTCTGTCAAACAGCTGTTCAATGCAAATAGCTCGATTGAGCTGGCTGAGAAACATGTCAAACGCGAGGGCAATCTCTTCATCAGTCGTCACCTCGCGATTGTTTGCTCCATCAAGCGAAAACTGATTGGACATTGTGCCATCGCCCCTAGGCGTTGAATTCACGACTGAGATAGTGCGATACTCCATGGAATCACCTCGATGGGTCGTTTGTATCGACGCGCAGATTTGCTTGCTGCAGAGTGGCCCGTCACTTCGAATATACGCTTTCGAGCTCACGAGCCTAAGCCGTGTGACCTTCGTTTTCCGCTATCACTTGGCGAACAATTCAGTGCTGTTTGGCAGCACCTGCGCTGTACACCGAGGACGTTTCAAAATTCATGCCAACTAGATTTAGGAGCGCCGAAAACGAAATTTCGAGTATAATTCAGTGGCGAGAGACGCCATCGCCAGGCGGCAGCTCGCGCACCGCTGTGTCGCGTTTCTGACACCCAGTTTGTGGGATGATGTCTGGCGGCGCATGAGTCATACCAGCGTGAGCGATCTCTGACTCTTTTTGAGGTTTCCAAATCAGTTGAGTTCTGAATCAATACCGCAAACGGAGGTTTGCGGATGACATCAGGAATTCCACTGCGCGATGACTTCGACGGCTTCGCTCTTCGGGCGTTGGCCAAAGGCACGAAGGATGCGGCACAGGCTCGGCGGCTTCTTGCCCTTGCCGAAATCTATGATGGCCATTCCCGCAGCGATGCGGCCAGGATCGGAGGCGTGACCCTGCAAATTGTCCGCGACTGGGTTATTCGCTTCAATGCGCGTGGCCCGTCGGGGCTCATCAATGGCAAAGCACCCGGCAATCAAGGAAAGCTTTCCGACGTGCATCGCCAGGCTTTGGCAAAGATCGTCGAAAGTGGCCCGATACCGGCGGTGCATGGCGTTGTGCGCTGGCGGCGCAAGGATCTTGCTCAATGGCTGTTCCAAGAATATCGGATATCCGTCGATGAAACGACCATTGGCCGCGAATTGAAGGCGCTCGGCTTTGCAAAGCTGTCTGCTCGTCCGCGCCATTACGCCCAGAACGAGGGTGACCTGGAGAGTTTTAAAAAAACTTCCCCGCCACACTGGCAACCATCAAAGGCAGGCTCCCCAAGAACATCGAGATCGAGCTCTGGTGGGCCGACGAAGCTCGGATAGGGCAGAAGAACAAGATCACCCGACGATGGGCACGCAAGGGCACAAGGCCTTCGGCACCACTCGATCAACGCACGATGTGGACTTATATCTTCGGCGCCATCTGCCCCAAGAAGGGCAAAGGTGCGGGCCTTGTTCTTCCCTACTGCGACACCAGCGCCATGAACCAGCATTTGATCGAAATCAGCCAGGCCGTCGATGACGGCGCTCATGCCGTGCTGATCGTTGATCAGGCGGGGTGGCATGTCACGCCGAAGCTCGATGTGCCCGACAACATCACACTGCTCTTCCTGCCGCCACGCTCGCCCGAATTAAATCCCGTCGAGTACGTGTGGCAATTTCTGCGTGACAACTGGTTGTCCAACCGGATCTTCAAAGATTACGAGGACATCGTCGCCCATTGCTGCGACGCATGGAACAAGCTGGTCGCTCAGCCGTGGAAGATCATGTCGATTGGAATGCGTGACTGGGCGCACCGGTTTTGATTAGCGCTCGTTGGTATCATGGCAAGGCCAATCGGAATAATGGACCCAAAAGGGTTGCATCGCCTTTCATGGACGCGGCCGTCGTCGGGCACGCCGCCAACGCCTTTCGCGGCGTGACATCAAGAGCGGCACAGGTCGATGCTAATCTTCGAAACAAACAAGGCGCAGAAGAAGCAGAAATACGATGATGTTAACTGCTGGTGCAGGGCCTTTCGGCTTGAGTTTGCCAATGCACCAACCTGAAGTTTCAATTGATATTCCTTGGAACGGCCCCTGCGGAATTTCGTTCGTTTGGCAAAGCTCTAAGAGGCTGCCTCAAAAAGAAGTGGGTGATTTCAACAGGTTGTGATTCCTTCGGATTTGCGAAGATTCGATGGAGTTCACGATGGCCTGGACCGAAACCACCCGTCGGCAATATGCCCGGCGAGCAGCACGCTATGCAAGCGATATGACGGATAGAGAATGGCGAATTGTCGAGCCGCTCCTACCTGCGCCCCGTCGACTTGGGCGACCGCGAACAACGGTGCTGCGTGAGGTCATGAATGCGCTTTTGTATATCGCCTCGACCGGCTGCCAATGGCGGATGCTGCCAAAGGACTTTCCGCCGTGCTCGACGGTTCAGCGATACTTCTATGCGTGGCGGGGTATTGGGCTTTGGGCCCGCATCAACCACCATCTAGTGAAGGCGGCGCGCGAACTGGAAGGCAAAGAGGCCAGTCCTACGGCAGGCGTGATCGACAGCCAAAGCGTCAAAACCACCGAAAGCGGCGGCATTCGAGGTTACGACGCCGGCAAAAAGATCAAGGGCCGCAAGCGCCATATCGTCGTCGACACACTCGGCCTGCTGGTTGGCCTCATGGTTCACAGCGCCGATATCCAGGACCGCGATGGCGCTCCCGATTTACTGAAATCCATTTGTCACAGATGGCCATGGTTGCTGCATGTTTTCGCCGACGGTGGCTATGCGGGCGACAAATTGAAACGGAAGCTGAAGAAGGTCGGTCGCTTCACGGTCGAAATCATCAAGCGCAGCGACAAGACCAAAGGCTTCGAAGTGCTACCACGCCGTTGGGTCGTCGAGCGAACATTTGCATGGCTTGGAAGGTGCCGGAGATTGGCGAAGGACGTCGAAAAATCCATCGCTTCAGCCGAGGCATGGATCATGATCGCCCATATCCGCCTCATCACTAGACGTCTCGCAAGGTATTGTTACCATTGAACTCTTTTCGAGTCCGACTCTAAGATGTGGGCCGCACAGCGATTCCATCTTCCCGCTAAGTTGGTGCCCAGGGGCGTCTTGCTCCGCTCCTGGAGTTCAACCCGGCCCCAACCTAAGATTTGCTCCATCATCTACCCCGACGCGCCTCGAAGTACTGGTTGCGCTTTGCCGGTTTGCGTTCGATGAGGTTTCAGACTGCCGTCCGGCACATGCGTGCGCTCCTCGCGAACTGACGGCCGTATAGTCGACATTCTTCGTGATTTAACACGCCCGGCGCCAACACAATTGTGAGTGCAGATGCTGAATCTGTTCGGCCGGCGCAATTGTGCTTTGTACGATGGGTTTCGCTCTGATGAGTTGAACCAATCCGCATTTCGGGTCTGCTGGACCGGCGCGCCCTCGCGCTCTCCTCGCCGCCGGCGTTTCAAGCGCCGGACGCGGCTCCCGCCGATAGCACGAAGCTCGGTTCTGTTACGCAAAGTTGCAAGAAGCAGCTTGAGCCGTAACGACGAGCGGCGACCATTGGTTCTGCGTATCCATACGCGGAAGGCCGCGGAATTGGCTCGCGCGCAGGCGCACTTGCTGATGTATGGTGAGGCTGTCGCTCAGGCGATGTACTGATCCTGGGCCTTTTCGGCCTCACGGAGCCTTTTCCACGTCCACGGGAGCAGTTCGTGCAGGCGGGAGACGGGAAGATCGGCGATGCGTGCGAACACATCGGCGAGCCATGCCTTTGGGTCGACGTCGTTGAGACGGCAGGTCGTGATGAAGGTGAGCATGATGGCGGCACGATCGGCCCCACGCTGGGAACCGGCGAAGGTCCAGTTGCGGCGCCCGAGGGCAATACCTCTCAGCGCGCGCTCGGCGGCATTGTTCGTGAGACAAATCCGGCCATCTTCCAGGAAACCGGCAAAACCATCCCATCGCTTCAGCATGTAGTCGATCGGCTCGATGACCTCGGAGGATCTGCTGAGCGTGGCGCGCTCCCGTTTCAGCCACTCGTGCATGTCATCGAACAGCGGCTTGCTCTTTTCCTGCCGCGCGGCCAGTCGTTCTTCGGCGCTCAATCCATTGATCTGGCGCTCGATCTCGAACAGCGCATCGTACCGTTGGACGGCTTCCAATGCGATCGGCGAGATCGGCTTGCCTCTGCGTTTGCGATCACGGGCACTTTTCTGGATGTCGGCCAGTTCAAAGAATTTACGCCGCGCATGCGCATGGCAAAAGGCAAAGGTGATCGGCACCGCTTTCTTCTCGGCGACACTGAGCGGCTCGAAGCCATTGTAGCAATCGCTCTGCAGAATGCCGCCATACCCGGCCAGGTGTTTCTGCGGGTGCTCACCACGCCGGTTACTCGACGCATAGTATATTGCCGCCGGCGGCGCCGCACCGCCGAAGGGCAGGTCATCGCATACGTAAGTCCATATGCGCCCGGTCGTGCATTTGTCTTTGGCCTGAATGGGAATGGTGGTGTCGTCGCCGTGAAGGCGCTCGGCCGCGAAGACATGCGCCTCGATCAGATCAAAGACCGGCATGAGCGCGGCTGTCCCAAACCCGACCTGGTCAGCCAGCGTCGAGGTCGAAAGCTCGATGCCCTCGCTTTTGAACCGGGTGCTCTGGCGGTTGAGAGGGCTATGCATTCCGAACTTGTCGAACAGGATCGTGGCCAGCAGATGAGGGCCGATGAAGCCGCGCGGCGTGGCATGGAACGGCGCCGGCGGCTGGCTGATCGACTCGCAGTCACGGCAGGTAAATTTCTCCCGCACCGTCTCGATCACTTTGAACCGGCGCGGAATCTCCTCCAGCGTCTCAGTGACGTCCTCGCCCAGTTTCGACAAACGCGATCCACCGCAACAGACACAAGCGGTGGGAGGATCGATGATCACACGTTGTCGCTCGATATCCTCCGGCCAGGGCTTTCGTACCGGCCGTTTGCGTGTAAACGAACGCACGCTCGATGTCCTGGCAGCCGCAGCCTGCGCCGCAATTTCATCCTCCGTCGCCGCCATCACCAGCTCTTCGAGCTGCAATTCCATCTGGTCGATCAGTCGCGCCGTGCGCTCAGATCTCTGGCCGCGCAGTTCGCGCTTCAGCTTTTCGATCGCCAGTTCCAGACGGGCAATCAGTGCCTCGCTGTCCGATAACATGGCCTGCGCATTGGCGGCTTGCGCCACCGCAATGTCCCGCTCGGCGACGACGGTGTCGCGCTCGGCAACAACGACATCGCGTTCAGCCTGTAACATCTCACGCTCGGAAAGCAGCGCCAGATAGGCGCTCGCAAGGTCCGCGGGAAGATCGGCAGGCTTCGAATTCATGAAGCCATTCGATCAGATTCTCCCTGTATTTTCAATGTAATAATGCTATCAGACCCGTGTCGGACGCCATGTTTCCTGCGGATTGCGCCAGTCGATCCCGGACAACAAATAAGACAGTTGTGCTGGAGAGATCGCAACCGCACCGCCCTCCAAATTCGGCCAGATGAACCGGCCTCGCTCCAGCCGCCGGGTAAAAAGGCAGGCACCCAAACCGTCATGCCAGATGATCTTCAAAATATCCGATCTGCGGCCCCTGAAGACGAAGAGATGCCCTGACAACGGATCATGCTTCAGAACCTCCTGCACCCGAAGCGCCAGAGAGGGGAAGCCACAGCGCATGTCCGTATACCCCGTCGAAAGCCAGACCTTGACGCCTGTTCCCATCGGAAACGGATTCACCGCAGCGTCTCCAGTCCGCGCATGATCTGAAGCAGCGCCTCAACGTCGACATCGCGGTCCACGATCACACGGCGACCATTCGAGCTGACAACCTCCATCCGGCCGGCGTTCGGCAATGACCCTGCTGCCGGCTCTATCTCTGGAACAAGCAGTGCTGGGATAAAGCCGCCGGCAGGCGACCCAACATCCAGTTGCCACGCTCGTGCGAGCCGCCGCCATTCATATAACTGCGAACGGGAAATCCCATGTCGCCGCGCCGTCGTCGCACACAAGCCAGGTTCCGAATAGCTCTCGGCGACAATCTGCAGCTTCATCTCTTTGCTGAAGCGTCGCCGCCGGCCGCTATCGACAATCTCAAGCCGTTCCATTCCGCACTGTCCTTTTTGACGTCAATAAGGACAGTCAGTGCCAAATCCGACAATTCCTACAAGGCGGCCCTGCTCGGATGCGTACGGTTCTGCGCCACATGGGGCGTCTCCTTCATCGACCACAAATCTTGGACGAAGTCCTTGGTGTCATAGGCCTTGTCGGCACCCAGCGTGACGGCTTGTGGCCGGTCGCAGAAGGGTTTGATCATATGAAGAGCTGCAATGCGTTCGGTATATGCGGTTGCCTCCGTCGGAAAAGCATTGACCAGAAGACCATGGCGGTTTTCCATCAACCCATGCCCCATGAAGCACAATTTGGCCTCCTTTTCCCTTCCTATAAAGTTTCGCATCCGGATCGGTCGTTGATGCATGCGTCTGGTTGGAACGCTTTTCACCATGGAAGTCTCCTTCCGCGTTGCGACCACCGCCGTCCGATGGCGGTTCGTCCGAGCCGCCCTTCGATTAGCGTGCCATTAACAGAGAAGTAGTCCGTTCACAGCCGCCGCTTTACCTTGGGCTGAGAAAGGATTGCACCCAGGGACTTCGCAGCGATGTCACCTTTCAGCAAGCAGTCGCGGTTCTTCGAAAACACCGAATGGTCCCAAGCTGGATCAGCAATGCCGATGTCGACGAACCAGCGGAATAGAAGGTCGTATTCCAACCGCTCCGTCAGAAGTCGCTCGGAACGGATCGAATAGAAGGCTTGCAAAAGCATGGCACGAAGAAGCTTTTCAGGCGCGATCGACGGCCATCCGATCGGTGAATAAAGCGCTGCAAAATCTCGTTCCAGTGAAACGAGCGCTTCGTTCACGATCTGGCGGATAGCCCGTAGCGGATGATCTTTACGAACGCGATCCTCGAGATCGACATAGCTGAAGAGTTCGCCTGTCCTCACATCGCCGCCGCGCATCCATCAGGTCCAAATCGCAATAAAGCGAGCGAATCACGACCAGAGCCTATGCGCCAGTGGCCTTTTCAACAGCCTGCTCGATTCGAGCCAATCGGATGGCAGGCTGTTCAACGAACCGATAAAAAATTTCGGTCGCAATCAGCATCAGGAAAATCGCCAATGCCAGTACAGCGAGAATCGGAACATGATCATGCAGCACATAATTCAATGCTAACACGATGGGAACGTGAATTAGGTACATCGAATAGGAAACCCTTCCGATCCATCGCATAGCCAGTGTCTCCAAAAAAAGCCGTGTGCAGACGCAATGCAAGAGACAACCATGTAAGCCGCCAGCAGTGCGTATGCGAAGTCGCCTAGGAGCTAGCTGCCTTCAACAATCGCCTTAGGCGCGAGGAAAAACCCTACCAACACGAGCAGTTGCACCGGCGTTGGAACTTTCCTAAATAGTTCGACAGCACCCTCTCCATGTGCGAAGCTAGGAAAATCCCGATGAGGAAAATAGCTGTAATAAAAAGCTAGCATCGAACTCGTCAGTAAGGATGAAGCTTGTCGTCAAAGCAGACGATGATCGAGGTCTTAGTGCTGACGATCGCTGAGGCGACGACGACAGCCAAGGCTCTCCACGAATAGCGCACGATCAAGACGGCCATCAGCGGGAACGTTAATGAGATGCGCATTTTCTGAATAAGCCTCCACAGCGGCGGATTCAGCGAAATGCTGGAGTAATCCACTCAGATCATGAGCAGGTGGGAATGCAACGAGTTGGAAATCGAACGGTGTTCCCCAATCGGGATCTACGAGCTGTCGTGTGCGGCCAGCCTTTGCCCAGCATTGATGCGAAATGGACACGGCAACATTCGGTACATGGATGGCTCCTATCAAACCAATCGATTTCTCCAGTTGCCAGTCAGAGCATAAGGCCTGGCAGGCTACGACACCGATTGCGGCGTACAAAGGCTATCTGCGAGGCCAGCAACGACGAATCTTCGAGGGCGAGCGCTATGCGCGCGGCTCATTAAAAGGGAAAGAATATGGAAAGACGTGACTTCATCAAACGTTTGGCAATGCTTGCTGCTTGCCCGCTTTGCGTCAAGACTGCTTACGCTGCGGAAGGGGTGCATTGGAGCTATGGCGGTGACGCTGGTCCAGAAGACTGGGGATCTTTGACCGAGGAGAACCGTGCATGCTCGTCCGGTTCACAACAATCGCCCCTCGATATCAGGGGCGCTATCAAAGCCGACATCCCGGACCTCGCGCTCGACTGGAAGACCGGCGGGACTATCCTGAATAATGGGCACGCGATCCAGGTGAATGCGGCACCCGGAGGAACGCTTCGCCGCGGTGATCAGTTCTATGAACTGGTGCAGTACCATTTCCATGCTCCGAGTGAACATCTGGTCGAAGGCAAGCATTTCCCGATGGAGGCGCATTTCGTGCATAAACACGCCGAAACGGGTGCTCTGGGCGTGCTTGGCGTTTTCCTTGTTCCGGGAGCCACCAACGCGACTTTCTCCACCTTGGCTGCGGCCTTCCCGCAAAACGCCGGTGAAGAAACCGCCCTTCCCGACGTCGAGCCGAGCAAAATGCTGCCCGCCTCGCTCACGTATTGGGCCTATGAGGGATCGCTCACCACACCGCCTTGCAGCGAAATCGTCGACTGGATAATAGCGAAGGAACCGGTCGAGGTGGATGCGGCCGACATCAAGAGGTTCATTACGCTCTATTCAATGAACGCACGTCCCGCCCTCACTCCAAATCGTCGTTACATCCTGAGCTCCGGCTGAAGCGAGAAGAGCTCGTAGCCTTTCGAACGCCCCACCGGGGCCGATCGCACGATTTCAGCAGGCAAGCTTTTGGCCATTGTTACCTTTGGCACCGCATCGAGCATACCGACCCGAGGGATATTGAATATTCCCTGCGGCGGCGGCGCAACCTGCGGGCCTGTGCTTTCGCCAACGTCTCCGCTCCGTACCTACGGAGGGAACGCATGCACTGCCAAATTTTCAGGAGCGACAGGCCGCGCCGTTACGATCGATCCGATGAAACCAACCTTTGTTGGTAAGTCGTACAGCCGCCAGCAGTGGCTTGCCTGATTGTTTCGAACCCACAGACGCGCACCATTGGGGCCAGTCTGTTCCGAGAGTGGAACAACGACCTGCGACAGGGGGTGGGTAAGACCAAGTCCCAGAGCTTTTACTGCGGCTTCTTTACGAACCCAAAGGCGCAATAGTAGTTCAGGAGCATTCTTCATCGTCCGAAGCCGTCGCCATTCTGCCGGCGACCAAATAGTCTCAAGCCAGCTCCATTCAACGACTTGGTCGACGCATTCGACGTCGATGCCGAGCAAAGGGTGGTGAGAGACAGCGACAAGTGCGAGATCGCCGCTCCGGCTCATCGAAAAGAACGGCCCGCCGAGAACGTATGGGCGACGCCATTGGCCGTACGCAAATTTCACATCCCAGGGCTCAATAATCAACCAACCTGCCAAGATCCGGCGTAAGGCCACGTGCGCCGCTGCAAATCTTCGCGCGTCGTGTCGATTCTTTGTATGCATCCGAGCAATCACGCGGGATGAAGGCTCGCGCGTGAACTTCAGCCGGGTTATGATCGAGTGATACGGTTCAAGTTGGGTCCTTTTGCATGCCTTCAGATTTTTCGGCGCGCTCTTCGGGCCCATTTGGCAGCCAGATCGTCGACGGCTTTGTTGAGTTGGCTGAGGTTGGCATTGCCAGGATCGTAATCGCTGCCGCCCCACCATTCGACGAGTTCGGCATGTCGCTCGTGTGCCGGATCGACAAGCGCCTCGCGGAACTCCTGATACCCCCATGGGCCACCGACGTCCTCGGGTGGGCAGTGTCCTGCCGCTTCGAGGAGCATCGGGCCTTCCGTGCCGATTGCCGGGAAGGTGCGCTCGATCTTGATGCTGTGCGTCCAGCCGTCGCCAAAGTCGTAAAGGTATTTGAACGATTTCGCGCCGGTGTCCTGGACTGCCGACAGCAGCGAGACTTTGCGAGCGTCGATGGGACCATCCCCCCATTCCTCGTCAGGCAATCCAAAACCGACGTCACGCATGCGGAATTCATAAAGATGGCTGTTGGTCCAGCCCATCGCCGCCTGCAACACTATAGCGCGACGATCAGGATGAGACGCGAGCGACAATCTGGATGAGATTCTTATGTCGCGGTTGGAGCGAAGTTATCATGTTGATTGTCGCTGGCAAGAGTTTCATCGTGTTCTGATTGCCGCTCCGCGACAAGCTGGGAAGAGCTTTTGATTGTCGCGAATGAGGCGGGTCTGCCGCGCTGGCGTTTGGCTTCCATGGCCGAACGCCGCCGGTAGCTTTCGACATTCATCTCGAAGATTGTTGCGTGATGGACAAGTCGGTCCACCGCGGCAAGCGTCATGGCCGGGTCTGGAAAGACGCGGTTCCATTCTCCGAAGGGCTGATTGGCGGTGATCATGATGGAACGCCGCTCATATCTTGCGGAGATGAGTTCGAAGAGCACGCTCGTTTCGGCCTGGTCCTTGGTGACGTAGGCCAGGTCGTCGAGGATGAGAAGATCGAACTTGTCGAGCTTTGCGATGGCGGCTTCGAGCTGAAGCTCCCTCCGCGCGACCTGAAGCTTCTGGACGAGATCGGTCGTGCGGGTGAAGAGCACGCGCCAGCCGTTCTCGATTAGCGCGAGGCCGACGGCTGCGGCGAGATGGCTCTTTCCGCCGCCGGGCGGACCGAACATCAGGATATTGGCGCCTTTGGCGAGCCAGCTATCGCCGGCTGCAATCGCCATGACCTGGGCCTTGGAGACCATGGGAACAGCGTCGAAGGCGAAGCTGTCGAGCGTCTTTCCGGGTGGCAGGTGGGCCTCGGCGAGGTGTCTTTCGATCCTGCGATGGGCGCGTTCGGCCAATTCATGCTCGGCGATGGCCGAGAGGAAACGGGCAGCAGGCCATCCTTCCCGATCGGCCTGCTCGGCAAATTGGTGCCAGAACGTCTTGATCGTCGGCAGCCTCAGTTCGTTGAGCATGATGCCGAGGCGGGCTTCATCGACTGTGTGGATGTTGCTCTTCATGCGACCTCTCCCGCATAGGCCGTGCCGATCAGGGCTTCATAACCATTGAGCGACGCGAGTTGCACATGAACGATCGGCAACTGATCCGGGTCCGGGCTGAAGACCGCTCTCAAAGCCGCCAGATCAGGCAGTTTGTGGGCGTCGAGCGTTTTGGCAAGCTCCTCGGCCAGTTCACGCTCGCAACTGCGATCGTGAGCCAAGGCAAGCAGTTCCACGGTGATCTTGCAAGCCTGCCGCTCGGGCAGTTGCTCGATGAGCGCGTCGAAAGTCCTGCGATATTCCGGCCTGGGGAAGAGCTTGTCGCGATAGACGAGCCCCAAAAGCGCCATCGGCTTTTTGCGCAGGGAATGAATGACGTGATGATAGTTGACGACTTGATCGTGCTTGCCACTCGCGTGGGCGCGGCCTCGGGGTAATGTCAGCAGATGCGTGCCGCCGATGAAGACGTCGAGGCGATCGTCGAACAGACGCACCCGCAGCCGGTGGCCAATCAGACGGGAAGGCACGGTGTAGAAGACCTTGCGCAAGGCGAAGCCGCCGGTGCTCGATACGGTGACGATGACCTCTTCGAAGTCGGTGGTGCGACGATCGGGAAGAGCTTGCAGATGCGTGCGCTCGGCATCGATGCGCTTGCCATGTGCGGCATTGCGGCGGCTGACGATCTCATCGATGAAGGCGCGATAGGATCCGAGGTCGCCAAAGTCCCTGGTTCCGCGCATCAGCAGAGCATCGCGGATCGCATTCTTGAGATGGCCGTGGGAACTTTCGATCGAGCCGTTCTCGTGCGCGACGCCCTTGTTGTTGCGCGTCGGCGTCATGCGATAATGGGCGCACAGTTCGTCGTAGCGATGCGTCAGATCGACCTTGGCGTCGGCATCGAGGTTGCGGAAGGCGGCCGATAAGCTGTCGCTGCGATGATAGAGCGGCGAACCGCCAACCGACCACAGGGCGTTCTGCAGCCCCTCGGCCAGAGCGACGAAGCTCTCTCCACCCAGGATGACATGGGCATGCTCGAAGCCCGACCAGACCAGCCGGAAGTGATAAAGCAGATGATCGAGCGATTGGCCGGCGATCGTCACGCCGAGGCTGCCCATGTCGGTAAAATCCGACAGTCCTAACCGACCGGGTTCGTGCATCTGACGGAAGATCACTTCCTGCTCCTGACCGTGAACAGCCCGCCATGATCGGATACGACGCTCAATCGTACGGCGAACACCTTCTGACAGCTCTGGATGACGCCGCAGCATCTCGTTGTAAACGGCGACCGCTCGGATGCCGGGCGCGGCCTTGAGGAGCGGAACAACCTCGGCGTCGAAGATGTGCTCAAGGGGATCGGGGCGACGCCGGTCGCGCGGCGGCTTGGTCTGCGATGGAAGACGCGCATCCTTCTCGATGCGGTAAGCCGTCGCCCGGCTGATCGACGCCTTGGCGGCAGCGACCTCAATGGGGTTGTTTTGTCGGTACTTCATAAAAAGCCTCGTCTGATGATCGGTTACATGGCGACCCGGCACAAAGGTGATTCTCCATTCTCAGAAAATCACCGACGCTACCGGGCCAACCGCGATCATGAGACGCCGAAAAATTGCGCCGCGGCGGGGGTGTAACTCCAGTCGGGCTACGCCCTCCCTTCGTCACACCCCCGCCGCCGAGTCTCATCCTGATTGACGCTGAGTCTCACCTTGTTTGTCGCCGCGCATGCAACACCTCGTGCAGCCGACTGAGCCTGATACGGAATGGCACGACAACACGCCGCATCACCATTGGATCGACTTGATCGAGGGTGACCTTCAGGCGGACGACGGAGGCAGCCATCTTCAGGCCGCCAGCATATGAGCTGTCGCCGACGCACTTTTCCAGTTCCATGGAAGCAGTTCGTGCAGGCGAGAGGCGGGAAGATCAGCGATGCGGGCCAGGACGTCGGCGAGCCAGGCTTTCGGGTCGATGTCGTTGAGGCGGCAGGTCGTAATGAGCGTCAGCATGACGGCGGCACGATCGGCCCCGCGCGGGGAACCGGCGAAGGTCCAATTCCGCCTTCCCAATGCAATACCTCTCAGCGCGCGCTCGGCGGCATTATTCGTGAGACAAACTCTTCCGTCTTCGAGGAAGCGGGCAAAACCATCCCAACGTTTCAGCATGTAGTCCATGGCTTTGATGAGGTCGGAGGATCTGCTGAGCGCGGCACGTTCGCGTTTCAGCCACTCGTGCATGTCGTCGAACAGAGGCTTGCTCTTTTCCTGCCGCACGGCCAGTCGTTCTGCTGCACTCAAGCCGTTGATCTGTCGTTCGATTTCAAACAGGGCGTCAAATCGTTTGACCGCCTCCAGCGCGATCGGGGAGATCGGCCTGCCGTTGCGTTTGCTATCGCGGGCGCTTTTCTCGATATCGGCCAGCTCAAAGAATTTCCGCCGCGCATGGGCATGGCAAAAAGCAAACGTGATCGGCACTTCTTTCTTTTCGGCAACCGATATCGGTTCGAACCCGTTGTAACAATCCGTCTGTAGAATGCCGCCATATCCGGCCAGATGTTTTTGCGGATGCTCGCCCCGACGGTCGCTTGAAGCATAGTAGATCGCCGCCGGCGCGGCCCCGCCGCCATAGGGCCTATCATCACACACGTAGGTCCATATGCGCCCGGTCGTGCATTTGCTTTTGGCCCGGATGGGAATGGTGGTGTCGTCGCCAAAAAGCCGCTCAGCCGCAAAGACATGCTTCTCGATCAGATCAACAACCGGCATGAGAGCGGATGTTCCAAAACCAACCTGATCGGCTAGCGTCGAAGTCGAAAGATCGATCCCTTCGCATTTGAACCGGGTGCTCTGGCGGTTGAGCGGGCTGTGCATGCCGAACTTGTCAAACAGGATCGTCGTCAGGAGATGAGGGCCGATAAAGCCGCGCGGCGTGGCATGGAAAGGCGCTGGCGGCTGGCTGATCGCCTCACAATCACGGCAAGAGAACTTTTCCCGCACTGTTTCGATCACTTTGAACCGGCGCGGGATCTCTTCCAGCGTTTCGGTGACGTCCTCACCCAGTTTAGACAGGCGCGAGCCACCGCAGCATACACAATTGATCGGAGGATCGATCACCACGCGCTCGCGCTCGATATCCTCCGGCCAGGGCTTTCGCACCGGCCGTTTGCGCACAAACGGACGCACGGACGAGGTCCGGGCGGCGGCAGCCTGCGCTGCAATCTCATCTTCCGTAGCTGCCGTGACCAGTTCCTCAAGCTGCAATTCCAACTGGTCGATCAGGCGCGCCGTGCGCTCGCTGCTCTGACCGCGCAGTTCGCGCTTGAGCTTGTCGATCCTCAATTCAAGACTGGCGATCAGGGCGTCGCGGTCGGACAGCAGGGCTTGCGCATTAGCAGCTTCGGCAACCGCCACATCACGTTCAGCCTGCAATACCTCGCGCTCGGCCAGCAGCGCCATATAGGCGCCGGCAAGGTCCGCAGGAAGATCGTCAGGCTTCACAGTCATGAAGTCATTCGATCAGATTCTCACTGTATTTTCAATGGAATAATGCTATCCAACCCTCGTTGGACGCCATGTTTCCTGCGGATGGCGCCAGTCTATGCCAGACAGGAGATAGCTGAGCTGTGCAGGTGATATTGCAACCGCACCACCTTCGGCAGAAGGCCATATGAACTTCCCGCGTTCCAATCTTTTTGTGAACAAGCAACTGCCCTGGCCGTCATGCCAAACCAATTTTATCAGGTCACCGCGCCGGCCCCTGAAGCAAAACAAATGACCGCCGAGCGGGTCATGCTTCAAGACCTCCTGCACCCGAAGCGCCAGAGAGGGAAAGCCACAGCGCATGTCCGTATACCCCGTCGAAAGCCAGACTTTGACCCCTGTTCCCATCGGAAACGGGTTCATCGCAATGTCTCCAGTCCTCGGACAATCCGCAGCAGAGCCTCAACGTCGACATCGCGGTCCACGATCACACGGCGGCCGTTCGCGCTCAGCACCTCCATAAGGCCACTTTGTGCCATAAGGCCACTTTGTGCCATCGAAGGCTTGGTCGCAGCGACCGGGATGCCTGGCTCCGGAACCAACAGGGCAGGAATAAACCCCTCAATGCCACGGCCACTGCCAAGCCGTCCCTCACGTGCTGCCTTACGCCAATCGTTCAACTGAAAGCGCGTGATGCCATGTCGCCGTGCCGTTGCCGTGACCTGCTGGGGAGCGGAATAACTCTCCGCAACGATCGCAAGTTTGGCCTCGTTACTGAAACGGCGACGCCGCCCACTGTCGACAATCTCCATCCGGCTGACTTGCGGCCGGCCCTCTATCGTTACGTCCATCGCTATTACACCGTCTATATTGACGTCCATATAGACAGATCATCCAATTCCGCTCACTTCTCAGCAAGGCGGCCTCCCCCGGATGCATACGATTCTTCAAACCATGGTATTTTTCCTGCTCTTCGTGATTCAGCCAGGCAAGGCAGTCCGGCCACTGGTCAGGCGGCACGTTCAGATCAATCTGCCAAATCCTCACCATTTCATTCGAGCCGCTTCTGTTTCCGTTGTGGTAATTCAATTTTGTCGCCGAAAGTAGAATTGCGCTCTTAAACGCGAAGCGACCGTTCATTTCTGCTCAAGCGCCGCCACTCTCGATAGAGGACGATCATGGCAGTCAGACCAGCAGCAGCCTCACTGAGAACGGGACTGATGATGAGACCGTTGACGCCCAGCCAATGCGGCAACACTAGCAAGAGTGGTATCAGGAATAGGCCATGGCGCACAATTGCGAGCAGCGATGCCCGTGTCCCTTCGCCCTTGGCCTGAAGCAGCGCAATAGTGACTGCCATTGGGGAAAAGCAAACAAAGGCGGTGAGGAATGCAGCAATTGCGCGTTCCGCAACCGCGATAGCGGAGGACTCGCTCACAAACCAGGTCGCCAAAGCATGCGATTGCGCAATGCCTATCAGGGCGCACATCGATGAGAACACCAAGGAGATCGATAAAATTGCGACCAATGCCTGCCGCACTCTGTCGCCCCTCCCCGCACCAATGTTGTAGCCGACCGCAGCTTGGGCACCGATGCATAGACCACTGATTGGTAGACCTACTATGAGAAGCAGCCGCGTTGCAACACCCACTCCGGCCAAAATGTCGTCGCCAAATGTGCTAGCAATTGAATTGAGCAGCCACATGGCAGCGATGCTAGTCACACTCGCGAGCGCCGCCGGACTTCCTATCGTCAGAATGACACCGGCACGCTCCAATGAACCGGTTTTTGAATGTCCGCCTAGCGTCACCACGCCGCGCGAGGTCGCGAAATGCCACACGTAAACGGCGGCCGCGGCTGTCTGCGCAATTAGTGTTGCGAAACCAGCTCCTTCGATCCCCAGATCCAATCCGAAGATCAGCGGGGGATCGAGCACTGCGTTGAGGGCAAATGCAACCATCTGTGTGACCATGCTGAACAACGTGTTCCCCTCGGCCCTCACGATGAAGCCGCAGATCATGTTGAATACAAGCAGCACCTGAGCAACCAGGAGCGGGCTCAGGTATTCGATCGCGTAGGGCAGCGTGTTGTTGCTAGCGCCAAACCATGTCAAGAGGACGCTGATGCTGACTGCGATACTACCAGAAGCCAATATGGCAATGCCCACGCCCAAGACAATTGCTGTCAATGCAAATGCTCCCGCCGATGAATAGTCGGGCCGACCGAGGCTGCGCGCCACGGTTGATGCTGCCCCAGTCCCCACCGCTTGCCCGACAAGCGTCAGGATCATGGTGATTGGGTATGTAATCGCAAGCGCAGCTACCGCCTGTGCCCCGAGACATCGAACGAAGAAAGCATTCAGAAGCTGGTAGGCCGCACAGACGCAAAGCCCCACGATGGTTGGGCCGGCAAGTCTAAGAACAAGTGGCACCATGGCATCCTTCTCGATGCGTTCTAACCGGACCGATTTCATCTTAGCTCCTGCTTGATCCAATACTAGGGTCCAATAAATCACGTTTGTATATTGCAAATCTCTCGAATGACTTCCGTCAGGTTATTCTGCAAATTAGTCGCAATTGACGTGGCCAATGATCCATCAATGCGGGAATAGTTATGCTGTTGCATTATGCGCAGGCAGCTATTCATTTCGTCGATTGAGTAATCAAGCCAATGGTGTTGATTAAAACTCACGTATTCGCCACACCATAACGGCGCCTCTTGTTGCCCCAAAAAATGGCGACCACGGATGGCCGCTAGAGGAGCACGGAAATTGATCAGAACACTCGGAGTTGGCAATCGCGCCGCGCGTTCCACCACTCTCTCGTCAGGATGAAACGCTTGGAGAGCACGCAGGCCGAGGCCAAGGGCGGGTATCCCACGTCGTTGGGCGGCAACGGAGCGCAATTGCGCCATCGCTGGTTCAGTGCCATCGATCACCAGTGGCATCGGCAAGAGTTCACAGCAGATACCAAGGTTGTTTGATAGGTCGACAT
Source organism: Rhizobium sp. T1470 (assembly GCF_042140505.1). Lineage (NCBI taxonomy): Bacteria > Pseudomonadati > Pseudomonadota > Alphaproteobacteria > Hyphomicrobiales > Rhizobiaceae > Rhizobium > Rhizobium sp. T1470. The sequence continues at coordinate 672,226 of NZ_CP148093.1, forward strand.
CGCCCAAGACAGGGGTGCGCAGGGCCGCAATGTTGTCCACGTAAAGTCCAAGCACTGGCCGATCGCCACCCAATGTCCGCAAAAAGGCCAAAAGAATAAGATCCAGCCCATCTATCCCAGCACGATCGGAAAATCCCAACAGTGCAGCCGTTTCTACTTGAGGAATGCTGAGAAAACGCGTCGCCTGGGATTCACACAACCACAAGAACTCATCGTTGTCCACTTCGCCGGCCCGCAACAACGCCTGCATACGACGCGCGCCGACAGGATCGGATGGCGTTGGATCTCCTCCAGATCGCGCCGCCGCTAGAGCCAGTGGCGAACCGGGGGGCATTAATGCTGCCCACGGTCTGGTTTCCCAGTACTCGAGCTCTTCCTCGGCGCGATCTATCGTATGATTGCGAAGTAGGTTAAGCCATTTGGCTATGCCCGCGTGTCCCGTGAGGGCTGTTGGCCTGACCTCTAGGCCAGCCGCCGCAGTTCTATAGAGTCGTTCCAATTCTCCAATTAACAGGCGAAAACCGAAAGCGTCTGTAAGGAAGTGATGTACGACAATGAATAGCCAACCCCGCTGTGTCTGCGGTTGTCCGCCCTCGAATAGCAACACCTTGAGGAGGGGGGTGCGACCGTCGAATTTGAAAGCATACTGCGCATCTTCTGTTTTTTCTGACACGATCCGCTCCCACGTTTCCGGCAAATCAGCGGGGAGTGTGATCCGCTCTAACGATAGCGGGTCGTCGGCCGGGAGCGTGCGCACCGGCATGCCGTCTGAGCGAACGAGACGGGTTCGAAGTATCGGATGCTCATCACCCAGCCGGACAACGGCTTGCGATAAGAGCGTTCCATCAAGCTCTCCTGCGTTGAACTTCCACAGGCCGTACAAATTGAAGTGCTCACCGTAGCCCATCTGCTGGCTGAAGAAACGCATGGTGGGCGAAAATGGGGGGGCCACGTTCTCAGATTTGACGCGATCCAATGTAGTCTCATTGGGCAGAGCATCATCGTGTGCGTCAATGAGACTCGCCAGATCGGCTAGTCGGGGGTGATTGTAGAGTTCGCCGACGGTGAAGCGCAAGCCGCGAAGGCTGGCGTCAGATACGCATCGCACACTTAGGATCGAAGTTCCCCCAAGAGCGAAGAACTCGTCCTCGGCTGAAACCACATCGCAACCCAGCAGACGCTCCCAAATCTCCGCGAGGGCTGCCTCGGTTGCCGTCTGCGGCCTCCTTCCTTTGCCTTTGCCGGAGGTCATCGCAGTTGGCAATGGTAAGGCGCGACGGTCGAGTTTGCCACCTGGATTGCGAGGTAGTTCATCAATGCGCATAATGCGTGCTGGCACCATGTATGTTGGAAGTATTTCCCGAATGAATGCCAGAAGGTCGGATTCGCCGGGGAAATCGGCAGTGCCGACCACATAGCCCACGAGGACACCACCCCGATCCGGCACGGCATGCAACGCGACCCCGGCATCACTTACGGCGGGGTGCGTGCGGAGCGCATGCGCGACGTCGTCGAGTTCGACACGGTAACCATTCATCTTGACTTGGTCATCGGCGCGACCATGAAGCTCTAGCGTCCCATCCTCCCGGAATCTGGCAAGATCACCGGTCCGGTAGAGCAACTGGCCACCTTTCGTCACATCGAACAGAGTTGTCGATTGCTCAATGTTATCGAGGTATCCAAGACTCAGGCACGCGCCCGTAACGCACAACTCACCCAAGGCGCCACGCGGCATAAGTTGCAGCTTCCTGCCTCGCACGCTCAATTGCACATTTGCAAGCGGCCGACCTATAGGAACGCTACGTGCATCAAGGGGAAATGACTGATCCACTTGGTACCAGGCGGCATTGGAGCTGCACTCGGTCGATCCATAGAAATTGAAAAGGGTTGTGGCTGGAAACGTGAGCGTCCAGCGCTTGGCGAGGTCGGGCGGCAGTGCCTGCGTGCTGCTAACGACCAGCCGAAGCGCGCTTGCCGACGGACCGCCGGTCTCGCGTGCCATGATCAATCCATCCAGAATGGGTGGGGCGGCGAGGAGGTGACTGATCTTATGGTTTTCAAGGACAGACAACAGCCGTTCTGGGACGACAAGCTCCTCTCGTGACAGCAAATAAGCTGGAACCCCCTGCAGCAACGGACCAAAAATTTCCCAGGTGCTTGCGACAAGCGTTGCGGACTTCTGGACCACTGCAACGTCACCGGCAGCGAACGGCAATTCTGACCACATCCAGTGCAAACGGTTCAGGCAAGCCGACGTAGGGACGCGCACCCCTCTCGGTTCCCCGGTCGTTCCTGACGTGAAGACGATGTGCAGGATATCATGAGGCAAGACCGGAAGGGGCAACTCGCCTATCACAGCGGTTCCCGAGAGGGAGTCAAATGAAACCACCTGGCATGGCAAGCCTTCGTAGCATGCCCAGGAAGCATAAACTTCGTTATCAGTCAGCATGACCTTCGGTGATGTTGCCCGTAAGATGCGAACGGCACGAGCTTGCGGCAAGTCGGGCCCTAAGCAGACATATGCGGCGTGTATCTTCACACAAGCAAGGATCGCCACCAGCGTTGCAATCCCTCGATCTGTCGCGATCGCTATTCGATCACCTTCGTGCGCACCCAGGCCAGCTAACCCGTTGGCGACACGATCGACACGGTCGTTCAGTTCAGCGTAGGAAATTCGGCCTTCGTCCCAGAAAAGGGCAATGTGTTCTGGTGTACGTTGCACCTGGGCCTCGAACAGCTCACGTAAGGTTGCCTTGCAACCAAAATCGCGGCTGGTGTCGTTGAAAGACCCAAGAAATCGCAGTTCATTCTCGCTTAATAAGTCGAGAGAACGGAGCGGTGCATCGGGCGCTGCGACACATTGCTTCAACGTGTGTTCCAAATTGCGGAGGATTCGCTCGGCTTGAGGTGCCTCGAAGATCTCCTTGCAATATGTGAGTTGAAGATAGATGCCGTCCCCTTCCTCCTGCGCGTAGAGTGTCAGATCGTACTTCGCGTAGCCCAGCTCCAGTTCACGAACCGTGATGGTCAGTCCGCCGTCTACGTGCACTTCCTCCGGTTGTTCCGAGTACATGTTGAACATGACCTGAAAAACCGGCGAAATGTTGCTGCGTCGTGCAATGTCAAGGCTCTCCAGCATTTGACTGAACGGATAGTCGGCATGTGAAATGGCGCCCGATACGGTTTCCTGTACGACCTTTACAAACCCTGCGAAGGTTTCCGCCTCGGCGACTCTCAGCCGCAGCGGCAGCATGTTGAGGAAGAAGCCAAGGAGCTGCTCAGTGCCGGGGCGCTGCCTAACTACGTGGGGCGCGCCCACTACGACCTCGTCCTGTCCGGCATGTTGCCCCAGCACGATCGCAAACCCTGCCAGAAGCGTCGCGAATAGTGTTGACCGGTTGTCGGCCGCCACCCGACGAAGCGCGGCCGTCAGCCCTGCATCCAATCCCAGCCCTTGGGCCTGGCTGGCATATGTGAGGTGTCGGGGGCGGTCGTGATCGCTCGGCAGCTGGAGGAGCGGCAATTCTCCGCTTAACATCTGCTGCCAGTATGCCCGCTGAACATTGTAGCGTTCAGGGGTGAGATTTCTTGCTTCCCACAGAGCGTAATCGCCGAGGCCAATTTCGGGCCTCGCTGGCAAAGCTGCAGCGCGGCCCACCGTATGACCCTCGTAGAGGAGTCGCAGATCGCGCGCCAACACCGAAAGGGACCACGCGTCCATGATGATCTCATGGGTAGTTAGGTAGAGCTCGTGCCGATCCTCGCTCCTACGAACGAGGGTGGTCCTGAGGAGTGGACCAGTCGACAAATCGAACGGTTGCGCGCTGTGTTGCCCCTGAATTGCCGCGACATGCTCGGCTTGAGCCGTTGAAGGGAACGGCGAGAGATCTTGGTATTCTAGCCGAGCTAACGGCGCGTCGAAGGTCATCAGGGGCTCGCCATCTTTCTCCAGGAATCTCACTCGCAGCGTATCAAAACGGTCGAGCAAACCAGCCCAGGCCGCCTCGAATGCATTACGGTCTAGGGAACCCTCAAGATTCACGACCGTCCGAAGGGTGTAATTTCGTGCCTGTGGGTCGAGCTTCCAGAGGAACCATAGGTGAGTTTGAAGAGCTGTAGGCGGCACCCCTTTCGTCGCCGCCGCAGGAATTCGGACAATAGGAGGCAACTGCGTCTCGTCGCTCTCCTCGATCTTCCGCGCCAACTCCCGGACCGTTGCACAATGAAGTTGGCCCGGTTGTATCTGGCGACCAAAAAGATGGTGAACCCGATTGGCGAGCAACATCATTCTCAACGAATCGCCGCCCAAATCGATGAAGGCGTCGTCGAGGCCGACAGGAGCCACACACAGGATCTGTCCCAAAGATTCGCAAGCCGTCGTTCGATCTCTGATCGTGGCGATACGAAGGCAACATCGGACAGCGGGCGCATTCCATCTGGAATCGGCAGGCGGCCGTAGTCGAGCTTACCGTTAGAGTTGAGCGGGAGCGTGGGCACTTCAAAAATTTGATCCGGGATCATGTACGGCGCCAAGTATCGGCCCAGATGCTCTTGCAGATGTCTCAAAGTGCAGTGATCGCGCAAACCGACGAAGGCAATAAGGCGGGGCGGCACAAGATCTGCATCGAAGGCTGACGCACTTTCATCGCAACTTTCCCACCCAAGCTTTTCACGGGCGGTGAGCTTGGTCCGTCGATGTTGGCTTCGATGCAGACCTAAAGCGCTTCCCGTCACGCCATGGTGGCTGTTGAGAACAGTTTCAATTTCTGCCAATTCTACGCGGTAGCCCCGTACCTTGACCTGGCGATCCGCTCGGCCAAGGCACTCAAGCAAACCCTCGGGCCGCATGCGAGCCAGATCACCGGTCCGATACAAACGGCTGTGGCTCGGCGTGTCGTCGAAGGGATTCGTGACGAAAACCGCCGCAGTACGCTCTGGGTCATTGATGTAACCCTGAGCAACGCCAGCACCGCTTACGCATAGCTCCCCAATTTCTCCTCTCGATGCAAGTTTCACAGGATCACTGTCCGGCGTTACAAGGTAAACACGAAGCCCGGGAATAGGTCGCCCGATCGGTACGTAGGTTTCATCAGCGGCTGGCGGCTGTGTTACCAAGTAGTGCGTGACGCCGTCGCCGCACTCCGTTGGGCCATAATGATTGAGGATGGGAACTTTCGGATAGTGCGTTAGCCATTTGCGACATAGATCGGGTGGCAGCGGTTCGCCAACAGTTGAGATGCAGCGCAGGTTCTCAAACTGAGGTGTGCTCTCGCCTTCTGTGGCGACGAGGTAGGCACGCAAGAGTGATGGCACGAACTGAATTACCGCAATCTTTCGATGGTGCAGAGTTTTCGACAACTGGAGAGGGTCCGCAATGACAGCCGATGGTAAAATGTCGACGCCTCCACCGACCAGCAGAGCTGCCAGGAATTGCCAGAGTGATATGTCGAAGCAGTGGGAAGCGGTTTGAGCAACACGGTCGGTGGCACAAAGGTTGAGATCCGCTATTTTGGCATTGAGGTGGTTGGCCAACGCGGCATGTGTGAGCACCGCTCCCTTCGGTCCGCCGGTGGTTCCGGACGTGAAAATGATATAGGCAGCATCATCCGGCTGCACATCCAAGGATGCTGTGGGCGCGGCGGGCATTGACGTGGCTAGGCCGGCATTGACGACCGAAGCGGCTCCCGCAATTGCCTGTGCAAGCTCCAAATCGTCTGGAGCAGTCACCAGAATGGCGCATTCGCTACGTTCAACCATGCGCTGCAACCGACCTGTCGGGTACGCCGTATCCAGGGGCACGTAAACGGCGCGCAGCCGAAATATCGCTAGCATACAAGCAAGCAGCACTGGGCCACGCGGCATCAACACCGCAACTGCCAGGCCCGGGGTGCAGCCATGAGCGCCAATAGCGGCGGCGAGTCGACCGGTGAGATCGTCCAGTTCGCCATACGTCAGGTAATCTTCGCCCGAATACACGGCGGGACGGTCAGGATATTCTTTTGCCGACTGGGCAAAGCGGGAAACTACTGATTCAAATACTTTTGTAGACGCGGGCTGTAAGCTGTCCATAGGAGTGCGTTTCCAAACTGCATTATCGAAGAAGATTTCCAGTGGTGGCCTGGCGTTCCAGCGCTTGCTCGAGGCCACGCCAAAGCAGGCCGAAGGGCAGCACGGCCGGGCGCTCGGATGAACAGAATGCCCGACAATTGAGTACGCCGTTGAATGGATCGTAGACGCGCCAGTCTCACTCGATTGCGACGCTCAAGATGAGTCTTGCGGAACCGTACATCTTCTGACCTCCTCTTATGTTTGGCCTTGCGACAAAATTCTCTCAATCCATAAGGCTTTGCGGAGGACGTTGCATATACTGCGCCAAGCGAAAACTGCTGTATATTCAATAACATGACTTTAAGAGCACCATGTCGCATGTTCGACATTGTCCAACTTCCGACAAGATTGTGGACGGGTTTGCCTGCCCTTAAGTCCCGCTTGCCAGCGGAACTCTGTTCGCCAACGGCGAGCGAGTGCGTGCGGATTGGCAACGAGGAGTGCAATTTGACGCGTTCGCCGCAACTTTCTCCTAAACCTCGACCGCAGGGGGAGCTGCGGGATTAAAAATTTGTCATCGTTCAGTCCGCGACCTCGAAACAGGCGTTCTTTTCGATGGATGCGGCCTACGGTCCAGCGCTAGTGCTGCGGGCCGTTCCCAGGCCCTGCAAGTCAATATCCCATCATAATCCCGGGAATGGCCAGGCTCACCTGCTCGCAGAACCGTCGCTCTTGGTGTCGACATAATGAAGTTGCGATTGTACTTCCGCCGTGGGAAGCGGCATGCCAGTTCAAATGATTGATGCCGCCCCGCGATGTTGGGGTACCGCCTTCGACGCAAGAAGCTTAACGCTCAGGCCTTTGCACGGTCCTGCGATCACAGCCAGCCCGCCAAACCAGGAAAAGCAGACTTCCGAAATAGGCTAGCTGAAGAAGAAACGAGACAGCCAGTGTCGTGCCAATCGTTCTGCGCACCGATTGGGAGACGCAATAGACCACGAGAGCGTTAGTGCACATGAGCAGCCATAGGATGCGGTGAAAGACTCCGAAGCGCATTACATTCTCCTTCTTCGCTCATTCGGCAATCGTGCCGCTCGCGATGTGAGTTTGGCAGTTTTTTGGACAGACGCGGGCGCAGGCCCCGCATCCGATACAGCGGCCGGGAAAATCCACGACCATGATCACTCGATTGAGCTCGCCATCGAAGTCGTCTTCCTCGCCATTGCAGACACCGAGAATTTCACCTGCATCGTCGATACCGTGAGGATGCATGACCTCCCGTGAGCAGACCTTGAAGCAGCGGCCGCAGCCAATGCACATCAGTTGATCGATGGAAGTTAGATACTCCGGCATCCATCCGGACCCGTCGCGGGTCACGCATGAGCTTGTCATGTTGGATTCTCCAATGCAGCGAGTTCTCTTTTTGCAGCGTCCAACTCAACAAAGGCCTGAAAAGTTTTCTTCGCGACTGCCATGATTTCGGACCAATTGACTGGAAGGTCTTCGGCGAGATCGTGCAATTCCATCTTCGCATTCCCAGCACGCGACTGCAGCTTCCGCACCCTTTTCTTCAATTCTTGAAGTTCTGACATGGTCTCTTTCTCGAACACCGTTTCCATCAAGCCCGCGCCACGTCCGGATAAGCTTCCACGACTGCGACCGCGTCGCTGACTAGCTTCGTACCGGTCTTGGCGCATTTACGAAGCGTATTGAAGCCGAACCGGTGAACGTTGCGTAGGGTCGTCGATAGTAGGACCAACCGCCTGGTCGTTAGCAGCACTCGCCCGAAGCCCTCCTGGTTGATCTCCATCGTCCGCGACACGAATAAGTCTGAGCGCTCCTCGACCGCGAGGCTGACGGCGGCGTAAAAGGTATTAAGCCTCCACAGGACCAGCGGATCGGGATCTCCGATGATCGGGATCGCTCGGCGCTGTTCATATGTCACGGTGAAGTTGGCCAGCAGTTCGGCGTCGCACTTGCCACTCCATAGTCCATAGGAATCTTCAGCTCGGATCAGCCGCACGAGGCATCTAATAAACGGGGCGCCGAAGATCTTGTCGTCATTGACGGTAGGAGTAACCGCAGGATCAGATAACGTTGTCATCATTTCAGTCCTCGTCTTCGAAGCTGGCTTTCCGTCCGACGGCGCCGGCTTCCGCTAACACCTTGCGAAGCCAAGGTGGAGGAGCGTTCCTGAGCATTGTTTGAATGCGCGCCAGCACAGCGTCGATGGATTCAGGCTCCGGCACCTTGATTGGATGGATCTTTGCCGCAATAACCTTGGCTGCCGAAGGGCCGCCGATAGCCAGGCAGAATAAGAGCTGGCAGCCCTTTAACGCTGCCACTTTCGGAGCGATGCGGTCATCACCTTCGGCTCGATGCGTTCCGCTCTCATCGGAAACGTCATCGAACACTACGGCTTCCACGAGACTCCACGCGTCGGGCGTCACGTCATAGATGGCAAATCGTTTAGCCGACCCGAAATGCGCGTTCAGTCCTCTCATGTCTTGAGTGGCGATTGCTACTCGTAATGTGCCGACCTGCCTTTCGGGCCGCTGTTCCTGGAACTCGTCATTGACGAGCGAGAGACGACGAGTTGAGGTCATTTTGCAATTCCCGGCTACAGATTGGATTAGGTGCGCCTGATGTCGGCGGGTGTTGGTTAGCCTGAAAAATGTTGGCAACCTCATAGATCATGTCGCGCGTCCCCTGATAAAGGATTGTAAGCTTGTGCTGACTGCCTAGGCGGTCGAAAATCGGAAAGCCAATACGCATCAGCGGAATGTCGAGACGCTTTGCAGCTTGCCGGCCGTGTGAGTGAGTGACGAGAAGATCTGCCCCCGGGGCGAGGCGTTCCAGGTCACTGAGATCGCCGACCTGGACAGTTTCCGCTGGCACTACTTGCAGTATTTTTGAAGTCCCGGTCGTGGTAACGGCGGCTGTAATTTCCGCACCCAAGCCGGTGAAAAAACCTGCAAACTGATAAAGTTGATCCGGCTCGGAGGCGATTGCGATCTTCTTGCCAGCCAGATGGAAATGTCCATCGAGCATGGCGTCCTGCAAATGCATACGGCTGCGACGGACACTGGCCGGCGCTTGTTCACGCGACATGGCTGTAAGCAGCCAAATAAACCGGTCCGCGTTCTTTAGGCCTGTGAGAGACTCGAACATCACGTACGGGACGCCGGTTAGCCGCTGCAACGCTTCGGCTGGTCGCCGCATCTGCTCGCCGATGGCAATGCACTGCATCGCCCCACCGAGATCGCGAATGTCCTCCACTTTCGTGCCGCCATACGTTGTCGGAATCCAGTGGTCGGGGACGGTGCCATCAAGAGCGCCAGACACATCGGGCAGGATTACCGGTTTGAGCCCGAAGCTCTGGGCCGTCTCGCGCAGATACTCTATGTCGGCAACTGTTATGTTCGAGCCGGGCAGTATCGCGACCTTCCTCGGATCGCGATACTGCGTCCGAGACCGAGTGATTCCCTCGATCATAGCGGTAACGGCTTTGGACCACCCCTCTTCTATCGCACCGTCGAAGTCCGGCGTCCTGGCGAGCACCACTTCAGTACCCGTGAGTTCTGTCGCCCGCTTGCGTTTGATGGTGGCTAGGCCCCCAGCGATATCTTCGTCGCGTGTCTCGACCAGTGCCGTCGTGCAAATCCCGATCAGCCGGGGCTTTGCGCGGGCTTTGAGATTAAGGATGGCCTCTTCGAGGTGATCTGCGCACCCGACGACAATCGCAATTTCATCCATCGCCGTCGTCTGCAACGGGATCGGTTCCTTAAAATGTCTTACGAGCAGCACGAGGGCAAAGCTGGTGCACCCCTGGCTGCCGTGGAACACGGGCATTGCGCCGTTGATGCCAAGAAAGGCGAAGGCAGCGCCCAGCGGCTGAGACGATTTCAGAGGATTAATCGCCGCCGATTTAGTTTGGGGAAGGATGCGGACCATAAATATTACCTCAACAGTCATCACCGGCGGTTTCGCCGGCAAAATTTGATGCACTTGCTGTTCTTTCTTCCAACTTCTCCTCCGTGATCATGGCCTGCTCCCACGGTGCCGGCTCGCGCACCTGCGCCCAGATCGGATTGTGGATTGCGAGGTCGATCTGGCGTGCGAGCTGCACCATGCCGTCGTAACCGGCGTAAGCGTGATGTCGCTCCTGATTGATGTCGAGCCAAGGCATCTTCGCCTTCAGCGCGATAAACTGCGTGCGACCGCCCGACAGCATGATGTCAGCCTTTTGCTCGGACAACATCGAGTAAAGCTCGCGCGGTGCAATCGACTCGTACAGGTGGTTCTCGTCCTTTAGAATCTTCTTGATTCGCTCCTTGTCATCGGCCGTCGATTTCTTGACGGATGTGCCGACGACCTCCATGCCGATTTCCATTAACGATTGGACGACCGACCAGGATTTCACGCCCCCAGTGTTGAGAAGCACGCGCTTGCCTTCGAGCCGGGGCCGGTAGACTTCCAGCCTCTTCCACGCTCTTTCCTCTTCTTCCACGACGATCGCTTCCGTGCGATTGAGGAGCTCGGCATCGGCGCCTTTCATTACGAGCAATTCAGCGATCCGCCGGAGCGCTTCAGAGGTGGCGGAGATGCCGTAGAAGGAGCCCTCGAAGAACGGGATGTCCCAGCGCTCTTCCATCTTGCGAGCGAGATTGATCAGAGCGGTCGAGCACACCATCATAGCTGCACGTGCGCGGTGCGCGGAAGCAACCTGCAGATAGCGCGCGTCGCCTGGAATGCAGGCGCGGACACGGATGCCAAGCCTGTCCAAGAGGGGCTTTACCAGCCAGAATTCGCCGGAGAGGTTGAATTCGCCAATGATATTGATGTCGTGAGGCCCCGTGTCATCCGGCTCTACCGTACCTATGACATAGTCAAGTAACGCCTCCCCGGCGAGTTTGTTACCGAGGTTCTTCGAACCCGCGAACCCCGGCGCATTTACCGGCACCACCGGTATGGCGAACTTTTCCGCCGCGCGCTTACAAACCGCTTCGATGTCGTCACCGATCATCGCCGTAACGCAGGTTGCATAGACGAAGATTGCAGCCGGCGTATAGCCTTCCTTGATCTCGCGGATCGCTTTGAAGAGCTTCCGCTCGCTGTGGCCCATCACTATATCGAGTTCGGTAAGATCGGTGGTGAAACTGGTGCGCCACAGCGTGGGACCAGACGATGCAGCCCCGCGATTGTCCCAGGAATTGCCTTCGCAGGCGAGCGGCGCGTGTATCAGATGCGCGACGTCAGTGATCGGCTGCAGCACAACCTTGGCGCCGTCGAAAGCACAACCGCCGGCTGTCGCTCCAGGAGTCAACGGCTTCGAACAACCCTTTTTGCGCGTCTTGGGGCTCTTGTTGCGATTTCCCTCGCAGGCAGGCTCGTCGAAGACATCTTGGATTTTGACGGTGAGTGAGGACATGCATTGGCCTTCAAGTTCGGTTGGGAGATGGCCGACCTAAGCCGGCCGCCGCTCTTAGCGAGTGAGGTCGTACGAATAATCCGTCACACCCGGCTGCATCGTCTCGCGATCGAGCTTGTCGAAGATCTTGTCGAGGATGGTCGTTAATAGACGTAATCCGCCTTGGTAGCCCATGATGGGAAAGCGGTGGTGGTGATGCCGGTCGAAGATCGGAAACGTCAGCCGAACCAGTGGCGTGCCAGTGTCGCGCTCAAGATACTTGCCATAGGAATTGCCGATCAGCAGATCCACCGGCTCGGTGAAAAGCAGTGAGCGCATTGCCCAGAGATCTTTGCCCGCCCACACCTGTGCATCCTTGCCGAAGGGCGAGGATGCGAACAGTTCCTTCATCTCGGCCTCCCAGGCAGAGGTGCCGTTTGTGGCGAGGCAGTGTGTTGGCTCGCCACCGGTCTCCATGATGAACCGCGCCATGGCGTAAACGAAGTCCGGATCGCCGTAGATCGCGTATTTTTTGCCATGTAGCCAGGACTGGCTGTCCGCCATCGCATCGACCAGTCGTCCGCGCTCCAGGCGGATTGCCTCAGGAATTTCCCTCCTAGAAATCTCCGATATCTTCATCAGCAATTCGTCGGTCGCCGTGACGCCGAGCGGATAGTGAAAGGAAGCCGTCGCTTGTCCGATCTCATTGCAATATTCCAGCGTCTTGCGCGTATTGTAGTGCTGCAGCGACAGTGTCGCCCCCGCGTTCAGCGCCGCTTTCACGTCCTCGATCTTGCTTCCTCCGTCGTACATGCGGAACTCACCGTCGGAAGGGGTATCGAATTGGTCGGAGGCGTCCTGGATGAACACGTAGGTCACCCGCATCATATCGAGCAGGCGCTTTAATTCGCGATTATTACCAACGCAGAAGCCGTCGAAGCCCGGAATGATGTTGATGCAAGCAGCGACTTGCGTGCGCGCCGCGCCCTTCCAGAAATTCTCGAGCACGCCTTTTACCATGCTGTCATAGCCATCGACATGGCTACCGACGAAGGCGGGCGTGTGGGCGAAGGGCAGGTCGAAATCGCGCGGGACGGAGCCCTCGTTTTTTGCATTTTCAATAAAACTGCGCAGGTCATCGCCGATGACCTCTGCCATACAGGTGGTCGAGACCGCGATCATCTTCGGGTCGTAGAGCTTATAGGTATTGGCGAGACCGTCGACCATATTCTTCAATCCGCCAAATACAGCCGCGTCTTCTGTCATGGAAGAAGAGACCGCAGATGACGGTTCCTTGAAATGACGCGACAGGTGCGATCGGTAGTAGGCGACGCAGCCCTGACTGCCGTGGACAAACGACATCGTCCGCTCAAATCCAGCCGCTGCGAAGACCGCGCCGAGCGGCTGGCAGGCCTTGGCAGGGTTCACGACAAGCGCTTCGCGGGCGAGATTTTTTTCGCGATATTCCCAGGTCTTGGTGAACTCGCGTTGACCCGAAACAACCTCGTCCGGGTGTGGACATTCGAAATTCAGCTTCTTCTCGGCAAGCATTTTCCTGTATTCCGGCTCGCAGAACAGAGGAGCGTGATCGAGAACTTTTTCGGCCGATTGCGGCATAGTGGTTACCTTTTTAAATCTGGCCGCGACTTGCGGCGACACAGAAACCTTCGAGATTTTTCAGGTCTCCCGCGACCCCTGCCGCGAGAAACCGGGCTCTCATTCGGCTGCAACTGCCGTTGCAGAGGCCGCCTTTTTTTTCCAGGGCGCGTCGTAGAGGCCCCAGACCGGATTGTTGATTGCGAGATCCATGTCGCGAGCGAAGATGGCGAAGCCGTCATAGCCGTGATAGGGGCCGGAATAATCCCAGGAATGCATCTGACGGAACGGAATGCCCATCTTCTGTACCGGGTATTTCTCCTTGATGCCTGAGCCGACGAGGTCGGGACGAATCCCCTCGATGAACTTCTCCAGTTCGTAACCGGTCACATCGTCGTAGATCAGTGTGCCCTTTTTGACATAGTGGCCGGTGCGCTGATAGTCGTCGCCGTGGCCGAATTCGTAGCCCGTGCCGACGATCTCCATGCCGAGGTCCTCATAGGCGGTGATGACGTGACGGGGGCGCAATCCGCCGACGTAAAGCATCACCCTTTTGCCATCTAGGCGCGGCTGGTACTTCTCGGTCACAGCCTGGACGAACGGCTGGTACTTGGCGATGACCTTCTCAGTCCGATCCTCGATCTCCGGTCCGAAATGCTTTGCTATGCTGCGCAAAGAGGCCTCGATCTGGGACGGACCAAAAAAATTATACTCCATCCAGGGGATGCCGTATTTTTCCTCCATGTGCCGAGAGATGTAATTCATCGACCGATAGCAGTGAATGAGGTTGAGCTTGGCCTTCGGTGCGCGCTCGACTTCGGCGAGCGTGGCATCCCCGGACCAATTGCCGACCACACGCAGCCCGACCTCCTCGAACAGAATGCGGGAGGCCCATGCGTCGCCGCCGATGTTGTAATCACCTATCACATTAACGTCGAAGGGACCGGACTCGAATTCCACCTTCTTCTTGTCGAAGACCCAATCGCGGATCGCGTCGTTGGCGATGTGATGGCCGAGCGATTGCGACACACCACGGAAGCCCTCGCAGCGCACCGGCACAATGGTTTTCTTGTGCTCCTTTGCTTTCTTTCGCGATACAGCCTCGATGTCGTCGCCAATCAGGCCAATTGGGCATTCGGACTGCAAGGTGACGCCGTTATTAAGCGGAAACAGTTCCTCGATCTCATCGATGACCTTCTCCAGCTTTTTGTCGCCACCGAAAACGATGTCCTTCTCCTGGAAGTCGGAGGTGAACTGCATTGTCACGAAGGTGTCGACGCCTGTCAGGCCGACGTAGTAGTTGCGGCGCTGTGACCAGGAATATTGGCCGCAGCCGACCGGCCCATGCGAGATGTGAACCATATCCTTAATCGGTCCCCAAACGACGCCTTTTGAACCGGCATAGGCGCAGCCGCGGATCGTCATCACGCCCGGAACGGACTTAATGTTCGACTTTACGTCGCATTCGGAAACCGCGTTCGCGCCCTCGCTGGATCCCTCTCCGCCCGTTGCGACACCGAGGTGCTTACTGCGGCGCTTCGCCGCTTTGTCGGGATACTGCGACAGCACGTCCTCGATAAGCTTCGCGTGGAAATCACTGTTATTCTCGTAGTCGAGGCTCATTGGGCCTGTCCCCTTTTTAAAGGTTCGGATGAAGCCTCATCAACGAGGCATTGGTGCGTGGAATGGCGCGCTGCGTAAAGCTGCGCGCCGCCCGTGTCGGCAGCGCCTGTTACTGGACGGCTGCCGCCTTCGCTTCCTTGGCGTGAAGCTCGGCAAGCATCTGCTCGTCGGACTTCATGATGCCGAAGTCGAGCAGCATGTCCTCCAGTTCCTCCATGGTGATGGGGGTCGGGACGGTGCCCTGGCCCGAATTTGCATGGATCTTTTCAGCCAGCGCGCGATATTCCGCTGCCTGCTGAGATTCCGGCGCATATTGGATCACCGTCATCTTTCTGAGCTCAGCGTGCTGGACGATGTTATCGCGCGGCACAAAGTGAATGAGCTTGGAATTAAGCCTGGCAGCCAGCGCTTCGGCGAGGTCGAGCTCGCGGTCGGTCTGACGCTCGTTACAAATCAGCCCGCCCAAACGCACGCTGCCGGCGCTGGCATATTTCAGAATACCCCTGGCGATGTTGTTGGCGGCATAGAGGGCCATCATCTCACCAGACATGACGATGTAAATTTCTTGAGCCTTGTTTTCGCGGATAGGCATCGCGAAGCCGCCGCACACCACGTCGCCGAGGACGTCGTAGGAGACGTAGTCGACATTGTCGTAGGCGCCGTTCTCTTCTAGAAAGTTGATCGAGGTGATAACGCCGCGTCCGGCGCAGCCGACGCCTGGCTCGGGACCGCCGGACTCCACGCATTTGATACCTCTGTAGCCAACCTTAAGCACGTCTTCGACCTCGAGGTCTTCCACCGAACCTTCCTTTGCCGCAAGATCCAGAACCGTGTCCTGGGCCTTCGAGTTCAGGATAAGTCGGGTGGAGTCGGCCTTTGGGTCGCAGCCAACGATGAGGATTCTCTGCCCGAGGTCAACAAGAGCGGCGAGCGTATTTTGGGATGTGGTGGACTTGCCAATGCCACCCTTCCCATAGAATGCGATCTGACGCAGAGCTGCCATGCTTTCTTTCCTTCACTTGTTTGAACCAATGCGGTTGTCCCGCGACGTGGATGCCGCCGGCAGCTTCCGCCGCCTCGCCGGAAGTGTTTCAAGAGTCGTGCCAAGCAGCTAGATTGAGGTGGTCAAACAATATTTGCTGCTATTCCAGCTATTTAGACGGTAAAGGGGCGCCGCTTAAGGAAATAAAGCCTTGTCGCGGACCCGACAAAGGTTACGAAGGTGTCATGAGTTGGTTATCACAAGTCAGAACGGCGACGAGTTCGTGCTGGTCTAGGGCGCTAGTGGTTTGATCGAGACAAAAGAGTCCGATTTAGGATTCCAATTTTTGCGCGCATATGCGACGATCTGGCATGCGCACAGGTATCACATTTGAGGTTTCCGCTGACGACCGGGTTCGTCTCAACGCAATCGTTTCGGCGGGCAGTTCGCCGCAAAAGCATGTGTGGCGGGCGAAGTTTATTTTGATGAGCGACGCGGGTCTCGGAACCGTCGCGATCATGGAGGCGACGGGCAAGTCGAAGACCTGCGTCTGGCGTTGGCAGGAGCGCTTTATGACGGAAGGCGTAGACGGCCTTTTGCGCGACAAGAGCCGGCCGCCCGGCACTGCGCCGCTTGAGCTTGACCTTGTCGACCGGGTTGTGGCCCTGACGCAGGAGCCGCCCACGCAGGAAGCCACACACTGGACTGTTCGTGCGATGGCAAAGGCTGTGGGGATTGCGGCATCCTCAGTCGTCAAGATCTGGCACGAGCATGGTCTCGCACCGCATCGGTGGCGCAGCTTCAAACTATCGAACGACAAGGCTTTCGCCGAGAAGCTTCACGATGTGGTCGGTCTCTACGTCTCGCCGCCGGCCCATGCGATTGTCCTTTCCGTCGATGAGAAAAGTCAGATCCAGGCGCTGGATAGGACGCAGCCGGGTCTTCCCATGAAGAAGGGTCGTGCCGGCACGATGACCCATGATTACAAGCGCCACGGCACCACGACACTTTTCGCTGCCCTGAATGTTCTCGACGGCTCCGTCATCGGCCGCAACATGCAGCGCCACCGGCATCAGGAGTTCATCCGCTTCCTCAACACGATTGAGGCTCAGTTGCCGAAGGACAAGGCGGTTCACGTCATCCTGGACAACTACGCCACACACAAACAGCCCAAAGTCCGGGCCTGGTTGGCGCGGCACCCACGCTGGACCTTCCACTTCGTTCCGACATCCTGTTCCTGGTTGAACGCCGTCGAGGGGTTCTTCGCTAAGCTCACCCGGCGACGACTGAAAAACGGTGTCTTCCATTCCGTTGTTGATCTTCAGGCAGCCATCAACCGCTTTATCAAAGAGCACAACGAACAGCCCAAGCCGTTCATCTGGAAGGCAGACCCTGACGACATCATCGCAGCCGTCAGACGAGGGCACCAAGTGTTGGAATCAATCGACTAGCCCCATGCGATCGGGGGACGCCTCCTTTTGGTTGAAATGCAGTTTGTCAGAGGCAATTCGATGAATCTATTCGTTAGGCCGAGCCTCAATGGGTCGTGTGTGACCGTTGAGGCAGTTGGACTGAAGGCTCGACGGCGCGCTTCTCGGATTGTGAGCTGCTTCATCTTTAATCGCGGCGATACTGCGTCAGGAGTGTTGGGATGTGACAGGCATTATTTAGAACAGTGACCGGCACTTCATGCCTAATTTCAGGAAATTGACGGGCTAGTCCCGATTTCAGGTCGCGCAGGACCGGTCGCAGGTTCGTCGGTACCGGTTGTGATTGCTCAGGAGAGATCTCGCTGTGCGTCATCGATCATTCGAGCTGGACCAGGACCTGCCGCTAGCTGGCCGCGACGAATTGCCGACCATCCAACCCGACAACGCTGTCTTGCAAGGCGGTTGGCGATGATTAAGCATGCGCCGGACATCGGCGTCAGCTATACCGGTTGCTTACGTCTTGAGCGCCGCAACGCCCTCGTTTAGGTCGTGGCGCTTGAAATAAGCAAGCAGACGAACCGCAAGACGCAAGGGACGATAATCAAACGCCCAGATGACCAAGTGATTTATTGACTGCTGGGATGATCTTTTCTCCCCAGAGCTCTATCTGACGCAGCATCGTAATCTGGTCGAGATCTCCCAGCTGGGTCTGAATCGCAATCTGGTCCGGCTTCAGAACTTCGATTTCTTGGAGGAGGCGATCAAGTACTCGATTTATGCTGCCGATCGGCAGGTTCTTCCGCATAGTCTCAAAAGACAAATCCTGCTGCGTCGGCGTTGCCTCCAACATATAGCCATTCTGGCTCTGCTGGCGACGCTGATACAGCGCTTCGGATAGCCGGCGCTGGAAACGAGCGTTGTCGAGATACCGATTGATCTCCCCTCCGTCATCGCTCGCGTAACAGCGGCGCAGCAGCGATATCTTCGCGTCGCTAGGGCTCTTGCTCTCTGAAGCTGCCGCCATCTGGATGGTTCCCCGCAAAGCACCCAAGATATCCAATCCGTCGTGTAACGCGGTTACGAAGAGATTATGTCCCTCACGATAAGCGCGGCGCATGCTTCGCGTAGACCCAGTTGCGATCCAGATTGGCGGCGAGGGCTTTTGAGTGGTGCGGACCGAGATCGCTGTCGGGGGTATCTGTGTGAAGTGGCCGTTATGCGAGAAGATCCTTTGATTGAGACCTTTGAGCAGGATGTCCAGGTATTCCGAAAAGATGGCCGGCGCCTCATCGATGTTGACGCCGAAGCGCTCGAATTCGAACTGCTGATATCCTGAGCCAACGCCGAGCTCGAGGCGACCGTTCGCAACCACATCGGCAAAGCCAATCTCGGCGAGCAAGCGCTGCGGCTGATAAAGCGGCAGTACGCAGACAGCAGTGCCGAGGCGAATGGTGGTTGTTAGACCGGCGCAATGAGCGACCATCATCAGCGGGGATGGGACTAGGCTGTAATTGTTAAAGTGATGTTCCGCGAACAAGCGGTATTGAAGCCAGCCTGCTCCGAAAGGATAGTTTGTTCGATGGAGTCGCGGATGACGCTCTCAGACGTTTGATGGTAGCCGCGCTGAGTGGCTAGGATGAATGTTGCGAATTCCATGCTGTCTCCTTTGTTCGCTATGGGAAGTCCGAGTGATGCAAGAAGTTCTTTGCGCCCGAGGTCGATCCAGCTTTTGATGGTCGAGTAGTCGACCATCTCGCGAGAAGCCGCTGTTGCCACTGGCCTTAAACCGCCGCGCGGGCTGGGCCGATCCAAGGGACGTTCCGTGGCGGATGCGCACCGCCAAGCTGATTGAATGACATCAAACCACCATCCACGACCAGCGTCGATCCGGTGATGCACTTGGCCTGCGCACTAGCCGAATAGCCCGAGCCACCTCTGTCATCGCGTGCGCACGTCACCGGGCGTTAGGCCGACACGCGGATGCCGCGTGAAGCCCATTTGCAGTCCAGCGCTTTCGTGGTCGCGAGCAAACCAACTTTTAAAGCGGCATATGCGTCGCGGTTAGGGTTGGCAATCAGTCCCGCGACCGAAGCGACGTTTACAGTGACAGGACAAAACACCTTGCTTTCGCGGCTTCCGTGGGTTCGGTTATGGTTTGATCGGCTTTTTTCCGATCGGCTAAATCTCTTTCTTCCGCTGGACAGGTTGTCCCCGTCCTTCGGTCCTGAATCGGGCTCCATCTGTGGACGCCCCGATGAATGCAAGAATGGTTTTCGGTGGATTATGCGCGTAGTCGGTTGCTGACATCTGTCCGGCCTTTCGCGCGACCGTTCATCCGGCCCGCATGGGAGTTCGCGGATCGGTTCCAAATCAATGCGGCGTGCTCGCCGGAGCATACCCGACCCGTCTCATCGACTGTTGCGCCATACCTTCCGTTGACCTTCCTACTCTCGACGACCTCTTGCTGGGCCCTTATGCCGCCACAGCTGGAGCTTTATAGACGCCGCCCCTTTGCCATAAGTGCCCCATACGATGCGGGCCGTCTTGTTGGCGCGACCGACCGTCACAAGCATGGGTGGCTTGCGGGCAAGCATGCGCCCGAGCCACGAACCTTCTGGGTTGCCGCGCCGGCGAGCCTGCAGCACCACCGCGCTCGCACCGATGATGAGCAGGCGGCGCAATGTCCGCTCTCCCATCTTCGATGTCTCGCCGAGCTTTTGCTTGCCGCCGGTGGATCGCTGCAACGGCGTCAATCCCAACCAGGCAGCGAAGTCGCGGCCTCGCTTGAAGCCCGCCGCTTCAAAAGGCTCGAAGCGCGACTGTCCCTCGATCATCACCTGCATCTCAGTGATCCGTTCTCTCAGCGGGCGCGGCTTCTTTCATGCCATTTCCTCTTGACCCGGAGTAACCAGTCTCGGTGCACCAGCCTGGGAAGGCAACGTCGGGTTCTGCTTGAGGCAGACCCGTTGCATTCCGACCCCACACGCTCGAATAGGTCTGCATGCCTGGGGCAAAGCTCGTGCCGTCCTCTCGGCAAAAAATTGAAGGCGAAGGTGTTGCTTGATTTGAGGCGGGATGTTGTCGGGTCTCGTGGTTGCTGCGCCAGCACCGGGCTCTCGGGGGGTGAATAAGTCGCCGGCTGGGTCATGACGATCAACAGACAACCATTTACGCGCATCTTCACTGCGCAGAGCTCGGCGGGAGGAAATGATGGGTGTCGCAGATCAGTCATAATCGTTAGCCTCCGATGTTGGTGCGTTCGAGTTGATGCCCTTCAAAAGAGTATAAACCCTATCACTCGGATGAGGCGCTCCGATTGGATGCCGCGATCCGAACCTTTCGCTTTCGGGCACCTCGGTTGGGGTCTGTTGCTCGAACCAATCGTAAATCACTGTTCGTGCGACAATACGCCACTCCCCTTCCCGCTTGTGGAATAGATCGGCGTAGCGGCCGCACAGGAGCGTCTGGCATATCTCACCGCGTGTGTCCGGTCCGCGTTGCAGCGCCGTGAAATAGCTTTCGACCGCGGCTTCTGACGAGTTGGAGAATTCGATCAGTATATTCGCTATCTGATGGACATTGCGCGGCGCGGTCTTGAAGATTCCAAGTGCAAGTCGAATGAAGCCCTCGGCCGGTCCGGAATAGGCACCATGATTGTCATGCGCATCCGGCCAGTACGCGCTCCGCAGCGCCTCCTCATCCGCCCGGTCGATCCCGCGGCAATACCGATAGAGGCAGTCTCGGATCGCCTCGCGGTCGAGTAGTTCGGTCGTGCTTGCTTTGTCCAATGGCTCATTCATTTGCGGGTTCTGAGGTTGGAAGCGGCGTTTTCATGCCTTCACGTGCGCAGCCAGGGTTTCGGATCTTTTTGGCGCAGGCGAAAAACCTAAGACGCCGGGAGAACCCCAGGCCTGATGGCTAAACTCGGCGGAATGCGGGGCACGGTGCCCCCCTTTTTCGCTTCGTGCCCGACCACAAGGAGGATCGTCATTACACAGGCCATCAGCGCTGATATGAATAGTATGCCGTAAATCACCTGTCCGTCCCTTCTGCCCGAAGATGACCAGATTGGTTCACCGCCTGGAGTTTCTCAGTCTGCACGAAAGCCATGTCGACGCGCTTGCGCATCTGGCCTGACTGCCGTACCGCGTCGCCGCAATCAGTGCTTGTAGAAGCGAAATGTTTGCTAATATGCTGGCCGGGACTGTAGCAATCGTATTCGGCGACTGTTCGTTACCGATCCTGATGGTGGTTTCGATGAAAGGCTTGCAAGTCCTGACATTTCTTTTCCTCGGTCCGTGCATTCGCCGACTAGTTTACTCGCTCCAGCGATCGCTCCCGCCTAAATCCCAGTCGGGCAGCGTTCCGAGCGCCTATTGAGGAGATTCAAGTCTCATGCCAGTTCGGCTGAGAGCGCTGAAAAAGATTTGGCCTTTTCTTTTCAGCTACCTAGCCTTAGTTGAAAACAAAAGGTGGACCAAAGAGGCTGTGTTGTGGATGCGACAAAGCCGACGAAATTGTCGATGCCCTTATCGGCTGCGCTTGCGAGTGTGGTCAGTTACCTGATCCTAGAATGATAGCCGCGATAGCGCGGCGTTTTTTTGGCTTCGAAACGCGTGGCAACCTTGCGGAATTGCTTGTGGCTCGAGAAGCGGCATTCGATCAGATGGCGCTGGCATAGAGATGCTTGTGAAGCGAGCTCCTTTGCGCGCTGATTGAAACGCGCACGGCCGGTCGCATCGACGCCGAAGTTCTGCCCGCGACCTTCCCGCCGAACGCGAGCATCTGCAGATAGATGAAGCGAGCGGCGCGTTTGAGGTCGGTCAGAGTGGCGGGATCGCTGCTTTTGAGGCGCTCGAATTCTCGGCGGCTGGTGATCTGGGATTTGAGGGTATCCATGAACTGCGGATAGTGCCGCCGTAGGATCCGAAATAGTTCACCTCGTCGCCGTTGCGCTCGTTGATTTTCACCGCGCGGCACTCTGGTCCGCCTGAACACGCCCCACAGCAGCGGAGAGGACTATCATGAAGCGAGGCCCGGAGATCGTGATCACGACGAGCGCCTGAAGACATGTACCAGAGCGATCACCATCCCGGTCATCTACCCGGAACCGCCCCCTAATCACGTGCCAGCGCCACAACAGGATCGAGTTTAGAGGCGTTGCGGGCGGGGATAAAGCCGAACCCAATTCCGATCAGGCTCGAACACACCAGCGCCAGGACAATGGAAGCCGACGAGTAGATAATACCAACGAGCGCTAATCAAAACCGGTGCGCCCAGTCACGCATTCCAATCGACATGATCTTCCACGGCTGAGCGACCAGCTTGTTCCATGCGTCGCAGCAATGGGCGACGATGTCCTCGTAATCTTTGAAGATCCGGTTGGACAACCAGTTGTCACGCAGAAATTGCCACACGTTCTCGACGGGATTTAATTCGGGCGAGCGTGGCGGCAGGAAGAGCAGTGTGATGTTGTCGGGCACATCGAGCTTCGGCGTGACATGCCACCCCGCCTGATCAACGATCAGCACGGCATGAGCGCCGTCATCGACGGCCTGGCTGATTTCGATCAAATGCTGGTTCATGGCGCTGGTGTCGCAGTAGGGAAGAACGAGACCCGCACCTTTGCCCTTCTTGGGGCAGATAGCGCCGAAGATATAGGTCCACATCGTGCGTTGATCGTGTGGTGCCGAAGGCCTTGTTCCCCTGCGTGCCCATCGCCGGGTGATCTTGTTCTTTTGGCCTATCCGAGCTTCGTCGGCCCACCAGAGCTCAATCTCGACGTTCTTCGGGAGCCTGCCTTTGATGGCTGCCAGTGTGGCGGGGAACTTTTTTTAAAACTCTCCAGGTCGCCTTCGTTCTGGGCGTAATGGCGCGGGCGGGCAGACAGCTTTGCAAAGCCGAGCGCCTTCAATTCGCGGCCAATGGTCGTTTCATCGACGGATATCCGATATTCTTGGAACAGCCATTGAGCAATCCTTGCGCCGCCAGCGCACAACGCCATGCACCGCCGGTATCGGGCCACTTTCGACGATCTTTGCCAAAGCCTGGCGATGCACGTCGGAAAGCTTTCCTTGATTGCCGGGTGCTTTGCCATTGATGAGCCCCGACGGGCCACGCGCATTGAAGCGAATAACCCAGTCGCGGACAATTTGCAGGGTCACGCCTCCGATCCTGGCCGCATCGCTGCGGGAATGGCCATCATAGATTTCGGCAAGGGCAAGAAGCCGCCGAGCCTGTGCCGCATCCTTCGTGCCTTTGGCCAACGCCCGAAGAGCGAAGCCGTCGAAGTCATCGCGCAGTGGAATTCCTGATGTCATCCGCAAACCTCCGTTTGCGGTATTGATTCAGAACTCAACTGATTTGGAAACCTCAAAAAGAGTCAGAGATCGCTCACGCTGGTATAAGGGGAAACTCGGTGCTGAATTGCGCGAACAGCATCCCGAACACGGCGGCGATCAAAACGCCGAGTAAGCCACCTAGCAGGCAGACCAGAACGGCTTCGATAAGGAATTGCTGCAGGATATCGCTCCGGCGTGCGCCGATGGCCATGCGCACGCCAATTTCGTTGGTTCTTTCCGAGACAGCGACGAGCATGATATTCATAACGCCGATACCGCCGACGAACAGAGATATGCCGGCAATGCAGGCGATCAGCAGAGCAAAGGTTTCCGTCGTCGCTTGAATGGTATTCTGCCAGCTGTCGATATTGAAGATAACGAAGTCTTGCTCGCCATGACGTTTTGTTAGAAACGTCGTTACCATCTTCTCCGCTTCGGCGGCGTCCATCGTATCGTTGACACGCGCCATGATGGATTGCAGTGAGCGCGAACCTGTCATCCGCGTTTGCACGGTCGTATATGGCAGGAGCACTTCCAGATTTTTTGCTTCTCCCATTTCCTTAACGACGCCGATGATGCGCACGGGCATATCTTTCAGAAGCACGATCTTGCCAATAACCGAACCGTATTCGTGCGGGAAAAGGGTCGTCTTCGCATTCGCATCAATAACAGCATCCTGCGCCAGATCGTCGACGCTCCTCTTGTCGAAGAAACGCCCCTCCAGCAGTTTGCTGTTGCGCGTGACAAAATGCTGATAACCGACCCCGCTCACCATTACGCTGACTTCCTTGTCGCCAACCCGTACCGTCGATGTGGATGAACTCATAGGCGTAGCTGCTACCACATAGGGCAGCTTGGCGAGTTCGTTCGCATCGCCCACCGTCAGCGTGGTGATCTGTTCGGCCTTCTCCTCTGCTGCCGTCGCGGCGATACCAGCCGAGCCAGAAGTTTCCATGGAGACGCCATCGTCGACCATTCTACTCGGCATTCAGGCCGCGAGCAAAAACGCTGGCGGCAGGATAACCGCCGCCAAAATGTTCGATAAGCATGAGAATGCGGCCACCGCTTGGCCGAATGCTGCCGATCAACCGAGGTCGAGCCGCTTTCGCAGATCGGCATTTTCAGCACGGAGCTTCTCGGCCAGCAGCTTGCGCAGTCTTTGGTTTTCCTCTTCCAGCTGCAGAAGATCCGCAAACTCATCAACCGCCGCCACCGACGGTGCGGCCGCTGTCTGCACGGCCTTCGGAACACGTTTGACAGGCGCACGTTTGCCGCTTGTTGCACCTTCGTCAGACTTTGCCTTGCGTCCTCTCTTCTGCTTTCCAGCCGCGGCATTCGAAGCCGCTGCTGGTTGCGCCGAAACTGCGGCTGAGGCCGTTTCAGGCATTGCTTTCCTGGCGCGAGGTTTACGCTCCTTCTTCGGTACATCAAGCGCCGCTACGGCCGGTGTGTCAGCATCGGTCATCGTATTGTTTTCGTCGGCCATTATGGTCTCCTGTAAAGCCGATGCATTTGTCTCCTGCTCAATCGGCAGTGTCAACAACGCCGCGGCCTGTTCTTCTCCAGCGAAGGACATCTCGCTGCTGCTAACCTGAGAAGCTCCCGGCACGAATGGCATTGCCTCGTCCTGAAGATCTTGCGCAACGGACTTGAGATCCATGTCTCCCCAGATCGAGGTCGATTTCGAATTCAGTTTTCGCCGCCCAGATCTGTATTCAACGGCGAAGCTGCGCTGGACTTTTTTCACTTCGAGAGCCTTGGGTGGCGACGTCTTCAACATCGCAACATGCCCTGCAAATAGCAACCACCGCGCCGCCGGTCTAGTCCCTTGAATACTCAGCGGGCAACGCGAGCCTAACTAGGGCGTCGACTCATAAACTCTGACACCAGATCCGCGCCGCGACAAGTTTGACAGCGGCGAGATAGTTTTCCGGGCGCTTGTCGTAGCGTGTGGCGATACCTCTGAACTGTTTGATCTTGTTGAAAAACCGCTCCACGAGGTTTCGCTGCCGATAAACCCAGCGCGAGAATGAGAAGGAGCCCGTCCGATTTGCTTTGGGCGGGATGTTGGCCCAGGCTTTGCGCGCGGCCGCCTTAGCCCGGATGGCGTTACTGTCATAGCCCTTGTCGGCAAGCAGGATGTCGCCTTCGCCGAGGCTGTCAGTCAGCGCATCGGCTTCAGTGCAATCAGCAATCTGCCCGCCGGTCAGGCGGAGCGTGACGGGCCGACCTTCAGCATCGACGAGCGCGTGGATTTTGCTCGTGAGCCCGCCGCGGGAACGTCCCATGCCACCATCGTCTTGATCCCCTTTTTTCCCGTGGCCGCGTGCTGGTGAACGCGAACACAGGTCGAGTCGATCATGACGATGTCGCCATCGTAAGCTTCTGAAACCGCTTCAAGAAGCCGATCCCAGACACCAGCCTTCCGCCAGCGGACGAAGCGGTTGTAGCAGGTGGTTGGCGGCCCATACCGCTCAGGAACTTCCGCCCAAGGAGAGCCTGTTCGGAAGCGCCAAAGGATGCCATTCAACACCCGTCGGTCGTCGACACGGGGAACGCCGCGCGGCTTGTTGGGAAGAAGTGGCGAAATAATCGACCATTCCTGGTCCGTGAGTTCGTAGCGGCGGCGTGTCATCATGGCTCCTCATTCGGAAGCCTTGAATCACGAGGCACGCAAAACGCCAAGAACATTAATGGGTTTACGCCCTAACATTACAGTTGCATATCTATCTGTGGTCTGAATCTATGGGTCTCCATGATTCGGAGGTCATGGATGACAGGTGCATCAATCGAGACTACGCTTGAGCTTTGGGCATCATCGTTGCGCGACGTGAAGGCTCGCATGCGCAGACTGTTTACGCAGGAGCGAGTTGCAGCCTCTGCGAACCTTTTCCTGGACGGCTTGCTGGGTGACGAGCGGCGTAAGACAGGTTGGATGCGTGCTGAGGCGGCCGGTGATCCCGGCCCGTGGCGGCAACAAGCCATTCTGGGGCGCGGGCGCTGGGACGCGGACGCACTTCGCGACATCGTGCGAGAGTATGTCGTAGAAAACCTCGCCACGGATGATGCGGTCCTGGTCATCGACGAGACGGGCTTCCTCAAGCAGGGCAAGACATCGTGCGGTGTTGCACGTCAATATACAGGTTCGGCTGGCAAGATAACGAACTGCCAGATCGGTGTGTTCGCCGCCTATGTGTCCGTTCGCGGTCATGCCTTTATCGATCGGGCCCTGTACTTGCCCAAAAGCTGGACCGGCGATCCGGCAAGGCTGGCAGCAGCTCATGTTCCTCAGGCTACAGCCTTCGCTACCAAGCCAGGCCTGGCTGTCGAGATGATACGGCGTGCGCTGGCAGCCGATGTGCCGTTTTCATGGGTGGCCGCAGATGCGGTCTATGGCGTCGGGGACGTTGAAGGGACCCTGCGTCGAGCCTGCAAAGGCTACGTTCTTGGGGTTAAATCGGACCACCATTTCGGCTCCTGGTCGGGTAAGCCTCCGGTCGCCGGCACAGCGCAGGAGATCGCCCGTGATCTCGATCCAAGTGCATGGCAACGTCTTTCCGCCGGTGAGGGCACCAAAGGCGCGCGGCTTCATGACTGGGCCTATTGCGAACTCGCCGACCTCGATGCCGACGAATACAACGAGACGACATCTGGGCTTTGGACCCGTGGCCTCCTGATCCGGCGCAATATCAGCGACGGTGATCTCGCATTCTTCACCACATGGTGCCTGGCCGGGACGGACATCCAGACGCTCGTTTCCGTTGAAGGCCATCGCTGGGCGATCGAAGACAGCTTCGAGACCGCCAAGAACGAGCTCGGACTCGATCACAATGAAACCCGGTCATGGCATGGCTGGCATCGCCACGTCTCCCTCGTCATGCTTGCCTTCGCCATGATGGCGGTGATCCGGTACCGCGCCAATGACGCGACGCCCCAAAAAAGACCGCGGATGCCGACCATCAGGACTTGATCCGCTGGTCTATCCAGGAAGTCCGGCGCATCGCCATAAGACTCGCTCAGCGTCGCATAAGCCCCGCCTACGTCATCGCATGGTCATGCTGGAGGCGCGCCCATCAGGCGGCCGCTCGACGAGCTCACCTCAAAACTAAAATACAACTGTAATGCTAATACTCGTCCGCTTAAGGTCAGCGTCGTCAATTTCCATTCGGCCGCTTTCGCACCTCCGGCGCACAAACCGCCTGCCGGCTCGATCATCGATTGTAGAAAGGGCAATTAGCTGCGGTTGCCGCTCTTGAAGGGAATTGAACTAAGGATCCCGTTGTTACAAAAAGCCATCCGTTCAAAGTCAGGATCGAAGTATTTTCGACGCACCCATCGCTGGTTGCTGAGAAACCACCCTCGATTCGACGGCTGCTTCGCGCTTGTCCGCGTTTCTCGCTGCCTCGTCCCTGCCTACGGGCGTTTTATCCAATCCGTTCAGGAAGTTGAAATGGTCGATGATCGCGAGACAGTGGCGACTTCCGGATCGCGGATGGCCGAGGGGTTGTCGCCATTCGCCTGCTTGCCACCGAGCCCAAGGTTGGACGACGCAGATCGTTACCGCAAGCCGGTGAGGACGCGCTTAACGGCGGCGTTGCGCGTCGAGGTGGACTTCCCGAAAATCCCGAAATACGCGGATCGGGCGCTCCAAGGACGTCTGATGCGCACCAACCTGCATGCGTTCGGTGCATAACGCCTGACCTGCCACTGCGAATTTCCTCCAGGATGGATTAGACCGTATGTTCGCGGGGTGAGCGTGGCCCGCCCCCGCGGTAAGCTAAAATCGGGGGTTGCTCTGGATTGGCCGGAGCCGAGCCCCATGCTTAGCGAGGGCGAACCATGAAAGAGAATAGCGTAATTTTCATCGGCTTGGATACGTCGAAGCTGAAGATTTCAGTGGCGGTTGCCGATGGAGAGCGTAACGGCGAGGTGCGGTTTTTCGGCGACATCTCGTCGGAGCCGGCGTCGGTGGCGGCGATGGTCAACAAGCTTTCTAAGCGTGGAGCGAAGCTTCACTTTTGTTTATATGAGGAGGGTCAACACGGATCTGTCGTCAGGGTGACATTTTTTGCACTCCGTCGGTTGTTGCGGCATCCACGGTCTGAGCCCGGATTGCAAGACGCGGCTCGTTGCCAAGCCAAATCCAACTTATATACGGTCGCTGTTCGAAACAGCGGCACCAACATCCCGCTTGCGGGCGGACAGGGCTCAGGAGGACGATACCCTTCTACGAAACGGCATTTCAAGCCAAACAAAAGTTCGGTTCGTCCACCCGGATCCGCCAGGACTGATCGGGTCCTGGAAGATTGCAGAGTTCCGTTCGGCTAACCGATCAGGCGGTCTTTATGATCGCGCCCTCGATAACGACGCCGGCATTGACGTATTTCCACAGCGCGACGAGCAGCTTGCGGGCGAGTGCGACAATCGTCGCCTTCTTGAGACGGCCGCCGTTCTGCTTGACCCGGTCCTTGAACCAGAAGGTGAGCGCGGCGTGTGGTTGATGACGCAGCCACAGCCAGGCCATCGGGATCAGCGTCGTTCGCAGCCTTGGATTGCCGGATTTCGACACCCCCTGGTCGTGATCGACCGAGCCGCTCTGCCAGGGCGTCGGCGCCAGGCCGGCATAGGCGGCAACCTGTCGTCGGTTGTCGAAGTGACGCGACAGCCCCTCCGACCAGAGCACGGCGGCAAACTCCGGCCCGATGCCTTTCAAGGTGAGCAACATCGCCGGTGCTGGCGAGGCAGGCTGCTGGGCAGTGAGCATAGCGTCACGCTCGGCCTCAACAGCCTTGATCTGCTCGAGCAACAGTTCCAGCCTGTCGAGTTCGCGGCCGACCTGCGCCTTCAAATGTTCCGGCAGCGGACGGCCATCGCCGGTCTTACACTCCTCCAGTCGCTTGCGGCGATCGCGGCGCAGCGGCTCGTAGTCGGATACGCCCTGGCTGAACAGCAGGCCCTTGATACGGTTGACGTGGCGCACGCGCTCGTTGGTCAAGGCCTTGCGCTCACGCGAGAGGCGGCGACGGTCCTCTTCCTCGGGCGTCGGCACCCGGACCATGGCGCAGACGCGCGGCTCGCCCCTCTTATAGGCGAGCAGCGCGCGCACCAACGCCTCGCCGTCGATCTTATCGGTCTTGGCCCGGCGTCGCCGACGCGAGGTTGCAATCGAGGCCGGATCGACGACGTAGCTTTCGATCCCCTCGGCCTCCAGCACCCGATGGATCCAGAAGCCGTCGAGCCCAGCCTCCTGGATCACGATGATCGGAAAGCATCGCCCGGCCCGCGCCCGAGCCTTTCTCTTGAGCTCGGCAAACCGCGCCAGCATGCCGGCGACATCACCGGCTGCCACCGCATGCTTCGACATCTTCTCGCCGCCACCCGGCGACAGCGAGGTGATCAGCCATTTCGATTGGCTCAGTTCCAATGAGACGAAGATTGCGCCAAGATCAGTCCGGATAGCGGTCGGCGCTTCGGATCGGTGAGCTGCAACAGGCATGCTTGCCTCCAAGGTAGAGTGTTTGTGTTTAGCGACCTCACTTTGCCACAGCGCTGATCGCTATCCACCCCTCATAGGATCTATGAAGCCGGCCCGACCGGCTACGGTCTTTATCGCCAGATTGTCGAATTGGGGCACGACTGCGTGGTGGTGGCACCGTCGCTGGTTCCCAAGCGTGCGGGCGACCGGGTGAAGACAAACCGCCGGGATGCCGTAAGCCTGGCACGCCTGCACCGGGCGGGTGAACTGACGGCGGTCTGGGTTCCGGATGAAGGCCATGAGGCGATCCGCGACCTGGTGCGGGCTCGCGAGGCTGCCAGCGACGCGCTGAAGCAGGCGCGCCAGCAGATTCAATCTTGTTGCGTCACGGCCGCATCTATACCGGTCGCAAGCCATGGACGCGTGCTCATACACGATGGCTGGCATGCCAGGCATTCGATCACCCCGCCCACCAAATCCTGTTGGCGGAATATTGCCAGGCGATCGAGGATGCCGGCGTGCGTCTGGACAGGCTGACCAAGCTGGTCGTCGAAACCGCGGCATCCTGGTCAATGGCCCCGGTTGTGGCCGCCTACCAGGCGATGCGCGGCGTCGCGTTCATGACAGCGGTCACCTTTGTGGTCGAAATCGGCGATGTCAGGCGCTTTGATAATCCTCGTCAGTTGATGGCGTATCTAGGTCTTGTGCCGTCGGAAAGCTCGACGGGTGAAAGGGTCAAGCGTGGTGGGATCACCAAGGCGGGCAACACAAGGGCTCGAAGGGTACTCATTGAAGGGGCCTGGACATATCGCTTCCCTGCACGCGTAAGCCCGACGATCCAGGCGCGGCTGGACGACCTGCCAAGAACGGTTCGCGAGATTGCTTGGAAAGGTCAGGTGCGGCTTTGCGCGCGCTATCGAAGGCTGGTGGCGTCAGGCAAGCCGAAAGTCATCGCTGTCACCGCCATTGCCAGAGAAATGGCCGCGTTCCTGTGGGCGATTGGGCAGGAGGTTGCTCCTGCAACAAAGGTTTAAAGAGCCCTACCGTCAGACGGAAAGTTCAACCCGAGCTATCGAGAAAACTCAATCATCTGTCTGATGTGCAAAGTTGGAGGCAGGGCTTCGGTGGGGAACCCTCGCGGACTCTATGTGGCGGATAAATCCATGCCCGACCTTAGACAGAGGCAGCCCCAGACGAACACACGGAAATGCGGTATCCAACCCGCGCATAAGAGTATGCCAGCCGTCGTCTAAATGCCCTGTCTCCTGCTTTGTGCATCAGCTTCACGCATGGGCTTCGTCGTCGAAGGCGAAAGAAAAAACGCGGCTAAAGAGCTTGCAAGCGAACATAAGAGAGTCCGGCCCATTAAAGGACGGACGAATGAAGAAGCAGAGATTTACCGAAGAGCAGATTATTGCAGTGCTGAAGGAGCAGGAGGCAGGCGCGAAGGCGGCCAACCTCTGCCGCAAGCACGGGATTTCAGAAGCGACGTTTTATAACTGGAAAGCCAAATATGGCGGCATGGAAGTCTCCGAGGCGAAGCGGCTGAAGGCGCTCGAGGACGAGAACGCGAGGCTGAAGAAGCGGCTGGCCGAACAGATGCTGGATGCAGCCGCGCTCCGCGAGCTTCTTGCAAAAAAAGGCCTGCCGCCCAGCGTGAAGCCGTCACGCATCTGAAGGCCGTCATGGGTCTTTCGGAGCGGCGGGCCTGCCAGATTATATCCGCCGACCGCAAGATGATCCGTTACCGGTCATGCCGACCGCCGGAGGTCGAACTGCGGACGAAGCTGCGCGACCTCGCCAATGAGCGGCGTCGTTTCGGCTATCGGCGACTGGTTCGTCCTGCTTCGGCGGGACGGAGAGCCGTCCGGGGTCAATCGCATCTACCGTACGCATCCGAGCAGGGCCGCCTTGTAGGAATTGTCGGATTTGGCACTGACTGTCCTTATTGACGTCAAAAAGGACAGTGCGGAATGGAACGGCTTGAGATTGTCGATAGCGGCCGGCGGCGACGCTTCAGCAAAGAGATGAAGCTGCAGATTGTCGCCGAGAGCTATTCGGAACCTGGCTTGTGTGCGACGACGGCGCGGCGACATGGGATTTCCCGTTCGCAGTTATATGAATGGCGGCGGCTCGCACGAGCGTGGCAACTGGATGTTGGGTCGCCTGCCGGCGGCTTTATCCCAGCACTGCTTGTTCCAGAGATAGAGCCGGCAGCAGGGTCATTGCCGAACGCCGGCCGGATGGAGGTTGTCAGCTCGAATGGTCGCCGTGTGATCGTGGACCGCGATGTCGACGTTGAGGCGCTGCTTCAGATCATGCGCGGACTGGAGACGCTGCGGTGAATCCGTTTCCGATGGGAACAGGCGTCAAGGTCTGGCTTTCGACGGGGTATACGGACATGCGCTGTGGCTTCCCCTCTCTGGCGCTTCGGGTGCAGGAGGTTCTGAAGCATGATCCGTTGTCAGGGCATCTCTTCGTCTTCAGGGGCCGCAGATCGGATATTTTGAAGATCATCTGGCATGACGGTTTGGGTGCCTGCCTTTTTACCCGGCGGCTGGAGCGAGGCCGGTTCATCTGGCCGAATTTGGAGGGCGGTGCGGTTGCGATCTCTCCAGCACAACTGTCTTATTTGTTGTCCGGGATCGACTGGCGCAATCCGCAGGAAACATGGCGTCCGACACGGGTCTGATAGCATTATTACATTGAAAATACAGGGAGAATCTGATCGAATGGCTTCATGAATTCGAAGCCTGCCGATCTTCCCGCGGACCTTGCGAGCGCCTATCTGGCGCTGCTTTCCGAGCGTGAGATGTTACAGGCTGAACGCGATGTCGTTGTTGCCGAGCGCGACACCGTCGTCGCCGAGCGGGACATTGCGGTGGCGCAAGCCGCCAATGCGCAGGCCATGTTATCGGACAGCGAGGCACTGATTGCCCGTCTGGAACTGGCGATCGAAAAGCTGAAGCGCGAACTGCGCGGCCAGAGATCTGAGCGCACGGCGCGACTGATCGACCAGATGGAATTGCAGCTCGAAGAGCTGGTGATGGCGGCGACGGAGGATGAAATTGCGGCGCAGGCTGCGGCTGCCAGGACATCGAGCGTGCGTTCGTTTACACGCAAACGGCCGGTACGAAAGCCCTGGCCGGAGGATATCGAGCGACAACGTGTGATCATCGATCCTCCCACCGCTTGTGTCTGTTGCGGTGGATCGCGTTTGTCGAAACTGGGCGAGGACGTCACTGAGACGCTGGAGGAGATTCCGCGCCGGTTCAAAGTGATCGAGACGGTGCGGGAGAAATTTACCTGCCGTGACTGCGAGTCGATCAGCCAGCCGCCGGCGCCGTTCCATGCCACGCCGCGCGGCTTCATCGGCCCTCATCTGCTGGCCACGATCCTGTTCGACAAGTTCGGAATGCATAGCCCTCTCAACCGCCAGAGCACCCGGTTCAAAAGCGAGGGCATCGAGCTTTCGACCTCGACGCTGGCTGACCAGGTCGGGTTTGGGACAGCCGCGCTCATGCCGGTCTTTGATCTGATCGAGGCGCATGTCTTCGCGGCCGAGCGCCTTCACGGCGACGACACCACCATTCCCATTCAGGCCAAAGACAAATGCACGACCGGGCGCATATGGACTTACGTATGCGATGACCTGCCCTTCGGCGGTGCGGCGCCGCCGGCGGCAATATACTATGCGTCGAGTAACCGGCGTGGTGAGCACCCGCAGAAACACCTGGCCGGGTATGGCGGCATTCTGCAGAGCGATTGCTACAATGGCTTCGAGCCGCTCAGTGTCGCCGAGAAGAAAGCGGTGCCGATCACCTTTGCCTTTTGCCATGCGCATGCGCGGCGTAAATTCTTTGAACTGGCCGACATCCAGAAAAGTGCCCGTGATCGCAAACGCAGAGGCAAGCCGATCTCGCCGATCGCATTGGAGGCCGTCCAACGGTACGATGCGCTGTTCGAGATCGAGCGCCAGATCAATGGATTGAGCGCCGAAGAACGACTGGCCGCGCGGCAGGAAAAGAGCAAGCCGCTGTTCGATGACATGCACGAGTGGCTGAAACGGGAGCGCGCCACGCTCAGCAGATCCTCCGAGGTCATCGAGCCGATCGACTACATGCTGAAGCGATGGGATGGTTTTGCCGGTTTCCTGGAAGATGGCCGGATTTGTCTCACGAACAATGCCGCCGAGCGCGCGCTGAGAGGTATTGCCCTCGGGCGCCGCAACTGGACCTTCGCCGGTTCCCAGCGTGGGGCCGATCGTGCCGCCATCATGCTCACCTTCATCACGACCTGCCGTCTCAACGACGTCGACCCAAAGGCATGGCTCGCCGATGTGTTCGCACGCATCGCCGATCTTCCCGTCTCCCGCCTGCACGAACTGCTCCCGTGGACGTGGAAAAGGCTCCGTGAGGCCGAAAAGGCCCAGGATCAGTACATCGCCTGAGCGACAGCCTCACCATACATCAGCAAGTGCGCCTGCGCGCGAGCCAATTCCGCGGCCTTCCGCGTATGGATACCGCCAAACAAGCCTTCAAGAGTTCCACTGCAGATTCCGAGGCAATCCGCCCCCGCATTCCGAAATGATGCCGCCCCCCAATTCCGAGAATTAACCGCCCCCTTGTTCCGAGATGATGCCGCCCTCTGATTGGGGTGTTTGTCGGGGTGTTCTGCTGGTGAGACGTTCGTCCTTTCAGTTGCCTGAGAGGAAGGAACGCGATGCCAGCGGAGAGACTAAAGATGCGGCGTGTCCGCGAGATACTGAGATACAGATTTGAGGAAGGCCTTGGCCACAAGTCGATTGCGGTGCGCGTTGGTGCGGCGCCGTCGACGGTGCGTGAGACGCTGCGCCGTGTGGACATTGCTGGGCTTTCCTGGCCGTTGGGCGAGGACGTCAGCGATGCGATGTTGGAAGCGGCTCTCTACAAGGCTGCCGGCACGAAGACCGGTCATCGCCGCAGCGCTGAGCCGGATTGGGCAATTGTTCACCGGGAACTGAAGCGCAAGCATGTGACGCTGCAGATCCTCTGGGACGAGTATATCGGCCTTCATCCCGAGGGATATCGCTACAGCCGTTACTGTGATTTGTATCGCGGCTGGGCGCTGAAGCTGCCGGTGACAATGCGCCAAAACCATGCGGCCGGCGAAAAGCTGTTCGTCGATTATGCCGGCGACACGGTCACGGTGGTCGTCGACAGATTGTCGGGAAAGACGCGGCAAGCCCACCTGTTCGTCGCAGTGCTCGGCGCATCGAGCCTTTCATTTGCACATGCTCGCTGGAGCGAAACGTTGCCCGACTGGATCGAATGTCACCTGCTTGCGCTTGAGGCGTTCGGTGGCGCACCGGCGTTGCTGGTTCCCGACAACGCCAAGGTCGCCGTCATCAAGGCCTGCCATTTTGATCCGCAGGTCAATCGCACCTATGCCGGGATGGCGGCTCATTACGGAAGCGCTGTTCTTCCGGCACGACCGCGCCGGCCTCGGGACAAGGCGAAGGTCGAAGCCGCGGTTCGCATTGTCGAGCGCTGGCTGCTGGGTCGACTACGCCACCGCGTCTTTTACAGCCTTGCCGACGTGAATGCGGCGATTGCTGAATTGCTCGCTGATCTCAACGACAGGCGCGTCCTGCGTCGCGTCGGGCGCACGCGACGGCAATTGTTCGAAGAGCTGGATTATCCCGCCCTGCGTCCGCTGACTGTGGAACGATACGTCTTTGCGGAATGGAAGATACGCAGGGCCGGTCTCGATTATCATGTCGATATCGACAAGCACTATTACTCGGTGCCCTACCGCTTTGCGCGTGAGCAGGTCGAGGCCCGCATCACCGCCAATACCATCGAGATCTTCCACAAAGGTGAGCGGATTGCCGCCCACAGGCGTTCGAGTGGCAATGGCAAGCACACGACAACGCCCGAGCACATGCCGTCATCGCATCGCCGCTTTGCCGACTGGACGATCGAACGTATCAGCCGCGAAGCCTCCGCGATCGGCTCAGACGTTGCATTGCTCTGCGAGCGTATTCTTGCCGATCGACCGCATCCCGAACAGGGCTACAGAGCCTGTCTGGGCATTATCCGCCTCGTCAAAGCGTTTGAGCGCGAGAGGGTCAATGCAGCCTGCGGCCGGGCATTGGAAATCGGCGCTCGAACCTATGGCTCGGTGCGTTCCATTCTCGACAATCACCTTGACCGACCGTCGGCGTCATCAGGCGCATCATCACCCGAGCCGATCAACCACTCCAACATCCGCGGTCCCCGCTATTACCACTGAGGAGACGACATATGCTTGCACATCCCACCCTTGATAAATTGAATGCCATGGGCCTGACCGGCATGGCCAAGGCGTTCAACGAACTGCTGACCAACGGTGAGAGCGAACAACTCTCCCATGCCGAATGGCTCGGGCTACTGCTGGAGCGAGAATGGAGTTCGCGCCACGATCGCAAGCTTGCCGCCCGGCTGCGGTTTGCCAAGCTTCGCCATCATGCTGTGCCTGAGGATGTCGATTACCGCAGCGACCGCGGTCTCGATCGTGCGCTGTTCATGAAGCTGATCGGCGGCGACTGGATTGATGCCCACGACAACCTCGCGATTTGCGGGCCATCTGGCGTTGGCAAAAGCTGGTTAGCCTGTGCACTCGGGCACAAGGCCTGCCGCGACGATCGCTCAGTTCTTTATCAACGCGTGCCACGCTTGTTTGCCAATCTCGCTCTTGCCCACGGCGACGGCCGCTATGCAAGGCTGCAGCGAACCCTCGGCCACGTCCAGCTCTTGATCCTTGATGACTGGGGTCTGGAACCGCTCAATGAGCAGGCACGCCACGACCTCCTGGAGATCCTCGAAGATCGCTACGGACGCCGCTCGACGATTATCACCAGCCAGCTTCCGGTATCAGCCTGGCACGAGATCATCGGCAACCCAACCTACGCCGATGCCATCCTCGATCGCCTCGTTCACAACGCCCACCGCATCGACCTATCCGGCGAAAGCTTGCGGCGAAATCAGCGCCGGAAATCTTGACTCGTTACACGAATGAACTGACAACAATCACAGCCAGCAGGACCCCAGCCTCAAGGGGGCGAGATCATCCCGGAATCCGGGGGCGCAATCATCTCGGAACAAAGGGGCGGCTTCATCGGAATCGGCAAGCAAGCCGCTGTTCGATGACATGCACGAGTGGCTGAAACAGGAGCGCGCCACGCTCAGCAGATCCTCCGAGGTCATCGAGCCGATCGACTACATGCTGAAGCGATGGGATGGTTTTGCCGGTTTCCTGGAAGATGGCCGGATTTGTCTCACGAACAATGCCGCCGAGCGCGCGCTGAGAGGTATTGCCCTCGGGCGCCGCAACTGGACCTTCGCCGGTTCCCAGCGTGGGGCCGATCGTGCCGCCATCATGCTCACCTTCATCACGACCTGCCGTCTCAACGACGTCGACCCAAAGGCATGGCTCGCCGATGTGTTCGCACGCATCGCCGATCTTCCCGTCTCCCGCCTGCACGAACTGCTCCCGTGGACGTGGAAAAGGCTCCGTGAGGCCGAAAAGGCCCAGGATCAGTACATCGCCTGAGCGACAGCCTCACCATACATCAGCAAGTGCGCCTGCGCGCGAGCCAATTCCGCGGCCTTCCGCGTATGGATACCATCTACCGGCTCTATCGCGAGGAAGGTCTTTCCGTTCGCAAGCGAAAAGCCAGGCGGCGTGCGGTCGGCACGCGTGCGCCGATCCTGGTTGAAGCGAGGGCTAATGCCCGCTGGTCGTTGGATTTCGTCCACGACCAGTTCGCCTGCGGCAGACGCTTCCGCGTGCTCAACATTGTCGATGATGTGACACGCGAATGCCTGGCAGCGATCCCGGACACATCTATCTCCGGTCGACGTGTCGCCCGAGAACTGACGACGCTGATCGAACGGCGCGGCAAGCCAGGAATGATCGTCTCCGACAACGGCACCGAACTAACGTCGAATGCCATCCTCGCCTGGTCGAAAGATCACAAGGTCGAATGGCATTACATCGCCCCGGGAAAGCCGATGCAGAACGGCTATGTCGAGAGTTTCAACGGGCGCATGCGCGACGAGCTGCTCAACGAAAGCCTGTTCTTCGGCTCGATCATGCCCGAAGCGCCATTGCCGAATGGGCGGACGATTACAACCATTTCCGGCCGCACTCATCGCTCGGATACAAAACCCCGGCAGACTTTGCCGGGACCATCGCCGCACCGGCTCCAACGCTGCGCAAGATGAGAACTTCGCGTTTCCGCCGGTTGCTCACACCGCGCCACTTGGCGTATTCAAAACCGCCGGGGCCTAGTCGCCGCTGGATGAAAGTTCAGTGGCAGGTCACGCCCATCGCATTACACTCGAAGGCGATGGCATGAGGAAGCAAAAAGCAAACCTCACACTTGACTGACGCGCGAAACGCCGAAATCAATAACAAATGACATCAACCAGGCGAACGAAAGTCGATCCGACGAGACTGTACCTGTCCGGCGTTTACCGGACGATTCGAAGCTTTTGTTGTCAATGAGCGGTTTAAGGCCGTCGATAACTGTCGAGCCAGAGCTCGACGGTTTTCTGGAACATCCATCATCGTCATGTGGTCGCCTGGCACCGGTATGGTATGAATGGTCGCCTCACTTAAAACCCTGTCCCAACCCCGCATGGGCGAACTTGCCTCAGGACTCATTGAATTTCTCCGAGGTCGCGCCCGACGGCTGAGGAGAGGCTCGTTGGCATAGAACTGGTGGATCTCAACCGGTAGGGATGGAACTTTATACAAGTCCAGCGCCCTTTGGAACTGCGCAATCTTTTCATACATCAAAACGTCGTTGTGGAGATCACGATCGAGAGGCATCGCCCCAATTTGCTGTGCCTTTTCAAGCAGCTGGGCAATTGAACTTTGTCCAGCAAAGCGTTCCAATATTTCGAAGCGCTCATCATCTAAGGATTCAAATGAATTCAGCAGCACTTCTCGTACCTTTTGGGTGGGCGATATGCTTGATGGATTTGCGGGTAACGCAACATCGATGAGAGCGATGAATGATACAGCTTCATCGAGACTCAGCAAGTGCTGGGCAATTGCGTAAGCCAAGATTGCACCTGATGAGTATCCAGCAAAGCGGTATGGACCCCGTGGCTGGCTCTCTCTAATCGCCAGGATCACCTCCGCGGCTATTCCCTCTAGAGTTGGTGGACAAACTTGTTTGAAAGGCGGCCATGGCAGAGCGTAGATGGGACAGTCTACGTCCATTTCCTCCACCAAACTGAGGACATAGGAACAATCGCCCGAACCTGTGGGAACAAAGAAGAGCGGTGGTTGTGATCCGGTTGCCTGAACGGAAATCACTTCCGGAACGCTGGGCCGTCGCTGAAAATGAATCTTTGATGTGAGTTCCTTCAATATGGGGGCTTCGAAGAGATCGGCGGCGCTAAACTTCAGCCCAACGGCGAGCGTTCGACCGAGCAACTGCACCGCCAGGAGCGAATGGCCGCCGAGTTCGAAGAAGTGGTCGTGGCGGCCGATCCGCTCGATCCCGAGAAGCTCGGCCCAGATCCCGGCCAGCAGCGTCTCGATCTCGCCCTGCGGCGCCTCGTAGGCCCGACGCGCATAGGCATCGTCGTCGGGGACCGGCAGCGCCTTGCGGTCGAGCTTGCCGTTCGGCGTCAACGGCAGTGCTTCCAGCCGCACGAAGGCCGACGGCACCATATAGTCCGGCAGCAGGCCACCCAGATGCGCCCGCAACGACGCAGCAAGCCCGGCGCCATCGGCTTCGGCCGACCCGTCCGTCGTCCTCGCAA
This sequence comes from Rhizobium sp. T1470, assembly GCF_042140505.1. NCBI lineage: Bacteria > Pseudomonadati > Pseudomonadota > Alphaproteobacteria > Hyphomicrobiales > Rhizobiaceae > Rhizobium > Rhizobium sp. T1470. The sequence goes on from NZ_CP148093.1 coordinate 711,931, forward strand.
CCACATAGGCGACAAGACGCTTGTCGCCGGCGCCATCCGCGTGCGCCACCACCACCGCCTCGCGCACCCAGGCGTGCTCGCAAAGCCGGGCGGCGATCTCGCCCGGCTCGATGCGGAAGCCGCGGATCTTCACCTGGTCGTCGTTGCGGCCGAGGAATTCCAGATTGCCGTCCGGCAGGTAGCGCGCCAGGTCGCCGGTCCGGTACATCCGCGCTCCTGGCTCACCTGGCTCATCACTGAACGGATCGGCCATAAACCGCTCCGCCGTCAGCTCGGGACGGTTCAGGTAGCCGCGCGCCACCCCCGCCCCGCCGATATAAAGCTCGCCCACCGCCCCGAACGGCACAGGCGCACCATGGCCGTTGAGCAGATAGATCCGCGTGTTCGCAATCGGACGGCCAATCGGGAGGCGGCGGGATGTCGCATTAGTCGCGGTGATCTCGCAGACTGTCGCAAAGGTCGTCGTTTCGGTCGGACCGTAGCAGTGCAAGAGATGCTGTGGTCCGTTCTGCTTCAAAACCCGAGCTACTGCTGCCACATCAACCGCATCGCCGCCGACCAATAGCAATCGCAAACTCGCCAGCACCGGATCTAAATCATAAGCGCTCTGGCTGAACAACCCGGCTGTCAAATGCAGGACCGTAATGCGGTGCTGCTGAACTAGACTGCGCAGAACCTCTGGCTGCAGCACATCCGTGTAGGGAATTACAATCAGGCTTGAACCGCATAGCAGCGGTGCCCACACTTCCAGGGTACTGATATCAAACGCGGGATTGCCCACCCACGCCACACGATCACTCGAGCTGAACTGCGCATAGCCATTGTTGATGACGAGCCGGTTGACGGCACGATGAGGCACAACAACCCCCTTGGGAAGGCCGGTCGAGCCGGACGTGTACATCACGTAAGCGGCAGCCTCGGCGCTCAATGCCAGGCCAAGATCGGCACTGGATCCGGTTCCAGCTATCAGCGGCTCAATGGGCAAAACAGGGATCGTCGCCTCGACCAGATCCCCATCGTCACTCCCGCTAAGCACCAAGCGTGCAGCACAGTCGGCAATCAGCCATTCTTGTCGCGCAGATGGAAGAGCGCGATCGATCGGCACATACACTCCCCCCGCCTTCAAGATCGCCAGCTGCGCCACCACAAGAGAGACGGAGCGGTCCAGCATTGTCGCAAGGCTATCACCGGGCTTGACCCCGAGCCCGATCAGATGATGGGCCAGCCGGTTGGCCCGCGCATTGAGCTCGCCATAGCTCACCCGCTCGTCATCATGGACCACCGCCACCGCCTCCGGCGCCTGCCGCACCTGCGCCTCGAAGAGCTCGTGGATGCACAGATCCGGCGGGTAAGGTGCCGCCGTCCGGTTCAGATCCTCCAGCAGGTAGGTGCGCTCGTCGGCCGGCAGGATATCCAGCTCGCGCACCGGCCTATCGGGGGCATATTCCAGTGCGTCGGCCAGTTGCTCGAGCGCCCGCTGCATGTAGCCGCAGACCCGATCCGCAGAGATCGGCTCGGCCACCTGCGCCGTCAGGCCGAGCGCCTCGCCAAAATCCTCCACCGACAGGCTCAGCGGATAGTTGGTGCGTTCCTCCGCGCCCAGCCATTCCACCCCCGCCAGCCCATCATCCGGTCCGGAACCCGACATGGCCGCCGGCGTGTTGTGGCGGTAGTTCAACAGCGCGCTGAACAGCGGCGCCGGCGGCGCAACGCCGCTGCAGCGTTGCGCCAAGGCCAGCGAGGCATGCTCGTGTGAGAGCAATTCGGCCAGACGGGCGTGGGCGATACGCAGACTTTCCTCAACTCCAGTCCCGTCCAGGTCGAGCCGGATGGGCAAGGTGTTGATGAACAAGCCCATGGCACGGTCGGCGCCGGCACCGGCATGCATGCGGCCGAACAGCACCGTGCCGAACACCACCTGCTCGCGGCCGCTGCTCAGCGCCACCACCTGGGCCCAGGCCAGATGGCAAAGGCTGGCCAGGCTCACCCCCAGCCGCCGCGCCTGTTGCCGCAGCCGCTCGTTGAGCGCCTGCGGCAACATCCGATGCGCCTCGCCAACCCCGCTGCCGTCGCCATGCACTTGGCTTAGCCCGAACGGCAGGGTCGGCTCGTCGATGTCGGCCAGCATCGAGCGGAAGAACGCTTCATGCGCTTTGGCATCCATGCCAAGCCGCGCCTGCGCCACCAGATTGCGGAACGGCTGCGGCGCGGCAAGCTCATGCCCGCGTCCTTCCAGCACCGCCCGCACCTCGGCATGCATGATCTCCAGCGTCGTGTGATCGCCGATCAGATGGTGCTGCAGCTCCAACAGCAGCCAGCGTGTGCTGCCCGGCTCGCGGGCGATGACAATCCGCAACAACGGCGCCCGGCCAAGATCAATGCGATACTGACGCGGATCGAACCGGCGCTTCAGCTGCTCGGAACCGGGACCGCCATCCTCATCCAGCTCGACCTCGCGCACTTCCAGCGGCGCCTTGCGCCAGACCACCTGGGCCGGGCTTGACAGCCCCTCCCAGACAAAGGTCGTGCGCAGAATGTCGTGGCGGTCGACCACCTGTTGAACCGCAGCAAGATAGCGATCGAGCACACCCCGATCGGCAAACACCATCTGCGACACCAGCAGGTAGGGATCGCCGCGGCTGGCCAGCAGATGATGGAACAGGATGCCGTCCTGCAGCGGCGACAGGCCATAGATATCCTGGATATTGCCGACGCCGCCGGGCACCGTCGACACGATCCGGTCGATCTCCGGCTGGACCAGCTCGATCAGCGGCAGCATCTGCGGCGTGATCGCCGTGCTCTGTTCGCCGATCAGGTTGGCCGGCACCGCCACCTCCCGGTGGCTGCCAAGACTTGCGGCCAGATCGCAAAGCACCGGCTGGGCGAATAGGGTGCGCACCCCCACCCCCAGCGACAGCCGCCGCAGCCGCTCCATCAGCTGCACGGCCAACAATGAGTGGCCGCCGAGTTCGAAGAAGTTGTCGTGGCGCCCGACCCGCTCGATCCCGAGAAGCTCGGCCCAGATCGCGGCCAGCGCCGTCTCGATCTCGCCCTGCGGCGCCTCGTAGGCCCGACGCGCATAGGCGTCGTCGTCGGGGACCGGCAGCGCCTTGCGGTCGAGCTTGCCGTTCGCCGTCAACGGCAGTGCTTCCAACAGCACGAAGGCCGACGGCACCATGTAGTCCGGCAGCAGGCCACCCAGATGCGCCCGCAACGACGCAGCAAGCCCGGCGCCATCGGCTTCGGCCGACCCGTCCGTCGTCCTCGCAACCACATAGGCGACAAGACGCTTGTCGCCGGCGCCATTCGCGTGCGCCACCACCACCGCCTCGCGCACCCAGGCGTGCTCGCAAAGCCGGGCGGCGATCTCGCCAGGCTCGATGCGGAAGCCGCGGATCTTCACCTGCTCGTCGTTGCGGCCCAGAAACTCGAGATTGCCGTCCGGCAGGTAGCGCGCCAGGTCGCCGGTCCGGTACATCCGCGCTCCTGGCTCACCTGGCTCATCACTGAACGGATCGGCCATAAACCGCTCCGCCGTCAGCTCCGGACGGTTCAGGTAGCCGCGCGCCACCCCCGCCCCGCCGATGTAGAGCTCGCCCACCGCCCCGAACGGCACAGGCGCGCCATGGCCGTCGAGCAGATACACCCGCGTGTTCGCAATCGGACGCCCAATCGGGACGATTGATCCATCAAAATCATCGGGACAACTCCACGCTGTAACGTCGATGGCAGCTTCCGTGGGACCGTATAGATTGTGCAGGCCACTCCAAGGCAATACGCGCCGAACCTTGTGCACGCTGTCGGCAGGAAGCGCCTCGCCACTGCACAGGAGGCGCTGCAGCGATGTGCAGCGATCAACACCCTTGGCGTCCATAAAGCTGATCAGCATGGATGGTACAAAGTGTGCAGTGGTGATGCGTTGGCTAATTATCAAGTTTACAAGCGCATCGGGGTCTTTATGTGCATCAGGCTGCGCCAGCACCAGGGTCGCTCCTTCAAGCAATGTCCAGAAGAACTCCCAGGCCGAGACATCGAAGCCAAATGACGTCTTCTGCAAGACGACATCAGTTGCCTTGAGCGCGTAGGCTTTTTGCATCCAGGTCAGGCGGTTGATAATAGCCCGATGCTCATTCTGTGCTCCTTTGGGGGTTCCGGTCGAGCCTGAGGTGTAGATCACATAGGCGAGATGGCGGGCGGTCAGGCCCAGCGCCCGCGGCTCGGGATCGGAGGCCGGCTGCTCCGCCCAGGCCGGGGTGGCCGTCTCCAGATCGACCACCGTCACATCGGCCAGCGCCTCGGCGCCGAGCGCAGATTGTCCGGCCGCATCGGCCAGCAGCAGTCGCGGCGCCGCATCGTCGAGCACCTGCCGCAGCCGTTCGCTGGGATAGGTCGGATCGAGCGGCAGATAGGCGCCGCCGGCCTTGAGGATCGCCAGCAGCCCCACCACCATCGCCGGGCTGCGCTCGACGCAGATCGCCACCGGCTGATCCGGCTTGACCCCGAGCCCGATCAGATGATGCGCCAGCCGGTTGGCCCGCGCATTGAGCGCGCCATAGCTCAGCCGCTCGTCCTCATAGACCAGCGCCACCGCCTCCGGCGCCTGCCGCACCTGCTGTTCGAACAGCTGATGGATGCAAAGATCCGACGGATAGTCCGCTTCCGTCCGGTTCAGATCCTCCAGCAGATAGGTGCGCTCGTGGGCCGGCAGGATGTCGAGCTCGCGCACCGGCCTATTGGGGGCATGTTCCAGTGCCTCGGCCAGTTGCTCGAGCGCCCGCTGCATGTAGCCGCAGACCCGATCCGCAGAGACAGGCTCGGCCACCTGCGCCGTCAGCCCGAGCGCCTCGCCAAAATCCTCCACTGACAGGCTCAGCGGGTAGTTGGTCCGTTCCTCCGCGCCCAGCCATTCCACCCCCGCCAGCCCATCCTCCGCTCCGGAGCCGGCCAGGGCCGCCGGCGTGTTGTGGCGGTAGTTCAGCAGCGCGCTGAACAGCGGCGCCGGCGGCGCAACGCCGCTGCAGCGTTGCGCCTGCGCCAGCGAGGCATGCTCGTGTGCCAGCAGCTCGGAAAGCCGCGCATGCGTAGCCCGCACGCTCGCCTCGGCCCCGGTGCCGTCCAGGTCGAGCCGGATGGGCAAGGTGTTGATGAACAGCCCCATGGCACGGTCGGCGCCGGCACCGGCATGCATGCGGCCGAACAGCACCGTGCCGAACACCACCTGCTCGCGGCCGCTGCTCAGCGCCACCACCTGGGCCCAGGCCAGATGGCAAAGGCTGGCCAGGCTCACCCCCAGCCGCCGCGCCTGTTGCCGCAGCCGCTCGTTGAGCGCCTGCGGCAGCATCCGATGCGCCTCGCCAACCCCGCTGCCGTCGCCATGCACTTGGCTTAGCCCGAACGGCAGGGTCGGCTCGTCGATGTCGGCCAGCATCGAGCGGAAGAACGCTTCATGCGCTTTGGCATCCATGCCAAGCCGCGCCTGCGCCACCAGATTGCGGAACGGCTGCGGCGCGGCAAGCTCATGCCCGCGTCCTTCCAGCACCGCCCGCACCTCGGCATGCATGATCTCCAGCGTCGTGTGATCGCCGATCAGATGGTGCTGCAGCTCCAACAGCAGCCAGCGTGTGCTGCCCGGCTCGCGGGCGATGACAATCCGCAACAACGGCGCCCGGCCAAGATCAATGCGATACTGACGCGGATCGAACCGGCGCTTCAGCTGCTCGGAACCGGGACCGCCATCCTCATCCAGCTCGACCTCGCGCACTTCCAGCGGCGCCTTGCGCCAGACCACCTGGGCCGGGCTTGACAGCCCCTCCCAGACAAAGGTCGTGCGCAGAATGTCGTGGCGGTCGACCACCTGTTGAACCGCAGCAAGATAGCGATCGAGCACACCCCGATCGGCAAACACCATCTGCGACACCAGCAGGTAGGGATCGCCGCGGCTGGCCAACAGATGATGGAACAGGATGCCGTCCTGCAGCGGCGACAGGCCATAGATATCCTGGATATTGCCGACGCCGCCGGGCACCGTCGACACGATCCGGTCGATCTCCGGCTGGACCAGCTCGATCAGCGGCAGCATCTGCGGCGTGATCGCCGTGCTCTGTTCGCCGATCAGGTTGGCCGGCACCGCCACCTCCCGGTGGCTGCCAAGACTTGCGGCCAGATCGCAAAGCACCGGCTGGGCGAACAGGGTGCGCACCTCCACCCCCAGCGACAGCCGCCGCAGCCGCTCCATCAGCTGCACGGCCAACAATGAGTGGCCGCCGAGTTCGAAGAAGTTGTCGTGGCGCCCGACCCGCTCGACGCCGAGAAGCTCGGCCCAGATCCCGGCCAGCAGCGTCTCGATCTCGCCCTGCGGCGCCTCGTAGGCCCGACGCGCATAGGCATCGTCGTCGGGGACCGGCAGCGCCTTGCGATCGAGCTTGCCGTTCGGCGTCAACGGCAGTGCTTCCAGCCGCACGAAGGCCGACGGCACCATATAGTCCGGCAGCAGGCCACCCAGATGCGCCCGCAACGACGCAGCAAGCCCGGCGCCATCGGCTTCGGCCGACCCGTCCGTCGTCCTCGCAACCACATAGGCGACAAGACGCTTGTCGCCGGCGCCATCCGCGTGCGCCACCACCACCGCCTCGCGCACCCAGGCGTGCTCGCAAAGCCGGGCGGCGATCTCGCCCGGCTCGATGCGGAAGCCGCGGATCGTCACCTGCTCGTCGTTGCGGCCCAGAAACTCGAGATTGCCGTCCGGCAGGTAGCGCGCCAGGTCGCCGGTCCGGTACATCCGGGCACCCGCCTTGCCGCTGAACGGATCCGCCAGGAACCGCTCCGCCGTCAGATCCGGACGGTTCAGGTAGCCGCGCGCCACCCCCGCCCCGCCGATGTAGAGCTCGCCCACCGCCCCGAACGGCACAGGCGCGCCATGGCCGTCGAGCAGATACACCCGCGTGTTCGCAATCGGACGGCCGATATGTGGCACAGCGTCACTGAAGAGCTGTCCCGACGTTGCCACCACAGTAACTTCCGTAGGACCATAGTTGTTTATTAACTTGAGAGGCGACGGTAGCCGGGAAGGCACACGCTGCAGACGATCACCGCCAATAAGCAAGTACTCCAACAAGGGAGTTACCAGCTCGCCTTCCAATGCCGTTGCAGCCAGCGGCGTGACCAAAAAGGCGGCGTCCAGTGGTTGATCACGCCACCATTGCAGGAGAAGCAGAGGATCTCCTGCTGCCGCTCTGGGTGGGAGCAGCAATGTGCTGCGATTGTATAATGCAGACCATAACTCCCAAGCGCTGGCATCGAATGCCACTCCAGCCGTGAGTGTGCAGCAGGTTTCTGGTTGCGGACAAAATGTTTGCACATGCCATGCTGTGAGATTGACCAGGCTTTGATGCTCGACCATGACGCCCTTCGGCGTTCCGGTCGAGCCTGAGGTGTAGATCACATAGGCGAGATGGCGGGCGGTCAGGCCCAGCGCCCGCGGCTCGGGATCGGAGGCCGGCTGCTCCGCCCAGGCCGGGGTGGCCGTCTCCAGATCGACCACCGTCACATCGGCCAGCGCCTCGGCGCCGAGCGCAGATTGTCCGGCCGCATCGGCCAGCAGCAGTCGCGGCGCCGCATCGTCGAGCACCTGCCGCAGCCGCGTCGACGGATAGGCCGGATCGAGCGGCACATAGGCGCCGCCGGCCTTGAGGATCGCCAGCAGTCCCACCACCATGGCCGGGCTGCGCTCGACGCAGATCGCCACCGGCTGATCCGGCTTGACCCCGAGCCCGATCAGATGATGGGCCAGCCGGTTGGCCCGCGCATTGAGCGCGCCATAGCTCAGCCGCTCGTCCTCATAGACCAGCGCCACCGCGTCGGGCGCCCGGCGCACCTGCGCCTCGAACAGCTCATGCACGCAAAGATCCGACGGATAGTCCGCTTCCGTCCGGTTCAACTCCTCCAGCAGGTAGGTCCGCTCGGCAGAGGACAGCAGCTCGATGCGACCGACCGGCTGTCCGGCATCGGCAACCATCGCCCGCAGCAGCGCCAACAGATAGCCACGCTGCCGCTCGATCGTCGCCCGGTCGAACAACGCCGTCGCATAACCCAGAGTCCCGGCGATGACCTCGCCCTGCTCTCCCAGGTTCAGTTCCAGATCGAACTTGACCTGTTCGAACTCCTCGCCCGCAGCCCCCACGCTCAACCCGGCTAGATCGAGCGACTCAACGGTGTTGTTCTGCCAGGCCAGCATCACCTGAAACAACGGCGTGTGATCAAGATGCCTAGGTGGCTGGACGATGTCGACGACCTGCTCGAACGGCAGGTCCTGATGCTCCTGTGCAGTCAAGGCTGCGCGCCGCGTCCGCTCCAGGAGATCGGACACGCTCGGCTCGCCCGACAGGTCGATCCGAAGCGCCAGGGTGTTGACGAAGAAGCCGATCAGCTCTTCGATCTCGCGCCGGCAGCGATTGGCGCTCGGCACGCCGATGACAAGGTCGTCCTGCCCCGACAGACGCGACAGCACCGCTGCCCAGGCCGCCAGCATCGTCATGAACAACGTCGTGCCATGCTGCCGGCTCAGCCGCTTCAAGCCGCGCGTCAGATCCGCATCGATGACGACCGGCACGCTCGCGCCGGCAAACGACTGCTGCGCCGGCCGCGGCCAGTCCGTCGGCAGCGCAAGACGGGCCGGCGCGCCATACAGGGTGTCGCGCCAATATTGCGCCTGGGTCTGCAGCCGTTCCCCCGACAGCCATTGTCGTTGCCAGGCGGCATAATCCGAGTACTGGATCGCCAGCGGCGGCAACGGATCGTCGCGCCCGGCCTCAAACGCCCGGTAAAGACTGCTCAGCTCACGCACCAGCACGCCCATCGACCAGCCGTCCGAGACGATGTGATGCTGCGTCAGCAGGAAGACATGGTCGTCATCCGACATCCGGATCAGCCGCCCGCGGATCAGCGGCCCACGCGCCAGATCGAACGGCGTGTGCGCCTCTTCATGGCACAGATCCGAAAGCGCGGCTTGCGCATCCGGCCTGTCCCGCAGATCGTGCTCGACCACCGGCAGTCCCGCATCCGGCGGCAGAACCTCAACCCGGGGCTTGCCCTGCGGTGCGACAAAGACACTGCGCAGCGCCTCGTGACGGGCAAACAAGTGGTCGAGGCTGCGCTGCCAGGCGCTGCGGTTGAGCGCCCCCCGCAGCCGCCACCCCAGCGGCATGTGATAGTTCGTGCCGCCTTCGTCCAGCTGCGCCAAAAACCATAGCCGCTGCTGCGCAAACGACAGCACAAGCGGCTCGTGACGCGATACGGCCGCAATCGCCGGCAGGTCATGCGGACCGGCGCGGCTCAACAGCTCGACGATGCTTGCCGCCAGATCGGAAAGCACCGGCTTGGCAAACAGCGTCGCCAGCGGCAGTTCCACACCAACGGCCTGCGACAGCCGGCTCAACAGTTGCACCGCCAGCAGCGAGTGGCCGCCGAGTTCGAAGAAGTTGTCGTGGCGGCCGATCCGCTCGATCCCGAGAAGCTCGGCCCAGATCGCGGCCAGCGCCGTCTCGACCGCGCCGCGCGGTGCCTCATAACCCGCTCGCGCATAGGCGTCGTCGTCCGGCGCCGGCAGCGCCTTGCGATCGAGCTTGCCGTTCGCCGTCAACGGCAGTGCTTCCAGCCGCACGAAGGCCGACGGCACCATATAGTCCGGCAGTCGCCCGCTCACATACGCGCGCAAGGCGCCGGCAAGCCCGCTTCCGTCATCTTCGTCGTCCGATACCGTCTCGGGTCCACAGACCACATAGGCGACAAGCCGCTTGTCGCCGGCGCCATCCTCGTGCGCCACCATCACCGCCTCGCGCACCCAGGCGTGCTCGCAAAGCCGGGCGGCGATCTCGCCAGGCTCGATGCGGAAGCCACGGATCTTCACCTGGTCGTCGTTGCGGCCGAGGAATTCCAGATTGCCGTCCGGCAGGTAGCGCGCCAGGTCGCCGCTCCGGTACATCCGGGCACCTGGCTCACCTGGCTCATCACTGAACGGATCGGCCATAAACCGCTCCGCCGTCAGATCCGGACGGTTCAGGTAGCCGCGCGCCACCCCCGCCCCGCCGATGTAAAGCTCGCCCACCGCCCCGAACGGCACAGGCGCACCATGGCCGTCGAGCAGATACACCCGCGTGTTCGCAATCGGACGGCCGATCGGGACGTTGTGATGGAGCTCACCAATGCTCGTTTCAATAGGAAAACTGGACGACCAGATCGTTGTTTCGGTCGGACCGTAGAGATTCCTTAGAGACCTCGCTCCTCTGTTAAGACGTGACGCCAGATTTGCAGGTAATGCTTCGCCTCCACACAACACACTTACGTCCGGTGTTCCTTGCCAGCCGGCATCTAATAGCATGCGCCACGTCGCCGGAGTGGCCTGCATCATAGAAATCTTGTGATGGACCAGAAGTTGCTGCAACGCCACAGCATCCGGAGCATCCTTACGGTTGGCAAGGACGACTGTGCCTCCCGCGCCCAATGGAAGATATAACTCCATCCCCGCGATATCAAACGAGATGGTTGTGATCGCTAGGAGTACATCCCGTTCAGAGATCCTCGCGATATCCGAAAAAGCATATAGGAAATTCAGTACGCTCGCATGCTCGACCATGACGCCCTTCGGCGTGCCGGTGGATCCCGATGTGTAGATGACATAGGCGAGATTGTGGGATGTCAGGCCCAGCGCCCGCGGCTCGGGATCGGAGGCCGGCAGCTCCGCCCAGGCGGGCGTGGCCGCATCGAGATCGACCACGCTCAGATCGGCGATTGCCTCGGCGCCCAACGCCGCGCGGCCGGCCGCATCGGCCAGCAGCAGTCGCGGCGCCGCATCGTCGAGCACCTGCCGCAGCCGTTCGCTGGGATAGGTCGGATCGAGCGGCAGATAGGCGCCGCCGGCCTTGAGGATCGCCAGCAGCCCCACCACCATCGCCGGGCTGCGCTCCAGACAGATCGCCACCGGCTGATCCGGCTTGACGCCGAGCCCGATCAGATGATGCGCCAGCAGGTTGGCCCGCGCATTGAGCGCGCCATAGCTCAGCCGCTCGTCCTCATAGACCAGCGCCACCGCGTCGGGCGCCCGGCGCACCTGCGCCTCGAACAGCTCATGCACGCAAAGATCCGACGGGTAAGGTGCCGCCGTCCGGTTCAGATCCTCCAGCAGGTAGGTGCGCTCGTCGGCCGGCAGGATATCCAGCTCGCGCACCGGCCTATCGGGGGCATATTCCAGTGCGTCGGCCAGTTGCTCGAGCGCCCGCTGCATGTAGCCGCAGACCCGATCCGCAGAGATCGGCTCGGCCACCTGCGCCGTCAGGCCGAGCGCCTCGCCAAAATCCTCCACCGACAGGCTCAGCGGATAGTTGGTGCGTTCCTCCGCGCCCAGCCATTCCACCCCCGCCAGCCCATCATCCGGTCCGGAACCCGACATGGCCGCCGGCGTGTTGTGGCGGTAGTTCAACAGCGCGCTGAACAGCGGCGCCGGCGGCGCAACGCCGCTGCAGCGTTGCGCCAAGGCCAGCGAGGCATGCTCGTGTGAGAGCAATTCGGCCAGACGGGCGTGGGCGATACGCAGACTTTCCTCAACTCCAGTCCCGTCCAGGTCGAGCCGGATGGGCAAGGTGTTGATGAACAAGCCCATGGCACGGTCGGCGCCGGCACCGGCATGCATGCGGCCGAACAGCACCGTGCCGAACACCACCTGCTCGCGGCCGCTGCTCAGCGCCACCACCTGGGCCCAGGCCAGATGGCAAAGGCTGGCCAGGCTCACCCCCAGCCGCCGCGCCTGTTGCCGCAGCCGCTCGTTGAGCGCCTGCGGCAACATCCGATGCGCCTCGCCAACCCCGCTGCCGTCGCCATGCACTTGGCTTAGCCCGAACGGCAGGGTCGGCTCGTCGATGTCGGCCAGCATCGAGCGGAAGAACGCTTCATGCGCTTTGGCATCCATGCCAAGCCGCGCCTGCGCCACCAGATTGCGGAACGGCTGCGGCGCGGCAAGCTCATGCCCGCGTCCTTCCAGCACCGCCCGCACCTCGGCATGCATGATCTCCAGCGTCGTGTGATCGCCGATCAGATGGTGCTGCAGCTCCAACAGCAGCCAGCGTGTGCTGCCCGGCTCGCGGGCGATGACAATCCGCAACAACGGCGCCCGGCCAAGATCAATGCGATACTGACGCGGATCGAACCGGCGCTTCAGCTGCTCGGAACCGGGACCGCCATCCTCATCCAGCTCGACCTCGCGCACTTCCAGCGGCGCCTTGCGCCAGACCACCTGGGCCGGGCTTGACAGCCCCTCCCAGACAAAGGTCGTGCGCAGAATGTCGTGGCGGTCGACCACCTGTTGAACCGCAGCAAGATAGCGATCGAGCACACCCCGATCGGCAAACACCATCTGCGACACCAGCAGGTAGGGATCGCCGCGGCTGGCCAACAGATGATGGAACAGGATGCCGTCCTGCAGCGGCGACAGGCCATAGATATCCTGGATATTGCCGACGCCGCCGGGCACCGTCGACACGATCCGGTCGATCTCCGGCTGGACCAGCTCGATCAGCGGCAGCATCTGCGGCGTGATCGCCGTGCTCTGTTCGCCGATCAGGTTGGCCGGCACCGCCACCTCCCGGTGGCTGCCAAGACTTGCGGCCAGATCGCAAAGCACCGGCTGGGCGAATAGGGTGCGCACCCCCACCCCCAGCGACAGCCGCCGCAGCCGCTCCATCAGCTGCACGGCCAACAATGAGTGGCCGCCGAGTTCGAAGAAGTTGTCGTGGCGCCCGACCCGCTCGATCCCGAGAAGCTCGGCCCAGATCGCGGCCAGCGCCGTCTCGATCTCGCCCTGCGGCGCCTCGTAGGCCCGACGCGCATAGGCGTCGTCGTCGGGGACCGGCAGCGCCTTGCGGTCGAGCTTGCCGTTCGCCGTCAACGGCAGTGCTTCCAACAGCACGAAGGCCGACGGCACCATGTAGTCCGGCAGCAGGCCACCCAGATGCGCCCGCAACGACGCAGCAAGCCCGGCGCCATCGGCTTCGGCCGACCCGTCCGTCGTCCTCGCAACCACATAGGCGACAAGACGCTTGTCGCCGGCGCCATTCGCGTGCGCCACCACCACCGCCTCGCGCACCCAGGCGTGCTCGCAAAGCCGGGCGGCGATCTCGCCAGGCTCGATGCGGAAGCCGCGGATCTTCACCTGGTCGTCGTTGCGGCCGAGGAATTCCAGATTGCCGTCCGGCAGGTAGCGCGCCAGGTCGCCGCTCCGGTACATCCGGGCACCTGGCTCACCTGGCTCATCACTGAACGGATCGGCCATAAACCGCTCCGCCGTCAGATCCGGACGGTTCAGGTAGCCGCGCGCCACCCCCGCCCCGCCGATGTAAAGCTCCCCCACCGCCCCGAACGGCACAGGCGCACCATGGCCGTCGAGCAGATACACCCGCGTGTTCGCAATCGGACGGCCGATCGGGACGATTGATCCATCAAAATCATCGGGACAACTCCAAACCGTCGCGCAGACTGTTGCTTCGGTGGGGCCATAGGCGTTGGCAATGGATGCCGGGGCCAAACTTCGGATGAGTTCAGCGTTCGGCAGCTCTCCAGCAAGAATGAGAGTTTGCGACGCCAAACATTCCAGATGCCTGCTTGCCTGAAGCAAGGCTGGGGGTAGCGTCGCATGGCTGATGGCTTTGCTTCGCAGGTAATCCGATAGCTTATTACCCGCCTGACGGAGCTCATTCGCAGGCAAGTGCAATGCGGCGCCGGAGCCAAATGCCATGACAAGCTCCCAAGCACTTGCATCAAAACCAAAGGAGGCGAACTGCACGACATGGCTATTTGAACCAACGCCGAAAAGCCCGATCTGGGCCAGCCCGAGATTGACCAGGCTTTGATGCTCGACCATGACGCCCTTTGGCGTTCCTGTGGATCCGGAGGTGTAGATCACATAGGCGAGATGGCGGGATGTCAGGCCCAGCGCCCGCGGCTCGGGATCGGAGGCCGGCAGCTCCGCCCAGGTCGGGGTGGCCGTCTCCAGATCGACCACCGTCAGATCGGCCAGCGCCTCGGGGGCGAGCGCAGCGCGGCCGGCCGCATCGCAAAGCAGCAGCCGCGGCGCCGCATCGTCGAGCACCTGCCGCAGCCGCTCGCTGGGATAGGTCGGATCGAGCGGCAGATAGGCACCGCCGGCCTTGAGGATCGCCAGCAGCCCCACCACCATCGCCGGGCTGCGCTCGACGCAGATCGCCACCGGCTGATCCGGCTTGACACCGAGGTCGATCAGATGATGCGCCAGCCGGTTGGCCCGCGCATTGAGCGCGCCATAGCTCAGCCGCTCGTCCTCATAGACCAGCGCCACCGCCTCCGGCGCCTTTTGCACCTGCTGTTCGAACAGCTGATGGATGCACACTTCTGAGGGATAGGCCACCGCCGTCCGGTTCAGATCCTCCAGCAGGTAGGTCCGCTCGGCAGAGGACAGCAGCTCGATGCGACCGACCAGCTGCTCTGCATCGGCAACCATCGCCCGCAGCAGCGCCAACAGATAGCCACGCTGCCGCTCGATCGTCGCCCGGTCGAACAACGCCGTCGCATAACCCAGAGTCCCGGCGATGACCTCGCCCTGCTCTCCCAGGTTCAGTTCCAGATCGAACTTGACCTGATCGAACTCCTCGCCCGCAGCCCCCACGCTCAACCCGGCTAGATCGAGCGACTCAACGGTGTTGTTCTGCCAGGCCAACATCACCTGGAACAACGGCGTGTGATCAAGATGCCTGGGTGGCTGCACGATGTCGACGACCTGCTCGAACGGCAGGTCCTGATGCTCCTGTGCAGTCAAGGCTGTGCGCCGCGTCCGCTCCAGGAGATCGGACATGCTCGGCTCGCCCGACAGGTCGATCCGAAGCGCCAGGGTGTTGACGAAGAAGCCGATCAGCTCTTCGATCTCGCGCCGGCAGCGATTGGCGCTCGGCACGCCGATGACAAGGTCGTCCTGCCCCGACAGACGCGACAGCACCGCTGCCCAGGCCGCCAGCATCGTCATGAACAACGTCGTGCCATGCTGCCGGCTCAGCCGCTTCAAGCCGCGCGTCAGATCCGCATCGATGACGACCGGCACGCTCGCGCCGGCAAACGACTGCTGCGCCGGCCGCGGCCAGTCCGTCGGCAGCGCAAGACGGGCCGGCGCGCCATACAGGGTGTCGCGCCAATATTGCGCCTGGGTCTGCAGCCGTTCCCCCGACAGCCATTGTCGTTGCCAGGCGGCATAATCCGAGTACTGGATCGCCAGCGGCGGCAACGGATCGTCGCGCCCGGCCTCAAACGCCCGGTAAAGACTGCTCAGCTCACGCACCAGCACGCCCATCGACCAGCCGTCCGAGACGATGTGATGCTGCGTCAGCAGGAAGACATGGTCGTCATCCGACATCCGGATCAGCCGCCCGCGGATCAGCGGCCCACGCGCCAGATCGAACGGCGTGTGCGCCTCTTCATGGCACAGATCCGAAAGCGCGGCTTGCGCATCCGGCCTGTCCCGCAGATCGTGCTCGACCACCGGCAGTCCCGCATCCGGCGGCAGAACCTCAACCCGGGGCTTGCCCTGCGGTGCGACAAAGACACTGCGCAGCGCCTCGTGACGGGCAAACAAGTGGTCGAGGCTGCGCTGCCAGGCGCTGCGGTTGAGCGCCCCCCGCAGCCGCCACCCCAGCGGCATGTGATAGTTCGTGCCGCCTTCGTCCAGCTGCGCCAAAAACCATAGCCGCTGCTGCGCAAACGACAGCACAAGCGGCTCGTGACGCGATACGGCCGCAATCGCCGGCAGGTCATGCGGACCGGCGCGGCTCAACAGCTCGACGATGCTTGCCGCCAGATCGGAAAGCACCGGCTTGGCAAACAGCGTCGCCAGCGGCAGTTCCACACCAACGGCCTGCGACAGCCGGCTCAACAGTTGCACCGCCAGCAGCGAGTGGCCGCCGAGTTCGAAGAAGTTGTCGTGGCGGCCGATCCGCTCGATCCCGAGAAGCTCGGCCCAGATCGCGGCCAGCGCCGTCTCGACCGCGCCGCGCGGTGCCTCATAACCCGCTCGCGCATAGGCGTCGTCGTCCGGCGCCGGCAGCGCCTTGCGATCGAGCTTGCCGTTCGCCGTCAACGGCAGTGCTTCCAGCCGCACGAAGGCCGACGGCACCATATAGTCCGGCAGTCGCCCGCTCACATACGCGCGCAAGGCGCCGGCAAGCCCGCTTCCGTCATCTTCGTCGTCCGATACCGTCTCGGGTCCACAGACCACATAGGCGACAAGCCGCTTGTCGCCGGCGCCATCCTCGTGCGCCACCATCACCGCCTCGCGCACCCAGGCGTGCTCGCAAAGCCGGGCGGCGATCTCGCCAGGCTCGATGCGGAAGCCACGGATCTTCACCTGGTCGTCGTTGCGGCCGAGGAATTCCAGATTGCCGTCCGGCAGGTAGCGCGCCAGGTCGCCGCTCCGGTACATCCGGGCACCTGGCTCACCTGGCTCATCACTGAACGGATCGGCCATAAACCGCTCCGCCGTCAGATCCGGACGGTTCAGGTAGCCGCGCGCCACCCCCGCCCCGCCGATGTAAAGCTCGCCCACCGCCCCGAACGGCACAGGCGCACCATGGCCGTCGAGCAGATACACCCGCGTGTTCGCAATCGGACGGCCGATATGTGGCACAGCGTCACTGAAGAGCTGTCCCGACGTTGCCACCACAGTAACTTCCGTAGGACCATAGTTGTTTATTAACTTGAGAGGCGACGGTAGCCGGGAAGGCACACGCTGCAGACGATCACCGCCAATAAGCAAGTACTCCAACAAGGGAGTTACCAGCTCGCCTTCCAATGCCGTTGCAGCCAGCGGCGTGACCAAAAAGGCGGCGTCCAGTGGTTGATCACGCCACCATTGCAGGAGAAGCAGAGGATCTCCTGCTGCCGCTCTGGGTGGGAGCAGCAATGTGCTGCGATTGTATAATGCAGACCATAACTCCCAAGCGCTGGCATCGAATGCCACTCCAGCCGTGAGTGTGCAGCAGGTTTCTGGTTGCGGACAAAATGTTTGCACATGCCATGCTGTGAGATTGACCAGGCTTTGATGCTCGACCATGACGCCCTTCGGCGTTCCGGTCGAGCCTGAGGTGTAGATCACATAGGCGAGATGGCGGGCGGTCAGGCCCAGCGCCCGCGGCTCGGGATCGGAGGCCGGCTGCTCCGCCCAGGCCGGGGTGGCCGTCTCCAGATCGACCACCGTCACATCGGCCAGCGCCTCGGCGCCGAGCGCAGATTGTCCGGCCGCATCGGCCAGCAGCAGTCGCGGCGCCGCATCGTCGAGCACCTGCCGCAGCCGCGTCGACGGATAGGCCGGATCGAGCGGCACATAGGCGCCGCCGGCCTTGAGGATCGCCAGCAGTCCCACCACCATCGCCGGGCTGCGCTCCAGGCAGATCGCCACCGGCTGATCCGGCTTGACGCCGAGCCCGATCAGATGATGCGCCAGCCGGTTGGCCCGCGCATTGAGCGCGCCATAGGAGATCGACTGCTCTTCGAAGACCAGTGCGACCGCGTCGGGCGCCCGGCGCACCTGCTGTTCGAACAGCTGATGGATGCAAAGATCCGACGGATAAGTCGCCGCCGTCCGGTTCAGATCCTCCAGCAGATAGGTGCGCTCGTGGGCCGGCAGGATGTCGAGCTCGCGCACCGGCCTATTGGGGGCATGTTCCAGTGCCTCGGCCAGTTGCTCGAGCGCCCGCTGCATGTAGCCGCAGACCCGATCCGCAGAGACAGGCTCGGCCACCTGCGCCGTCAGCCCGAGCGCCTCGCCAAAATCATCCACCGACAGCGCCAGCGGATAGTTGGTGCGTTCCTCCTCCTCCAGCCATTCGATGCCAGACAGACCATCCTCCGCTCCGGAGCCGGCCAGGGCCGCCGGCGTGTTGTGGCGATAGTTCAACAGCGCGCTGAACAGCGGCGCCGGCGGCGCAACGCCGCTGCAGCGTTGCGCCAGTGCCAGCGAGGCATGCTCGTGTGCCAGCAGCTCGGAAAGCCGCGCATGCGTAGCCCGCACGCTCGCCTCGGCCCCGGTGCCGTCCAGGTCGAGCCGCACGGGCAGGGTGTTCATGAACAAGCCCATGGCACGGTCGGCGCCGGCACCGGCATGCATGCGGCCGAACAGCACCGTGCCGAACACCACCTGCTCGCGGCCGCTGCTCAGCGCCACCACCTGACCCCAGGCCAGATGGCAGAGGCTGGCCAGACTCACCCCCAGCCGCCGCGCCTGGTGGCGCAGCCGCTCGTTGAGCGCCTGCGGCAACATCCGATGCGCCTCGCCAACCCCGCTGCCGTCGCCATGCACTTGGCTTAGCCCGAACGGCAGGGTCGGCTCGTCGATGTCGGCCAGCATCGAGCGGAAGAACGCTTCATGCGCTTTGGCATCCATGCCAAGCCGCGCCTGCGCCACCAGATTGCGGAACGGCTGCGGTGCGGCAAGCTCATGCCCGCGTCCTTCCAGCACCGCCCGCACCTCGGCATGCATGATCTCCAGCGTCGTGTGATCGCCGATCAGATGGTGCTGCAGCTCCAACAGCAGCCAGCGTGTGCTGCCCGGCTCGCGGGCGATGACAATCCGCAACAACGGCGCCCGGCCAAGATCAATGCGATACTGACGCGGATCGAACCGGCGCTTCAACTGCTCGGAACCGGGACCGCCATCCTCATCCAGCTCGACCTCGCGCACTTCCAGCGGCGCCTTGCGCCAGACCACCTGGGCCGGGCTCGACAGCCCCTCCCAGACAAAGGTCGTGCGCAGAATGTCGTGGCGGTCGACCACCTGTTGAACCGCAGCAAGATAGCGATCGAGCACACCCCGATCGGCAAACACCATCTGCGACACCAGCAGGTAGGGATCGCCGCGGCTGGCCAACAGATGATGGAACAGGATGCCGTCCTGCAGCGGCGACAGGCCATAGATATCCTGGATATTGCCGACGCCGCCGGGCACCGTCGACACGATCCGGTCGATCTCCGGCTGGACCAGATCGATCAGCGGCAGCATCTGCGGCGTGATCGCCGTGCTCTGTTCGCCGATCAGGTTGGCCGGCACCGCCACCTCCTGATGGCTGCCAAGACTTGCGGCCAGATCGCAAAGCACCGGCTGGGCGAATAGGGTGCGCACCCCCACCCCCAGCGACAGCCGCCGCAGCCGCTCCATCAGCTGCACGGCCAACAATGAGTGGCCGCCGAGTTCGAAGAAGTGGTCGTGGCGGCCGATCCGCTCGATCCCGAGAAGCTCGGCCCAGATCCCGGCCAGCAGCGTCTCGATCTCGCCCTGCGGCGCCTCGTAGGCCCGACGCGCATAGGCATCGTCGTCGGGGACCGGCAGCGCCTTGCGGTCGAGCTTGCCGTTCGGCGTCAACGGCAGTGCTTCCAGCCGCACGAAGGCCGACGGCACCATATAGTCCGGCAGCAGGCCACCCAGATGCGCCCGCAACGACGCAGCAAGCCCGGCGCCATCGGCTTCGGCCGACCCGTCCGTCGTCCTCGCAACCACATAGGCGACAAGACGCTTGTCGCCGGCGCCATCCGCGTGCGCCACCACCACCGCCTCGCGCACCCAGGCGTGCTCGCAAAGCCGGGCGGCGATCTCGCCCGGCTCGATGCGGAAGCCGCGGATCTTCACCTGCTCGTCGTTGCGGCCGAGGAATTCCAGATTGCCGTCCGGCAGGTAGCGCGCCAGGTCGCCGCTCCGGTACATCCGGGCACCCGCCTTGCCGCTGAACGGATCCGCCAGGAACCGCTCCGCCGTCAGATCCGGACGGTTCAGGTAGCCGCGCGCCACCCCCGCCCCGCCGATGTAAAGCTCCCCCACCGCCCCGAACGGCACAGGCGCGCCATGGCCGTCGAGCAGATACACCCGCGTGTTCGCAATCGGACGCCCAATCGGGACAACTGGCGTGTTAAATCCAGTCGAATACACCCAGGCTGTCGCGTCAATCGTTGCCTCAGTAGGTCCATAGACGTTGACAAGTGCCCGCGGTGCGAATTGCAGCCATTTAGCGGCTTGCTCATTCTTGAGGAGCTCTCCGCCGCAGAATACGTATCGTAAACTATCGATTTCATTTTGTTCAACGTCAGTGACCATAAGCAATGCTGAAAGAAGCGACGGAACCAATTGCAGGATTGTTATTTGACACTTATTTATTAGATCGAAAATTGTTCGAGTATCTAATTGCCGCTCTAGAGGAAGAAGGGCTACACAGGCCCCAATCGACAAGGCTGCCCATAGCTCCCATACGGCGGCATCAAAAGAGGGGGATGTTCGCTGCAAGAAAATGTCATGGGCAGCAAACTGGAATCGATCCGCCTGCCAGGTTGTGTGATTGACCAAGCTTTGATGCTCGACCATGACGCCCTTCGGCGTTCCTGTGGATCCGGAGGTGTAGATCACATAGGCGAGATGGCGGGATGTCAGGCCCAGCGCCCGCGGCTCGGGATCGGAGGCCGGCAGCTCCGCCCAGGTCGGGGTGGCCGTCTCCAGATCGACCACCGTCAGATCGGCCAGCGCCTCGGGGGCGAGCGCAGCGCGGCCGGCCGCATCGCAAAGCAGCAGCCGCGGCGCCGCATCGTCGAGCACCTGCCGCAGCCGCTCGCTGGGATAGGTCGGATCGAGCGGCAGATAGGCGCCGCCGGCCTTGAGGATCGCCAGCAGCCCCACCACCATCGCCGGGCTGCGCTCCAGACAGATCGCCACCGGCTGATCCGGCTTGACACCGAGCCCGATCAGATGATGCGCCAGCCGGTTGGCGCGCGCATTGAGCGCGCCATAGCTCAGCCGCTCGTCCTCATAGACCAGCGCCACCGCCTCCGGCGCCTTTTGCACCTGCTGTTCGAACAGTTGATGGATGCACACCTCTGAGGGATAGGCCGCCGCCGTCCGGTTCAGATCCTCCAGCAGGTAGGTCCGCTCGGCAGACGACAGCAGCTCGATGCGACCGACCGGCTGTCCGGCATCGGCCATCGCACCACGCAACAGATTTTGCAGATGCTGCGTCATACGGTCGATCTGCTGGAGCGCTAATCGACTTGCATCAAAGTGCCATCGAACGCTCCCATCCAGAGCGCAAATCTCAAACGTCAGCAAATCGCCGCATAGGGCTGCCCCAGCACTTGGGCTCAACGCCAGATCACCAGGAGCAGAACAGCTGTCCCTCGTGATTGTGATGCCAATCGGCCAGGGCTGGCGCGATCGTAGCGCCTCTACACCTCGCAATGTCGGGCAGCGCGCGATAAGATCCCGCGCGAAGCTAGCGTGCTCCCTCAGCTGTGAGAGTTCGGCCGCCACCGTTTTGCGCACTTTTCTAAAACCCTGTGCAAGATCAATGGTAACTTCCATCGGCACGACAGAGGCGATTAGCACCTCCCCAGTTTTAGAGCCAGGTTGCGATCGATCCGATGCAGGCGTCCATCCCAGTTGAAGCTCTGTTTCTCCCGTGATGCGGGCGAGATAGATCAGCCAAGCCGTTACCAAGTATTCCGTGCGATCGAGTGGCGACAGGTTAGCCAAAGCACTTGCAATGAACCACGAACTCGACCGCCATCCGAGCGGCGCTTCAGCCACGGGCGACGACGGGAAAGGAAGCTGCAATATTCTAAGTTGCTCAAGCCGCTGTCGCCAAAACTCCTCTGAAGGCGCCAGCAATTCATGAGTGACAGTTATGCTCCGCGCCTGTTCATCGCTCAAGATCGGAAGGCGATCACCTTCATCCAGATTGGAGCGCCTGGCGAGGGCTCGCGCGTCCAGCACCTGCCCATCAAGGCCGCCAAAGCAAATATCGACATCCTCTGTACCCGTCGCCACCCGCCAATGGCTGGGGTGGACTTCAACCAAGCAACCTGCCGGAACGCCCGAGCGCTGGGGGGACACCTCCAGGCGTCTGATTGTGACAACCTCATCGCCTATGAGCGTCTTGGGCATGCACATTTGATTGGGATGATATGGCCCAAAGTCTAAGGCACGTGTCATCGCCGACAGATTTTGCGCGGATTGATCCCATCGCAGACAGCCTGCCGCATCTGGGCGTCGACGTCTCGGAAAATAGCTTCTGTCCACCAGCGCCTGCGGATCGGCCGCAAGCTTCCCGCTCTCGAGGCCAGTTAAGAGCTCGCGAAAACCCTCGATCGCGGCTTCATAACATTTGAGGTTCAGGGCCAGTGCCGTATCGGTGGGCGCAATCAGCACTTGGCGCTGAACCACGACGTCACCCGTATTAACACCATCATCGATCCGATGCCACGTGATGGCATATTCGGTCTCTTGCGCCAGCAGCGCCCACGACGTTGCGTGCGTTCCCGCATATCGTGGCAAAGGACCGTCGTGATAATTGAAAGCACCTCGACGCGCTCGCCCAAACACGTCCGGTGGCAATATGAACGGATTGGCAACGGAGAAAATCCAATCTACCGGCTCAGCCTCCAAAAAAGAGCAGAGCTCTTCAACGCTTTCCATGCACGGGACATTGGCGCGAGCCGCCCACTCTGCGAAGATGGCGTCGTCACACAGGGCCGCACCAATGACGTGGCCCATCGCCATTGCCAGTTCAGCGCATCTGATAGCAAGCGTACCACTGCCAACAATGATGCTGGAGGAGATTGCCCGTGCTGCAGGATTCATGTCCTGATCGCCTTGTTCGCAGCCACGGCCGCGCACCGGAGAAGACCGATATGCCATCTTTATCCACCCACCAAGCTGGGCAATTCCCGCCCAAGCCGCCGCGCCACATAGCGGCCCAAACCGGTCACACTGGTTCGGATTTGCTCGGGGGTAACCGCGCTGAACGCCAATCGAATCCGGTAGTCTTGGGAGTTATCCAACGCGAAGAAGCTCATGGGCATAACGATGACATTGTCACGCCTTGCACACTCGTCCACGCTCTCCGCCCCAAATCTGAAAGGAAGATCAAGGGTCAGGAAGAAGCCGCCGCAGGGGCGATTCCATCGAATCTGATCCGCGAAAGGCGAAAACACACGGTTCAGCTGACACAACATAACGTCGCGATTGGTACGATACCAATCCAGGGCCGGCCGTATCCAATCACGCAAGCTTACCCCCTGTTCGATCAACAGCCCTGCCACGATCGCTTGTGTAATTTGGCTCGTATTGAGGGTAACGAAACTCTTGCGCTGAACCAGATCTTCCCAAAGTACCCGGCAAGCTCCCGCGTCTCCAAATATCGTCTCGGGCAGTATCGCAGCTCCCACGCGGAGAGATGGGGCTAGCGTCTTGGAGAATGTCGAGAGGTAGATAACACTACCGGCCTCGTCCAAAGCGGCCATCGGAGGGATCGCGTCTCCTTCATACCGAAATTGCCCATATGGATTGTCCTCCAGAACGATGATCCGATGTCTGTCGCACACTTGAAGGATATCGCGTCGTGCGGGCGTACCGAGGACGCGCCCGGTCGGATTATCAAAATCGGGAATAAGGTATAGAGCGCGAGCCCTCCGACCTTGCCGGCACAACTGCAGCACTGCGAATTCGACTGCCTCGGCAATGCCAAGTTCTGAGTTGCGCAGCGCTGAAACGGCGACCCGTGTAGCGGCAGCTGCACCGGTTGTCCCAACGTAGGTGGGGTTGCAGACCAGGAGGACGTCCGAAGGTTCGGGACACAGTGCCGGCAGGCAGACAGCAAGCGCCTCCTGGCAGCCTGACGTGATTAGTACGCGATCGGTCCTCGCGGGAACCCCCTCATCGGATCGAACCTGTTGTGCAACGATCTCGCTGATGATGCCGGCAGTTCGTCCATACTGCAACAACTGAGAGTGTACTTGCCCACCTCCGTGATCGCCTGCTGAATACCGTTCATACACGACGAGCGCATTCAACAGCGCCTGGGGGTCGAGCCTATTGAAGAACCGATCACTTGGTCTGCCAGAGGCCAGGGAAATCGCCGACGGAAACGAACCCGAGACCTCATTTAAGAAGTTCATTACTGACGTTTGCGGCATATAATCCATCATGGACCCCACGCAGAACCATCGGCAAAGTGAGGATCACGCCAGTGTGGACTCGACAGCAGCCTTCCGTCGAAACCAGCGACACAGGCTAGAGCGATTCCACAAACAGCCGTCTGACGATTGGCGAGTGTGATCATCGAACATTGTTCCTACTCTGATTGTAGGGGGCAAGCAATTTCCGTGCCAAGAGAGAAAGCGCGTTTAAACAAGACGGTCGCTGTCAAACTGCCGTGACGAGTGTCTGACATCGTCCAAGATCGACCGGTCCAGATTTGGCCCGATATACTGGACTTGCCTGCTCGTCTTCCGTAGTTCAGGCTCCTTACGCTGCCGGTGGCTGAGCGACAGTATCTCCTGCCTTTTCGCCACCAGCAGATAAGGCACCTTCGACACCATGGCGGTGCCTGATGCTTGGAACTCTCGACCGGAATAAACCACCAGGCGGCGCTTCGCACATGGCCTCGGCAACCGCCGAAATTTTTGTGCACATCGATACAGCCGCCTACCATTCCCGGTGGTTTTTTATGGATCGGCGATCGTAGCATCGGCGGGAGATGCCTGCACAGTTCAAATCGGCGAGACAGCTCGCGTCTGGCCCGTCTGCCGCTCGGCAACACAGCGGAGCCGGACGTGGTCGGCTTGGCCTGGGCAGCAAAGGGAGCATCGCATCATCCTACCGTTGCTGGTGATCAGTGCCGCAACCGTCATGCCGCTAGCCCGATGCACATTTTGCGTGCGGCCTCTCCATCGGCGGACTTCGCATGGCTAGTGGCATCGATGCCGCGGATTACAGGCCGGATACATGGCTGAATCTGATCGATCGTGACCGCAATACAGTCATGCATTCCGCGGCCGCCTACACGTTGGGGACTGGAACCGTCCAAGTTCGCTCAATATTTCCCGGACTGCTCCAACTGTTCAAAAAGTTCTTGGACGTTATTGTCGAGAAATCCTTCCTCGCCGTTCCGATGCACAAGTTCAATGCTCACGCCAGTGTTAGGGCATCGCGAAGAGAACGCCTGTGTTAGGCCCGGTCCGTTTATTACGGCTGTGTCAAACGACAGCCCTCGCTTCTTGAGGGTCTCGACCATCGCCGACACATCGTCCACAGCCAGCGCGACATGGGCTATACCTACCCCAAAATTCTCGACAAGTTGGGACACCTGCGACTCTGGTTCTGTGCCTTGACAAAGTACAAAGCACATCCCGTCGCGAACCATGTCCGCGCACACCATACCAGTCTTTTTGCCCTTTATCTGGAATCGGCGCCTGAGGTTAAACCCAAGTACACCTTGAAACAAATGAATAGCGTCTTCCAGTCTATGGACGGCCAAAGCGATGTGGTCGATCCCACGAAATCGCAGGTTAGTGTAGTCATCCACCGGTGTGGTATCTGGCGATGCGCTGTCAAATGACGCGTTTACGGGATCACTCATTTCAACCTCCTTCTCTTTAGATAACGCATTTGGAGTCTCGACTGGCATGGTAATGCTGTAGGTTGGTCCACAATAGTGACATATGTGTCATCTCTTTCGCCCGCCCCACCGGCGGGGATCACCCCGGTTCCAAGCAGGCTCAACTATGATATGGCGGTCACCATCATCATGAATCTCGCATTCGGGGTGGCCGAACGCCTTCCGCGGCTAATATCGTACCGTTGGATCTTAGAACCGGGACAGGCGATCATGTTCCCTGATGGGTGGGTCGAGCATTGATATAGATCAACGCGACGCGTATCGACCTTCATTCGAAGCAAATGTAGGACCAGGGCGATCCGATGGAAAAGGAGTATTCTACGACTTTGGTCAACGTTGGTATTCCTATTCATAAACACTATCGGCGACGTCTTTCACGCTGTTCTCTGTCCCTGGCTCTCGCCGTGATTCCAGTCGAGTTCGGGTGCGACAAGCGTGATGAAGTCGTGGATGATCTGACGATATTCCTCGTCTTCGAATTCGTACGGAAGTTCGAGCCTGAGTTCGCTGACATGCGGCAGGATCGGATCTGCAAACAGGCGCTCGAGGATTTCGTCCGCCGTTCCGACGACATCACGGGCAAAGAGCGTGCGCCGCTCACCCTGCGGTGCCAGCGTGCGTTCGTCGCGTCCCGCCGCCTAGTCCAGGTAGCGCCGGCGCGTGCCCGGATCGGCACTGTCGAGCGGAACGATCACACCGCCAAGCGCCACGCGACCTCGTCCACCACCTGCAAGCTTGTAGGTCTCAAGCTGACGCAGTTGTGCGACAAAGAAGTCATCGGTCTGTTCGCCTGTCGTCACGTTGCCGATCAGCAGATTGAAGCCGTTTTCACCGGCCCACCTGGCCGACCGCAACGATCCGCAGCTTCGTCGCCTGGCTTTTCCGCGCCGCTACGAGCAACTGGCGATCAAGATCGGCCGCGCGCTTGCGTATGTCGCGCCACGCCTCAAGCAGAGGCAATATGATCCATGCCAGGCCGTCATTCCCATCCAAAAACTCTCTTATACCAGCGTGAGCGATCTCTGACTCTTTTTGAGGTTTCCAAATCAGTTGAGTTCTGAATCAATACCGCAAACGGAGGTTTGCGGATGACACCAGGAATTCCACTGCGCGATGACTTCGACGGCTTCGCTCTTCGGGCGTTGGCCAAAGGCACGAAGGATGCGGCACAGGCTCGGCGGCTTCTTGCCCTTGCCGAAATCTATGATGGCCATTCCCGCAGCGATGCGGCCAGGATCGGAGGCGTGACCCTGCAAATTGTCCGCGACTGGGTTATTCGCTTCAATGCGCGTGGCCCGTCGGGGCTCATCAATGGCAAAGCACCCGGCAATCAAGGAAAGCTTTCCGACGTGCATCGCCAGGCTTTGGCAAAGATCGTCGAAAGTGGCCCGATACCGGCGGTGCATGGCGTTGTGCGCTGGCGGCGCAAGGATCTTGCTCAATGGCTGTTCCAAGAATATCGGATATCCGTCGATGAAACGACCATTGGCCGCGAATTGAAGGCGCTCGGCTTTGCAAAGCTGTCTGCCCGCCCGCGCCATTACGCCCAGAACGAAGGCGACCTGGAGAGTTTTAAAAAAAGTTCCCCGCCACACTGGCAGCCATCAAAGGCAGGCTCCCGAAGAACGTCGAGATTGAGCTCTGGTGGGCCGACGAAGCTCGGATAGGCCAAAAGAACAAGATCACCCGGCGATGGGCACGCAGGGGAACAAGGCCTTCGGCACCACACGATCAACGCACGATGTGGACCTATATCTTCGGCGCTATCTGCCCCAAGAAGGGCAAAGGTGCGGGTCTCGTTCTTCCCTACTGCGACACCAGCGCCATGAACCAGCATTTGATCGAAATCAGCCAGGCCGTCGATGACGGCGCTCATGCCGTGCTGATCGTTGATCAGGCGGGGTGGCATGTCACGCCGAAGCTCGATGTGCCCGACAACATCACACTGCTCTTCCTGCCGCCACGCTCGCCCGAATTAAATCCCGTCGAGAACGTGTGGCAATTTCTGCGTGACAACTGGTTGTCCGTAAGCGCTCATTTCCATGCGCCTTTTCGCGTTGAGTTCTCTGCCGCATGAAGTGTCCACTTGAAATAGGTGGACACCAAATATGAATGACGAAGAGCAGAAGCTGCGTGTGCGGTTGGTGGGGCGTGATGGTCGGCGGCGCTATGATCCAGGATCAAAGGCGCGGCTTGTTACGGCTTGCCTCCAGCCTGGTGTTTCTATATCAGGCCTTGCGCTTGGCCATGGGGTCAATGCCAACCTTCTACGCAAGTGGGTCAAGGAGGCCAGGGAGGCTGGCTTGTCGGCGGTATCTGCAAGCTCGCCGTTTATCCCGGTCGTCGCAGCAGACGGCAGCCTGCCTGTCGGGATGCGCTCGCTGGATATACCGGTCGCGTATGGTGAAGAACAACCGGCATCACTGGAGAAGACGGCCCATCTGTCAGGTTTTTCCAAAATCAGCGCGTTGCTGCCGAACGGCGTGAAGCTTTCGCTGGAATGCGGTGATGTGGATGCGTTGACGGCGATCATCGGAGCTCTGGGTCATGTTCAGACTGGGCGCTGATATCAAGGTTTACCTGCACCGCGAGCCGATCGACTTCCGGGCCGGTATCAACAGCCTTGCGGTCCTGGTGCAGGAGGTGATGGAGCTCGATCCGTTTGCGCCTGCGGTCTTTGCCTTTTGCAATCGCCGCCGTGACCGGATGAAGCTCCTGTTCTTCGATCGGTCCGGTTTTGTGATGGTGCTGAAGCGATTGTCGGAAGACCGGTTCCGATGGCCACGTCGGGAGATGATGGTGGTAACGCTGACGACCGAGCAATTACACTGGATTCTCGACGGCATTGATATCGACGCGATGGTCCGCCATCCGGTTCGGCAATACCAGATCGCCGGCTGACAGTTCTCGACGTCTGCGGTTGACGGGGCGAAACGGTTCAGATTCAAGAATCTGATGATCCGACCCGGCGAACCCACTGTTGAGGAGTTGATGGCGCGCATTGCGGCGCTGCAGGCGGAGAACCGTCAGCTCACGGAACGCGTGGTCAAGCTCGAGGAAGAACTGGTGTTGGCGCGGCTTCATCGTTTTGCGCCGAAAAGCGAAAAGCACGTGGACCGCCTCTTCGATGAAGCCGAGCAGGTTGCCGATGAAGACGACGCCGGCGGAGACAATGGGGAGGTCGTCGACCTGCCGGACACGGGCTTTGCGGCGATCGAGAAGCCAGAGGGCAAGAAACGTGGCCGCAAGCCCCTGCCGGAACATCTGCCGCGCGAGCGCGTCGAATATGACCTTGCCGACGACCAGAAGGCCTGTCCTTGCTGCCGTCACCAGATGCATCGCATGGGCGAGGCCGTCACCGAGCAGCTCCACATCGAGGTGAAGGCCAAGGTCCTGCAGAATGTGCGGCTCAAGTATGCCTGCCGCCATTGCGATCGCACCGGGATCAACACGCCTGTTGTCCTTGCGCCAATGCCCGCGCAGCCCTTGCCGGGCAGCATCGCCACGGCCTCGACGCTGGCATTTGCTCTTGTTCACAAATATGTCGATGGCACGCCGCTCTACCGCCTGGCCCAGGCCTTCGAGCGCGCCGGCGTTCCCGTCAGCCGCGGTGCTCTGGGCCATTGGGTGATCGGCTCGAGCGAGAGGCATCTCTCCCGCATCTATGACGCGCTGAAATCGCGGCTCAGGTCTCAAGCCATCATCCATGGCGACGAGACGACGGTCCAGGTGCTGAAGGAAAAGGACAGGGAGGCCACCAGCACATCATTCATGTGGGCGTATCGGAGTGGAGAGGACAGCGACGAGCCGATCGTGCTGCTCGATTATCAACCCGGCCGCGGCCAGATTTATCCGCAGGCCTTCCTCGGCGATTACCACGGCATCCTGATGAGCGATGGCTATTCCGCCTGGCGCACGCTGGCAGGGGCCACCCATCTGGGATGCATGGCGCATTCCAGGCGTCGCTTCGTCGATGCCCTCAAGGCAAGAAAGAAAGGCGGCGGTCCGCCGGAGCAGGCGCTGAAATTCTTCGAGCAGATCTACCGGATTGAAAGCCAGGCGCGCAACGCAAAGCCTGACAAGGGCGAAACGCAAGCCGATTGCATTCGCCGTTTCCGCCAGCAACACAGTGTCCCCATCCTGAATGCTCTCAAGGTATGGCTCAACGACATCGCCCCGAAGGTCTTGCCCGACAGCAAGATCGGCGATGCCGTGTCCTATACCCTAAATCAGTGGGACTACCTGACGCGCTACACAGAAGACGCCAGGATGCCGATCGACAACAACCTACTCGAGCGCGATATCAGAATTTTTGCCACTGGCAGAAAATCCTGGCTGTTCAGCGACACCGTGGACGGAGCGAGGGCCAGTGCCGTCGTCTACAGCCTAATGCTGACCTGCCGAGCTTGCGGCATCGAACCCTTGGCCTACTTGCGCCACGTGCTTACCGAACTGCCGCAGCGCGCAACAGATTCCGACATCACTGATTTGCTGCCCTTCAACTTCGCCAAAACTACCGCTGCCTGATCCGATAGGGCCGTCACAAAGCGACCCACGTCAAATGGGCCACGTCAACGCGCATGGAAATGAGCGCTTACGGTTGTCCAACCGGATCTTCAAAGATTACGAGGACATCGTCGCCCATTGCTGCGACGCATGGAACAAGCTGGTCGCTCAGCCGTGGAAGATCATGTCGATTGGAATGCGTGACTGGGCGCACCGGTTTTGATTAGCGCTCGTTGGTATTACATTGCTATCAAACACCCGACCTGTTCCTTTGGGGACGATCAGACCGAACGTCTTCATCAGGCCGCGGATCTGATTGCTGAGCTGGGTTGAGATGCTCAAAAGCTGATTGCGGGCCGTCACCAGCGTGCGCGTCAGCATGCTGTCGAACGCTTTTACCCGGACCGCCTTGTAGAAGCCGGCTTCGGCCAGTTGCGCCAAGCCATCCGCATCATTGGCATCGGTCTTGTTGAGCGTCTCGTTCAAGACCTTTTGCGCTTGCCGCGCTTCAATGCAGATTGCCGGAACCCCTTCGGCCGTCAGCGCATGATAGAACCACGTCGACAGCGGCCCCGTCTCGAATACGACGCGCTTGGCGTTTGGCGCGTGCTTGCGGATCATCTGCGCCAAAAGTTTTGGGTCCGAAGGGCACTTCCCGCGCCATATCCGCTTCCCGTCTTCTCGGATCGAGATGGCGGTATCTTTCAACGAAACGTCGAGCCCTATATATTGGTCCATGGTTGCCTCCATTTGGTGTTTGGGCCCGGTACCAATCGAGAGCCCGTATTTCCATCTTATCGGGGGCAACCACCCTTGCCATCCGTAATTTATAGACTGGCCTGGGACGGTCGCGCCGCGATTACCCCATGTCTGGTGACCGCCAGCTTGCGTAGGAGATACGGATAGACCTTGTGCCCAGGTGCCGGTTTCGACGTATTGGGGCGACGGTAAATCGCCACAGCTGCCGCTGAATGCCGTAGCCGCAGGGTCCTGCTTCGTAGCAGAACTTCAGTGTCCGCCCCGGCTGCGAAAGCCTCGACAGCATATGCGCCAGAGCTGCAGGGTTATTTACAATCTGGCCGAATGCACGCACGTCGCCCCGCGATCAGCCTCACGATGCTCGCTTTGCTCCAAATGCAGGAGTCCGCGCCAGAGCCGTCAGCATCGGTCCGACGGAGAAATCGCCGCGCCGCGCCTTGGTCGTCAGATCCCGCAGATAACCGCCAGCCGAATTAAAGATCGGTAACTTTTCTGGAGGCAGGCTGCGTGAAAAAGCGGTCGCTTTGGCTTGAATAATAGAGGCACGATTGGGTCCGGTTTGGTCGCAATTGTGCCCATAGCCGTATGCGAAGTTCGCCGCTCATGTCCGCCGCCCGGACCTGCATCAGCGTGTGAACCCGCGGAGCAGCCATCAGGAACTACGGATGGTCGCCTTGAGCGGAACCCAACCCAAAGGCTTTCTACTTTCCATTTCTACGTCAATGAAGCAGTGCTCGCGGCGCCTGCAGGGAAAAGACATCGATTGGCCCGCAACTTTTCGGTGTTGGTGAAGTGGCCGTTGTCGGCGGCGTGAGCACAGCCGTGCAGGAGGCGCTCTACCCGTCGAATCTTGCCTCCAAGGTCACGGTCGTTCATCGCCGACATAGTTTCCAAGCGGTGTCGATCCTGCGGTGCCGCCTCTTGGCCAAACCTAAGTTAAAGTCATTTGGAACCGCGTCATCGACGAAGTTCTCAGAGAACCGGGCCGGCTACATCAAGGTCGGTTCCTGGTCGACGATGACAACCGTGACAGGGTCCTCGCAGCCGACGATGTTATCGACCCGGTGTTCCGTCAGTCGATCAGCGCCGCCGCATCGGAAGCATAGCGGCCCTGGAAGCCGAGGGCTTCCTGACCGAGCATCCACCTGCGCCGGTCGCGCAGGGATCGGGATTTTGCTCCGAACTTGATTTCTCTATTGCCTGCCGGTAATACGATCCAGATCGTTCTTTGGAAGGTTTATCCACGTGAACAATCAACACAGCGGGCGGCTACGATACCCTTCGGTTTAATCGCGAGGGCCAGGCAGAGGCCTTCGATGCCATTGGCGCTCGCTATGATGAGACCTTTCCACACAAACAGGGTCAAGTCTCAGCGGGCGATTGGTTGATCAGGTCCTTGCCGACCGGTTCTCGGGTTCTGGATCTGGGCTGCGGTACCGGAGTGCCAACTGCGCGCCAGTTAGTGGCCTCCGGTTTCTTAGTGGCCTCCGGTTTCGAGGTCGTGGGCATCGATCTGTCGGGCGGGATAGTGAAACTCGCCCGGGAGTATGTCCCTGGCGCGACATTCCACCAGCTGGACATTGCCGACTTGCGACCAGGTGGCCCGCGGGACCTCGGCCAGTTCGACGCTGTCGCGGCCTTCTTCTCGCTGCTAATGCTGCCCCGTGCGGAGATCCCCCTCGCACTTCTGACGATTCGCAATCTGCTGGTCCCTGGTGGCCTGTTCGCCCTGTCCATGGTGGAGGCCGATGTCGACGATTTCTCAATCCCGTTCCTCGGAAACAATATCCGAGTCTCGGGTTACCTGCGCGAGGATCTGCGGGCGGTCATCGGAAAGGCTGGCTTCCAAATAGTGGAGGAGATCTCCTACACCTATGCGGCTGTCGATGTGCCGCCGGAGGAACAGATCTTCCTATGCTGTCGTCTGAGCGTTTCGCGCAGCGGATCGATGCGCATCTCCAGCGTCGGCGAGTCGGCGGTGTAGCGGGCGATCACCACCGCGTCGAGGCGGTTGGCGCCCGATAGCCGCGGGTCCTTATGGCTAGCTCTTGACTGGATCCAAACTCCGCTACGCTCAGATGGTATAGCGAACATTCTGCCCCGGTTATGTGCGGGAAAACAGGAGACGGACACCGGGTGCGCCAAAGAAGATCGCAAGCGTCCCTTCGATCCAGCGGCGGGATATCCGATAGAAGCGCACCATCGGAGCTGTTGGAAAGACGATCGCGTAATCGCAGAAGATTGTCACGCTTAGGATAGCGCATCCGCCGAGGAGCGCTGCCACGGTGTATGAGGAGGCACCCGGGCCAAGTCCCAGCGTCACCAGAGCGATCCAGGCGAGAATTGATTTTGGATTGGTCAGATGCATGAGGAGGCCCGCGTCGGTATAGAGAGGAAGCCGTCTCGGCGGCGTCCGTCCCCGATGCCTCGGCCGGTTTTTCGCCCGCGATGAAAGCGGTTCTGGCTGCCCTAAACGCCAGATAGAGAAGATAGAGCCCGCCGAAGATTTTCAGGATCATCAAGGCTTCGGCATATCGGGTCAAGATTGCGGATATTCCCGTCGCGGGCAGCGTCAACCAACTCTATGGTTCGCCCGTCGAGACCCAGCTTTGATGTGGCTATCGACACGATCGCTTCCACAAGAGAAGCAGTTCGAGACGGTTGTTTGACATTCCCCGATAAACCTAGAATTTTCATTTCGGCAACACCTAATTTGTCGCCACAGTCTATGGATTTATGTACTAATGATAACGACGGGATGCTAATATTTCTTTTAATCGTGGAATTCTGATCCTGAAATCGCGGCGACTGGACGAAATACATCTGCGCCGGCGTGGCAGACGCCGGTTGGCATGCGTACTCGGGTATGGCCTGCCGGAATGATCGCTGGGGTCTCTGTCACATCGCGTTCCTTCCTCTCACGCACTGAAAGAACGGGGGTTCGATCACCACCCCAAGCGATCACGAGAAAAAATGGTCGTCTATTCGCCCGAAAGAAACCTTGGCTTTGCCGAATAGCGATAAGCCGCCGAAACGAATATTGCTTGTCACACCCTCAGGTGTTGGAAGCTATTTGTTCCGCTTCATGTCCCTTGGGCATTGGATAGTCCGAAATCGCAAAACGGCCGAAATATCATTGCAGGCGTTTAGGGCTTAGCTCCCAGCCGACCTTGTCTAACGACGTAGGTAGATGATGCCCAAAAAGGAGACAGGTTCCTTGATCGTCGCCTTCGCCTTCCTCCGATTACTGAGGACTTCCCCCTCGCGGGTTGACCGTCCAAGGACGGGACTGGATTAGGGATGCCAGACAAGAGAGCGAGGTCGGAAACGCCATTGGGTGGAGCGCCCACACGCTCGATCTGAATCGCGCCGCCGCTTCGCTGATCAAGCGACCTGCCGCCTCCCTACACGGCCAAGGGATGGAGCCCCCTCGGGCTTGCTGAGATGGGAACCTTGGAGCTACGCTGCATGTTGCAAGACAGACCTGATTGACGAACGCGTCAGGGATGACAGTCCGAAGGATGAAGACTTAACCCCAAGGCTTCAGCGTAGCCAAAAGGGCGACGCCAACCTCGAAAAGGGCATTCAGGAAACCTAGGTCCTCTCCCATGTGCAACGATTATGAGCAACACATTCGCTACGCCGAATACTGCAAGATGATGCAGGACCTCGCGCTCGGCATCCCCACACGTCAGACCGAACTGGATATGCCGCAGGCTGATAATATCAAGATCGGCGACACGGCACCGGTGATGCGAGCATGCGAGCTGCTGGCGACAACATCGTAGAGCTGGCGCCGATGAAGTTCGGGTTTCCACCGACCCGCAAGGCTGGCCCGGTTTTCAACTTTCGATCGGAAGGAAGACATTTTAGCGATAGCCACCGCTGTCTCATTCCAGCGAGTGCGTTTTTTGAGTTCAGCGAAAAGAAATACCCCAAGGCGAAAAACAGGTTCACGCTGAACGACGCTCCTTTCATGGCCATCGCAGGAATTTGGAGAGACGGTCACGGGAACCAACCGCCTGCCTTCACGATGCTGACAACGGCGCCGGGTCCCGATGTAAAGCCGTACCACGATCGCCAAATCGTCGTGCTTCAACCGCAAGAGTGGCTTGCATGGCTTGACCTAGCGAAGCCGGAAGCGGAATTGCTGCGGGCGCTTCCGAAAGGTTCGCTAGCCGCCGAAACTGTACGGGCAGGATCGGACTAGCCTTGCTGCTGTGACACCAATACGGCAGAACATTTGAATGAGCTGCATAGCGGCGCGAGCTATGGCACGAAACTTCGCACCATACTACTTTCGAGGTTAACTTAAGTGGTCGGCCTGCGGCTGACGGGCCAAACGGGGGTCTTCTGAGTCATGTCATCGGCCTCAAAATCAAAGTCCTGGTCCAAAGCCATCCTTGTCCGCGTCGTGATATGGCGTCGATATCTTGAGGCGGCAGCAAAGCCCTATCTGGAAGTCGTAGAGGCTCTTTATAGAACGTGGCCGATTACATTGGTAATGCTCGGCTTGACCGTATGTTTCATTATTCCAGGGCTGGCTGCAGAGCAGACGCATGAAGCGCTCCTAGAATACGTTCGCGTTGACGAGCAGGTTCAAACTGTCTGGGGTACACTGCGATCAGCGAGGCGCGACGGCTTCCGAGCAATCGCTTGCTGGAATGCTGAAGCACGATTACAGCGCTCGGCGGAGTCACAGTGCGCCGCCTTCAACCAGGCTCAGATAACGAGATCCCGCGCTCCGAGCATCACTTGAACGCAATACCAAGGGCGCTTAAAAATTCGAGCATGAGGTCATTGACGGCACGCTGGCGCAAAATCCGGGCTTCTCTGATTTCCGTGTCGTCTGCAGCACCTTCAATTTCGAACTGCGCCACGGCAACGTTGCCTTCGCGCAGGTAACCTTCGTCTGGCTCCGGATCACAAAATCGGGTGAGCAATAGCGTCAGGGCACGTTCGATGACCTCCCGATCGTTGCCTTTCAGAGCCTCTTGGAATTTGGCGATTGCACCGCCGAGCCCGCCTTCTCCGTGTTCGAGGCAGTAGACGAGATCGTGCGCATCTTTGCGCTCACGCCGGTGATCAAAGGCAAACGCCTTGAGGCATGTGAATGCCACGATATCGGCGTAGGGGATGGATTCTGTCGAGCGGCCTTTTTCACCCAACAGATCAGCGGTGACTTCCACCCGATCGTGGTGCCCGAACACGAGCGACGCGTGAGGAATATTCACCGCAGAAACATTTCCTTCCGTCGGCAGTTCCTGCAATGCGCCACCCCGGAGCTTCGGATCGTCTGCCAAGAACTCCAGAATGACGAGAATGCCGTGCTCGGTCATGGTCTGCCAACGCCAATTGACCTTGTTGCCCTTGTCATTTTGCGCACGCTCGAAACACATTTTTTTGAGGTTCTGCTCGAGCGTCCGGTATGCCTCTGTATCGGCGAGGATCGACAGATCGACAGATCGACGACGACATCGATATCGCCGGTTCCTGCATGAGGCGGGACATCAGGCGATCGCTTGGTGACAATGTAGCGCGGGGCCAGCCCACCGACCAGAAAGACGGAATCACGCCAGGGGCCGAGCTCGCTGAACAGCGTAACCAGGACGCGCTCGCAGTCGCGGGTAACATCGGCACTATATTCAGTCAGTATCTGGGGCTTTGTCATTCGGGTACCGCGAGTTTTGTCAGCCGAAGATGGTCGGCCAGTTCCTTTGAGCGACCGCTGTCAAGCTGCAGGAGGTCGAGGTAAGTTTGAAGTGGATCTGTGACCCAGACATGACCGACCCGTTGGCGAAACAGAAAGTCGTGGCGTGGATTAGAGTCTATAACTCCCAGATTCCAGCCCTCTTTGACAGCCTTTGCTCCCAGTTTTCCAAGAAGGCTTTCGCCGCCGTGATCGATGCGGCAATGGATTTGGGATATTTTCGAGAGGTGCGGTGCATGGATCTGGCCGGCCATGAGCCCGGAAATTTCGTAGCGAACTCCCGTCTCATCGCAGATGCGGTCAATCTCATGGATCACCTCATCGATATTGGTCATCCGCATATAGTACGAGCGGAGCGGCTTTGGCTTGATCGAAGCGACATAGGAAGACCACTCGTCAAGCAGCGCGCGGGGATTGGAGAGTATCCTTTCCTTCGATGGACCGGCACCCTTGGAGTTCACCCATTCGCGGCGCTCTAGTTCGATAAGAACCTGGGATGCAGTTGTCGGAGATACGGATGCCCGCTCGGCCAGTTCATGCACACCGAACCATTGGTCCTTAAATGTCCAGACGGCATGGAGGGCCTGTGCGCGACTTCCAACGAACAGATTGTTGAGCGATCGAGCCTGCTGCTTCGAGGCTGGCTTTTCGACGAGAACAAAAAGATTGTCGGCCGAAAGATAGAGACTGCCGCTACGATCGAAATAACCGACCTTCTCCTCGCGCAGGAGTGCACGTGCACCTGGGGAAATGGTATCGGCCATCAATAGGGGGAGAACTCGGGAATTGCCTGGTGGCATGGCGGCAATGTATCTTTTTAGCTGCCAGATTGCTTCCCTGACGTCCCTTGGAAAAGCTGATCTCTTGGCTTCGACAACAAGCTGGAAAGGTGCGTCGGAAAATCGCGCATCGATAAGGAAATCTGCGTGAGAGTTTCCCATCTGGGGCTCAAACAAGGGCTCGGACGTGATTTTCCCGCCTGCCTCCGTGAGGCTGGCCGTCAACTCATTCAACATATCGAAAGCTATGGACTCTTCCATAGATATTCCCTGCGCAGCAAATATAACTCTTATGCCGTATATCCGCGAAAATGTATATCTACTGCACAGCAAACAAATGAAAACTGCTGTGCCAGCTCCGGCCCGCGCGGCAAAAGAGTCCGCGTCTTCTCATAGACGAGGTTCATCCGTTGATTGGCAATTGCGCCTGCTATAGGTTCGTTTCGCGCGTGAACATTCGGCCGCCTCCCACCGTGCATCGAGACAAAGCTTCGCTTGGTTCAGCAGATCGGGATGCGCCGTGAGATACCAGTAGGTATCCCGGACATGCGTGTGGCCCAAATAGGTCGAGAGTTCGGTAGTCGCCGCTCGATATCGTCGCCACCTCGGCACCAGGAAAGCAGGGTGCGCACCGCAAAGGAATGCCGGAGGTCGTGTATCCTTGGGCCTTCGGCTTCCGTCGGCTCCCGCAATCCGGCTTGGCGTGTCCACAGGATGAAAGAGTAGTGTGGGCTTGTGTCGTTCAAGCCACGTCCGCGGTCTCCCGTGAAGAAGAATCTGCTGCCGCGCCTTATCGGGCAAACATCGCGGTCCGCCGAATATCGTCTGAGAGCGTCCGTCGTGCTTGGATGCAAAGGGACGAGGCGGCTCTTGCCGAACTTCGTCTCTCGGATCGTCAGCATCCCTGCTTCCACATCGGCGTCCTCGCGAAGTAGTCGTGCCGCCTCTGAAAACCGCAGACCTGTGGACGCGAGCAAACCGAAGAAATGGTGGTAGGTCAGCCCTCGAAAGCTCGCTGGATGCAGCACGAGCATTGTCGCAAGAAGATCGGCGATCTGCTCGTCCGAATAGATGAAGGGTCGTGGCCGGCGCTGCGGCGGGAAAATGCCAGAAGGCGGAATCTCGGTTCGAGGGTCGTCAACCTTCAGGTGGCGAGCGAATGATCGCACCGTCGAAAGGCGCGATGACCATGTCGCAGGCCCACATTGGTGATTTGCCCATTCCACCGCGAGCTTCGAGGTAATGTGCTGCGCGCCACGCGCCTGCGCAAATTCCACAAAGTTTCGCAAACGGCTCTCCTGGCTCTGAAGATTGAAACCGAGCGACCGACGCAGCGTCAGGTATTGTTCGAGGGCTTCCGTCAGGTCGGTCATTGAATCTCTCCCGCCCACGGCCGCGAGAGGGAGCGCAGGCCCTCGATGTCGAGCTTCGCGTAAATCCTGGTGGTGTCCGGGTCTTTGTGGCGAAGTACCTGGGCAAGCTCCGTAAGACCGACGCCTGATCTGATCGCAATCGTCGCAAAGGTATTGCCGGAACACATGCGCATGATGTGATCGCATCCCGGAAACATCCGCGCGCTTCAGTGCTCTACGAGCGATGAGGATAACTGGCGTCGCCGTCCGAAACGGCGTGCATGGGGTGTCAACCCTATGAAAGATGACACGGGAGCTGGATGTTGGACGTCCATGCAAGATATAGTCGGAGATCTATAGCGCGACGATCAGGATGAGACGCGAGCGACAATCTGGATGAGATTCTTATGTCGCGGTTGGAGCGAAGTTATCATGTTGATTGTCGCTGGCAAGAGTTTCATCGTGTTCTGATTGCCGCTCCGCGACAAGCTGGGAAGAGCTTTTGATTGTCGCGAATGAGGCGGGTCTGCCGCGCTGGCGTTTGGCTTCCATGGCCGAACGCCGCCGGTAGCTTTCGACATTCATCTCGAAGATTGTTGCGTGATGGACAAGTCGGTCCACCGCGGCAAGCGTCATGGCCGGGTCTGGAAAGACGCGGTTCCATTCTCCGAAGGGCTGATTGGCGGTGATCATGATGGAACGCCGCTCATATCTTGCGGAGATGAGTTCGAAGAGCACGCTCGTTTCGGCCTGGTCCTTGGTGACGTAGGCCAGGTCGTCGAGGATGAGAAGATCGAACTTGTCGAGCTTTGCGATGGCGGCTTCGAGCTGAAGCTCCCTCCGCGCGACCTGAAGCTTCTGGACGAGATCGGTCGTGCGGGTGAAGAGCACGCGCCAGCCGTTCTCGATTAGCGCGAGGCCGACGGCTGCGGCGAGATGGCTCTTTCCGCCGCCGGGCGGACCGAACATCAGGATATTGGCGCCTTTGGCGAGCCAGCTATCGCCGGCTGCAATCGCCATGACCTGGGCCTTGGAGACCATGGGAACAGCGTCGAAGGCGAAGCTGTCGAGCGTCTTTCCGGGTGGCAGGTGGGCCTCGGCGAGGTGTCTTTCGATCCTGCGATGGGCGCGTTCGGCCAATTCATGCTCGGCGATGGCCGAGAGGAAACGGGCAGCAGGCCATCCTTCCCGATCGGCCTGCTCGGCAAATTGGTGCCAGAACGTCTTGATCGTCGGCAGCCTCAGTTCGTTGAGCATGATGCCGAGGCGGGCTTCATCGACTGTGTGGATGTTGCTCTTCATGCGACCTCTCCCGCATAGGCCGTGCCGATCAGGGCTTCATAACCATTGAGCGACGCGAGTTGCACATGAACGATCGGCAACTGATCCGGGTCCGGGCTGAAGACCGCTCTCAAAGCCGCCAGATCAGGCAGTTTGTGGGCGTCGAGCGTTTTGGCAAGCTCCTCGGCCAGTTCACGCTCGCAACTGCGATCGTGAGCCAAGGCAAGCAGTTCCACGGTGATCTTGCAAGCCTGCCGCTCGGGCAGTTGCTCGATGAGCGCGTCGAAAGTCCTGCGATATTCCGGCCTGGGGAAGAGCTTGTCGCGATAGACGAGCCCCAAAAGCGCCATCGGCTTTTTGCGCAGGGAATGAATGACGTGATGATAGTTGACGACTTGATCGTGCTTGCCACTCGCGTGGGCGCGGCCTCGGGGTAATGTCAGCAGATGCGTGCCGCCGATGAAGACGTCGAGGCGATCGTCGAACAGACGCACCCGCAGCCGGTGGCCAATCAGACGGGAAGGCACGGTGTAGAAGACCTTGCGCAAGGCGAAGCCGCCGGTGCTCGATACGGTGACGATGACCTCTTCGAAGTCGGTGGTGCGACGATCGGGAAGAGCTTGCAGATGCGTGCGCTCGGCATCGATGCGCTTGCCATGTGCGGCATTGCGGCGGCTGACGATCTCATCGATGAAGGCGCGATAGGATCCGAGGTCGCCAAAGTCCCTGGTTCCGCGCATCAGCAGAGCATCGCGGATCGCATTCTTGAGATGGCCGTGGGAACTTTCGATCGAGCCGTTCTCGTGCGCGACGCCCTTGTTGTTGCGCGTCGGCGTCATGCGATAATGGGCGCACAGTTCGTCGTAGCGATGCGTCAGATCGACCTTGGCGTCGGCATCGAGGTTGCGGAAGGCGGCCGATAAGCTGTCGCTGCGATGATAGAGCGGCGAACCGCCAACCGACCACAGGGCGTTCTGCAGCCCCTCGGCCAGAGCGACGAAGCTCTCTCCACCCAGGATGACATGGGCATGCTCGAAGCCCGACCAGACCAGCCGGAAGTGATAAAGCAGATGATCGAGCGATTGGCCGGCGATCGTCACGCCGAGGCTGCCCATGTCGGTAAAATCCGACAGTCCTAACCGACCGGGTTCGTGCATCTGACGGAAGATCACTTCCTGCTCCTGACCGTGAACAGCCCGCCATGATCGGATACGACGCTCAATCGTACGGCGAACACCTTCTGACAGCTCTGGATGACGCCGCAGCATCTCGTTGTAAACGGCGACCGCTCGGATGCCGGGCGCGGCCTTGAGGAGCGGAACAACCTCGGCGTCGAAGATGTGCTCAAGGGGATCGGGGCGACGCCGGTCGCGCGGCGGCTTGGTCTGCGATGGAAGACGCGCATCCTTCTCGATGCGGTAAGCCGTCGCCCGGCTGATCGACGCCTTGGCGGCAGCGACCTCAATGGGGTTGTTTTGTCGGTACTTCATAAAAAGCCTCGTCTGATGATCGGTTACATGGCGACCCGGCACAAAGGTGATTCTCCATTCTCAGAAAATCACCGACGCTACCGGGCCAACCGCGATCATGAGACGCCGAAAAATTGCGCCGCGGCGGGGGTGTAACTCCAGTCGGGCTACGCCCTCCCTTCGTCACACCCCCGCCGCCGAGTCTCATCCTGATTGACGCTGAGTCTCACCTTGTTTGTCGCCGCGCACGGAGATCGCCGCCCCAACGTCTTGTGGGAGCGGCATTGTTGCGATCCGACCAACCTTGCCCTTCACTCGAAGGAGGCCGACGCGCCAGTCGATGTCGTCCAATGACAGGCATGCGGCCTCGTTCGCACGCAGTCCCAGCCGCGAAAGCAGTAGGAGGACCTCGAAGTCCCGGCGGCCCGCGATCGTGGTACGATCGCAACCTTTTAGAACAATTTCTAGTTGATCGGCGCTCATGAAGGAGGGAAGCGTGGTGAGCCGAAGGTTCCTCACAGTGGGTATTGCCAGAGCCAGGTCATTCTCCGTGAACCGAGCGGCCCGACAGAACCGAAGGAAAATGCGAAGCTTCGAAGACATCACCTTAGACGTAGCGCTGCTTTGGCGGTCGAAGTGACCGGCAAGATAATCGCGCACGTTATCGTGCGTGAGATGAGAAATTCCGTTGTGATCGTCCCATACTGTTCGGAGGAAGCGTTGGATAAACCAACGGTGTGAGGCGATAGATCGCTCAGCATAGCCTCTGCGGTGAAGTTCCGCTTCGTAGAGCACTTCGATATCACCGCGACAATCGCTCGTCGCAGGAGGCCGGCTTAACGCGCCCGCCTTTACAAGCTCTGCTCGCAAACGGTGGATGGCGCGACGATCGCCGTAGCGAAGCGTACCCCTAGTGGCCAAGCCTGAGATGAAATGGTCAATATCCTCGTAGGCGAGCTGCGTTGGATGGCCATCATTGCGATCACTCTGGTGTGCGATGAAAGCAACGATGGTCCGGATTGCCGAGCGGATGCTCTTGGCCTTGTAACCTTCGTCAGTCATCGATTTGATCAGGGAACTGACGCAGGCTCGATGCGGCCAATCTTCGATCGGCGCCAGAGCGCCGAGTTCTCGAATGGATTCGTAGTCATTGATGTCTCCGCTAGGTTTGTTGTGCGGAGGCTGCTTATTATGCCGAGCTTACGATCCGGACCTACCGGAAATCGCGGGCTTTAGGAAACTGGCTCGGCATAGTCTCGGGCTCGGGATAAGTTCCCTTGGACTAACCCGCTCCGCTACGCCGGAGCGGCAAGGAGATGAGGTATTCAGTAGGAGCCCCAACTGCGCGAGGATGGGACGACTGGTAGCCCATCCATCGGACAGAGGAGCTCATCATGACCCCACTTCGCCAGCGCATGAGCGAGGATATGCAGGTGCGCAATTTCTCGCTCAATACCCAGCACTCGTATCTGCAGCAGGTGTCG
This sequence comes from Rhizobium sp. T1470, assembly GCF_042140505.1. Lineage (NCBI taxonomy): Bacteria > Pseudomonadati > Pseudomonadota > Alphaproteobacteria > Hyphomicrobiales > Rhizobiaceae > Rhizobium > Rhizobium sp. T1470. The sequence continues at coordinate 754,764 of NZ_CP148093.1, forward strand.
CTGTTCGCACGACACTTCGGCAAGTCGCCGGACTTGCTCGGCCGTGAGGACATCCGGACCTATCAGGTCTATCTGGCCAACGAGAAGAAGCTGGCGCCGGGCTCGATCCACATCGCCCTTTCGGCACTGCGCTTTCTCTATAAGGTGACGCTCGAAAGAGATTGGGTGCCGGAAGAGGTCCTGCCGCTTCCCAGGAAGCCACAGAAACTGCCAATCATCCTCAGCCCGATGAAGTGCAGCAGTTTCGTATGCATCCGAGCAATCACGCGGGATGAAGGCTCGCGCGTGAACTTCAGCCGGGTTATGATCGAGTGATACGGTTCAAGTTGGGTCCTTTTGCATGCCTTCAGATTTTTCGGCGCGCTCTTCGGGCCCATTTGGCAGCCAGATCGTCGACGGCTTTGTTGAGTTGGCTGAGGTTGGCATTGCCAGGATCGTAATCGCTGCCGCCCCACCATTCGACGAGTTCGGCATGTCGCTCGTGTGCCGGATCGACAAGCGCCTCGCGGAACTCCTGATACCCCCATGGGCCACCGACGTCCTCGGGTGGGCAGTGTCCTGCCGCTTCGAGGAGCATCGGGCCTTCCGTGCCGATTGCCGGGAAGGTGCGCTCGATCTTGATGCTGTGCGTCCAGCCGTCGCCAAAGTCGTAAAGGTATTTGAACGATTTCGCGCCGGTGTCCTGGACTGCCGACAGCAGCGAGACTTTGCGAGCGTCGATGGGACCATCCCCCCATTCCTCGTCAGGCAATCCAAAACCGACGTCACGCATGCGGAATTCATAAAGATGGCTGTTGGTCCAGCCCATCGCCGCCTGCAACACCTCGTGCAGCCGACTGAGCCTGATACGGAATGGCACGACAACACGCCGCATCACCATTGGATCGACTTGATCGAGGGTGACCTTCAGGCGGACGACGGAGGCAGCCATCTTCAGGCCGCCAGCATATGAGCTGTCGCCGACGCACTTTTCCAGTTCCATGGAAGCAGTTCGTGCAGGCGAGAGGCGGGAAGATCAGCGATGCGGGCCAGGACGTCGGCGAGCCAGGCTTTCGGGTCGATGTCGTTGAGGCGGCAGGTCGTAATGAGCGTCAGCATGACGGCGGCACGATCGGCCCCGCGCGGGGAACCGGCGAAGGTCCAATTCCGCCTTCCCAATGCAATACCTCTCAGCGCGCGCTCGGCGGCATTATTCGTGAGACAAACTCTTCCGTCTTCGAGGAAGCGGGCAAAACCATCCCAACGTTTCAGCATGTAGTCCATGGCTTTGATGAGGTCGGAGGATCTGCTGAGCGCGGCACGTTCGCGTTTCAGCCACTCGTGCATGTCGTCGAACAGAGGCTTGCTCTTTTCCTGCCGCACGGCCAGTCGTTCTGCTGCACTCAAGCCGTTGATCTGTCGTTCGATTTCAAACAGGGCGTCAAATCGTTTGACCGCCTCCAGCGCGATCGGGGAGATCGGCCTGCCGTTGCGTTTGCTATCGCGGGCGCTTTTCTCGATATCGGCCAGCTCAAAGAATTTCCGCCGCGCATGGGCATGGCAAAAAGCAAACGTGATCGGCACTTCTTTCTTTTCGGCAACCGATATCGGTTCGAACCCGTTGTAACAATCCGTCTGTAGAATGCCGCCATATCCGGCCAGATGTTTTTGCGGATGCTCGCCCCGACGGTCGCTTGAAGCATAGTAGATCGCCGCCGGCGCGGCCCCGCCGCCATAGGGCCTATCATCACACACGTAGGTCCATATGCGCCCGGTCGTGCATTTGCTTTTGGCCCGGATGGGAATGGTGGTGTCGTCGCCAAAAAGCCGCTCAGCCGCAAAGACATGCTTCTCGATCAGATCAACAACCGGCATGAGAGCGGATGTTCCAAAACCAACCTGATCGGCTAGCGTCGAAGTCGAAAGATCGATCCCTTCGCATTTGAACCGGGTGCTCTGGCGGTTGAGCGGGCTGTGCATGCCGAACTTGTCAAACAGGATCGTCGTCAGGAGATGAGGGCCGATAAAGCCGCGCGGCGTGGCATGGAAAGGCGCTGGCGGCTGGCTGATCGCCTCACAATCACGGCAAGAGAACTTTTCCCGCACTGTTTCGATCACTTTGAACCGGCGCGGGATCTCTTCCAGCGTTTCGGTGACGTCCTCACCCAGTTTAGACAGGCGCGAGCCACCGCAGCATACACAATTGATCGGAGGATCGATCACCACGCGCTCGCGCTCGATATCCTCCGGCCAGGGCTTTCGCACCGGCCGTTTGCGCACAAACGGACGCACGGACGAGGTCCGGGCGGCGGCAGCCTGCGCTGCAATCTCATCTTCCGTAGCTGCCGTGACCAGTTCCTCAAGCTGCAATTCCAACTGGTCGATCAGGCGCGCCGTGCGCTCGCTGCTCTGACCGCGCAGTTCGCGCTTGAGCTTGTCGATCCTCAATTCAAGACTGGCGATCAGGGCGTCGCGGTCGGACAGCAGGGCTTGCGCATTAGCAGCTTCGGCAACCGCCACATCACGTTCAGCCTGCAATACCTCGCGCTCGGCCAGCAGCGCCATATAGGCGCCGGCAAGGTCCGCAGGAAGATCGTCAGGCTTCACAGTCATGAAGTCATTCGATCAGATTCTCACTGTATTTTCAATGGAATAATGCTATCCAACCCTCGTTGGACGCCATGTTTCCTGCGGATGGCGCCAGTCTATGCCAGACAGGAGATAGCTGAGCTGTGCAGGTGATATTGCAACCGCACCACCTTCGGCAGAAGGCCATATGAACTTCCCGCGTTCCAATCTTTTTGTGAACAAGCAACTGCCCTGGCCGTCATGCCAAACCAATTTTATCAGGTCACCGCGCCGGCCCCTGAAGCAAAACAAATGACCGCCGAGCGGGTCATGCTTCAAGACCTCCTGCACCCGAAGCGCCAGAGAGGGAAAGCCACAGCGCATGTCCGTATACCCCGTCGAAAGCCAGACTTTGACCCCTGTTCCCATCGGAAACGGGTTCATCGCAATGTCTCCAGTCCTCGGACAATCCGCAGCAGAGCCTCAACGTCGACATCGCGGTCCACGATCACACGGCGGCCGTTCGCGCTCAGCACCTCCATAAGGCCACTTTGTGCCATAAGGCCACTTTGTGCCATCGAAGGCTTGGTCGCAGCGACCGGGATGCCTGGCTCCGGAACCAACAGGGCAGGAATAAACCCCTCAATGCCACGGCCACTGCCAAGCCGTCCCTCACGTGCTGCCTTACGCCAATCGTTCAACTGAAAGCGCGTGATGCCATGTCGCCGTGCCGTTGCCGTGACCTGCTGGGGAGCGGAATAACTCTCCGCAACGATCGCAAGTTTGGCCTCGTTACTGAAACGGCGACGCCGCCCACTGTCGACAATCTCCATCCGGCTGACTTGCGGCCGGCCCTCTATCGTTACGTCCATCGCTATTACACCGTCTATATTGACGTCCATATAGACAGATCATCCAATTCCGCTCACTTCTCAGCAAGGCGGCCTCCCCCGGATGCATACGCAGTTTCTCGATTGCGTGCTCGATCTTAAACATCACGCCATCCTGACCACCTGCTATGCGGCCGGTTTGCGCATCTCTGAAGCGGTGCACCTGAAGCCCACGGACATCGACAGCCAGAGAATGGTCGTCCGTGTCGAGCAGGGCAAAGGCCAGAAGGACCGCTATGTGATGCTATCGCCCAAGCTGCTCGAGATCCTGCGCAATTACTGGAAGATGCGGCGGCCGAAGGAGTGGCTCTTCCCCGGCGATCGCGCCGGCCAGCCAATCACCAGGGACGCAGTGGGGCAAGCTTGCGCGAAAGCGCACAACCTCCCCCGCTTGTCCAAACCGGTCACACCACACGGCATGAGGCACGCCTTCGCGGTTCATCTCCTGGAGGCAGGCAGGCGCCGACGTGCGCACCATTCAGCTGCTGCTCGGTCACCGCGGCCTCGCGACCACCGCTCATTATCTGCGCATCGCCACCAACTAGTGCCGCGCCACAGAGATTATGACTCTTTGACGGGGTAAGCTTTGCGGAGCTTTTGGCGGGCTTTTTCGGTTGTGAACATCCATTGGATCTTTGCGCCATTAGCGTTGCGTTGCTGCTCCCAGGCTGCGACTTCGGCGATTATGGTGTCTTTATTGTCGATACGACGGTCGAGGCATTGGCTGCGCAGGACACCGATCTCGATCTCGACCATGTTGAGCCAACTGGCGTGCTTGGGCGTGTGGTGGAACTCCAGTCGCTTCAGCACCCTTCGAGCCTCCGGGGCTGGAAATGCGTCGTAAAGCGCCCCGGCGGAATGGGTGGAGAGGTTGTCCATCACCACGCGGATGATCGGGGCGTCGGGATAATCGACGTCGACCAGTTCGCGCATGCACTGGGCGAAGTCTTGGTTGGTTCGCCGATCGGTGACCTTCACCCTGCGCCAGGGCTGGTGGGCGTCCATGAAGACAAACAGATTGACCGTGCCGTTTCGGCGATACTCGCAGTCGTAGCGTTCAAGCTGGCCAGGCTTGGCCGCAATGGGCTCGCGCACTTCGCCGATGAGTTGGGTCGGGCTCTCGTCGAAGCAGACCACGGGCCTTTGTGGATCAGGCGTCTCTGCGTAGAGGTCGAGAACATCCTCCATGCGCGCGACGTATTCCCCATCGAGCTTTGGGATGCACCACATGTCTTTGCGCCAAGGTTTGAGATGATTCTCAGCCAGCCGGCGACGTACGGTCTCCGAGGACAACTCGTCATGATCGGTGAGTCGGACCATCTCATCGGCCAGAAGCTCCAGGGTCCAGCGGGCTCGCCCGGGCGGCGGCTTTGAGCAGGCGGTCGCCACCAACAGCGCCTCCTCCTTGCTCGATAGCTTGCGCTCAACACCCGGGCGCGGTTCTTCACTGAGCGCGCCTTCCAGATTGGCTTCCACAAACCGGCGCTTGGTCCGGTAAATCGTCGATCCGCTGACGTTCAAGGTTGCCGCGATCACCTCGTCGCTGAAGCCTTCGTCCGCCGCCACCAGGATCTGGGCGCGCTTGATCTTGCGCGACGCATGGCGTCCCCCGCTCAACAAAACGGCCAGTTGATCACGTTCCGATTGGCTAAGCTCTACGTGAAACTTTATAGTCATCGACACCTCCTTCAGCGCGGAGACGCAGATGAATCCGAAAATGAGTCCCTCACTTGACCCGCAAGCCGCAACGGCAAGACATGGCCTTACGCAAGTCCAAGGCCAGTACCTGGCCTTCATCTACGCCTACAGCCGCATCTTCAAACAGCCTCCGGCCGAAGCCGACATGCGTCGCCACTTCGCCGTTACGGCTCCGTCTGTTCACCAGATGGTGCTGACCCTCGAGAAGGCAGGATTTATATCCCGCGTGCCAGGCGCAGCACGCAGCATCCAACTTCTCATCCCACCAGAAGACTTGCCCATTCTACGATAACCCAACCCGTCATAATCTCTGTGGCGCGGTACTAGGGCTGCGCAACCTCGAGCCCCTTCGAGCTATTGCCGCGTCCAGCTCCCACCCCGCCGCCGCCCGCCAAACCTGAGTATTTCTGAGCTCCCGATGGTCCGTTCGGGGCCGGAAGTGGCGGATATATTCCGTCGCTACGGGGAGGCCTATCGTGCCCGGCACACATCGCTGTCCACTGCTCAGCGCCGTGTCATGACGGCGATCGAGTTGTGCCGGACCGCTGCGCTCGGGGGGCACGTCGAAGCGTGCGACCAATGCGGCCACCGGCGCATCGCCTTCAACAGCTGCCGCGACAGGCATCGTCCCCGCTGCCAATCGCTGGCCCGAGCGCAATGGCTGGAGGATCGGCGCGCCGAGCTTCTCGACACACAGTACTTCCACGTCGTCTTCACGCTGCCGCAGGCCATTGCCGCCATCGCGTACCAGAACAAGGCGCTCGTCTACGGCTTGCTGTTCCGCGCCACCGCCGAGACGCTGCGCACCATCGCCGCCGACCCCAAGCATCTCGGCGCCGAGATCGGTTTCTTCGCCGTGCTGCACAGCTGGGGGCAAAATTTGTTGCACCACCCCCATCTGCACTGCGTCGTCCCGGGTGGCGGGTCTCGCCGGACGGCACGCGATGGATCGCCTGCAAACCCGGTTTCTTCCTGCCGGTCCGGGTGCTCTCACGCCTGTTCCGGCGTTTGTTCCTCGAGCACCTGCAGAAAGCCTTCGACGCCGGCAAGCTGCAGTTCTTCTCCGACTTGCGAGCCTTGAGCGAGCGCAACGCCTTCCGGCACTATCTGGCGCCCGTTCGAAGGGCCGAGTGGGTCGTCTTTGCCAAGCCGCCCTTCGCCGGGCCCGAACAGGTGCTCGATTACGTCGGCCGCTACACGCACCGCGTCGCCATCTCCAACAACCGCCTCGTCGATATCGAGGATGGCGCGGTGCGTTTCGCTGGAAGGATTATCGGCACGGCGATCGGCAAAAGGTCATGAGCGTGTCGGCCGACGAGTTCATCCGCCGCTTTCTGCTGCACGTCCTGCCCGAGGGCTTCCATCGCATCCGCTATTACGGTTTTCTCGGCAATCGCTACCGCGAACAAAAGCTTGCCCATTGCCGCGACCTGCTCGGCATGCCGGTTCCCGAGCCATCAGAGAGCCAACCTTCAAAGGACTACCGCGACCGTTACGAGGAACTCATCCGGTGTTCCCTCAGGCAATGCCCGGCCTGTCGTCAAGGACAGATGATCATCATCGAAATCTTCGACGGCGTCCGCGGACCACCGCCATATAGGGATACGTCATGAAAGAAGCGCACCGCTTTCATTGTCGCCGTCGCACCAATCCGCCGGAAACCGGTCGGTCCCGAGAAGGTGCGTGCCGTCGCGCCCACCAGCCCATCCCGGCAGGAAACAGCATCAGTTGTCACGTTTATCGAGACCGGAACCGCGCCGCTTTCATCACCCGCGCTGCGGCCACCCCAGCATCCACACCACTACGCGATGCCTTTCCTAGAGACGGGCACCATTCAATACCCATAGATACCACTCGCGCCCGCGGCTCAGTCCAACACGTTTTTAGCTTACCGTCGCTGTCAGACTCGGCGCGTTCCGCAATGTCGAATACCGCGACGCCAAGCTAAAAACGCTCTGCATTATGCCGAACTCGGCATAATGGGACAAAAATATCCCTCGGCTGGACCGCCGGCGCTCGATCCCGCGAATCCGGACTTCCCGGCGAGCCATGGGCGAACTCGTCGCCGCGGCCCGTCGGCAGTTTGAACTCTCCATCACGATCCGCCAAGGCGGATAGATCGCCCGACAGATCGAAGAGCTGCTGGGCGATGAGGTGCACGACCACCCCTTCCCGCTGGATTCGGCCGTTGATGGCCATCATGCTCGATCCGAGTACAACGCGCCGGCGCCGCTCGAAAAGCTTCGGCCAGACGACGACGTTCGCCGGACCGGTCTCATCTTCGATCGTCAGGAACATGACGCCTTTTGCCGATCCGGGCATTTGACGGACGAGAACGAGGCCTGCGGTCATCAACCAACGGCCATCGCGGGCCGACATCGCCTCTCCGCAGGTGACGATGCTTCGAGCGGCAAGGTTCTTGCGCAAGAACGCGATTGGGTGGTCGCGCAGGGTCAGACCGGTATGGCTGTAGTCCTGGATGACGTTGTGCCCATCTGTCATCTGCCGGAGCTTGACGTCGGGCTCCTGCTGCTCAGCGATCGTCTTCATCTCGCGCTCGGCCGCAGCAGCAAAGAGCCGCAGTGGCTCATCGCGCAGAGGTTTGATTGCCCACAACGCGTCTCGTCGCTGAAGTTCGAGCGATGGCAGGAAAGCATCGGCCTATCTGATGGACATTGCGCGGCGCGGTCTTGAAGATTCCAAGTGCAAGTCGAATGAAGCCCTCGGCCGGTCCGGAATAGGCACCATGATTGTCATGCGCATCCGGCCAGTACGCGCTCCGCAGCGCCTCCTCATCCGCCCGGTCGATCCCGCGGCAATACCGATAGAGGCAGTCTCGGATCGCCTCGCGGTCGAGTAGTTCGGTCGTGCTTGCTTTGTCCAATGGCTCATTCATTTGCGGGTTCTGAGGTTGGAAGCGGCGTTTTCATGCCTTCACGTGCGCAGCCAGGGTTTCGGATCTTTTTGGCGCAGGCGAAAAACCTAAGACGCCGGGAGAACCCCAGGCCTGATGGCTAAACTCGGCGGAATGCGGGGCACGGTGCCCCCCTTTTTCGCTTCGTGCCCGACCACAAGGAGGATCGTCATTACACAGGCCATCAGCGCTGATATGAATAGTATGCCGTAAATCACCTGTCCGTCCCTTCTGCCCGAAGATGACCAGATTGGTTCACCGCCTGGAGTTTCTCAGTCTGCACGAAAGCCATGTCGACGCGCTTGCGCATCTGGCCTGACTGCCGTACCGCGTCGCCGCAATCAGTGCTTGTAGAAGCGAAATGTTTGCTAATATGCTGGCCGGGACTGTAGCAATCGTATTCGGCGACTGTTCGTTACCGATCCTGATGGTGGTTTCGATGAAAGGCTTGCAAGTCCTGACATTTCTTTTCCTCGGTCCGTGCATTCGCCGACTAGTTTACTCGCTCCAGCGATCGCTCCCGCCTAAATCCCAGTCGGGCAGCGTTCCGAGCGCCTATTGAGGAGATTCAAGTCTCATGCCAGTTCGGCTGAGAGCGCTGAAAAAGATTTGGCCTTTTCTTTTCAGCTACCTAGCCTTAGTTGAAAACAAAAGGTGGACCAAAGAGGCTGTGTTGTGGATGCGACAAAGCCGACGAAATTGTCGATGCCCTTATCGGCTGCGCTTGCGAGTGTGGTCAGTTACCTGATCCTAGAATGATAGCCGCGATAGCGCGGCGTTTTTTTGGCTTCGAAACGCGTGGCAACCTTGCGGAATTGCTTGTGGCTCGAGAAGCGGCATTCGATCAGATGGCGCTGGCATAGAGATGCTTGTGAAGCGAGCTCCTTTGCGCGCTGATTGAAACGCGCACGGCCGGTCGCATCGACGCCGAAGTTCTGCCCGCGACCTTCCCGCCGAACGCGAGCATCTGCAGATAGATGAAGCGAGCGGCGCGTTTGAGGTCGGTCAGAGTGGCGGGATCGCTGCTTTTGAGGCGCTCGAATTCTCGGCGGCTGGTGATCTGGGATTTGAGGGTATCCATGAACTGCGGATAGTGCCGCCGTAGGATCCGAAATAGTTCACCTCGTCGCCGTTGCGCTCGTTGATTTTCACCGCGCGGCACTCTGGTCCGCCTGAACACGCCCCACAGCAGCGGAGAGGACTATCATGAAGCGAGGCCCGGAGATCGTGATCACGACGAGCGCCTGAAGACATGTACCAGAGCGATCACCATCCCGGTCATCTACCCGGAACCGCCCCCTAATCACGTGCCAGCGCCACAACAGGATCGAGTTTAGAGGCGTTGCGGGCGGGGATAAAGCCGAACCCAATTCCGATCAGGCTCGAACACACCAGCGCCAGGACAATGGAAGCCGACGAGTAGATAAGGGGAAACTCGGTGCTGAATTGCGCGAACAGCATCCCGAACACGGCGGCGATCAAAACGCCGAGTAAGCCACCTAGCAGGCAGACCAGAACGGCTTCGATAAGGAATTGCTGCAGGATATCGCTCCGGCGTGCGCCGATGGCCATGCGCACGCCAATTTCGTTGGTTCTTTCCGAGACAGCGACGAGCATGATATTCATAACGCCGATACCGCCGACGAACAGAGATATGCCGGCAATGCAGGCGATCAGCAGAGCAAAGGTTTCCGTCGTCGCTTGAATGGTATTCTGCCAGCTGTCGATATTGAAGATAACGAAGTCTTGCTCGCCATGACGTTTTGTTAGAAACGTCGTTACCATCTTCTCCGCTTCGGCGGCGTCCATCGTATCGTTGACACGCGCCATGATGGATTGCAGTGAGCGCGAACCTGTCATCCGCGTTTGCACGGTCGTATATGGCAGGAGCACTTCCAGATTTTTTGCTTCTCCCATTTCCTTAACGACGCCGATGATGCGCACGGGCATATCTTTCAGAAGCACGATCTTGCCAATAACCGAACCGTATTCGTGCGGGAAAAGGGTCGTCTTCGCATTCGCATCAATAACAGCATCCTGCGCCAGATCGTCGACGCTCCTCTTGTCGAAGAAACGCCCCTCCAGCAGTTTGCTGTTGCGCGTGACAAAATGCTGATAACCGACCCCGCTCACCATTACGCTGACTTCCTTGTCGCCAACCCGTACCGTCGATGTGGATGAACTCATAGGCGTAGCTGCTACCACATAGGGCAGCTTGGCGAGTTCGTTCGCATCGCCCACCGTCAGCGTGGTGATCTGTTCGGCCTTCAGGTCACCGAAACTGCGGCCGGGACTGATATAGAGTGAGTTGGTACCAAGATCGCTGATCTGATCGAGAATCCGTTTCTGCGAACCCTGGCCGAGTGCTACCACGCAGACCACCGATCCCGTCCCGATAATGATACCCAGCATGGTGAGGAATGTCCGCATACGATGCGCATTCAAGGATCGCAACGCCATCGCAAAGGCCTCATTGAAGCGATCTCGCATTCCGTTGAACAATTTAGGCTTTTCTGGCTTTCTATCTATCGGGAGATCATTGCTTGCGCGCGCACCTGCGGCAGCGTCGTTCCGCGTATCAGCGATAATTTCACCATCTCTGATCTCTATAATCCGCTGCGCGCGCGCCGCCACATAGCGGTCATGGGTAACGATGATGATCGTCCGGCCATCGCGGTTCAGTTGCTGAAGTATCCCGAGGACCTCTTCCCCGCTATGGCTGTCCAGTGCGCCGGTCGGTTCGTCGGCAAGTATGACATCGGCGTCATTGATCAGCGCGCGGGCAATGGAAACACGCTGCTGCTGACCGCCTGAAAGCTGGTTTGGTCGATGATGCGTGCGCTCTCCCATCCCAAGGCGCTGCAGAATTGCTTCGGCCTTTTCGCGCCGCTCGTCGCGGCTTCGTCCGGCATAGATCGCCGGGATTTCGACGTTGCCGACTGCGTCGAGTTCGTTCAGCAGATGATAGCGCTGGAAAATGAAGCCGAAATGTTCACGCCGCAGTTCCGCCAGTTCATCGGCCTCAAGTTCCGAGGTCGGACGTCCCGAGATCTGATATTCTCCCTCGGAAGGCCGGTCGAGACATCCGAGAATGTTCATCAGCGTAGACTTGCCCGACCCGGAAGCGCCGATAATGGCCACCATCTCTCCGCGATGAACGGTGAGGTCGATATGATGCAGGACTGTGGTCACGTCGTCACCCGAGGGATACCGTCGGGTGACGCTTTTGAGCGATATCAGGGCCGCTTCGCTCATGTCACGTTCCGGCAGAGGTTGGAACGGGTGTTTGATTGTCGGTGACAACTTTGTCGCCTTCCTTCAAGCCCAAACGAATTTCCACATTGATCTTGTCTGTGATGCCAGTCTCAACGGTTCGCTCTTCGATAGTGCCGCTACTCGTAACAACGCGAAAGGTCGCCTTGTTTGGGTCATCCGACATCCGCTGTGCCGACACAGGAGCCAGAAGCACATTCCTAGCCTGGGCAAGCAGAATGTGAATTTCAGTCGTCATATAGGTTCTGAGCAGCCCGTCCGGGTTAGGCACGCTGAATATGCCCTTGTAGTAAATAGCCGAAGCCGTCTCCCCGTTCGATGAAGATGCGCTGCTGCTGCTGCTCGAACTGAAGCTCTTATCGTTGACGATGGAGCCCGGCGCGGGCTCGATCTTTTCCAGCTTCGCTTCGTAACGCTTTGAATTCTGATCGGAAATGGTGAAATAAAGCGGCAGGCCTTCGTGCACCTGCGTAATGTCAGCTTCGGAGATAGCCGCCTCGACGGTCATCATGTCCACCTGACCCAGAATTGCGATCGTCGGCGCGCTTTGTTCCGCATTGACGGTCTGGCCTTCCTGGACCACCGTGGCGAGAATGGTCCCATCGATGGGAGCGGTGATACGCGTATAGCCGAGGTCGGTCTCGGCAATTTGCACATCGATTTTGGAAGCAGCGATGACCGCTTCGCTGTTGGCAAGCTGCGCTTCCTTCGCCTTCAGCGTGGCGACAGCCTTGTCATACTCGGATCTGGCGACAGCGTTCTTATCAGTCATCATTTGATAGCGGGCAAGGTCCTGCCGCGCTAGTTCCAGATCCGCGATATTCTGATCGCGAGTAGCCTGATTTTGCAGCAAGGTCGCCTGGGCTTTGTTAAGCTTATTCTGCTGGTTGGTCGAGTCGATGAGCGCAATGACATCACCAGCCTTAACCTGGTGTCCTGGCTTCACATTGAGTGACAGGATGCGGCCTGTCGCCTGCGCGCCGATGGCGACGAGGCTTTTCGGTCTCAAGGTTCCGGTAGCAAGAACCGAGCTTTCTATGTCGCCACGCCGCATGGTCGTCGTGCCCGGAAGCGGCGCTCCCTTCGTCCAGTGACGGACTGCGACAGAGGCCATGATCAGCAATGCCGCCACAACCGCGAACCAAAGACGCCAGCGGAAACGTCGTTTCGATCTGGGTTTCATAGCGGCCTCTGTTCTGATGCCGGCGAGGCCGGTATGGTTGGCCTGACGAAATGCGGTCCTGTGTAACCGTCAATGACTTCCGGTTCGCTGACATCGTCGCGGCCATTCCAGCCGCCTCCAAGCGCTTTGTGCAAGGCGACGTAATTGGTCACAAGATCCGTTCTGGCCTCAGCAAGGCTGGTCTCCGCGTCAAAGAGGTCACGCTGCGCGGTCAGCACGTCGATAAAGCTCTTCTTGCCAGCTTTGTATTGACTCAGCGTTAGTTCGTTGATTTTCCAGCTGTTGCTCATGATCTTCCGCAGCTGCGCCACACGCAGACGGTTCTGGTTGAGCGATACGCTTGTGTCTTCAACTTCGCTCAGCGCCGTCAATACTGCCTTGCGATAGGCGATGAATGACTGGTCGCGTGTGGCCCTGGCCACATCGACAGCGGCATTCAGCTTGCCGCCTTGAAAAATCGGTACGCTGAGACTTGGACCGAAACTCCACCCGATCGTTGATCGCAGAGCCAGATCGCCGAAGTCTGTGCCGTCCGCATTGATATTACCACTCAACGAAATGCTGGGATAAAGAGCGGCTTGCTTCTGTCCGACGCCTGCTGTCGAACTCGCGTATTCACGTTCGGCCGCACGAATATCTGGCCTATTCGCTAGTACGCCGGCGGGCAATCCGACGGAGATCCTGCGCGGCACGGAAGGAATGGGGCGGGTTTTGTCGAGCATAGCCGAAAGAGCGGACGAGGAACGGCCAGTCAAAACAGAAAGGGTGTTGAGATATTTCGCATAGGTGATGCGCTGGCTGGGTATCCGAGCTTCCGTGGATGCGGCTTGCGTTTCTGCCCTGAGCAGATCGACCTGCGATACGTGACCAGCTTCCAGTTGAGCGCGTGTTAGCTCGACGGTCTGGCGTTGCGATGCCGCGCTGCGCTTCGCTATTGCGATGTTCGCCTGCACACCACGCAATTGCGCATAATTCGTCGCAATATCGCCTATAAATGTGACGAGTGCCCCGCGAAGCTGCTCACTGGCCGCTTCCATACTGTAGTAAGCAGCCTCCGCGCCTCGACGATTGGCGCCGAACAGATCGAGTTCCCACTGAGCCTTGAAGACGAGGTTCGACCCGCTCGACGTATCGGAGCGCGTATAGCTCCCACTACCGTCGAGCGATGGATAAAAGATGCCGCCTGCGGACGCATAATTGGCCCTGGCTTTCCGCACCCTCGCCTTTGCGGTTGCAACATTGGGACTTATTGCAATGCCATCTGCGATCAACTGATTGAGTACAGGATCGTCGAGATTCTTCCACCAATCGCCGATACGCGGTGTTGCGGCGCTGACCTTGCTGTTCCATTTGGACGGCGTCAACACTACAGGCATTTGATAGTCGGGACCAACGGCTACACACGCTGGCATCAAGGGCAGAATGGCCGTGAGTACTGCCAGGCGAACAAGCGGCGTCGTCAAATAATCGGTCCTGAAATATCGGTGCACTACTGAAGACTTTGCAACGGAACCAATTCCCGCCGCATGACTTTGACGACCGCCGGACAGCAGGAGTCCTGCGCCGGGAAGTCAAGGTTGTATTCTCTATCCAGCCGCTCGAGCGGTTGCGGGAGTCCAAAGCGTTTGGCAATGTCTACCAGCCAGCCGGTCATTCCGGCTCTCCGCCAGCAAGAAGCGCGAGCGGCATTTTCATGGAACTACCTCTCGCCAGCCGCAAGCAACGCGCCCCGCCAACGAAGCCTGTTGGGCGACCCCGATTTCCGTGAGATGCGCTTTGCTCCACTGGATTGGATCGGTAGACCCGAGAACTTCAGACATCCATTCCTCTCTAACGTGGTTGACTATCCATATGCTCGTAGCTTGCTCTTTTCACTTTTCCGATCTAGGTCATTCCATCCGACGAAATACTCGCCGACTATAAGGTCAATGCCTCGGCGACGTTGGTCACGCGCCTATGACGACACTAGCCACTTGGTGACTTTCCACCGCATTCCACAGGCAAATGCTGTGCCATCCACCGGCAAGGTCCAACCCCGACAGCTCCGGGACATGGTATTGGCTAACAATAGCCGGCTAATGCCGCGGGCGAGTTGGGTGAGGTTGTGGGCGGTGCAAATCAGCGCCAATTCGGCGCCTTCTTGACGCTGCCCACCAGGACTGCTTCTTACCTGTTCGATCTTCCGAACAGCGGCTCGACTTGCTTTCTGCAGCGCCGTGTCAAGTCAATCGGACGAACGGAGGAAATATAAAGCTTATTTGGATCTCTGATGCCCGAACGGATCAAGCGCGTTTGCAACGGGACATACCGAGACTTGGGGAACTTGGTCATGCGCACCGTTGCACAGCGGGCTTCAATATCGCGGCATCGCGGTCGATCGCCTCGAAATGCGCGGTCCGGGCGCGGCGATCGATCCGATCTGCGACTCGGACCAGGCCGATCGCAGTTCACCCGGCGGTTGGAGTGCACGGGCCGCGGCCGCCCATTAGGTCGAGGGTCTTGGGCATAGATATGGGCGTCAGCCCTCCGCCGTGACTTGCCGAATATCGGCATTGTCGCAATCTTTTGCCGGATCCAGACGCATAATGTAAGCCGAAAAAGGCTTTACGACTGCGAGCCAGTGCGCTGCGCGCTTGCTGGCTTGAAGGAGCTTGGCCACACTATTACCGCTCACTTGTCGAGCCTAATCGAACTGCCGGCGACGCGACTGCCCCGGCGCTCCAATCGCGACTTCACCCACGACGAAGCGCCGCGGCCGAGGCGACGACGGATGTCACGCGAGGATGGTGTCGTGTTCATAACAAAATGTCAGAGATCGGACATAGAGGCTGGCGGCTCACCACGTTGTAATTGAGACCTATTTTCTTTGGCACGTTAAGTGCTATCCGACAAAATGTTGCGGTACGGAATACAAGAAGGTAAGCGTCATGCGGTTTCGCGCGCCAACGATCCACCCGGCCGTGACGTGAATTCACACAGGGGCAGGCACTAGCCAAGCCGGCTATCCCGATGCTCATCGGACCAGCCGCGGAGAACTGAAATCATTCGCGCATTCAAATTTCGGGAAAGCATTCTCTCGGTCAACCGCATGCCCAAATCCTACTGGACGATCGAAAAGGCCAAAGGTGAAAACTCAAAACCCACGAGCCTTAATGCCAAGGCGGTCACCGGAAGCAATCTTGCTGACGACGAGTTCGTCTCCGTGTGTCTTCCCAACGAGCTTGCCGCCGGTACCACGGTGCCGCCGAGCTATGGATTGATATATTCCCACCGCTAAGACGTCGAGCGATTACGGGACGCCGGCGCCTTTCTTCGAGGTCGTCGCTGCTGCTGCTTTGTGCTCACCGGCAGCAAACTCAACGATATCGGACAGAGGGGCAGCCGGCGCGCAGTCGGCGAAGCGCGCATTGGGGCTTCATGGCCAAAACGCTCACCAAGACGATTGAGGTCGACGGCGAAACACACATCAGCCGCTCTATCAGAGCCTCCCGAAATCGATCCTGCCGGTCAAGCAATACCTCTTCACGGTGGCCAGGATGCCCGAAGCAATCCGTTGCGCATAGGCTCCGGGGACGGCTTCATTTTCGACACACTTGCATAGCCGTAGGGGTCGCAACCGGACGGCAGTCTGCGCGGTATCGATACAGGATACGACAGCCTGATACGGCAAGCCATAGATCAGGTCGAAGTTGATGCTGCCGATGCCGGCCTTTTCGCAATTGCTGGACGGCGGTCTCCGTCTGCTCGAAAGTCTGGTTGCGGTTGATGACCGTCTGGACCACCGGATCGAAACTCTAGACGCCGAGGCTTGCGCGACAGACACGTCGTGACGAGACTCGGTCGTGGGCTCTACCAGCTTCGCGGGTGACAGATCACGCACTTAGGCACCCGTTGGCACAGCGCCGCCAGGTCTTGGCCGCCTCAAGAAGTCTGATGTTTTCCTTCGCCGCCCCACGACCTTTCCAGAATGCCATCCTTCCTCGCGCTTTCTTTCTTATTTGAAGAGCAGTTCGATATCCACCATCGGCCGAAACAGCTTCATCGGCTGGTCGGGAAACGGCAAAAAGCTTTCGCGCTCGTAGAATCGGCGCGCAATGTCATCCTTGGCGTCAACGATCACAGCGAAGGAGGCGATCTCGCTTTTGACCGCCCGAAAAAGGGCGTCCGCAAGCAGAAACCGGCCAAACCCCTTGCCTTGATGGTGCCGATCGACCGCGAGGCGGCCGAGAAGGGTTGCCGGAACGAGCGGATAGCGCGGAAGTTTCCTAACTATCTTTTCCGGCAGGTCCCCGAGATTCACTGCCATCGATGAAAGGGTGTAGTAGCCAGCCACCGTCCCATCCGCCAGAACCAGCACGAAGGGAGCCGCCATGTTCTTGCGCGCGTCCTGACCTGCCTGAACGCGGAAATACCGATCGAGCGGCTCTACGCCGCTGTCGAATGCGGACCTGTCGTGCTGCGAGCCGAGAATTTCTACCCGCAGTGTTTCTTCGACGTCGTTCCCCACCCGTCAGACGCCAGTCGCCTGGCGATAGCGGCGCACGGTGTCGTGCAGACGGGCGTTTACCGGTTGCGGATTGAGCAACGCCTCGATGAAGGTCTTGCTGTCACGGACCGACAGGTCCAGACGTTGATGCTCCTCGATCGCCCGGTGGGCGGCCTCCTGGACGCTGAACAATACGAAATCGGTCACCGTCCGGCCCTGAAGGGCCGCTGCGCGCTCAATAAGATTTTTCTGGTCGGCCGTAACGCGCGTCTCTAGACGCTCGCCACGGACCCGGCCGCGCAGCGGGTTTGTAGTTTGGGCCATCATCATTCTCCTTGGCTTTTATGTACGGCCAATGGCCGGAAAAGTCAATGACTGCCGTCGCCCGTTAGAGGAAAGTCTTCCCCAACGCTCGGGCCTTGTCTCAGCTGATCCCTCCTACTGGAAGCGCGCAACACGGAGAGTAACGGTTCGTCTTGGTTGTGAAAGAGAGGCTGCCGGAACCCGTCGTCGACGATTGATCCCATAAGCATACACGTTCTGGAAACCAGCAGCGACCCCAACGGCGGCCACAAAGTAAATGTCAGCCGCGGCGATTGGATCAGCAGCGTGTCCTCGGTGCGGTTCTCGCTGCCGGTCGACGAACGCTACCTGTCGCATTCGAGCTGGGGCCGCGGGGTGGAAAGTCAGCTGATCGATGTCAAGGCGAAACGCACTGATCCGCATAGCTAGTGCCCATCCACAAACGGTAAACCGCTGAAATTATTGTATGAATCGCGATATTGCCGCGGGCAAAGCCCGGCGGTTTCAGGTATACTTTAGATCAAGCGACTGATTCTAAAGACAAACCCGTAACCGCCGGAGCCGACAATGCGCCAAGAACGCACCGTCCAATCCAGTATATTCGATCTTTTTGCCGGGCACGAGATCGGCCGTGAATTGAAAGCCATGTCTCAGTGGCTGGATGAGCATGGCGAGGTGCTGAGCCAAGTGACAGAGGACCTGCGCCGACAAGGGGTCAAGGAAACCGGCCGCGAGGGGCTGCCGGCCGAGGCTGTGCTGCGCTGCGCGCTGCTCAAGCAGCATCGCCAGCTGAGTTATCAGGAACTGGCCTTCCATCTCGAAGACTCCGCCTCGTTCCGCGCCTTTGCCCGGCTGCCGTGGGGATGGAGCCCGAAGAAATCGGTCTTGCACAAGACGATCAGCGCGATCCGGGCGCAAACCTTTGAAGAGATCAACCGGGTGCTGCTGGCGAGCGCCAAGCGGGAGAAGCTGGAAAATGGCAAGGTCGTGCGTGTGGACAGCACCGTCACCGCGGCACTGATCCATGAGCCGAGCGACAGCAGCCTGTTATGGGACGCCGTGCGGGTGATGGTGCGACTGTTGCAGCAGGCCAAGGCACTGGGTAGCGCCATTCCATGGCACGACCACCGCCGCGCGGCAAAGAAGCGGGCTCGGGCGATCGAATATTCCCGCGGCCGCCCGAAACGGATCAAGCACTACCGCACACTGCTCAAGATCACGCGGACCACCTTGAGTTATCTGCAGCAGGCGAGCGAACAGTTGCCCCAGACGGCGGGCCCGGCCGGCGAACTGTGGCAGGCCCAGCTCCGCCACTACCGGCCACTGATCGCACGGATCCTCGCCCAGACCGAACGGCGGGTCCTGGCCGGGCAGCCGGTCCCGGCCGGCGAGAAGCTGGTGAGCCTGTTCGAGCCGCATGCCGACATCATCGTCAAGGGCAGCCGCGACGTCGACTACGGCCACAAACTCAATCTGACGACCGGCAGAAGCGGACTGGTCCTCGACCTCGTCGTCGAAACCGGCAACCCGGCCGACAGCGAGCGCTTGCTGCCGATGCTGGAACGCCACATCGCCTTTTATGGCCAGGCGCCGCGTCAGTCGGCAGCCGACGGCGGCTATGCCAGCCGCGAAAATCTGAGCGGAGCCAAAGCCTGCGGCGTCCGCGACATGGCCTTCCACAAGAAGTCCGGCCTCCGCATCGAAGACATGGTCACAAGCCGCTGGGTCTATCGCAGGCTGCGCAACTTCCGCGCCGGCATCGAGGCCGGCATCTCTTGTCTGAAACGCGCTTATGGCTTGGGGCGCTGCACCTGGCGCGGGCTCGACCACTTTAAGGCTTATGTCTGGTCCTCGGTGGTCGCTTACAATCTCGCCCTCTTCGCCCGCCTCAGGCCGACCTGACACCCCTCATCCGGCAGCGTTCAGAGCACACCCGGCGAGCGGTGGCCGATACCTCATGACCCCATTGCCGCCAGATCGCTCTTCGGGCCATAACCTGCGAGGTCTTGTGCCATCACGCGTCCCAAGAAACGATGTCAGCCGGCAAACAACCTTTCAAAACCGCAGAAAAACAGCCGTTTATGGACGGGCACTAGCTAGTGCCCGTCCATAAACGGTAAACTGCTGAAATTATTGTAGGAATCGCGATATCTCCGCGGGCAAAGCCCGGCGGTTTCAGGTATACTTTAGATCAAGCGACTGATTCTAAAGACAAACCCGTAACCGCCGGAGCCGACAATGCGCCAAGAACGCACCGTCCAATCCAGTATATTCGATCTTTTTGCCGGGCACGAGATCGGCCGTGAATTGAAGGCGATGTCGCAATGGCTGGATGAGCATCGCGATCTGCTCGGGCTGGTGACGCGGGACCTGCGCCGGCATGGTCTCAAGGAGACCGGTCGCGAGGGGCTGCCGGCCGAGGCTGTGCTGCGCTGCGCGCTGCTCAAGCAGCATCGCCAGCTGAGTTATCAGGAACTGGCCTTCCATCTCGAAGACTCCGCCTCGTTCCGGGCCTTTGCCCGGCTGCCGTGGGGATGGAACCCGAAGAAGTCGGTCTTGCACAAGACGATCAGCGCGATCCGGGCGCAAACCTTTGAAGAGATCAACCGGGTGCTGCTGGCGAGCGCCAAGCGGGAGAAGCTGGAAAATGGCAAGGTCGTGCGTGTGGACAGCACCGTCACCGCGGCACTGATCCATGAGCCGAGCGACAGCAGCCTGTTATGGGACGCCGTGCGGGTGATGGTGCGACTGTTGCAGCAGGCCGAGGCACTGGGTAGCGCCATTCCATGGCACGACCATCGCCGCGCGGCAAAGAAGCGGGCTCGGGCGATCGAATATACCCGCGGCCGTCCCAAACGGGTGAAGCACTACCGCGCACTGCTCAAGATCACGCGCACGACCTTGAGTTATCTGCAGCAGGCGAGCGAACAGTTGCCCCAGACGGCGGGCCCGGCCGGCGAACTGTGGCAGGCCCAGCTCCGCCACTACCGGCCACTGATCGCACGGATCCTCGCCCAGACCGAACGGCGGGTCCTGGCCGGGCAGCCGGTCCCGGCCGGCGAGAAGCTGGTGAGCCTGTTCGAGCCGCATGCCGACATCATCGTCAAGGGCAGCCGCGACGTCGACTACGGCCACAAACTCAATCTGACGACCGGCAGAAGCGGACTGGTCCTCGACCTCGTCGTCGAAACCGGCAACCCGGCCGACAGCGAGCGCTTGCTGCCGATGCTGGAACGCCACATCGCCTTTTATGGCCAGGCGCCGCGTCAGTCGGCAGCCGACGGCGGCTATGCCAGCCGCGCCAATCTGCGCGGAGCCAAAGCCTGCGGCGTCCGCGACATGGCCTTCCACAAGAAGTCCGGCCTCCGCATCGAAGACATGGTCACAAGCCGCTGGGTCTATCGCAGGCTGCGCAACTTCCGCGCCGGCATCGAGGCCGGCATCTCTTGTCTGAAACGCGCTTATGGCTTGGGGCGCTGCACCTGGCGCGGGCTCGACCACTTTAAGGCTTATGTCTGGTCCTCGGTGGTCGCTTACAATCTCGCCCTCTTCGCCCGCCTCAGGCCGACCTGACACCCCTCATCCGGCAGCGTTCAGAGCACACCCGGCGAGCGGTGGCCGATACCTCATGACCCCATTGCCACCAGATCGCGCTTCGCGCCATAACCTGCAGGGTTCTGTGCCATCACCCGTCCCAACAAACATCCTTCAGTGGACAAGCAACCTTGAAAACCCCAGAAAAACAGGCGTTTATGGACGGGCACTAGCTAGAATTTAGATCGAGATGCGGTGTGCCTTCGCGAACCCCCGATCCGAGGCAATGAAGCGCTCCAGCACAGCCGCGATCAGGCGAACCAGCACCTCGGCATAGGCGGTGAGATCGCGATGGAGCTGCGCGGGCAATTCCATCGACACCTTCACCGGTCTTGTCGTCAGCGATCGGACCAATCTTCAACTTTGTCAGAATCAGCTTGTATACTTAACTCGGCGGGGATTCCCGCATGGACGGCCTTCAGCAACGCATGCGTGGCACCAGCAGGAAGGACAGCGCTCAGCGTCTCGATGTCGTCATCGGGAAGCGAAGCGGGTTTTGCATGACGTGTCATTGATCAACCTTCATTGCTGTTCGTCGAACGGTGGGTAGCCGTCGTTGTCTTCCCTCGTCGATGTTCTCGGCCGCGGCCGTCAGCGCCGTCTTGACGTCGCCGCCATTGAAGATCTCGTCGACTGCCTGCATGAAGGTGGAGGTGATCATCGGATAGGCCGGATGCGGCGGCCTGGCGATCGCCGTCTTTGACACCTGCTGGGAGGCCGTGGTGATGGCCCAGATCCAAGTGCCGTTCGGACTTGCGCCCTTCGGTCCGAATTTGGGCAGCGGCATGACGACAATGTCATCCTTCATCGAGGCGGCGGCTTCCGCGTAGACCCAATGGCCGCCGAGCGCGAGAGCAGCCGGATGTCCTTCGGCGTAGAACTGGTTGGTACCGGAGGATTGCGGCACGACCCAGCCGTTCTTGACCCAAGTCTGCATCAACCTCAGCGCATCGACGCAAGGTTCGCTGTCGAGCGTTCCCACGAATTTCCAGGTCTTCCGGTCGATCAGGTCGCAGCCTGGCGATTGTAGGATCGGGCTATAGGCATAAGTGATCCATTCGGTCTTGATGCCGTAGCCGCGAAACGTGTCGATCGGCCATTTGACGTCTTCGAGGTTCGAAAGCTTTTCGAGGTAGCCTTCGAACTCCTCTCGCGTCCATGCGTCATCGACGGATTTGGGAATCCGGGCGCCAATCGCTTCGAGATACTTTTTGTTGCCGTAAAGGACGACCGAGGAGTCCGTCAGGCCGAGCGCATAGAGCTCCTCGTCGACGGGATAGGTGCCCTGGGCGATGTTGGAGTCTGTCATGTCGTCGAGGACACCCGGATCGATCAAAGGTTTGATTTTCTGCAGGTAGCCGGACCAGACGTAGTTTGCGAGAAACGGCGCGTCGAGCTCCATGATGTCAGGCATCTGCTTGGACATGACGGCGGCGCTGAACTTCTCGTTATAGGCGTCGTGCGGCGCGTAGATCAGTTCGACATCCACGTCCGGATTAGCCTCTTCGAAGCGTTTGGCCACCGCGCCACAGGCCGAAACCGTATCGGGATCGCCCTGATGCATGACCTGGATGACGGTCTTTGATTCGGCCGGACTTATGGCGAATCCCAGCGCCGCGGATGCTACGAGCATAGAAAGTAAACGATTACTCATTTGTTTCACTCCTCCTCAACGGGTTTCACTTCCAATTGCATTTATACGGATGATCGCTCCACCAACTGGAACGGCGGCTTTCGCACCTCACCGGGTGCCATCGGCAACGACCCCGAAAAGCGCCATCCAGCCTATCAAGGGCTTGATCTTCAGCCCCTTGTTTGTGCCGGTGGCGTGCCGATTGACATGGATGATGGTGGAATCAACGATTAGGAATTCGAAGTCTGGATCGTCCGTTAACGCGTCGAACATGCGCCACCAGATGCCCTTCTCGCTCCAGCGGCTGAAACAGCGGTAGACGCTGTTCCACTCGCCGAACACTTCCGGCAGGTCACGCCAGGGCGAGCCGGTACGCACAATCCAAAGCACTGCTTCTACAAACATGCGATTGTCGCGGCCCGACGAACCGCGCGTGCGCTCATCGCCAATTATGTGGGGTGATATCCGCTCCCACTGTTCGTCCCGAAGAATCAGACGATCCAAAATACGCATGATTATCTCTAAGCTCGACTTTGTACAAAATCGGTGGTGATTTCGGGGGCATCTGAGCAGCCCTGGGTGAATCAATTCGCCGCAGGGTCCCGGCCTTGCGCCATTCGTTTGATCGGATTCGAACGAATGGATGAGCGAACAACATGATTGTAGCCGTGAGCCGGGAGACGCGGTCCCCCACATCCTTCGCAAATGGCTGTCGCCGTTTCGTTTCTGGTTTACCGCGCCAAGCTGGGAGCATCTGCTGGTCCTGGTGATGGGTGCGCTCCTTTCGCCTGGCAAGCGAACGGTGACGGCCTGCCTGCGCATCACCGGACGCGCGGAGGTAAGTAATTTTGCCGCCTATCATCAGCTCCTCAACCGAGCCCGCTGGAACCCTCGCACGTTGGCGGCCCGTCTGCTGTCCGTCATTGTTGCCCGGCTCGTGCCCGAGGGCCCTGTCGTGATTGGCATGGATGATACAATCGAACGGCGTTGGGGCCAACGCATCGCCGCGCGTGGAATTTATCGTGACCCGGTGCGCTCCAGCCATGGCCACTTTGTCAAGGCCAGCGGCTTGAGATGGTTGAGCTTCATTGTTCTTTCACCTGTCCCATGGGCAAAATGTATTAAAGCCCTGCCGGTGCTGACGATCCTGTGTCCCTCTGAGCGCCATGATCAGAAGAAGGGCCGAAAGCACAAGCTGCTGACTGATTGGGCAAGGCAAGGCGTCTTGCAGCTTTGCCGCTGGCTGCCGGGCCGCGAAATCATCTTTGTCGGCGATAGCAGCTTTGCCGTTCATACACTGGCTGCGGCTCTTCCCGACACGGCCACTCTCATCACGCGGTTGCGTCTGGATGCCAGTCTCTTTGCTCCACCAGATCAACGGCACGAACATACGCTCGGGCGACCGGCGCAAAAAGGCAGGCCATTGCCGAAACTGAAAACGCTCCTCAAAGACGCAAAGACCGAGTGGCAGCGCATCGTCGCATCGTCCTGGTACGGCAAGCAAACCGACAAAACCCTTGATGTCACATCAGGAACCGGCCTCTGGTATCGGCGTGGAACGCCCCCAAGACCAATTCGCTGGGTTCTCGTTCGCGATCCATCAGGCCGTCGTGAACCCCAGGCGTTCATGAGCACCAACGTCAACCTTGAGCCCGCTCAGATCATTGCCTATTTCGTTCGGCGCTGGCAGATCGAGGTCACCTTCGCCGAAACGCGAGCGCATCTTGGCGTGGAAACCCAACGGCAGTGGAACGACAAAGCCATCATGCGCACGACCCCGTCGCTGCTGGCGCTCTACAGCCTCGTCACACTCTGGGCATGCGATCTGCTCGGTCATGGCGTCATTCCCTATGCCGCCGCCTGGTACAAGAAAACAGAGTTCACCTTCTCCGATGCCATCGGTGCGGTTCGCATGATCCTGTGGGATCAGGATATTTATCGACAGTACCCGCCAGACCCGGACATTCCTGAAACTCAACCAAGCCGCCTCAAGCGGATGACACAAGCACTTTGCTTCGCTGCATAATGTACAAAGTCGAGCTAAGAGGCTGCCTCAAAAAGAAGTGGGTGATTTCAACAGGTTGTGATTCCTTCGGATTTGCGAAGATTCGATGGAGTTCACGATGGCCTGGACCGAAACCACCCGTCGGCAATATGCCCGGCGAGCAGCACGCTATGCAAGCGATATGACGGATAGAGAATGGCGAATTGTCGAGCCGCTCCTACCTGCGCCCCGTCGACTTGGGCGACCGCGAACAACGGTGCTGCGTGAGGTCATGAATGCGCTTTTGTATATCGCCTCGACCGGCTGCCAATGGCGGATGCTGCCAAAGGACTTTCCGCCGTGCTCGACGGTTCAGCGATACTTCTATGCGTGGCGGGGTATTGGGCTTTGGGCCCGCATCAACCACCATCTAGTGATGGCGGCGCGCGAACTGGAAGGCAAAGAGGCCAGTCCTACGGCAGGCGTGATCGACAGCCAAAGCGTCAAAACCACCGAAAGCGGCGGCATTCGAGGTTACGACGCCGGCAAAAAGATCAAGGGCCGCAAGCGCCATATCGTCGTCGACACACTCGGCCTGCTGGTTGGCCTCATGGTTCACAGCGCCGATATCCAGGACCGCGATGGCGCTCCCGATTTACTGAAATCCATTTGTCACAGATGGCCATGGTTGCTGCATGTTTTCGCCGACGGTGGCTATGCGGGCGACAAATTGAAACGGAAGCTGAAGAAGGTCGGTCGCTTCACGGTCGAAATCATCAAGCGCAGCGACAAGACCAAAGGCTTCGAAGTGCTACCACGCCGTTGGGTCGTCGAGCGAACATTTGCATGGCTTGGAAGGTGCCGGAGATTGGCGAAGGACGTCGAAAAATCCATCGCTTCAGCCGAGGCATGGATCATGATCGCCCATATCCGCCTCATCACTAGACGTCTCGCAAGGTATTGTTACCATTGAACTCTTTTCGAGTCCGACTCTAAACATCATGAATTTGATTTGATCAGCCTTGGGAAGCCAAGAGTCCACTAGCGCTCCCCGGACCGTAGACGAATCTTCTTGCACGCCACATGCCATGGCATGCTGTAGGAAGAATGCCCACTGATTGGGGGATCATTGCGCTAAGAGCCTCTGTCATCCGTTCACTCCCGTTTAAAGCCCACAGTGTGGTGCGGCCGAGAGCACCTTGTTTTTCGCCACGCCAGCGAGGCTGGTCAGGACCAGGTCAGAATTAAATTTTGAACTCCGAATACATGACCCCCATGGGTAATCGGCGCCGTACCTTCCTTGATCCGAAAGGTGGGGATCCGCGCCAGCCATTCATGGACCCCTATAGCAATCTCCCGCCGGGCAAGGTTTGCCCCTAGGCAAAGATGAGGACCATAGCCAAACGCTATGTGGTGGTTGCCCTGTCGTGCCAGGTCGATCCTGTCAGGGCACTCAAATTCGGCGGGGTCGCGGTTAGCAATCATCGTGGCGCAGGAAACGAAGTCTCCCTTACGGATCGTTACTCCTTCAAAGTCGGCATCTTTCGTAGCCACACGAATAATCTGAACGGTTGAATAGGCGCGCAACAATTCTTCAACCGCGAGGGGGATCCGGTCCGGCTCTCTCCGTAGCAATTCCTGATCCTCTGGATTGCTTGCGAGATAGGCCAGGTCAAAGCCTAATGCGGCAGCGACCGTGTCGAGTCCCGCAATCAAGAAAAGTACGCCGATGCCGCGCACTTCCTCGTTTGTCAGGGAGCGACCCTCGACCTGCGCCCGCACAACGAACGTCATGAAATCAGCAGCTGGTTGCTTCCGACGCATCGCTGCAACTTCATCAATAAAATTCACGATCGATTTGGCCGCTTCCGTTCGATTAACACCATTGCCGTGGAGCAAGTCGCTTACCCAGCGAATGAGAACGTCGGATCGGCTGTTCGAGAACCCCAAAAGGCCGAGGTAAACGTCAACTGTGAATGGGATGGCGAAATCCTTCATGACGTCACAGCTGGTCCTCATTCGGGCGATCAGGTTGATCAGCGCACTCGCTTGCTTACGGACATTCCGCTCCAATGCCATCACTCGCCTAGGGGTGAACAGCGGATCTAGGAGTGCACGAAAGATACCATGGTCGGGTGGCTGGAGCTCGAGCGGGATCATTGGCCAGTCTTCGCCGAGTGCGGAGGAGAAGATGCTGCGATGGCTGGAAAAGGTTTCGATATCCTCTAGCACCTTGCGCTGGTCGCGCGCGCGAGTGATTACCCAGGTACCCCGTCCATCCCGCGTGTTATAGGGGGAATAGAAAATGTGGGGCTCTCCATGGACGCGAGCAACAGCTGCGTGCGGGTCTCCATTCGCTGTTGGTGCCATGCCGGGCGATGTGAACAGACTGAAGTCCCTCACCAACGCGGACGGAACATGATCTGGAATGTAATCTCGCTGCACTCTATTTTCTCCTTCTGTCCAACCGACTCGTCAGCTTCACGGGTGCGAAGTAAGACAGTCAAATCTCATGCCAATCTCCCCGATCAAGACGAGGAGTGAATTACGGGCGATCTTTCAATAACTTAGGCTCAGGATGTTAAAGAAGGCTGTGTCGCGACTCCGACAAAACCTCCGGGGAGGTATCTGATGACGTCACCTGACGCCGCTGTCGCCAGTTTGGCGCTTTCGAAGGAAGTGCCCCTGGAGCGTCTAGCGGTGCGCTCACTGCGCTGATAACGCGTCCTCTACACGGCGTCCAAAGTCTAACAAGGAGCCGCCAGCAGAAGAGGTCGATCGGTCATAGGTATAGCGCGTCAACCTAGTACTACAGTTGCGCCTGTTTTTGTAGTGCGCGCTCATTGCGGAGGCTTGATGTTTTCGTCTCCAGAGTGACCATGCGAGAACGAAGGCTGTCTTGATCGGGGGTCGCAGTAGGAGCCGTGTGATCAGATAGCGGATCTCTGCGACGCTTGGTAGAAGCGCGAGTTTGTTGGTCAGGCGGCGATTGGCTGGTTTGGACTCGTTTCGTTCGGTTTGCCACCGGCGCTTCGGCGCAGATCGGAACCCAACTTGGCGAGGAAGGCTGCAGCCGCCATGACGAGTGTCATGTGACGGTGCCAGGCATGCTAGGAACGGGCCTCGCAATGGTCAAGGCCGAGATCATCCTTGGCGCGCTGGAAGCATTCCTCGATCGTCCAACGCAGCCCAGCAGCACCTGCCAACTCGCAAAGCTCGGTCCCGGCAGGCGCAAAGACAAAATAATAGGCGCGGTCATTTGGCTCGCGCCGGTTGCGGCGGATCAAGAGCCAGCGCTCCCATTGTGGATCAGGGCGAGAGCTAAGAGGAATGCGAGCCCACTCATAGAGCCTCAAGCCTTTAGCCCCTTCGCCGGCGGCATGGCTGTGCCAAGCTTCTGGTTTCAACTCATCGGCCATGGTTTCGGGATCGGTTTGCTCGATCCCCTGGTCGCGAACGAAGCGCAGGCGATGATTGGAGCGCACCGCCAAAACATAAGGCTGGCCGCGGCCTTCCAGCATCCTGCGTAGCCGTGAATCCGAACCATAAAGTGCATCGGCCAGCACCCAGGCACAGGGTACGCCGGCATCGAGTGCCGCCGCGATCAGATCACAGGCGATCTCCGGCTTGGTGGCAAAATGCTGCTCTTGTGGGATCTGCGCAGAAGCACGCCGCACCTCATCGTCAGCCCAGGCTTTCGGCAGATACAGCTGCCGGTCGACCAGGGTTTGGCCATAGCGGCTTGCATAGGCAAGGAAGACACCCACCTGACTGTTCTCAATTCGGCCGGCCGTCCCGGAATATTGCCTTGCCACCCCCACCGAATGCTCGCCCTTTTTCAGGAACCCGGTCTCGTCCACCACCAGAACGCCGTCTGCATCCCCCAGAGCCTCCACCGCATAAGCCCGAACGACATCGCGCAAAGCGTCAGCATTCCAATGGCTGCGCCCCAATAGCGATTGCATCCGATAAGGACGCTCCAGGCCAGCCTGCTCGGCCATCAGCCAACCGGTCTTGCGCTCCACCCCCGACAGCACGCCATCAAGAAAGGCACCACTCGATAAGCGCAATTCATGGCGACGAAAAACCGGCCCCAGGCGCTCCTTCAATGCATCGAGCTCGCGTTGCCATGCCAGTACCGATCCAGACCAGCTTGCGACGGACATGAATTCCCTCCAGCTAAATGCCAAGAGTGAATCATGATTTCATGTCAAACGCAACTGTAGTACTAGATGAGAGAACGCGTCTCACCTTGATTGATTGCCGCCCTGTACACAGCGTTGGTCTGACCCACCGCCCGTGGGCGATCTCATTTTCCGGTTTCGCCGGAGCTAAATTTGGCGTGCAGTCCGGAAATGAGGCTCTTCAGCTCCCATTCCGGAACCAATGAAGATGCCTCGGTTGGTGGCAGCCAGATTAGCACGCGTTCTCGACACTCCGGAAATGTGAATCTAACCTTTTTAACCTTCAGGAGATGGACTTCCACGACGCACTGAATGGAGCGATTGTCTTTAAGCCTCTTCAGATATGTGTAGTACCCGTACGGCTTCTTTTTGCCTTTGCCTTTTATGCCGCCTTCTTCCCACGCTTCACGTTCCGCAACCTCATGCGGCCGCAACCCCTTGATCGGCCATCCCTTCGGGATGGTCCAGCGGTGCGTTTCGCGTGTCGTGATCAGAAGAACTTCCAGTATCCCGTCAGGATTGACCCGAAAGCAGATGGCACCGACTTGATCGGCAGCCTGTCCATGCATTATGGCCTCCGCATGCGGAGCAGGCCGCGCACTCGCCCAATCGAGTACAGCGAATTTAGGAGTGCACCAAAGATGCCATAGGCCGGTGGATGTAGCTCGAGCGGGATCATTGACCAACGTTCGCTGAGCGCTGGGAAAAAGATGCTGCAATGACTAGGGCGTCGACTCATAAACTCTGACACCAGATCCGCGCCGCGACAAGTTTGACAGCGGCGAGATAGTTTTCCGGGCGCTTGTCGTAGCGTGTGGCGATACCTCTGAACTGTTTGATCTTGTTGAAAAACCGCTCCACGAGGTTTCGCTGCCGATAAACCCAGCGCGAGAATGAGAAGGAGCCCGTCCGATTTGCTTTGGGCGGGATGTTGGCCCAGGCTTTGCGCGCGGCCGCCTTAGCCCGGATGGCGTTACTGTCATAGCCCTTGTCGGCAAGCAGGATGTCGCCTTCGCCGAGGCTGTCAGTCAGCGCATCGGCTTCAGTGCAATCAGCAATCTGCCCGCCGGTCAGGCGGAGCGTGACGGGCCGACCTTCAGCATCGACGAGCGCGTGGATTTTGCTCGTGAGCCCGCCGCGGGAACGTCCCATGCCACCATCGTCTTGATCCCCTTTTTTCCCGTGGCCGCGTGCTGGTGAACGCGAACACAGGTCGAGTCGATCATGACGATGTCGCCATCGTAAGCTTCTGAAACCGCTTCAAGAAGCCGATCCCAGACACCAGCCTTCCGCCAGCGGACGAAGCGGTTGTAGCAGGTGGTTGGCGGCCCATACCGCTCAGGAACTTCCGCCCAAGGAGAGCCTGTTCGGAAGCGCCAAAGGATGCCATTCAACACCCGTCGGTCGTCGACACGGGGAACGCCGCGCGGCTTGTTGGGAAGAAGTGGCGAAATAATCGACCATTCCTGGTCCGTGAGTTCGTAGCGGCGGCGTGTCATCATGGCTCCTCATTCGGAAGCCTTGAATCACGAGGCACGCAAAACGCCAAGAACATTAATGGGTTTACGCCCTAGAAAGGGTCTGCGGGTCATCCAGCGCCTTGCACTGGTCTCGCGGGCGCGGGATCAGCCATGTACCTGGCCCATCGCGCGTGTCAAAGGGGAAACGAGACAGGGGTTCTCCATGGATGCGACAGATGCGTGTAGCGGAGTTCCATTGGGCGCCGGTACAGGCCGGACGATTTGAACAGTTAAGTCTCAACAATCGAGCGGGATATGATCGGGAACGGAAATCGCTTTCCCCATAGGTTTTACTTCTCTCTCGCCACTCATCAGCTGGGTCGTTTTCAGGTTGGGCCGGGTCGCTAATCTCGTCAGCGGTTTGCGGCCTCTCAAGCGAAAAGCGAGCGAAAGGACTCGCCGCGCGGCGGTACTTTCTCAAGCTCGAATGGCGCGATGAAGAAGCCTGATCACGCGCTGCCGACGGCGACAGGCAACACGGTTCAAAAAGATCGGAACCGGCGTCGCAACGCACTCTAAAATGGAGCAAAACGATGAGATTCTCCTCTTCCATGCAGCGTAATACTTTTCCAAAGTTTCCTCTTCCTTTCCTCCATCGCGTCTGCCCGCGACACAGCTGCAGGCTCGTAGTGGCCGCTGCTTTGTGATGGAGAGGTTTCAAATCTCATGCCAATCTGACTAATTATACCAACATGCATTGATCAAAACCGATGCGCCCACTCGCGCAGTCCAATGGACATTATCTTCCAGGGTTGCGCGACGAGTTTGTTCCAGGCGGCACAGCAGTGAGCGACGATGTCCTCGTAGTCTGTGAAGATGCGGTTCGACAGCCAGTTGTCCCTCATAAACTGCCAGACGTTTTCGACAGGGTTCAATTCAGGCGAACGCGGCGGCAAGAACAGCAATGTGATGTTGTCAGGGACGCTGAGCTTCGGCGTGACGTGCCATCCGGCTTGATCGAGGATGAGGACCGCGTGAGCGCCGTCATCGACTGCCTGGCTGATTTCCAGCAGATGTTGATTCATGGCGTCGGTATCGCAATAGGGCAATACGAGGCCCGCGCCCTTACCTTTCTTGGGGCAGATGGCACCGAAGATGTACGCCCACATCGTCCGTTGATCCAGCGGCGCTGAAGGTCGGGTGCCACGGCGAGCCCATCGGCGGGTGATCTTGTTTTTCTGACCTATGCGCGCCTCGTCGGCCCACCAGAGTTCGATCTCGGTATTCTTCGGGAGGCTGCTTCTGATGGCTGCCAATGCGGCAGGGAACTCTTTTTAAAAGCGTCCACTTCGGGTTCATTCTGGGCGTAGTGGCGCGGCCGGGCAGACAGCTTGGCAAAGCCGAGAGCCTTCAATTCGCGACCAACCGTGGTCTCGTCCATCGAGATCCGGAATTCCTGGAAGATCCATTGGACCAGATCCTTGCGCCGCCACCGAACGACACCGTGGATAGCCGGGATCGGACCACGCTCTACAATCTTGGCCAAGGCCTGGCGCTGATCATCATTCAGCTTGGGCCGATTGCCGGGAGCCTTGCCGTTGAGGAGCCCGGCCGACCCGTGCTCATTGAAACGAACGACCCAGTCGCGAACAATCTGCAAGGTCACGCCCCCGATCCGGGCCGCATCTGTACGCGAGCCGCCGTCATAAATTTCCGCCAACGCCAGAAGCCGCCGCGCTTGAGCGGCATCCTTGGTCCCTTTCGCGAACTGCCGCAGAGCAGGACCATCAAAATCATCGCGCAATGCAATCGCCGAACCCATTGCAAACCTCCCGTTTGCCCCATGGATTCAGATTTTCACCGATTCGGGAATCTGGAGGGTTATGTGAGGTCGGATAGGACAGTGGCGTCATACTCGGCCGACCTCACATAAGCCGGATTGAACGAAGGCGCGGGTTGTTTGGCACTATGGGGATTGCGTTCTGCGTCCGGTTCCGGCGCGGTGATGCGGTGGCCCTGAGGGCGCGCAATCAAGTGGCAGACGGCGAGGTTTTACATGATTGTCGAAGCGCAATGTCGCGGGTCGCTGTGCCGGTTGTGCCGATATGGATGCATTTGCGCCTACGGATCGAACATCTGGCCTGGTTCCAGGCAGCGACGATTGTCCGCCGGAACGGCGTCCAAGTCGGCGGGTGATATGGGTCGTCTGCCGATCGCCTGATGTCATGATGTGTCACATCGGAATGAAGATGACCGTGCTTGAGCGGGTCGGATGTTGGCCTTCATCCGACGCATCGGCCGGTCACATTCGGGGCATGTGAAGGGGTAGCCTTGATTTGGGTTGAGGCAATGCGGTTGCTCGGCCGACGTCGACCGCTGGCCCAGCAGGTCCCGACAGAGGGCGATGCGTTGCCGGCGAT
The DNA here is from genome assembly GCF_042140505.1 of Rhizobium sp. T1470. Lineage (NCBI taxonomy): Bacteria > Pseudomonadati > Pseudomonadota > Alphaproteobacteria > Hyphomicrobiales > Rhizobiaceae > Rhizobium > Rhizobium sp. T1470. Next base: position 787,333 of record NZ_CP148093.1, read on the forward strand.
GGCTATTGGCGAGAAAGCCGAAGTGACGCATACGGTGAAAGCCGTCGGGTAGTACGTGGAGAAGGAAGCGCCGGATAAACTCGAGCGGGTCAAGGCGCATGATCTTCTCGCGATCATGTCCTTGGCGTCGATAGTCCTTCCACCGGAAGTCGACATGCTCGTCATCGGCACCGACGATACGACTGTTGGCGATGGCCACACGATGGGTGTATCTGCCGAGATAGGCGAGCACTTGGTCCGGTCCGCCAAACGGCGGCTTGGCGTAGACGACCCATTCACTGCGACGGGCGTGCGCGAGATGGCTGGTGAAAGCGGTGGGGTCGGCAAGGCGTGCAAGCGCGTTGGAGAAGCGAAGTTTACGCTGAGCGAAGGCGTCAGCAAGGGCCGTCAGAAAGAGCCGCCGGAAGACACGCGATAGAACTCGGACGGGCAAGAAAAAGCCCGGCCGGCATGCAATCCACTTTGACTTATCCGGTGAGAGACCGCCGCCTGGTATGACGCAGTGGACGTGGGGATGGTGGGTCATCGCCTGGCCCCAGGTGTGAAGCACGGCGATGATACCGATCTCGGCACCCAGCCGTTTAGGGTCGGCGGCGACCGTCTGCAGCGTCTGGGCTGCGATCCGCATCAGCAGTGCGTAGACGACCGCCTTGTTGTGGAAGGCTATCTCGGCGATGCCAGGCGGTAGTGTGAAGACCACATGGAAGTACTGGACCGGCAAGAGATCGCAGATGCGGGCCGCGACCCATCCCCTGCGAGCTATGCCCTGGCACTTCGGGCAGTGACGATTGCGGCAGGAATTATAGGAGATGCGAGTCGTGCCACACTCATCGCAGGCATCGACATGGCCGCCGAGCCTGGGTGTGCGGCAAGCTTCGATCGCGCCCATGACACGTCGTTCGCCACGACTAAGATGACCGGCGTTCTCTCGCCTGTAGCAGCCACCGTGTCGCCGAAAGATGTCGGCAACTTCGAAAGCGGGGCGCAACCGATTATGATACCGGCGGCGTCACCTCCAGTCGCAATCGGTCAAGCGGGCTTGCCGTGGAGCGGATCGTGTCGGTGGAAACCCGCGTGTAATGTGCCGTGCTCGACAGGTGTGCATGACCGAGCAGTACTTGGATAATACGAATATCGGTGCCGTTCTCCAGCAAGTGGGTGGCAAAACTGTGCCGCAATGTATGGATGGTGACCCGCTTGGCCAGTCCCGTTGCTGCAACCGCCGAACGACAAGCGGCATGCAACACCGTCGGCTCGATCGGCTTGTCAGGATTGCGTCCGGGAAAGAGCAGCGTCTTGGGCCTCGTCAAGCGCCAATAGCTGCGTAGGATGCCGAGCAGTTCCGGCGACAGCATGACGTAGCGGGCTTTGCCGCCCTTGCCATGGCGGATATGAATCACCATGCGCGAGCTGTCGATATCACCGATGCTTAGTCCGCAGACTTCCGAGACCCTGAGACCGGCTCCATAGGCGCAGGTTAGTGCCACACGCGCCTTCAGGCTGGAGACAGCTTCCAGGAATTGGACTACCTCGTCCGTCGACAGAACGATGGGTAGCTTCCGCGGTGCGCGGGCATAGGGGATGCGCTCCGGGATCTCATTCTGACCGAGCGTGACCCCATAAAAAAACCGCAGCGCGCAGACGATCTGGTTCAATGCCGCCCAGGATATTCCACCTGAGACAAGGTAGACTTGGAACGCGCGGACATCTTCAAGATCAAGCCGATCCGGCGAGTGGCCGAAATGGCGGCTGAACTTCTGGACGGCATTGATATAGGATCGTTGGGTGGCCGGAGACAGATTGCGGACCGTCATGTCCTCGATCATCCGGCGGCGAAGAGGGCTTATCTCGGCCATCTGGACCTCCTGTCTGAAGGGTGGGTTTGCAACACCCTCATCCTCTCAGCCAGGAGGCTCTTCTCAAAGCCCGCCGCAATTGCCGCGGTAGCGGCTTAGTTCAATCCCAAGTGAGTCGTACTCTGCGCTCGCTGGTATTAGGCCGCAGAAATGTTTTTTATGACCGTTTTCAGATATTTAGGCCTAGGGAAAGCGAGAGGTTGACGCGACTGGCCTGTGTCACGGATGCAACAAAAAAAGGTGCCGGTTTCATTTCGAATGAGGGCAGGAAGTCGGAGCTGCACACACTAATCTGAGCCAATCAGCGAGCTACTGGGTCCCTCCCTGGCGGTGCTGCTTCCAGTTGTCTTCGTATGCTGCAGGCAAGGTGCGCCCATCGGCGCAAAAAAAGCGCGATCTGGAGACCAGATCGCGCTAAACCGCACTTGCCGTGCGGGCCCTGGGAGGCATTACTTGGCCGGCTTGGTCACCGGCGGAATGATTTGATCGGCACCTCGCCGGCAAGCGCTGCCGAGAGCTGCGCTCGATCGAGCTCGCCTTCCCACTTCGCCACGACGAGCGTTGCAATTGCATTGCCGATAATATTAGTAATTGCCCGGCATTCCGACATGAAACGGTCGATGCCGAGGATCAGCGCCATACCGGCGACCGGCACCGCCGGAACGACCGAGAGCGTCGCGGCAAGCGTGATGAAACCGGCGCCGGTTATGCCGGCTGCACCCTTTGAACTCAGCATGGCGACGAACAGCAGCAGGATCTGGTCGCCGAGAGAAAGCGGTGTGTCGGTCGCCTGGGCAATGAAGAGCGCCGCAAGGGTCATGTAGATGTTGGTGCCATCGAGGTTAAAGGAAAAACCGGTCGGGATGACGAGACCAACGACCGAACGCTTGCAGCCCGCCTTCTCCATCTTGTTCATGAGGCCTGGAAGCGCAGCCTCTGAGGACGAGGTGCCCAGTACCAGCAGCAGTTCCTCCTTTATATAGCGGATGAGCGCGACGATCGAAAAACCGTTATAACGCGCCACCGCACCGAGCACGAGGAAGACGAAGAGGAATGAGGTGAGATAGAAGGTGCCGATCAACATTGCGAGGTTGGCGATCGAGGCGACGCCGTACTTGCCGATCGTGAAGGCCATGGCTCCGAAGGCACCGATTGGTGCCGCTTTCATGAGGATCGTCACCAGCTGGAAGATCGGCAGTGCCAGCGCTTGCAGGAAGTCGACGACTAGCTCGGCCTTCTTTCCGACCATAGCAAGGGCCATGCCAAAGAGAACGGAGATAAAGAGAACTTGAAGGATGTCGCCTTCGGCGAAGGCGCCTGCAAGCGTCGTCGGAATGATGTGCATGAGGAAAGCGGTCACCGACTGATCGTTTGCCTTCGCCATGTAGGTGGCGATCGAGTTCACGTCGAGCGAGGCCGGGTCGATATGCATGCCCGCGCCCGGCTGCACCACATTCACGACCACGAGGCCCACGACAAGCGCCAGCGTCGAAAAGGTCAAGAAGTACGCCATCGCCTTAGCGGCGACGCGACCGACCTTGGCGAGATCGGTTATGCTGGCGATACCAGTTGCAACGGTCAGGAAGATGACCGGCGCGATAATCATCTTCACGAGCTTGATGAAGGCGTCGCCGAGCGGCTGCATCTGCGTGCCGACTGCGGGGTACAAATGCCCGAGCAGGATACCCGTGGCGATTGCCGCAAGAACTTGGACATAGAGATGTCGATGGAATGGTGTCTTGCCGCGGATCTTCGCAGAATGCTCAACGTTCATTGCCGAATCCCCCATATGGCGTGAACCGTGCTCAAAGCCGTTTGCCGAATCGACGCCGAGGGCGTAGTTGCGGCCACTAGCAAACGTTAGCTTCACCTAATTCAAACCGGTCGCGCATCCCGGTGTTTCGCTTTGCTCAGGAACAAAGCAGTTTCTATATTCCTTACATTCTCGGCAACTGGGTGCCGTGCATAGCGAAAACCCCTCGGCCTCACAAAGCATGCGATAAAGATACTTTTTCCACCTCATGTGATTGGTATTGCCGGCCGCTAGTGTGGGAAAATGGATGGCAAGCAAGAGGCTAAGTTCGGACCTATCGGATAGACCAAGCTCCAGCCACAGATGGTCGTGGCGCAAGGCGCGCCGGGCGATGATCTTGGCGAAACAAGCGCTTGTTGGGTCGCCCTGTCGAGCATGCGCGAGCAACAGATCCCGCAGAAGTTCCTCTTCCACACCCGGCTCGGCTTCGCGCACGTTTTCCAAGCTGAACGCCTGCTTAACAGTGGCGGGAACACAGTGTTTAAGGATGTCTCGCAGTTCGGCACGGGAAAGGCCGGTTGCCTCGGTCGCAGTTGCCACGTCGGCCGCAATCTCTTCCAACACGTGCAAGAGCACGCAGGAAAAGACGTACTGATCGAAGTCCATATCCAAGTCTATAGGTTGCTTCAGATCCAGCGATTGCGGTGATTGTAGCGAACCAGATCGATCAGTCGGGAGGGTCACTCTCCTATTCGACAAATTTCGGATCTGAGTGACACTTGACATGTTGCTTCCCTCCTTCGCTACGTCGCCACGAGATGATCTGCGGCGCGGCAGCGTACTGCTCTAGGATAGTGTTTCAAAACTCATGCCAATCGCGTTTACAGAGGCTGCTTGATCAAGCTTTTGCTATGTTTTCAAAAGGCTAAGCAAGCTCCTGGTTGCAGGCAGGGTGGACACCGAAGTGTCTAGGAACCGACAAAACGACAAGTTGCGTGTCGGTTCTGCGCCGAAAGTTGCGGGGGCCTCGTTATTGAGACGCTGACAATAAATTCGCGGCGTTCTGGCTTTGCAAGACTGCCATCGCAAGGACAAGGTCAAACGTGGGGTCGAGCTCGCGCCGCGGCCATTTTGGGGCCGCGTTGCATTGATTGTGTCAAAGCTGCGCCTGCCGTCCAACCGGAGAGGGCATGACTTAAAATATAGGCAGCGCTTGCTCAAACTGAAGGGAAAGGGGACTCAGTACGCGCCATGCCAGATCCTTAATCGTGCAGGGCAACGCAGTGCAGTCACGGACAGATGTCAAATGGCACGGCGCTTGCAGCCCGTTGGAAGCCGCCCAACAGCCAAACAGAGCAGTTGACGCGACGCCGCTTACGGGTCCGACTATTGTGAGTTTTTTCGAGACCTCTGGGCAATATTGAGGACACTCTATAGCGGGCTCGAAAGCATCCAGAGCCGGAAAGGAGCAATGCTGATGACGATGAAGAAAAGGGTTCCGTTCGTTACTTTTCGCACACGTGTTCGCGATGAGACCGTGGACGGACCAAATCCGTACCGTTGGGAAAACAAGACGACGGAAGATTATTTTGGCGGTAGGCGCACGATTTTATTTTCGCTCCCGGGCGCCTTCACGCCGACCTGTTCAACTTATCAATTGCCCGATTTTGATAAGCTCTACGAGGAATTTGAGAAGCACGGAATCGAGTCGGTCTACTGCCTCTCTGTCAACGACGCATTCGTAATGAATGCGTGGGGCAAGGCATCTGGACTGAAGAAGGTCAAGCTAATTCCTGATGGTTCGGGTGAATTCACTCGCAAGATGGGCATGTTAGTCGCAAAGGACAATCTGGGCTTTGGCCTTCGCTCCTGGCGCTACGCTGCCGTGATCAACGATTGTCTTATAGAACAATGGTTCGTGGAGGAAGGCCTTTCGGACAATTGCGAAACCGATCCCTGGGCCTCGTCGCCACAGAACATTCTCAAAACGCTGAAGTCTCTCGAGACCGAGTCCGCCCCCTGACCAAAGGAGAGAGCTGGCTCGGCTCTTTGAGAGAGGATCCTAAATTTCATTCCACGACAAGCTCGTGCTCCAATGCTTAAGGTGTGGTTCTGCGTTGGGTTGGTGCGCTGAATGCGCCCCTACCAAGCCTGGCGTACACACTCGTATCGATGCCTGACCAAACCCAGTGCTAACCAGGAATGACCCCTAAGAGTTCACGCTATCCCAGGCGCCCCTCTGCGTTGTTCGGTCTCGACGGTGTTGGAAATGCGACATAGCGGCCTGAGCTTAACGCTGCTTTAGCAGGGTTTTTCGGTTGGCACGCTAAGTGCATCGTCGAATTACGAACAAATCTCGAAACCAGGAGAAACGATCAGATGATCACGCTCACCGAAATGGCAATCGCCGCAGTGAAGGGCGTCATATCCCAGGCTCCCGAGCCTGTGACCGGCTTGCGCATCACCGTCGAAATGGACGGCTGCGCCGGCATTCAATACAATGTGGGCTTGGAGATCGATTCCCGAGAGGGCGATGCTGTTATTGAGACGGGTGGGGTCAAGGTGTTCGTGGACGCAGGATCTCAACCCCACATTGCCGGCTCGACCTTGGATTTCGTCACGGATCCGGGTTCCTTCGGTTTTATCATCGATCATCCTAACCCGCTGGAGAAGTGCGCCTGCGGCAAGTCCTGTGGCTAATCACATCGCATGCGAACCTGCAAGCGGGATCGACACAGTTGCAATGTTTGTGTCACATCGGTCGTTGAGTGGTATCCAATGGAAGCTATTTATCTCGACAATAATGCATCAACACAAGTCGATGCCGAAGTTGTTCATGCGATGCTACCGTTCTTTTTGAATCAGTTTGGCAACCCTTCATCGATGCATGACAGCGGCGCCGCCGCCAGCGCAGCGATTAAGACGGCGCGGCGGCAGTTGCAAGCGCTGACCGGCGCAAAGTTTGACCATGAGATCGCTTTCACTTCGGGCGGGACCGAAAGCGTTAATACAGCGATTCTTTCGGGTCTTGAGATGGATCCCGGGCGCACGGAGATAGTGACTTCGGCGGTAGAGCATCCGGCCGCGCTGACGCTATGCGCACACCTTGAGAAGACGCGCGGCGTCAAAGTGCACAGGATCCCGGTGGACCACCATGGCCGCCTCGACCTTGATGCCTACAGGACCGCCCTCACCCATCGCGTCGCAATCGTTTCGATCATGTGGGCGAACAACGAGACAGGCACAATATTCCCCGTCGAAAGGCTCGCTGAGATGGCGAAGCAAGTTGGCGCACTTTTTCACGCCGATGCAGTGCAAGCGGTCGGCAAGCAGACGATGGACCTGAAATCGACGGCAATCGACATGCTGTCGCTCTCCGCCCACAAGCTACATGGACCGAAAGGCGTCGGCGCCCTCTACATAAAACGCGATGCGCCCTTTGAGGCACTCGTAAGGGGCGGTCATCAGGAGCGCGGCCGACGCGCCGGCACAGAGAACGCGCCCGGGATCGTAGGTTTAGGCAAGGCGGCCGAGCTCGCATTGGAGCGCATGGACGAGGAAAACAAACGCGTAAAATCGCTCCGCGATCGATTGGAGAGAGGACTTCTTGAGCGCATCCCCGGGACCTTCGTCACCGGCGACCCCCTGGCACGATTATCTAATACCACGAACGTCGCCTTCGATCGCATTGCTGGCGAAGCAATACAATTTGTGCTCAATCGCCATGGCATCGCTTGCTCCTCGGGCTCCGCCTGCACTTCTGGTTCCTCGGTGCAGAGCCATGTTCTAACGGCCATGAACATTCGCCAGGTTACGCCACTCGGGGCAGTTCGCTTTTCCTTTTCACGCTATAACCGCGATGAGGATGTCGATCGAGTGCTCGAACTAATACCAGGAATCGTGGCGCAGCTACGTGACGGCGCCGCCCCCGTCTCCAGGGGGCAGGCAAAGTGATGCCGGCCTTCCAATCCCGCTATCCGCTTGAGAGTAACCGAGGTCCAGAAACCGCGATGTTCCACAATAAAACGCCGCTAACAAGGCCCCTGGCGTCACCTCACCCCGCGAGACGAATGGAGACCGTCCACTCGCTCACTTCGGCCTGCGTCCTCAATGCGGGATCGATAGGTCTGCGCGCCGAAGAGATCGACGAGGTTCGTGCCACGGGCGCTTTTGGGCCTCCCAATTCAGCGCAAGTCCCGGATAATACCGTGAGCGGCGTCGCCGCTCTCAACCGCGTCGCATTCTCAATCTGCGAACCACGCGGCGGCGCCTCGGATTCGAGCGAATTGTAGACCACCAAAGGAAAAGGCAAATGAACAGTTGTGCGGGCGAGAGCTATCCCATTGATGTTACCAACATTCTTGAGCGGTTAAAGCGCTTGTCGGCTACTGAGGAATTCTTCGAAGTCCTAGGCGTCTCTTATGATGTGAAGGTGCTCAATGTCTCGCGGCTCCACATCATGAAGCGCATGGGGCAATATCTGGCCGAGGAGGATCATTCAAACCTCCCGGACAAGGCAATCGCTGCTTGCGCGCGCGCCACTCTCGCACGCGCTTACGAAGACTTCGCAAACTCTTCACCGCTTTCCCATCGAGTCTTCAAGGTGCTCAAGGACCGCGATCCGACAAAGGCCGCCGCGCCGCGTCGCATCTTTGTACCATTAGGCCCCAACTTGACCTCAGTCGGACAGAAATAAGTGCAGCAGGGTTGCGACACAAATGTCTCCAATCCGACAGGATCCGTCGTGTCGCTGAACCCTCACAAATGGAACACATTAAGATTTCAGGGGGTTTACCTACCCCCGACGTGGTTGGCACGAGTAATGCTTAGTAAGAAACGCCAATCCACTTCGATCGGGAGCCCAAAGTCATCATGCACATCGTAGTCTGTATCAAGCAGGTGCCGGACTCGGCCCAGATTCGCGTCCATCCGGTGACGAATACCATCATGCGCCAAGGCGTGCCGACAATCATCAACCCGTACGATCTCTTCGCGCTCGAAGAGGCATTCAAAGTGCGTGACTGCCATGGGGGGACGATCACTGTCCTCACTATGGGCCCACCCATGGCAGAGCAAGCGATGCGCAAGGCGCTCACTTATGGCGCCGACCGCGCGATACTTTTGACCGACCGTCACTTTGCGGGGTCCGACACGTTGGCGACTTCATTCGCTATCGCTCAAGCAATCGCGAAGATTGGCGATAGCTTTGGCGCGCCTGATATCGTCTTCACCGGTAAGCAGACGATCGACGGCGACACCGCCCAGGTCGGGCCTGGAATTGCCAAGCGTCTGAATCTCCAACAGCTGACTTATATAACGAAAATCGCTTCTATCGATCGCCATGCGCGCGAGATCACCGTTGAGCGGCGCTCGGAAGGCGGCACGCAGATGCTGAAGAGCAAATTTCCGTGCCTTATCACTATGCTGGAGGGTGTCAATTCTATCCGCCGCGGCTCTCTCGATGATGCTTTGCGTGCCGCCCGGTCCCCAATTCTGAAGTGGAGTGCGGCCGACGCTGGAATTGAGGAACTGGCTAGCTGCGGCTTGAGAGGGTCGCCGACGGTCGTGAAACGCGTATTCGCTCCCACCGCCCGAGCGCAAAAAGCTATGCAAATCGACACAACCGACAAAGCCGTTGGCGATGTCGCTGACGAGGTGGTCGCATCAATCTTCACCAACCAACCTGCGTTGGAGGGTGAGCTTTCATCCAATGGCAGCGCGTGAGCGGCAAGGAGGAGCGCATGATGGAAATCCAAAAAAGTGAGACGCCGTCTCAAGCCACCAGCCGTGCCGGCATGAAGAAGGAGTTGCCGAAGCATTATCAGGATCATCGGCACGTCTGGGTCTTCATTGAGCTGGAGCGGGGCCAGGTCCATCCCGTGTCCCTCGAATTGCTCGGTGAAGGCCGCAAGCTTGCCGACAAGCTGGGCGTTCAGCTTGCTGGCGTGGTCGTCGGGCCGCCGGACGGAGTGGGGACCGGGCCTGCCATTGCAGACGCCTTCGCTTATGGGGCCGATCTCGCCTACCTTATTGAGTCGCCGCTACTAGTAGACTATCGAAATGAGCCATTCACCAAAGCCCTGACAGATCTGGTCAATAGCCATAAACCTGAAATTCTGCTTCTGGGCGCGACCACGCTCGGCCGCGACCTTGCGGGTTCTGTGGCAACTACCTTGCAGACAGGGCTCACGGCCGACTGCACGGAACTTGACGTCGATGTAGATGGTTCCCTCGCGGCAACACGGCCGACCTTCGGCGGTTCTTTGCTGTGCACTATCTATACTCTCAACTGCCGTCCGCAAATGGCAACAGTGCGTCCGAGGGTCATGGCGATGCCGCAGCGATTGGCTAAGCCAATCGGACGCGTTATCCGACATGATTTGATAATGGTCGAGGAAGAGATCATCACGAAAGTCCTTGGCTTCCTCTCTGACAGCCAATCGGAAGATGCCAATCTCGCCTACGCCGATGTCGTGGTTGGCGGCGGGCTCGGGCTCGGCGCAGCCGAGAACCTGCAGCACGTGAAGGATCTCGCGAGGACGATCGGCGGTGAGTTTGGCTGTTCGCGACCGCTGGTCCAAAAGGGTTGGATGCCGTTTGATCGACAGATCGGTCAGACCGGCAAGACGATCCGACCCAAGCTCTACGTTGCAGCCGGAATATCGGGCGCAATCCAGCATCGGGTTGGCGTCGAAGGAGCTGATTTTATTGTCGCTATCAACACCGATCGGAACGCACCGATCTTCGATTTCGCCCACGTGGGCGTTGTTGCTGATGCAATCCGGTTCCTTCCAGCATTGACCGCGGCCTTCACGAGGCGATTGGCGCCGCGCGATCATCTGAAACTAGTGAACTGAGGAAGGTCCAATGAGCGAGGAGAAATTCGACGCCATCGTAGTCGGAGCCGGTATGTCCGGCAACGCTGCTGCTTACACGATGGCTAGGTCCGGTCTGAATGTGCTGCAATTGGAGCGCGGAGAGTATCCGGGCTCCAAAAACGTTCAAGGCGCCATATTGTATGCCAATACGTTGGAGACGATAATTCCCGATTTCCGCGACGACGCGCCTCTTGAACGGCATCTGGTCGAGCAGCGGTTCTGGATAATGGACGATACGTCGCACACAGGAATGCACTATCGATCGGATGACTTCAACGAGCAGAGGCCAAACCGCTACACTATCATCCGCGCCCAATTCGATAAGTGGTTCTCAGGAAAGGTGCGTGAGGCGGGCGGCACGGTACTATGCGAGACAACGGTGACGAAACTTGCCCAGGATTTGAGTGGTAAGGTGATAGGCGTCCACACGGACCGCACCGGCGACGTGATCCTTGCGGATGTCGTCGTTCTCGCTGAAGGGGCAAATGGGCTCCTCGGCACACGGGCCGGATTGCGCGAGATGCCGAAGCCGGAAAATGTTGCACTCGCCGTCAAGGAAATGCATTTCCTGCCGGAAGAAGTCATTGCAGAGCGCTTCGGCCTGACCGAAGACGAAGGCTGCGTGATCGAAGCAGGCGGGACAATCTCACGCGGAATGGCCGGACTGGGCTTCCTCTATACCAACAGAGAGTCAATTTCGCTTGGCATCGGCTGCCTCGTCTCCGGCTTAGCATCAACCATGGAAAAACCGTACGCTCTTCTCGACGCCTTCAAGGGCCATCCCTCGATCCGACCGCTGATAGCGGGGTCGGAGGTCAAAGAATACGCCGCGCATCTCATCCCGGAGGGCGGCTTCAAGGCAATCCCGCAGCTCTTCGGCAATGGCTGGGTCGTCGTTGGCGACGCAGCGCAACTCAACAATGCCGTGCATCGCGAGGGTTCCAACCTTGCCATGGCTTCGGGGCGCATGGTCGGCGAATCAATTTTTCAGATAAAATGCCGCGGAGGTGCCATGACCAAGCAGAACCTCTCCCTCTACAAGCGCATGCTGGACAGGTCCTTCGTTATGAAAGACCTGATGAAGCACAAAGATATGCCCGCCCTCCTCCATAACAATCGTCAAAGCTTTTTCACGACTTATCCGAAGCTGATATCGCAGGCCGCGCAGAATTTCGTGCGCGTTGACGGTACTCCTAAGATTGAGAGCGAAAAGGCGACATCCGGCGCCTTCATCAAGGCACGTTCGCGTTGGGGGTTGGTCAGTGACGCGGTCCGTCTCGCCTTGGCCTGGCGCTAAAGGAGAATTCAGATGAAGTTCACGACAATGGAACGCATCGAAGACAAACTCTACCAAAATCGTTATCTGGTCGATACGGGGCGCCCACACATAAAAGTGCGACCGCATTTGTCGCCAAGCCCGAACCTGCTTGCGTTAACGCAAATTTGTCCGGCCAAATGCTATGAGGAGAACGATGCCGGGCAGGTGGAAATTGTTGTGGATGGCTGCATGGAGTGCGGCACATGCAGAGTGTTATGCGAAGCAAATGGTGACATCGAGTGGAATTATCCGCGAGGCGGGTTCGGGATCCTCTTCAAGTTCGGATGATGAGGGCCATCTCCAGCTCAGAATGCATTGACCGCCCCTCTGCTAAGCGACGGCAGATAAAGGAATCGTCGTGACAGCTTGCATATCATTTTATTTTTTCTGCGGTTTCGAATGGAGGTATAAAACTTCCGAATGCTCGAACAACAAAGTTCGCGCACTGGGGGTAGAAAACTATGAGCAGCCTACCAAACGGGTTTACATACTCCGATAGAGTTCGGCCGGCGGGCGAGCAATCGGTCATGAACACGCATAACCCGGATATGTGGCGCAGTGGAATCTATCGGATATCGAGAGACCTCCTCGCTTCCTCTCGTCTTGAGATTGCATTTTCTAATGTGCTGAATAGCCTCTCTTTGCTTCTGCCAATGCGCCACGGCGAGATCGTGATTTCAGCCGAGGAAGGGAAGGCAGAGGTAACCATATGCTCCGGCTTCGGCCGTGACTCTCCCTCACCCACTCCCACGATCAAACCGAAGGCGGCAATAGAGCATATCATCGCTACCGGTGCGGCACTCGTCGTGCCTGATATTAGGAAATCGGACTTATTCAACACTACATTGCGGACGTCTCAAGACGGCAATCTTGCCGTTACCTTCATGGGGGTCCCCATCAAGGCGGGCAAGCTGGTGCTCGGGGCACTATGGATTGATCGCGTTAAGACTGGCACCACCAGTGATAACTACAAGGAGGAGATACTTTTCCTAACCATGGTCGCCAACCTCACCGGATCGGCCAGCCGGCTCAATCGAGATGTTTGCAGAGATGGCGAATCAATAATCGAGGAACGAGCAGAGCGGATTTCCCGCGTCGAGGGAAAGCCTGTCCCCACCCCGCGAACGCAAATCAGCTGGATTGTCGGAGAGAGTCCTGCGCTCAAGGAGGTCGTCCAGACCGCCGTTATCGTGGCGACGACCAACTCCGCTGTGCTTTTGAGGGGCGAGAGCGGCACCGGCAAGGAATCCTTTGCAAGGGCGATACACGAATTGTCGGCACGGCGAAAGAAGCCCTTCGTGAAACTGAATTGCGCCGCACTATCGTCGGGTGTTCTGGAATCCGAGCTGTTTGGGCATGAAAAAGGCGCTTTTACAGGAGCGATCTCGCAGCGTGCAGGCCGTTTCGAACTGGCGGATGGTGGCACGTTGCTGCTGGATGAAATAGGCGAAATATCGCCAGAATTTCAAGCGAAGTTATTACGCGTGTTGCAGGAGGGTGAACTTGAGCGGGTCGGCGGAACGAAGACGCTTAAAGTTAATGTTCGCCTCATATGCGCCACCAACAGAGACCTCGAGACGGCCGTTGCGTGCGGGACGTTTAGAGCCGACTTATATTATCGGATCAATGTGGTGCCCATTATTTTGCCGCCGCTGAGGCAGCGCGAGGGTGACATTCCGCGTCTAGCGAAAGTATTCCTCAAGCGATTCAACGAGGAGAATGATCGAAACGTTGACTTCTCGCCATCGGCACTGGACATTTTGTCGCGATGCGACTTCCCCGGTAACGTTCGCGAGCTCGAAAACTGCGTACAAAGAACCGCCACTCTAGCCGGTAAAAATACGATCGTTCCATCAGATTTCGCGTGTCAGCAGGGCCGATGCTTTTCTTCGCTCCTCGGGAAAGGAGCTGATTGTAATAGTTGCAACACCGCGATCAGCGACCTCGTTCCGGGCAACAGGGTGTTAGTCGGACCACCGGCCAACTCCGGCACTACAAGCGGTCCCGCATCCACAATCGGCGCACCGAGTCTGACCGACCGTGACCGACTAATCAATGCAATGGAGATGGCCGGTTGGGTTCAGGCCAGGGCGGCTCGTATCCTCGGCCTGACGCCGCGCCAAGTCGGCTATGCTCTGCGCCGGCTTCGTATAGAGGTCAAAAAGTTCTAACGGCGAGTGACATCATGGACTTCATCAGCGTCACTTTTGTCTTCAGTTGGTCTAACGCGACACACCGTGTGCGACGTGGCCCTGTCGCAAGTTCGACAAAACCATTGTAGCGAGCAAGCTCGCAAAACGGACACGCAAGCTATTGCGTGGAAACATTACCATTTTTTGAATTGGCATTGCTCTTGCGTCTGAAGCTGTAAAGTTAACTCGTCAATGGAGCCGTGCGATGCCGCAACCGATGATAGAGCTTGAGACTACCAGGAAAGCATCCCTCGACGGAGTGCCGCGGGCCGCAAAATCTGTCGGCTACGCACCTTCCTCCTGCGGCCTTTCGGCGCCGGACGACATAGATCCGGCGACCTGGGAAAGGATCAAGGACCACCCCTGTTTTTCGGAAGAAGCGCATCACTATTTCGCCCGCATGCATGTCGCGGTCGCGCCAGCCTGCAACATCCAGTGCAACTACTGCAATCGTAAATATGACTGCGCCAACGAAAGTCGGCCGGGGGTTGCATCGGAAAAGCTTACTCCGGACCAAGCGCTGCGTAAGGTGATTGCGGTCGCCAGCGAAGTGCCGCAGCTTTCCGTCCTCGGCATCGCCGGGCCGGGCGACGCTTGTTACGATTGGAAGAAGACAAAAGCAACGTTCGAACGAGTCGCGAGGGAAATCCCCGATATCAAGCTATGCATCTCGACTAATGGGCTCGCGCTGCCTGACCATGTCGATGAGCTTGCCGAGATGAATGTTGATCACGTTACGATCACCATCAACATGGTGGACCCGGAGGTCGGGGCAAAGATCTATCCCTGGATATTCTATGGGCACCGTCGCTACACCGGCATCGAAGCCGCCAGGATCCTTCACGAGCGGCAAATGTTGGGGTTGGAGATGCTGAAAAAAAAAGACATCCTCACTAAGATCAATTCGGTGATGATCCCGGGCGTCAATGACGCGCACCTCGTCGAGGTCAACAGATGGGTCAGGGACCGCGGCGCATTCATGCATAACGTGATGCCGCTGATTTCCGAGCCTTCACACGGTACCTATTACGGACTGACCGGCCAGCGTGGTCCACAGCCGTTAGAACTGGAGGCGCTTCAGGATCGCCTGGAAGGCGGCGCCAAGCTGATGCGCCATTGCAGGCAGTGCCGCGCCGACGCTGTTGGTCTACTCGGCGATGATCGCAGGCGAGAGTTTACGCGAGACCACATCTCCAGCGATATTACTTACAACGCCAGCAAGCGCCACGCCTACCGCCAGCTGGTCGCGTTGGAGCGCGGAGATCATCTGGCGGCAAGGAAGGACGCGATCACAGCTGTCACGTCCGCAGAGTCCGGCGGACGGCTTCATGTTGCCGTGACCACCAAAGGCGGCGGCCGAATCAACGAACACTTCGGGCACGCGACGGAACTCCAAGTTTACGCAGTCTCTCAGAAAGGGATTAACTTGGTAGGGCATCGCAAGGTCGAACAGTACTGCCTCGGCGGCTGGGGCGAGGAGGCCACCCTTTATAACATCATCAGTGCGCTCGAAGGCATAGACATCTTACTCTGTGCCAAGATCGGTGATTCCCCAAAGAAACAACTAGCAGAAGCGGGTGTGCGAGCAACGGACGCTTTTGGCTATGACTACATCGAAACTGCGATCGGTGAGCTTTACGCCGCCGAGTTTGGTGTTAAACCGTTGGTTGCAACGGCCTGAGCCGCCTTCTGACTGAACCTGGAGCTAGAACATGGCCTTCAAGATCATTGCGTCCCAATGCACCCAGTGCGGCGCATGCGAATACGAATGTCCCTCAGATGCAATCAATTTCAAGGGGGAAAAGTACGTTATCGATCCTAAGAAGTGCACCGAGTGCAAGGGAGAATTCGACACGCAGCAATGCGCGTCGGTGTGTCCGGTGCCTAAGACTTGCGTCCCGGCTTGACCACCAATCGATAATTGCAGCACAAGGATGAGAGGAGCGGCCATGGGCCTTCTACGCGAACAGGAAGTTGAAATCCGTGAGCGACCGCGGTTTAGGCCGGGTGAGCGGGTCCGCGCCACCCGCCAAGTAAGGAATGACGGCACCTATCCTGGGAAGGACATCGGTGAAAATCTCGTGCGCAAGGGCGACGAGGGCTTTGTGCGCGACGTGGGCACCTTTCTTCAGCAATTTTATATCTATGCGGTCGAATGGGTTGATCGCGGCACCATCGTCGGGATGCGTGCCTATGAAATAACGAGCCTGGAGGTTGCAACTCCGGGGACTTCTGAAATCGCCACTTGTCTTAAAGAAGGGATAGCCAGATGAAAGTGACCGTTCGTAGAAACGGCGCCGATTTGTCGGTTTATATTCCAAAGAAAGATCTCGAGGAGCCGGTGATTTCGGTCGAGAATGAAAATCTGTGGGGCGGCTTTGTATTGCTGAGGAATGGATGGCGGCTAGCCCTCCCCGAGCTGCCGCAGAACACCCGCCTGCCCGTTACTGTCGAGGCGAGGAGGCTACCCAGTGAAGACTGATGGAGTAGGAATCAAATAAGCGGCGAAGCCGATGCAGACATCCCTGGCGAGTATGGCATCGAGTGTAGTCGCGGCTGTTAGGCGTATCAAGCCGCGCTTCTGCCCAATCCCGCATATTGATCACTCTCCAGCAACTGACCTATGGAAATATCATCAACGTCTATGCCGCCGACGATGAGCAATCATCCTTCTGACCGAGATGGCATCGATACGCTGTGCCCTACGCTGGACAGAAGACAGGAACAACTTCCTCGATGATTCGAACCCTTTCAGATCCAGACGCCATCGTGCGTCTCAAAACGAAATCTCCACGGTAACAACTAGAGCGCCGTACCTTTAATCGAACCCATAGCCTGCGGCTGTAAAATAGTTTCGACATTCTTGGCTGTTGAAGAGGTTGCAGATGGATCCGAGCGCATTTGAGAGTGCGTCAAACGTGCGAGCGGCGGCGGCTCGGAGATGGGCCTTAATTTTGGTGAAGGCCATTTCGATCGGGTTCAAATCTGGCGAATAAGACGGCAGAAACAGGAGCCACGCACCAACTTCCTTGAGGCAGGCTTTGGCTTTATCGCTCTTGTGAACGCGAAGATTATCCAGGATGACGACATTGCCTGGTTCGAGTGTCGGCGCAAGCTGGGTCTCGATGTAGGTGTCGAAGATTTCCCGGTTCATCGGCCTGTCAATAATCCAGGGCGCAGTAAGACCGAAACAGCGCAAGCCTGCAATGAATGTCTGTGTCCCCCAGTGGCCAAAGGGCGCATCCGTGATGAGACGCTCGCCGCGCGGGGAGCGCCCACGCAGTCTCACCATCTTTGTGTTCACCGAGGTTTCGTCCAAGAAAACAAGTCGATGCGGTTCAAATCGCATCCGGGGTTGGCGTTTCGAATCCAGACATCACGATCCTTTCGGATATCAGCGCGAGCGCGTTCCGACGCCATTATCTGTTTTTTTATATGTGTATCCCTGCGTTATCAAAAACCGCGACAGGGACGATGGTGGAATAACCAATCCATGTTCATCCTCAAGGCGACGGGCAAGCTCTGGCATGGTGATATCCGGTTTGCCTTCGACCTGTGCGACCAGGAAATCGCGAAACGCCGACAGTTTCCCTGCACCTGGTGGCCTTCCTTGACGCGCGGGGGTTATCAGCCCAGTCCGCTCCCGGCGTTGCAGCAGCTTGATCGCACTGCTGTCGCTGATTGCGAAATGACGGGCAGCGGCTCGCCGTGATTGGCCGCTAGCGACCATGGAAACAACACGCTGACGAAGATCAACAGAATGAGATTTATACCAACGTGAGCGGTTTCTGACTCGTTTTGCGGTTTCCAAATCAGTTGAATTCTGAATCTCTGTCGCAAACGGAGGTTTGCGGATGACATTGGGAATTCCACTGCGCGATGACTTCGACGGTTTTGCCCTGCGGGCATTGGCCAAGAGCACGAAGGATGCGGCACAGGCTCGGCGGCTTCTTGCCCTTGCCGAAATCTATGATGGTCATTCACGCAGCGACGCGGCCAGGATCGGAGGCGTGACCCTGCAGATTGTCCGCGATTGGGTTATGCGCTTCAATGCCCGCGGTCCGTCAGGGCTCATCAACGGCAAAGCGCCTGGCAATCAAGGAAAGCTTTCCGCTGTGCATCGCCAGGCTTTGGCGAAGATTGTCGAAAGCGGGCCGATACCAGCAGTGCATGGCGTCGTTCGCTGGCGGCGCAAGGATCTGGTTCAATGGCTTTTCCAGGAATACCGGATCTCTGTGGACGAGACGACCATTGGCCGCGAATTGAAGGCGCTCGGCTTTGCAAAGCTGTCTGCTCGTCCGCGCCATTACGCCCAGAACGAGGGTGACCTGGAGAGTTTTAAAAAAACTTCCCCGCCACACTGGCAACCATCAAAAGCAGGCTCCCCAAGAACATCGAGATCGAGCTCTGGTGGGCCGACGAAGCTCGGATAGGGCAGAAGAACAAGATCACCCGACGATGGGCACGCAAGGGCACAAGGCCTTCGGCACCACTCGATCAACGCACGATGTGGACTTATATCTTCGGCGCCATCTGCCCCAAGAAGGGCAAAGCTGCGGGCCTTGTTCTTCCCTACTGCGACACCGATGCCATGAACCATGCCATGAACCAGCATCTGCTCGAAATCAGCCAGGCGGTCGATGAAGGTGCTCATGCCGTGCTGATCGTTGATCAGGCTGGATGGCACGTCACGCCGAAACTCAAAGTACCCGACACCGTCACCCTGCTGTTCCTGCCGCCGCGGTCGCCCGAATTGAACCCTGTCGAGAACCTGTGGCAATTTATGAGGGAGAACTGGTTGTCCAACCGGATATTCAAAGACTACGACGACATCGTTTCCCATTGCTGTGACGCATGGAACAAGCTGGTCGCGCAGCCGTGGAAGATCATGTCAATTGGAATGCGTGATTGGGCGCACCGGTTTTGATTAGCGCTCGTTGGTATTACCCATGTGATTCACCTCCAACCGCAGTGAATCTGGAGGGTTATGTGAG
Organism: Rhizobium sp. T1470; assembly: GCF_042140505.1. Classification (NCBI taxonomy): domain Bacteria; kingdom Pseudomonadati; phylum Pseudomonadota; class Alphaproteobacteria; order Hyphomicrobiales; family Rhizobiaceae; genus Rhizobium; species Rhizobium sp. T1470. Next base: position 806,324 of record NZ_CP148093.1, read on the forward strand.
GTCGGATAGGACAGTGGCGTCATACTCGGCCGACCTCACATAAGCCGGATTGAACGAAGGCGCGGGTTGTTTGGCACTATGGGGATTGCGTTCTGCGTCCGGTTCCGGCGCGGTGATGCGGTGGCCCTGAGGGCGCGCAATCAAGTGGCAGACGGCGAGGTTTTACATGATTGTCGAAGCGCAATGTCGCGGGTCGCTGTGCCGGTTGTGCCGATATGGATGCATTTGCGCCTACGGATCGAACATCTGGCCTGGTTCCAGGCAGCGACGATTGTCCGCCGGAACGGCGTCCAAGTCGGCGGGTGATATGGGTCGTCTGCCGATCGCCTGATGTCATGATGTGTCACATCGGAATGAAGATGACCGTGCTTGAGCGGGTCGGATGTTGGCCTTCATCCGACGCATCGGCCGGTCACATTCGGGGCATGTGAAGGGGTAGCCTTGATTTGGGTTGAGGCAATGCGGTTGCTCGGCCGACGTCGACCGCTGGCCCAGCAGGTCCCGACAGAGGGCGATGCGTTGCCGGCGATGGCTATTGGCGAGAAAGCCGAAGTGACGCATACGGTGAAAGCCGTCGGGTAGTACGTGGAGAAGGAAGCGCCGGATAAACTCGAGCGGGTCAAGGCGCATGATCTTCTCGCGATCATGTCCTTGGCGTCGATAGTCCTTCCACCGGAAGTCGACATGCTCGTCATCGGCACCGACGATACGACTGTTGGCGATGGCCACACGATGGGTGTATCTGCCGAGATAGGCGAGCACTTGGTCCGGTCCGCCAAACGGCGGCTTGGCGTAGACGACCCATTCACTGCGACGGGCGTGCGCGAGATGGCTGGTGAAAGCGGTGGGGTCGGCAAGGCGTGCAAGCGCGTTGGAGAAGCGAAGTTTACGCTGAGCGAAGGCGTCAGCAAGGGCCGTCAGAAAGAGCCGCCGGAAGACACGCGATAGAACTCGGACGGGCAAGAAAAAGCCCGGCCGGCATGCAATCCACTTTGACTTATCCGGTGAGAGACCGCCGCCTGGTATGACGCAGTGGACGTGGGGATGGTGGGTCATCGCCTGGCCCCAGGTGTGAAGCACGGCGATGATACCGATCTCGGCACCCAGCCGTTTAGGGTCGGCGGCGACCGTCTGCAGCGTCTGGGCTGCGATCCGCATCAGCAGTGCGTAGACGACCGCCTTGTTGTGGAAGGCTATCTCGGCGATGCCAGGCGGTAGTGTGAAGACCACATGGAAGTACTGGACCGGCAAGAGATCGCAGATGCGGGCCGCGACCCATCCCCTGCGAGCTATGCCCTGGCACTTCGGGCAGTGACGATTGCGGCAGGAATTATAGGAGATGCGAGTCGTGCCACACTCATCGCAGGCATCGACATGGCCGCCGAGCCTGGGTGTGCGGCAAGCTTCGATCGCGCCCATGACACGTCGTTCGCCACGACTAAGATGACCGGCGTTCTCTCGCCTGTAGCAGCCACCGTGTCGCCGAAAGATGTCGGCAACTTCGAAAGCGGGGCGCAACCGATTATGATACCGGCGGCGTCACCTCCAGTCGCAATCGGTCAAGCGGGCTTGCCGTGGAGCGGATCGTGTCGGTGGAAACCCGCGTGTAATGTGCCGTGCTCGACAGGTGTGCATGACCGAGCAGTACTTGGATAATACGAATATCGGTGCCGTTCTCCAGCAAGTGGGTGGCAAAACTGTGCCGCAATGTATGGATGGTGACCCGCTTGGCCAGTCCCGTTGCTGCAACCGCCGAACGACAAGCGGCATGCAACACCGTCGGCTCGATCGGCTTGTCAGGATTGCGTCCGGGAAAGAGCAGCGTCTTGGGCCTCGTCAAGCGCCAATAGCTGCGTAGGATGCCGAGCAGTTCCGGCGACAGCATGACGTAGCGGGCTTTGCCGCCCTTGCCATGGCGGATATGAATCACCATGCGCGAGCTGTCGATATCACCGATGCTTAGTCCGCAGACTTCCGAGACCCTGAGACCGGCTCCATAGGCGCAGGTTAGTGCCACACGCGCCTTCAGGCTGGAGACAGCTTCCAGGAATTGGACTACCTCGTCCGTCGACAGAACGATGGGTAGCTTCCGCGGTGCGCGGGCATAGGGGATGCGCTCCGGGATCTCATTCTGACCGAGCGTGACCCCATAAAAAAACCGCAGCGCGCAGACGATCTGGTTCAATGCCGCCCAGGATATTCCACCTGAGACAAGGTAGACTTGGAACGCGCGGACATCTTCAAGATCAAGCCGATCCGGCGAGTGGCCGAAATGGCGGCTGAACTTCTGGACGGCATTGATATAGGATCGTTGGGTGGCCGGAGACAGATTGCGGACCGTCATGTCCTCGATCATCCGGCGGCGAAGAGGGCTTATCTCGGCCATCTGGACCTCCTGTCTGAAGGGTGGGTTTGCAACACCCTCATCCTCTCAGCCAGGAGGCTCTTCTCAAAGCCCGCCGCAATTGCCGCGGTAGCGGCTTAGTTCAATCACACCAATACCCTCGTGAAAACCCCACTCGATTCCCAATTCAAGTGCGATGCTCTAGTGGGGTGCATTGTGTCGATATGCGCATAAGGATTGGTTTCGTGCGGCCGCTACCCCTTCGGCAACAAGAGAGATGCGATAGCCTTGACACTCTCTTCGATTGGCGGACCTGCGCCGTGCACAGCAATGTCTGGTGCGAGTGGCCTTTCGTAGGGGCTGCCTATGCCTGTCATGTTGGGCAATGAACCGCTTCGGGCCTTCTTGCACAAGCCCTTCGGATCGCGGCTTTCACAGGTGTCGAGGGGCGTACCAACATAAACTTCCGAAAAATTGTTCTTACCAAGTAATTCGCGCGCCAACTCCCGCTCACGGAGAAACGGCGAGATAAACACAACCAATACGATCAATCCCGCGTCCATTATTAACTTCGCAACTTCAGCAATTCGTCTGATGTTTTCAGCCCCATCCGCATCGGTAAAACCGAGATCTTTATTGAGGGCGTGTCGAATGTTGTCAGTTCCTCTCTTCAGTGTAAGCGCGATTTTCGATGCGTATTGACGCCTGTTCCACACCGAACGGCGGATAGCATCGGTCGCGGTATCCGGCTCTATTCGGTCGTGGAGGTCTTGGAGAAGTTGAACGGGAGCAGGTCGCCGATGTCGGCATTCTCTTCGCGCTGTGGCAACTCGGTGAGTACGTGGCGCAGCCAGATCAGAGGGTCGACGCCACAGGCGCGGCATGTCAGCATCAGACTGTAAATCACAGCACTGGCCTTGGCTCCGTCAGCAGTGTCGCTGAACAGCCACGATTTTCTTCCGGTCGCAAAAACCCTGATGTCGCGTTCCAGGATGTTGTTATCGATCGGCATCCTGCCGTCGCTGGTGTAGCGCGTCAGATAATCCCATTGGTTCAGGGTGTAGGACACAGCATCGCCGAGCTTGGTATCCGGCACGACCTTCGGCGCGATGTTATCGAGCCACGTCTTGAGGGCGTTCAGGACAGGCAAACTGTGCTGTTGCCGGAAGCGGCGAATGCAGGCGGCCTGCGTTTCACCGGCGTCGGGCTTTATCTCTCGCGCCTGCCTCTCGATCCGGTAGAGCTGCTCGAAGAACCTGAGCGCTTGCTCCGGCGGGCCGCCGCCATTCTTTCTTGCCTTGAGGGCTTCGACGAAGCGCCGCCTGGAGTGAGCCATGCATCCGACATGGGTTGCGCCATGCAATGTGCGCCAGGCTGTGTAGCCATCGCTCACCAATATGCCGCGGTAGTCACCAAGGAAGGTCTGCGGGTGGATCTGGCCGCGCCCGGGCTGATAATCGAGCAGTACGATTGGCTGGTCACTGTCCTCGCCGCTGCGATAGGCCCACATGTACGATGTGCTGGTGGCCTCCTTGTCCTTTTCCTTGAGGACTTGAACCGTCGTCTCATCGCCATGAATGAGAGGCTGCGATCGCAACCGCAGTTTCAGCGCATCATAGATGCGGTGCAGATGCTTCTCGCTTGAGCCGATGACCCAGTGAGCGAGAGCGCCGCGGCTGATCGGAACACCAGCACGCTCGAATGTCTGAGCCACGCGGTAAAGCGGTGTGCCGTCGACGTATTTGTGGACGAGCGCGAAGGCTAACGTCGAGGCGGTAGCGATGCTGCCCGGCAGGGGCTGCGTCGGCATCGGTGCGATCACGACGGGTGTGTTGATCCCGGTGCGGTCGCAATGGCGGCAAGCGTACTTGAACCGCACATTCTGTAGGACCTTTGCCTTGACCTCGATATGGAGCTGCTCGGTAACAGCCTCGCCCATGCGATGCATCTGACCCTGGCAGCAGGGACAAGACTTCTGATCGTCGGGGAGGTCATATTCGACGCGCTCGCGTGGCAGGTCTTCTGGCAGAGGTCTGCGTCCACGCTTCTTTCCCGTTTGACCTTCTACCGCTGGCAGGCCGGTGTCCGGAAGCTCGACAACATCGCCTGCTTCGCTGCCATCCTCGACCGCAGCCTCTTCGGCCTCGTTGAAGAGACGATCAATGTGCTTTTCACTGCGGGGGGCAAAGCGATGGAGTTTTGCCAGTGCAAGCTCTTCTTCCAGCTTGACGACCCGCTGCGAGAGCGCTTCCTTCTCGGCTTTGAGCGCAGCGATTTCGGCAGCATTGGCTGCCAATTGCGCCATCAGTTCTGCAATGCTCGGTTCGCCGGTGCGAGTCATCAGATTCTTGAATCTGAACCGCCCAGCCGCGTCAACTGCTCAATTCGACATCCGTCAGCCGGCAATCTGATATTGCCGCACCGGATGGCGCACCATTGCGTCGATATCGATGCCATCGAGGATCCAGTGAAGCTGTTCTGTCGTCAGCATGACCACCGGCACCTCGCAACGGGGCCATCTGAACCTGTCCTCGGTCAACCGCTTCAGGACCATCACAAAACCGGAACGATCAAAAAACAGCAGCTTCATTCGGTCACGCCGGCGATTGCAGAAGGCAAAAACCGCAGGCGCAAACGGATCCAGCGCCATCGTCTCCTGGACCAGGACCGCCAGGCTGTTGATGCCCGCGCGGAAGTCGATCGGTTCGCGATGCAGGTAAACCTTGAGATCACCGCCCAGTCTGAACATGACCCAGCGCTCCTATGATTGCTTCCAGCACTTCCACACCGGCGCACTCGACGGTCAGGCTGACCCCGTTCGGCAGGAGTGCGCTCACCTTGGATGCGGGAAGGCACTGGCTCAATGGCTTGGTCTTCTTCAGATCGCCAGCAGAACCCGAGTGCATATCCGGAGCAATCTGAACCGGAACGAACGCCGAGGCCAAAGGCAATTGACGCTCCGCTCTGGACTTCTTCATCCACTTCCGGACGAGATTCGCATTGACGCCGTGCTCCAGCGCCAGCCGCGAGACCGAAACGCCGGGTTCTAACATTACAGTTGCATATCTATCTGTGGTCTGAATCTATGGGTCTCCATGATTCGGAGGTCATGGATGACAGGTGCATCAATCGAGACTACGCTTGAGCTTTGGGCATCATCGTTGCGCGACGTGAAGGCTCGCATGCGCAGACTGTTTACGCAGGAGCGAGTTGCAGCCTCTGCGAACCTTTTCCTGGACGGCTTGCTGGGTGACGAGCGGCGTAAGACAGGTTGGATGCGTGCTGAGGCGGCCGGTGATCCAGGCCCGTGGCGGCAACAAGCCATTCTGGGGCGCGGGCGCTGGGACGCGGACGCACTTCGCGACATCGTGCGAGAGTATGTCGTAGAAAACCTCGCCACGGATGATGCGGTCCTGGTCATCGACGAGACGGGCTTCCTCAAGCAGGGCAAGACATCGTGCGGTGTTGCACGTCAATATACAGGTTCGGCTGGCAAGATAACGAACTGCCAGATCGGTGTGTTCGCCGCCTATGTGTCCGTTCGCGGTCATGCCTTTATCGATCGGGCCCTGTACTTGCCCAAAAGCTGGACCGGCGATCCGGCAAGGCTGGCAGCAGCTCATGTTCCTCAGGCTACAGCCTTCGCTACCAAGCCAGGCCTGGCTGTCGAGATGATACGGCGTGCGCTGGCAGCCGATGTGCCGTTTTCATGGGTGGCCGCAGATGCGGTCTATGGCGTCGGGGACGTTGAAGGGACCCTGCGTCGAGCCTGCAAAGGCTACGTTCTTGGGGTTAAATCGGACCACCATTTCGGCTCCTGGTCGGGTAAGCCTCCGGTCGCCGGCACAGCGCAGGAGATCGCCCGTGATCTCGATCCAAGTGCATGGCAACGTCTTTCCGCCGGTGAGGGCACCAAAGGCGCGCGGCTTCATGACTGGGCCTATTGCGAACTCGCCGACCTCGATGCCGACGAATACAACGAGACGACATCTGGGCTTTGGACCCGTGGCCTCCTGATCCGGCGCAATATCAGCGACGGTGATCTCGCATTCTTCACCACATGGTGCCTGGCCGGGACGGACATCCAGACGCTCGTTTCCGTTGAAGGCCATCGCTGGGCGATCGAAGACAGCTTCGAGACCGCCAAGAACGAGCTCGGACTCGATCACAATGAAACCCGGTCATGGCATGGCTGGCATCGCCACGTCTCCCTCGTCATGCTTGCCTTCGCCATGATGGCGGTGATCCGGTACCGCGCCAATGACGCGACGCCCCAAAAAAGACCGCGGATGCCGACCATCAGGACTTGATCCGCTGGTCTATCCAGGAAGTCCGGCGCATCGCCATAATACCAACGAGCGCTAATCAAAACCGGTGCGCCCAGTCACGCATTCCAATCGACATGATCTTCCACGGCTGAGCGACCAGCTTGTTCCATGCGTCGCAGCAATGGGCGACGATGTCCTCGTAATCTTTGAAGATCCGGTTGGACAACCAGTTGTCACGCAGAAATTGCCACACGTTCTCGACGGGATTTAATTCGGGCGAGCGTGGCGGCAGGAAGAGCAGTGTGATGTTGTCGGGCACATCGAGCTTCGGCGTGACATGCCACCCCGCCTGATCAACGATCAGCACGGCATGAGCGCCGTCATCGACGGCCTGGCTGATTTCGATCAAATGCTGGTTCATGGCGCTGGTGTCGCAGTAGGGAAGAACGAGACCCGCACCTTTGCCCTTCTTGGGGCAGATAGCGCCGAAGATATAGGTCCACATCGTGCGTTGATCGTGTGGTGCCGAAGGCCTTGTTCCCCTGCGTGCCCATCGCCGGGTGATCTTGTTCTTTTGGCCTATCCGAGCTTCGTCGGCCCACCAGAGCTCAATCTCGACGTTCTTCGGGAGCCTGCCTTTGATGGCTGCCAGTGTGGCGGGGAACTTTTTTTAAAACTCTCCAGGTCGCCTTCGTTCTGGGCGTAATGGCGCGGGCGGGCAGACAGCTTTGCAAAGCCGAGCGCCTTCAATTCGCGGCCAATGGTCGTTTCATCGACGGATATCCGATATTCTTGGAACAGCCATTGAGCAAGATCCTTGCGCCGCCAGCGCACAACGCCATGCACCGCCGGTATCGGGCCACTTTCGACGATCTTTGCCAAAGCCTGGCGATGCACGTCGGAAAGCTTTCCTTGATTGCCGGGTGCTTTGCCATTGATGAGCCCCGACGGGCCACGCGCATTGAAGCGAATAACCCAGTCGCGGACAATTTGCAGGGTCACGCCTCCGATCCTGGCCGCATCGCTGCGGGAATGGCCATCATAGATTTCGGCAAGGGCAAGAAGCCGCCGAGCCTGTGCCGCATCCTTCGTGCCTTTGGCCAACGCCCGAAGAGCGAAGCCGTCGAAGTCATCGCGCAGTGGAATTCCTGATGTCATCCGCAAACCTCCGTTTGCGGTATTGATTCAGAACTCAACTGATTTGGAAACCTCAAAAAGAGTCAGAGATCGCTCACGCTGGTATAAGACTCGCTCAGCGTCGCATAAGCCCCGCCTACGTCATCGCATGGTCATGCTGGAGGCGCGCCCATCAGGCGGCCGCTCGACGAGCTCACCTCAAAACTAAAATGCAACTGTAATGCTAAGCACGCCGCGACGTGCTTAGAACCCGGCGTTTCGGTCTCGCGGCTGGCGCTGGAGCACGGCGTCAATGCGAATCTCGTCCGGAAGTGGATGAAGAAGTCCAGAGCGGAGCGTCAATTGCCTTTGGCCTCGGCGTTCGTTCCGGTTCAGATTGCTCCGGATATGCACTCGGGTTCTGCTGGCGATCTGAAGAAGACCAAGCCATTGAGCCAGTGCCTTCCCGCATCCAAGGTGAGCGCACTCCTGCCGAACGGGGTCAGCCTGACCGTCGAGTGCGCCGGTGTGGAAGTGCTGGAAGCAATCATAGGAGCGCTGGGTCATGTTCAGACTGGGCGGTGATCTCAAGGTTTACCTGCATCGCGAACCGATCGACTTCCGCGCGGGCATCAACAGCCTGGCGGTCCTGGTCCAGGAGACGATGGCGCTGGATCCGTTTGCGCCTGCGGTTTTTGCCTTCTGCAATCGCCGGCGTGACCGAATGAAGCTGCTGTTTTTTGATCGTTCCGGTTTTGTGATGGTCCTGAAGCGGTTGACCGAGGACAGGTTCAGATGGCCCCGTTGCGAGGTGCCGGTGGTCATGCTGACGACAGAACAGCTTCACTGGATCCTCGATGGCATCGATATCGACGCAATGGTGCGCCATCCGGTGCGGCAATATCAGATTGCCGGCTGACGGATGTCGAATTGAGCAGTTGACGCGGCTGGGCGGTTCAGATTCAAGAATCTGATGACTCGCACCGGCGAACCGAGCATTGCAGAACTGATGGCGCAATTGGCAGCCAATGCTGCCGAAATCGCTGCGCTCAAAGCCGAGAAGGAAGCGCTCTCGCAGCGGGTCGTCAAGCTGGAAGAAGAGCTTGCACTGGCAAAACTCCATCGCTTTGCCCCCCGCAGTGAAAAGCACATTGATCGTCTCTTCAACGAGGCCGAAGAGGCTGCGGTCGAGGATGGCAGCGAAGCAGGCGATGTTGTCGAGCTTCCGGACACCGGCCTGCCAGCGGTAGAAGGTCAAACGGGAAAGAAGCGTGGACGCAGACCTCTGCCAGAAGACCTGCCACGCGAGCGCGTCGAATATGACCTCCCCGACGATCAGAAGTCTTGTCCCTGCTGCCAGGGTCAGATGCATCGCATGGGCGAGGCTGTTACCGAGCAGCTCCATATCGAGGTCAAGGCAAAGGTCCTACAGAATGTGCGGTTCAAGTACGCTTGCCGCCATTGCGACCGCACCGGGATCAACACACCCGTCGTGATCGCACCGATGCCGACGCAGCCCCTGCCGGGCAGCATCGCTACCGCCTCGACGTTAGCCTTCGCGCTCGTCCACAAATACGTCGACGGCACACCGCTTTACCGCGTGGCTCAGACATTCGAGCGTGCTGGTGTTCCGATCAGCCGCGGCGCTCTCGCTCACTGGGTCATCGGCTCAAGCGAGAAGCATCTGCACCGCATCTATGATGCGCTGAAACTGCGGTTGCGATCGCAGCCTCTCATTCATGGCGATGAGACGACGGTTCAAGTCCTCAAGGAAAAGGACAAGGAGGCCACCAGCACATCGTACATGTGGGCCTATCGCAGCGGCGAGGACAGTGACCAGCCAATCGTACTGCTCGATTATCAGCCCGGGCGCGGCCAGATCCACCCGCAGACCTTCCTTGGTGACTACCGCGGCATATTGGTGAGCGATGGCTACACAGCCTGGCGCACATTGCATGGCGCAACCCATGTCGGATGCATGGCTCACTCCAGGCGGCGCTTCGTCGAAGCCCTCAAGGCAAGAAAGAATGGCGGCGGCCCGCCGGAGCAAGCGCTCAGGTTCTTCGAGCAGCTCTACCGGATCGAGAGGCAGGCGCGAGAGATAAAGCCCGACGCCGGTGAAACGCAGGCCGCCTGCATTCGCCGCTTCCGGCAACAGCACAGTTTGCCTGTCCTGAACGCCCTCAAGACGTGGCTCGATAACATCGCGCCGAAGGTCGTGCCGGATACCAAGCTCGGCGATGCTGTGTCCTACACCCTGAACCAATGGGATTATCTGACGCGCTACACCAGCGACGGCAGGATGCCGATCGATAACAACATCCTGGAACGCGACATCAGGGTTTTTGCGACCGGAAGAAAATCGTGGCTGTTCAGCGACACTGCTGACGGAGCCAAGGCCAGTGCTGTGATTTACAGTCTGATGCTGACATGCCGCGCCTGTGGCGTCGACCCTCTGATCTGGCTGCGCCACGTACTCACCGAGTTGCCACAGCGCGAAGAGAATGCCGACATCGGCGACCTGCTCCCGTTCAACTTCTCCAAGACCTCCACGACCGAATAGAGCCGGATACCGCGACCGATGCTATCCGCCGTTCGGTGTGGAACAGGCGTCAATACGCATCGAAAATCGCGCTTACGCTTGAAGGAAGCAGCGGGGGGTCCCACCGGCTGCCGAACACGTTCATGATTCAAAGGTGCGGCTGCTAAACGCAGGACGGACAGCATCGGGTACGCAAGTGGGAGCGCAAGAGTATACTCAAAGGCCATCAAGAGCAGCCGGAATATCAACAATTTACTATCGATGGGCGTTTCGATCCGCAGAAATCCGAGGAATTCTTGATCAATATCAGAGTTAATGCTCTTGGCAACTCCTAAGACGTCTCCGACTGAGGATCAATGCGCGACGCCTCCTGCAACAGTATTTCCCGCAACCAAATGTTTCCGGGATCAGTGTTGTGAAGGGCGGGCCACTGGACAGCCTCAGTGAACAAGAGGGGTGGCAGCGGAGATTTGACCATGCGCAGTGGTATCGTTTGTTCGAAATACCTGACGAGACGCAATGGGATAGTTGCTATACGGTTGGTACCCGACAACAACGGCGGAATCAAAGTAAAACCTGGTACAACAAGCTCGATACGTCTCTTGAACCCGTGCCCAAGCAGCAGCCATTGCTCGACGGAGGGCTTCAGCTCACGTCCGAACTGGGCGGCAACATGCCCCATCGACATATATGTCTCGACCGAGATGTCCCCCAATAGCTGCTTATTCGTGGGGCAGCCGACGCACACGAGTTCCTCGTCGAACAACTTCGCTTTGGGATGCGCGCTCGACATGAACACGTCCGGAAGAATTAAAAAATCGACATCACCGCGCCGGAGAAGCTCGTGGGGATCATCATCGAGAGGCAGCAACTCGAAGCTGACGCCGGGAGCCTCCCGGGCTAAGCGCTCCACAACCCTCGCAAAGAACACGAGTATCATGAAATCAGAAAGAATGATCCTGAAACGGCGATCCGACTGGGCTGGGTTGATCGGATCCCAGGGAATGACGGAGAGCTGAATGTGGAGCAGGGCGTCGCGCACCGCTGGGGCGAGCGCCTCCGCACGTGGTGTTGGGACAAGTTCGCGACCCTGCATCGAAAACAGCTCGTCGCCGAAATAGGTGCGCAGTCGCGCGATAGCCGCGCTCATGGCCGGCTGACTGAGGTTGATCATGCGTGCGGCGGCCGTGAGCTTGCGCTCAGTCATCAGCGCGTCGAGCGCGACGAGGAGGTTTAGATCTAGGCCTTTGAAACGCATGTGCGGCATCCATAGCGCAGATGATCGTTATCCAAACAATCAATTTTACCAACCTTGCAGAGTCCTATTAGAGAAGCCTGAGGTTAATGAAATCAAGGTGCGGCGTGAGAAAAGTTTCAGAAGTACAGGATGGTTTCGAATTTGGATCCGTCGCCTAAGCGCTCGGCCAGCGGTCCAGCGCTACAGTTTGTGTCCCCGGTGTGACTTGCCGGGTACTCACCGCTCCGACCGTGCTTTGAAGAAACAACACACTGGAGTTCTTACATGTCCTTAAAAGTGCAGTGGAAACTATGCTGGGAAAATCAGCTGGAACGGGCAGACCACCAGGAGCTCTCAGAGTTTTTTCGAAAAACTTATGGGCCAACAGGAGCGTTCCACGCGAAACCATTCGAGGGCGGCCGCAGTTGGGCCGGCGCGAGGCCGGAACGCCGTGCAATTGCTTACGACTCGCTCGGGATAGCAAGCCATATGGGGGTGTTGCGCCGTGTTATTAAGGTTGGTGAGACTGATCTGCTTGTGGCTGAACTGGGATTATACGCGGTGCGACCCGATCTGGAAAAAATGGGCATCGCTCACTCGGTAGGTGCTTTGTCTCCAAGTCTGCGGGAGCTTGGCGTCCCATTCGCCTTTGGTACGGTTCGGCACGCCATGCGGAACCACGTTGAGAGATACTGCCAACACGGTATGGCTAGCATTTTGACCGGAGTTCGTGTGCGGTCGAGCATCCCAGAAGCGCATCCGGATCTCCCCTCCACGCGCACCGAGGACCCCCTCGTAGTAGTATTCCCGGTTGGACAACCGATGAGCGACTGGCCGCCAGGCACATTGATTGAACGAAACGGAATGGAGCTATGAAGCGCCCCGATTATATATGCGAGGTGCCGAGTAACTGCGATGACCGGACCGAAGATCGTAGTATTTACTTGACGTTTGACGACGGCCCCAATCCATGCTGGACGCCGCAAATCCTGAATGTGCTGGCTGAATACGGCGCGCCGGCGACTTTCTTCGTCATCGGTGCGTATGCGAAAAGCCAGCCGGAACTCATCCGACGGATTGTCGCGGAAGGTCACGAAGTGGCTAACCACACGATGACACACCCGGACCTGTCAACATGTGGGCCTCTCGAAGTTGAACGCGAGATAATTGAGGCAAATGAGGCCATTATCGCCGCTTGTCCTCAGGCGGCCGTCCGACACATACGAGCACCTTACGGTGTCTGGAGCGAGGAAGTGCTTACAACATCGGCGGGCGCTGGGCTGACTGCGGTACATTGGTCGGCAGACCCGCGAGATTGGTCTCGCCCTGGCGCCAATGCGATTGTCGATGTAGTGCTGGCCTCGGTTCGGCCCGGTGCAATCGTGCTGTTGCACGACGGATGTCCTCCCGACGAGTTGGGCCAATGCGCGGTTACCTCTCTGCGTGACCAAACTCTCACGGCGCTTTCCCGTATTATCCCGGCGCTGCATGAGCGTGGTTTTGCGATTCGTCCACTTCCCCGCATAACTGAACAGACGAGAACCCATGTATCTGCTTGACACAACCAGCACCGCCGCTATCTCGATCTACGCGCTGCTCTTGACGGCTTACAAGAGCATGCAAGTCCTATATGCTCGGCCTTTAAACGGTCCAGCAGTGTCGGCAGCACCGATCGAGACCGGCCCTCTGCCAGCCGTGGATGTTATCGTCCCCAGTTTCAATGAGGATCCAGGCATCCTCTCGGCGTGCCTAGCGTCCATTGCAGACCAGGATTATCTTGGAGAACTGCGAGTCTACGTTGTTGACGACGGTTCTCGGAACCGAGAGGCTATCGTGCGTGTACATGATTCCTATGCGCGCGATCCGAGGTTCAGCTTCGTTCTGCTCCCAGAGAACGTCGGAAAGCGGAAAGCACAGATCGCTGCGATAGGTCAATCCTCTGGGGATCTGGTGCTGAATGTGGACTCAGACAGCACGATCGCTTTCGACGTTGTCTCGAAGCTTGCCTCGAAGATGCGAGATCCAGAGGTCGGTGCGGCCATGGGCCAATTGACGGCTAGCAATAGAAGTGACACTTGGCTGACGCGATTAATCGACATGGAGTATTGGCTTGCCTGCAACGAAGAGCGCGCGGCACAGGCTCGTTTCGGTGCCGTTATGTGTTGCTGCGGCCCATGTGCTATGTACCGCAGGTCCGCGCTCGCTTCTTTGCTTGATCAGTACGAAACGCAACTGTTCCGCGGCAAACCAAGCGACTTCGGTGAGGATCGCCATCTGACGATCCTCATGTTGAAGGCAGGCTTTCGAACTGAATATGTTCATGACGCGATAGTGGCGACAGTCGTTCCGGATAGGCTGGGATCGTATCTGCGTCAACAACTGCGTTGGGCACGCAGCACGTTCCGCGACACATTTCTAGCACTCCCTCTACTGCGCGGCCTCGACCGCTATCTCACGTTGGACGTAGTCGGGCAGAACGTCGGGCCCCTGTTACTCGCCCTTTCCTTAGTGACGGGACTGGCGCATTTCATAATGACGGCCACAGTGCCATGGTGGACAATTTTGATGATTGCATCCATGACCATGATACGCTGTAGCGTGGTAGCATTGCATTCTCGCCAACTTAGATTTCTTGGTTTCGTTCTGCACACACCCATCAACCTCTTTCTCTTACTTCCCGTGAAAGCTTATGCGTTGTGTACATTGTCGAATAGCGACTGGCTGTCGCGCGGTTCCGCGCCAAACGTACCAGTCAGCGGGGCAAAGCAGATCCCAATACAAAGCTCACGGCTGGTGCCACCTGACTGCACTTGCAGCGGAGAGTGACACATGAGACAGGCAGTAAAAGATCAATTGTTAGATGGTGAGTTGGCCCAAGACGTTCCGCGTCGGCTTGAGCTGAATCCGTTCGTGACGGAGGGCGACACGGGTCTAAGCGTTAAGACTTCCAAACCCGGCTCCATACCAACCGTGGCAATCGATCTTGCCAGCGTAACAAAGTCATACGGTAACAAGCCCGTAGTTAACGGACTGTCGTTCACTGTTGCGGCCGGTGAGTGCTTCGGTCTGTTAGGCCCGAACGGTGCGGGCAAAAGTACGATTACGCGCATGATCCTCGGCATGACAACGCCTGGTAGTGGCGAGATCACGGTGCTTGGGGTGCCAGTGCCCGCGCGGGCTCGTTTGGCACGCATGGGTATCGGTGTAGTTCCGCAGTTCGACAACCTCGACATTGAATTCACGGTGCGTGAGAACCTGCTGGTCTTCGGGCGCTATTTCCGGATGAGCACGCGCGAGATAGAAGCGGTCATCCCATCGCTCCTTGAGTTTGCTCGCCTCGAAAGCAAGGCGGATGCTCGTGTTTCGGATCTATCTGGCGGCATGAAGCGGCGGCTGACACTTGCACGTGCACTCATCAACGACCCCCAGCTCCTGATATTGGATGAGCCGACCACTGGACTTGACCCGCACGCACGTCACTTAATTTGGGAACGGCTGCGGTCGCTGTTGGCACGCGGCAAGACGATTCTCCTGACCACACATATCATGGAAGAGGCAGAGCGGCTGTGCGACCGGCTGTGCGTGCTCGAAGGAGGGCGCAAGATCGCTGAAGGCCGACCTCACGTGCTAATAGACGAGCACATCGGTTGCCAGGTGATTGAGATATACGGTGGGAATCCCCATGAGCTAAGTGCATTGGTCAGTCCGTATGCCCGCCACATCGAGGTGAGCGGCGAGACCGTCTTCTGTTATGCGCTCGACCCGAAGCAGGTGCGAGTCCAACTGGATGGGCGCGCAGGTGTGCGCTTTCTACAGCGTCCACCTAATCTTGAGGACGTTTTTTTACGGCTAACCGGGCGGGAACTGAAGGACTGAAGGATGTGGAAGCTTTATGCGGCGGCTCTGCCCGCCAACGGGTGGAATTGGATTGCCGTGTGGCGCCGCAACTATCTCGCGTGGAAGAAGGTCGCGCTAGCGTCGATCCTTGGTAACCTCGCCGACCCATTGATTTACCTGTTCGGCCTGGGTGCGGGCTTGGGGGTGATGGTGGGGCGCGTTGACGGCGTTTCGTACATTGCATTTTTGTCGGCAGGAATGGTGGCGACAAGCGCGATGACTGCGTCGACTTTCGAAACGATCTACGCAACTTTCGCTCGCATGCGCGCTCAGCGCACGTGGGAAGCAATCCTTCACACACAGGTCACGATCGGCGATATCGTGCTCGGTGAGTTGGCGTGGGCAGCGACCAAGGCTTCTTTGGCGGGTACAGGAATTGGTATCGTCGCCGCTATGCTGGGCTACGCGGAATGGCCGTCCCTCCTTTATGCGCTGCCGGTCGTCGCCCTGACTGGCTTAGCGTTTGCGAGTCTGGCGATGATCGTCACGGCACTTGCGCCCAGCTACGAATATTTCATATTTTATCAGACGCTCGTCATAACACCGATGCTATTCCTGTCGGGCGCTGTCTTCCCGGTCGACCAGCTGCCGGGCGCTTTTCAACACGCAACAAGATTCTTGCCGCTGGCCCATTCGATCGATGTTATCCGTCCGATAATGCTCGGCAATCCGCTGGTGAATGTCGGTCTACATATAAGCGCTCTTTGCTTCTATGCAGTAGTACCGTTTTTCTTGTCGACCGCATTGCTCCGTCGGCGCCTAATGCCTTGACTCAAATTCGTCGCGACTTTACGCCGTTTCGATCATGGATATCATCGTCATTAATCGGAAGCGTCGGTCGATCGGCATGGACGGTCTAGGCGCGCTAGCGTTTGGATAACTCATCCCTCTGGATTGTTGATAGCCGCTGCGCGGGACGGCCATCCGGCGGAAACATCAATCGACGTGGATGCGCGGCTGAGCCACCCACCTCCTCGTGTCGGGGAGTTGCTACACGCGGAGACCACCAGCGAGGCGCCGCAGAAGACGGCGAACATCCCCAGTGGGCGCATGGAAAGAGATTGAAAGAGGTTCGCTTCTGTATTGCGCAATTGAAAGCGGCGTCATTTGCCTTGCATCCTGCGGTCAAGGAATTCCTCGATCGCGTGCGCCAGTTCTGTCAGTTGATGGCCAACGGTACGTATATGAAGTTCTGGGTTTTCCGGGGTTTCATAGGGCGAGGATACACCGGTGAAGTTCGCGATCTTACCTGCGAGCGCCTTCTCATAGAGGCCCTTCGGATCGCGGCGTGCGCACTCCTCGATCGGAGTGTCTACGAAGATCTCGATGAACTCGCCCTCCTCCATCATTTCCCGCGCCATTCGCCGCTCATCGCGGAACGGTGAGATGAAGGACACGAGGACGATAAGACCGGCATCGGCCATGAGCTTCGCCACCTCTGCCACGCGGCGGATGTTCTCGACCCGATCCTCTTCGGTAAAGCCAAGGTCCCGGTTGAGGCCGTGACGCACATTGTCGCCATCGAGCAGGTAGGTATGCTTGCCCTGGGCGTGAAGTATCCTGTCCAGCTCGTTAGCGATGGTCGATTTGCCGGAGCCCGAAAGCCCGGTGAACCAGAGAACGGCAGGAAGCTGGTTCTTCATGGCGCTGCGCGCGACCTTGTTCACCTCGAGCGCATGCCAGTGGACGTTATCCGCGCGCCGAAGCGGAAAGTCGATCAACCCCGCGCCGACCGTGGCGTTCGTCACCCGGTCGACGATGATGAAATTGCCCGTGGCCCTATTGTCCTTGTAGGCGTCGAAAGCGATCGGCGTCTGTGTCGAGATGTTGCAGACACCCACTTCGTTCATCTGCAGCGACTTCGCTGCCTCGCGGACGAAGCTGTTGATGTTGACCTGGTGCTTGAGTGCGGTGACCGTCGCACTGACGCTGTCTGTCTCCGTTCTCAAGATGTAGCTTCGTCCCGGCATCATCGGGCTCGCATCGAACCAGATCACATGCGCCTGAAATTGGTCGGCCACGAAGGGCCGGGCGCCAGGCGCTACGAGCATATTGCCGCGGGAGGCGTCCACCTCGTCGGAAAGGACCAGTGTTACCGCCTCGCCCTCCCCTGCCGTCGCAAGCTCCCCGTCATAGGTCACGATCGCCTTGACCGAAGTGCGCTGCCCGGTTTTCGCGACGACGACCGGATCGCCCACGGAAATCCTGCCGCAAGAGATCTGACCCGCATAGCCGCGGAAGTCCGAGTTCGGCCGCATGACCATCTGAACTGGGAAACGGAAAGGCTTGGCCCGGTCCATCGGCTCAAGCTCTACCGTTTCAAGATATTCGAGCAGCGCGGCGCCTCTGTACCAGGGCGTATTGGGGGAAGCCGAGATGACGTTGTCGCCGTCTCTCGCTGAGATCGGTATCGGCCGGATGCTGGCAAAACCGAGCTCTTTTGCAAAAGCCATGTAGTCGGCGACGATCTCGTCGTAACCCTTTTGTCGAAAATCTACGAGATCGATCTTATTGACGGCTAGCACGACATGGCGGATTCCGAGAAGCGAGGCGATATAGGAATGCCGTCGGGTCTGCTGAAGGATGCCCTGCCGGCTGTCGATGAGGATGATGGCGAGATCTGCCGTAGAGGCGCCGGTCACCATGTTGCGCGTATATTCCTCGTGGCCGGGCGTGTCGGCGACGATGAACTTGCGCTTGGACGTCGCGAAATAACGGTAGGCGACGTCGATGGTGATCCCTTGCTCGCGCTCGGCCTCGAGCCCGTCGAGAAGCAGAGCGAGATCGATTTCCTCGCCGTTGGCAGCACCGGGAGAACCGACGCGCCCGAGGTTTGCAAGTTGGTCCTCGAAAATCAGCTTCGCATCATAGAGCAGTCGACCGATCAGGGTCGACTTGCCGTCGTCGACCGACCCGCATGTGATGAACCTCAGGATCGACTTGTTGTTGTGGTCGGCCAAATGCGCTTCAATGTCATGTGGCGGTATGGATTGAACAAATGACATCAGAAGTAGCCCTCCCGCTTCTTTTTCTCCATTGCCCCGACTTCATCCGAGTCGATCAGGCGGCTCTGCCGTTCAGACGTGCGCACCGTCAGCATTTCCCGCAATATGTCGGGAACCGTGGCAGCCTCGGACTCCATCGCCCCAGTCAGCGGATAGCAGCCAAGGGTACGGAAACGGACCTCGTGCTCGAGAACCTCCTCTTCGGGCTGGATCGGCATTCGCTCATCGTCGACCATGATCAGCATCCCGTCGCGCCGAACGACTGACCGCCGAGCCGCGAAATAAAGCGGTACGATCGGAATGTCCTCGCGCAGGATGTATTGCCAGATGTCGAACTCGGTCCAGTTTGAGAGCGGGAAGACGCGCATGGTTTCGCCCTGCCCCACCCGCGTGTTGTAGGTCTTCCACATCTCCGGGCGCTGACGCTTCGGATCCCAGCCGTGCTGGGCACTGCGGATGGAAAAGATACGCTCCTTGGCCCGTGATTTCTCCTCGTCCCGCCGCGCGCCCGCCAGCGCCGCGTCGAAACTGTATTTCTCCAGCGCCTGCCGCAGCCCCATCGTCTTCATGATGTGGGTGTGAACATTGGAGCCGTGCGTGAAGGGGCCGATGCCCTGATCGATCCCGTCCTGATTGACATGGACGAGCAGGTCGAAGCCCAGCTCCCGCGCCATTCGATCGCGGAACTCAATCATCTCCCGGAACTTCCATTTCGTATCGACGTGCAGGAACGGAAACGGCGGCTTGCCGGGGTAGAACGCCTTCATTGTCAGATGCAGCAATACGGAGGAGTCCTTGCCGATCGAATAAAGTGCTACCGGGTTGGAGAATGTTGCAACGACTTCTCGAATTACGTGAATCGATTCGGCTTCAAGCCGCCGAAGATGAATAAGAGACATTTATGCCTTGTCTATGCTCAGGTACTCGTTCGAGTTGCACCTGCACCGACGAACTCGGGCAGGCTGCAATGGTTGATTAGCCGGAACTTTTTTGCGGCCCGGCTATCCGGTCGTTCAATGGAATCACGTCTCCTTCTTACCTACCTGAATGCCCGTTGCGTTATGGTCTCGGCCGACGGTTGCCGGGCAGGCGCTCGGTGGCTCCTGCCTCGCTCAAGGCAGCTGCCCCCTGCGCATGCAGCACGCGGGCGATCGCCCCACGGATGGCTCCCGATGCGCCAGCGACGAGCGCCTTCCGACCGTTCAATTCGAACATGTCTTATCCTCTTGTGAATTCAATTACCTCAGGTTCATAGTATCTTCCTCGCCGCAGCCGCCGGCCGCGATGTCGCGGCTGATGCGCGGGGTAGGTCAGACAACACCTTGCCAGCTCCGCTTTCGTCGAAAATACAGGCTCTCGAGAGGCGAACCATTCCACCGCTGATGCCGGTAAACGCTGGCAATGCCTCAACGACGTCTCGCGTAGATCCGTTGCGCCACCGGAAAAGCTGGCTCACATGAACGCAGGCCGATCACGCGATCTCTGAAACGCTAGGCCCAACCTCAACCGCTGCCAGACCCGCCGCTCCTTCTCCTGACGAGACCGGCGCCCAACGCCGCTCGCCGCACGCAATCACCTTAATCTGATACAAACAGGGCTTCTCATACCCATTCAAGAGGTGAACCTACAGGATCAACTCACATGACTTTTACGGCTGCCTGAATGCCAGAACAGCGTTCACGCCGCCCATGGCGAAGGCGTTACTCATCGCGACCCGCACCTTACGCTCACGCGGTACGTTGGGCGTGACGTCCAGATCGCACTCGGGATCTGGCTCAAGATAGTTGGCGGTCGGTGGCACGACGCCTTCTTGTATCGCCATCACGCAAGCGATCATTTCAAGCGCACTCGCTGCGCCGAGGCAATGCGCGTGGGTGGACTTGGTGGAAGAGACAGACATCGAATAGGCATGGTCTCCGAAGACGCGCTTGATGGCTGCGGTTTCGATTTGATCGTTAGCCTTGGTGCCGGTGCCGTGCGCGTTGAGGTAGTCCACGTCTTCGGCGTTCAGTCCCGCATCGGCAAGGCAAGCGCGCATCGCCGACTCCGGCCCATGGACAGCCGGTGCGGTGA
Source organism: Rhizobium sp. T1470 (assembly GCF_042140505.1). Classification (NCBI taxonomy): domain Bacteria; kingdom Pseudomonadati; phylum Pseudomonadota; class Alphaproteobacteria; order Hyphomicrobiales; family Rhizobiaceae; genus Rhizobium; species Rhizobium sp. T1470. The sequence continues at coordinate 826,806 of NZ_CP148093.1, forward strand.
TGTGGAAGGCATCGGCGGAAAGGCCAACACCGGCGACCTCGGCAAGTATCGTTGCACCGCGGGCAGCGGCATGTTCATAGCTTTCCAGCACGGCCATGCCCGCACCCTCGCCGAGTACCACGCCCTTCCTGTCGGCGGAGAAGGGTCGGCAAGTGTCCGGAGCGAGTACGCGCATAGTTTCCCATGCCTTCAGCATGATCCAGACAAGTGGGGCATCGCTGCCTCCGGCAAGCATGACGTCGGCCCGACCGCACTTGATCTGGTCTACCGCCGAAGCGATCGCATGGTTGGCCGAGGCACATGCGGAGGTAACGCCGAAGACTGGGCCCCGCAGGCCGAGGCTCATACCGACCTGGCAGGCGGCGGCACTCGGCATCGCCTTTACAACAGTGAAGAGCTCAGTGCGCGTCGCTCCGCCTAGAAGTAGGGTGCGGTAGGCTTTTTCGGTCGCGTCCCATCCCCCAGAGCCAACGCCCACTGTGGCGCCGAAACGAAGGGCATTTCCTTCATTGCAGGAAAGTCCGGCCTGACGCATGGCTTCGTGCGCTGCAAGCACGGCAAGCACACTAAAACGATCCATTGAGACGAGCTGCTTGCGGTCGATGTCGTGCTCAGGGAGCGTCCTGATCTCAGCCCCGACTATGCCCTTCAGCCCGTGAAGCTCTGAATTGAGAAGCGGACCAATGGCGGAGCGGCCTTCGCGCATCCGTTTCCAGATGGAGGTGGCGTCGGTGCCCAGTCCGCACAGGCCCCCCATTCCGGTGATGACAACTCTCCTATCCATTCAAGCCTCCTTAGTGCGCAAGCCGCGGATGGCTTCCACCATGTCGCCGACGTTCTGCAGATTCGACCAGGCCTCGGCCGTGTTCATCTCGATCCTGATACCGTAGGCCTTTTCCAAGTCCCAGAGGATGTCTGCCAAACCAAGCGAATCGACACCTATCGAGGTCAATTCCGTGGCAGCCGTTAATTCGCCGACAATCGATGCAGTCCCTCCATCGCCGCTCTCTAATTCGACGCGGCTCTTGATGATGGCAATGATTTCCGTTGCGAGTTGATCTACCATTCTGTTCCCTTTAGCTCGTGTTTCGACGTGTCTGCTGCTTAATTCCTGAGGCGCGTCGCATCGCGAAAAATTGCCGTCAGGCTTGCGCGACCGTCCAAGCCCAATGCTCATAGGAGCCGGGCGAAATCCGGCTGGTCTGCGCCGAAGGTCCGATGACGAAGAACATCATTGGCCTCAATCGTGTGGAGCTTGTGCTATGTATTAGTGCGATTGGTAAAATCGATTGTTTGGATGTAGGCCATCTGTGCAATGGATAGCTGAAGAGCACATTGCACATTACCCATTCTCGTAGATCTAACGAGTAAGCCTAATCTCACGGATATGTGATGCATCCAAAGAAGCACCACCGAAACATCTTGCCGTGAACCATACCAATTGACACTTTCGTCACTTTGCCAGGCAGCGCTGTGTTCGCGCTCCACCGCATGACGTCCTCAGCTGTCGAAGATTCGGCTATTCAGCTCGCTACTCATATTAACCGCGTGGATGCACGTCATAAAAACAATCAATTTTACCCATCTGGCCAAACGCGATTAGAAAGCTTGCTTTAATCCGTCCTGATTTAGATGAGGAAAAGAGGCGGAGGCGCCGGCGCAACGGGGCCAAACACAACCAAACGAGAAGGTCTAGCTCTGACGAGGTCAGGATCAAGGCGGGCATACGATGACCAGCACTTGGGGAGCAGCGCCGGCCTCCCCAGACTGGACGAGCCTATGGATAGCCAGGATTCTTTGCTGGAACGACCGCTGTTAAATGGAGACACGCTGAATGACCCAATCCACACTGTCGCCTGAACCATTTGCAATCCTTGCGATGCCAAGGACCGGTACCCACTACTTGGAAGAATGTTTAAACGAGCATCCGAATGTGCTGAGCAACGGTGAATTGCTCAACACATACGACACGAACTGGCCTGATCAAGAACGCCTGCTACTCAGCGACCGCGAGCTCCTTGAACGTGCCTTCATGCGCTATCCCCTACGAAGCGACAAGAAGGTGATGCATGTGGGCTGCAAGATCAACGAACCTCAGTTTCAAGAGCGTCCAGGTTTTTTTGCCGAGCTGGCCGCTTGGCCAGGCCTTAAGATCATCCTTGTGATTCGCAGAAACACATTGGAATCACTGAGATCGTTTGTGCAGGCAAGGCAAACCCGCCAGTGGCTTAAGTTCGATTCGGACAATGCCGCGCCACCGCCACCAGTGACGTTATCATTCGCCACATGCGAAGCTTACTTCAAAGCTGCCGACGATTTCCACGCTCGCGTGGTGAACGCCGTTGATTCAAGCAAGATACATTTAATCGAGTATGAGAGTCTTCTTCGCGATCCCCACGCTTGCATGGCAACGATCTTAGATTTCCTCGGCGCTCCCGCGATGCAGCTTTCCGATCGCGGCATTCTTCGGCGTCAAGAAATGCGCCCATTGGACCAAACGGTACGGAACTTTCATGAGTTGCGGGTTCATTTCGCACATGGACCTTACGCGAGCTATTTCGAACTTGGTAAAGAGCTGGCTCCGTTCGTCTGAACAGTTCCCGGCGTTTGTTTAAGTGGTTTTTCGCCTGCCGGTTCTGATCTTATGGCATGGTGAGGCGACCCTGGTGTTGACCACGGACAGAAGCATGATCCCGGTGACGAGATTTTGGTACTGAGGGACTTGACGAACAAAGGCCCATTACAGAAGCATTTTCTCATAGTCGAGTCGTCGCGATGATTTCCGTCCGCTAGGTGCTTTGTGACCGTCTACCATGCTGTTGATTTGCATCTCGCTAGAATGAGTTTTCAACCATACCCAGGGCGCTGATGGGATACGGACTTTGCATGGCATGGGCTGACCGGTGGGCACTAGTATGGCCATCCCTTGATCTGACTCGGAGCGATTCCATCGATGTACTGAGGAAAATCGCGGAGAGAAGTCGCTGCCACGGCAGATGTTCTCACTCCGAACGTGGCGGACTGGTTGTCCGCGGCGTCCTCGTCCTCGGCCGCCGCGATCCCGCCGAAATTCGAGTGGCGCGACATTAATGACATCTGCCGCCTGGTATGCCCAAGAGGCTGCTGACGAAGCAGGGTCCGGAGGCCATCATCTGTCCGGAGGCAGATTCGATCCCGTGTGCCCGTAGGAACGAAGCCGACGCAAGCCCTGAATGGCAGCGTCTTTCACGGTCCTCTCGTATTTTTTCAACGACGGGCAAAGAGAAGGCCAAGCGAGGGCCTTCATGAGGCGGCGCGGACTGGCTCATCATTGATCCGCAGCTGGTGGCCGCCTGCCAGGGTTTGCCGGTGAAATTGGCGCCTAAGAAGATGCTCGCTCCCCCTACAAGCTGTGGGGAGCGAGCTGCACCACAATCCATTTCGCACGTAAAGTACGTCCTGAAGGTTATCCGAAGGCGCATGTCAGGAAACCTCGACAGAACGAACTGACGCTTGTCGGTTTCCGCGGCCTTAAGCTCGGCCAGGTCTTCGAGAGGCCGTGGGGGTTCCCTTCGTCGGAGCTGTCCCGCCGTGATGCCGAGGTCTATTCGGCAAAATGTTGGCCTGAACTGATCGTTCGGATGGTGACCTTCCCTATTATGGATACATATGAAGATATGCGTTTCAAAGGCCTTGATCTAAATCTCCTCGTCGCACTCGACGCACTGATGACCAAACGAAGCGTGACCGCAGCGGCACGCATGATCAACCTCAGTCAGCCGGCCATGAGCGCGGCTATCGCGCGACTGCGCACCTATTTCGGCGACGAGCTGTTTTCGATGCAGGGTCGCGAACTTGTCCCAACACCACGTGCGGAGGCGCTCGCCCCAGCGGTGCGCGACGCCCTGCTCCACATTCAGCTCTCCGTCATTGCCTGGGATCCGATCAACCCAGCCCAGTCGGATCGGCGTTTCAGGATCATTCTTTCTGACTTTATGACACTTGTATTCTTTGAGAGGGTTGTGGAGCGCTTGGCCCGGGAAGCTCCCGGCGTCAGCTTCGAGTTGCTGCCTCTTGATGATGATCCTCATGAGCTTCTCCGGCGCGGTGATGTCGATTTTTTAATTCTTCCGGACGTGTTGATGTCGAGCGCGCATCCCAAAGCGAAGTTGTTCGACGAGGCACTCGTGTGCGTCGGCTGCCCCACGAATAAGCAGCTATTGGGAGACATCTCGTTCGAGACATATATGTCGATGGGGCATGTTGCAGCCCAGTTCGGACGTGCGAAGAAACCCTCCGTCGAACAATTGCTGTTGCTTGAGCACGGGTTCAAGAGACGTGTCGAGATCGTCGTGCCAGGTTTTACGTTGATTCCGCCGTTGCTGTCGGGCACCAACCGTATAGCAATTATCCCATTGCGGCTGGCCAACCACTTTGCGAAAATCATACCACTGCGCATGGTAAATTCTCCGCTGCCACTCCTCTCGTTCGCTGAGGCTGTCCAGTGGCCGGCCCTCCACGACAAGGATCAGGCAAGCATCTGGATGCGGGAGATTATGTTGCATGAGGCCTCGCGGCTGGCTGCTCCGCATGAGACCGGGTCTCTTGAGCGCTAGACATTGACGGATGCGGCGTTGTTTTCATCGCTCTTTTCAGCGGATCGAGATAGACTAGTGCCCATCCACAAACGGTAAACCGCTGAAATTATTGTATGAATCGCGATATTGCCGCGGGCAAAGCCCGGCGGTTTCAGGTATACTTTAGATCAAGCGACTGATTCTAAAGACAAACCCGTAACCGCCGGAGCCGACAATGCGCCAAGAACGCACCGTCCAATCCAGTATATTCGATCTTTTTGCCGGGCACGAGATCGGCCGTGAATTGAAGGCGATGTCGCAATGGCTGGATGAGCATCGCGATCTGCTCGGGCTGGTGACGCGGGACCTGCGCCGGCATGGTCTCAAGGAGACCGGTCGCGAGGGGCTGCCGGCCGAGGCTGTGCTGCGCTGCGCGCTGCTCAAGCAGCATCGCCAGCTGAGTTATCAGGAACTGGCCTTCCATCTCGAAGACTCCGCCTCGTTCCGGGCCTTTGCCCGGCTGCCGTGGGGATGGAACCCGAAGAAGTCGGTCTTGCACAAGACGATCAGCGCGATCCGGGCGCAAACCTTTGAAGAGATCAACCGGGTGCTGCTGGCGAGCGCCAAGCGGGAGAAGCTGGAAAATGGCAAGGTCGTGCGTGTGGACAGCACCGTCACCGCGGCACTGATCCATGAGCCGAGCGACAGCAGCCTGTTATGGGACGCCGTGCGGGTGATGGTGCGACTGTTGCAGCAGGCCGAGGCACTGGGTAGCGCCATTCCATGGCACGACCATCGCCGCGCGGCAAAGAAGCGGGCTCGGGCGATCGAATATACCCGCGGCCGTCCCAAACGGGTGAAGCACTACCGCGCACTGCTCAAGATCACGCGCACGACCTTGAGTTATCTGCAGCAGGCGAGCGAACAGTTGCCCCAGACGGCGGGCCCGGCCGGCGAACTGTGGCAGGCCCAGCTCCGCCACTACCGGCCACTGATCGCACGGATCCTCGCCCAGACCGAACGGCGGGTCCTGGCCGGGCAGCCGGTCCCGGCCGGCGAGAAGCTGGTGAGCCTGTTCGAGCCGCATGCCGACATCATCGTCAAGGGCAGCCGCGACGTCGACTACGGCCACAAACTCAATCTGACGACCGGCAGAAGCGGACTGGTCCTCGACCTCGTCGTCGAAACCGGCAACCCGGCCGACAGCGAGCGCTTGCTGCCGATGCTGGAACGCCACATCGCCTTTTATGGCCAGGCGCCGCGTCAGTCGGCAGCCGACGGCGGCTATGCCAGCCGCGCCAATCTGCGCGGAGCCAAAGCCTGCGGCGTCCGCGACATGGCCTTCCACAAGAAGTCCGGCCTCCGCATCGAAGACATGGTCACAAGCCGCTGGGTCTATCGCAGGCTGCGCAACTTCCGCGCCGGCATCGAGGCCGGCATCTCTTGTCTGAAACGCGCTTATGGCTTGGGGCGCTGCACCTGGCGCGGCCTCGACCACTTTAAGGCTTATGTCTGGTCCTCGGTGGTCGCTTACAATCTCGCCCTCTTCGCCCGCCTCAGGCCGACCTGACGCTCCTGATCCGGTAGCGTTCAGAGCAAGCCCGGCGAGCGTCGGCCGATACCCCATGACCCCATTGCCGCCAGATCGCTCTTCGGGCCATAACCTGCGCGGTCTTGTGCCATCACGCGTCCCAAGAAACGATGTCAGCCGGCAAACAACCTTTCAAAACCGCAGAAAAACAGCCGTTTATGGACGGGCACTAGACTAGGAACTCACGTCCATTTTCCGCCTTGCGCCGGCGGAACTCTGCACCGGAGGCGTAGCCGGCTAACCGGCGCGACTCCGAGGAAAAACGATCACTTCACACACATCCGGGGAGGGCGGCGCTTCCCTCCCGCGCAAGACGACTTCGCGCGGTACCTCTTATTTCGAAGCCGGCAATGGCGAGACGTTAATCCTCATTCATGGGGTCGGCATGCGGCCGGCGCATCGGGTATCGAGGTCTGGATCATCAGGTAGTGCGAACGGCGTCCCTCGTCGTTCTTGTCCATTAGGGGAATCATCACAGGGGCATTGGCGGGGCCGCGCGTATCGCAGAAGGCAAGGTATGATTTAGCGCCCACCGCCTGATTGCGGGATTCGAGGTGACGAAGCGCCTCCCGGAGGATTGTACGACTGACACCGAGTTGCGCGCAGAGATCGCGTTCGACCAGGCGGTCACCGGGGTCTGAAATATCCTTCAATAATCGCGTCCCGGACTTTGTCGAGCGCCAGTTCCCGCAATGTCTTGGTGGGACGCTCTACGCGAATCGTATTCCCTGCCGGTGCCTCGTTCATTGCCTCACCTCGTCTCGATCTCTCGATCTGCCGAACCAGGTACAAGCTTCGCATAAGAACGGATCTGACCTGCTGTATTATGGCGTACCAGAGTATAAGTTTGCTCGCTATGATTTTCCGATGCGTAAACGGGGACTCGGGAACCCAAATCGCCGCCGGGCTGGCGGCCCAGCTATTGTGATGCTTGACTTACTGTCCACCTCACCATCATGACCGTCGGATTTGACGGCTTACGCGTATGAGGAAGGGACGGAAGGACAATGTAAAGCCCATAGGATCGACCATGATTGCGTCAGCCGTTTAGAGGGTACCAGAAATTGAGTAAGCCGGACTATCGGGGATATCGCCCACCATGAAGACCGCGGCCACCTTGGGGAGACATGTGGAAGAATAGATTGTCGAAAAGAATGGGCCCGCTAAGACGATGCGAGCCTTTTATGAGTATCCAATAAGGGCGAGGGATTTTAATGAGATGCGTCAAAGTCATGCATCGGCATTATCGCAACGTGGTCTGGATTGGTTATGGGTGCGTAGACTGCTGGTTCGTCAGATTCGCCCCGCATTGACCCCACGACGGTCGGAGCGACTTCTGGCGCGTTGCCGCGGAACAGAGAAGCGTTCAACCACTGAACCGAGTGTAGCGAGTAGTCTGTACCCATTTCTACGCTTGGCTTTCTAGTGGCGTAAAGGGCGGAATAATTGTCGACGTAATCCCTCGGAGACATTGTCTCTACGTTTCTACCCGCGGAAATACGCGAGCCGTGGTCGCCATGAACGACGATCGTGGCATCCTGAAACCTTTTATCGCTGACAACCGCATTAAAGAACTTATCCAGTTGCTTGGCCAGACAGAGCGTTTGAGCGAAGTAGAATCCATATTCTTCCGCGCGCGCCTCATCTAGCTTTTGACCTACCAACCCGCGTGCTTCCGTAAGATAGGATCTCGAAACCCAACGGTTCGTTGGTTTGCAATCTTTGTCGTAGACGGCAGGACTGTGCGGAAATAGAAAATGCCCAAAAAAGGCGTTCCCACGACCTTTATCTAGAATTGTGTTCTGAAACTGTTGAAGCCAGTAAGGAAAGGCTAGTTGGTCGTAAGATCGCGGATGCCATTCCTGCAATTCCGTCTCGAATGTCCCCAACATATTGGAGGCCGCGACTCCAACTGCTGCCATTGCAAAGCTTCTCCTGTTTCCATCCACCAGCGCCTTAACATCCGCCAGTGCCGCAGTAGCGGGAGGAACGTCCCGGTATGGTCCGCCCTCGATTCGCTGCCGTTCAAGAAACCTAGTACCGCGCCACAGAGATTATGACGGGTTGGGTTATCGTAGAATGGGCAAGTCTTCTGGTGGGATGAGAAGTTGGATGCTGCGTGCTGCGCCTGGCACGCGGGATATAAATCCTGCCTTCTCGAGGGTCAGCACCATCTGGTGAACAGACGGAGCCGTAACGGCGAAGTGGCGACGCATGTCGGCTTCGGCCGGAGGCTGTTTGAAGATGCGGCTGTAGGCGTAGATGAAGGCCAGGTACTGGCCTTGGACTTGCGTAAGGCCATGTCTTGCCGTTGCGGCTTGCGGGTCAAGTGAGGGACTCATTTTCGGATTCATCTGCGTCTCCGCGCTGAAGGAGGTGTCGATGAATATAAAGTTTCACGTAGAGCTTAGCCAATCGGAACGTGATCAACTGGCCGTTTTGTTGAGCGGGGGACGCCATGCGTCGCGCAAGATCAAGCGCGCCCAGATCCTGGTGGCGGCGGACGAAGGCTTCAGCGACGAGGTGATCGCGGCAACCTTGAACGTCAGCGGATCGACGATTTACCGGACCAAGCGCCGGTTTGTGGAAGCCAATCTGGAAGGCGCGCTCAGTGAAGAACCGCGCCCGGGTGTTGAGCGCAAGCTATCGAGCAAGGAGGAGGCGCTGTTGGTGGCGACCGCCTGCTCAAAGCCGCCGCCCGGGCGAGCCCGCTGGACCCTGGAGCTTCTGGCCGATGAGATGGTCCGACTCACCGATCATGACGAGTTGTCCTCGGAGACCGTACGTCGCCGGCTGGCTGAGAATCATCTCAAACCTTGGCGCAAAGACATGTGGTGCATCCCAAAGCTCGATGGGGAATACGTCGCGCGCATGGAGGATGTTCTCGACCTCTACGCAGAGACGCCTGATCCACAAAGGCCCGTGGTCTGCTTCGACGAGAGCCCGACCCAACTCATCGGCGAAGTGCGCGAGCCCATTGCGGCCAAGCCTGGCCAGCTTGAACGCTACGACTGCGAGTATCGCCGAAACGGCACGGTCAATCTGTTTGTCTTCATGGACGCCCACCAGCCCTGGCGCAGGGTGAAGGTCACCGATCGGCGAACCAACCAAGACTTCGCCCAGTGCATGCGCGAACTGGTCGACGTCGATTATCCCGACGCCCCGATCATCCGCGTGGTGATGGACAACCTCTCCACCCATTCCGCCGGGGCGCTTTACGACGCATTTCCAGCCCCGGAGGCTCGAAGGGTGCTGAAGCGACTGGAGTTCCACCACACGCCCAAGCACGCCAGTTGGCTCAACATGGTCGAGATCGAGATCGGTGTCCTGCGCAGCCAATGCCTCGACCGTCGTATCGACAATAAAGACACCATAATCGCCGAAGTCGCAGCCTGGGAGCAGCAACGCAACGCTAATGGCGCAAAGATCCAATGGATGTTCACAACCGAAAAAGCCCGCCAAAAGCTCCGCAAAGCTTACCCCGTCAAAGAGTCATAATCTCTGTGGCGCGGCACTAGTTCCGTCAAATGATGCGAAGGTATGGCAATCGACTTTGATTTCGGTTTGGCAGTAATCTAGATGAGCAGACTGGAAGACGGTGACTGCTAATACCAACGTGAGCGGTTTCTGACTCGTTTTGCGGTTTCCAAATCAGTTGAATTCTGAATCTCTGTCGCAAACGGAGGTTTGCGGATGACATTGGGAATTCCACTGCGCGATGACTTCGACGGTTTTGCCCTGCGGGCATTGGCCAAGAGCACGAAGGATGCGGCACAGGCTCGGCGGCTTCTTGCCCTTGCCGAAATCTATGATGGTCATTCACGCAGCGACGCGGCCAGGATCGGAGGCGTGACCCTGCAGATTGTCCGCGATTGGGTTATGCGCTTCAATGCCCGCGGTCCGTCAGGGCTCATCAACGGCAAAGCGCCTGGCAATCAAGGAAAGCTTTCCGCTGTGCATCGCCAGGCTTTGGCGAAGATTGTCGAAAGCGGGCCGATACCAGCAGTGCATGGCGTCGTTCGCTGGCGGCGCAAGGATCTGGTTCAATGGCTTTCCAGGAATACCGGATCTCTGTGGACGAGACGACCATTGGCCGCGAATTGAAGGCGCTCGGCTTTGCAAAGCTGTCTGCTCGTCCGCGCCATTACGCCCAGAACGAGGGTGACCTGGAGAGTTTTAAAAAAACTTCCCCGCCACACTGGCAACCATCAAAAGCAGGCTCCCCAAGAACATCGAGATCGAGCTCTGGTGGGCCGACGAAGCTCGGATAGGGCAGAAGAACAAGATCACCCGACGATGGGCACGCAAGGGCACAAGGCCTTCGGCACCACTCGATCAACGCACGATGTGGACTTATATCTTCGGCGCCATCTGCCCCAAGAAGGGCAAAGCTGCGGGCCTTGTTCTTCCCTACTGCGACACCGATGCCATGAACCATGCCATGAACCAGCATCTGCTCGAAATCAGCCAGGCGGTCGATGAAGGTGCTCATGCCGTGCTGATCGTTGATCAGGCTGGATGGCACGTCACGCCGAAACTCAAAGTACCCGACACCGTCACCCTGCTGTTCCTGCCGCCGCGGTCGCCCGAATTGAACCCTGTCGAGAACCTGTGGCAATTTATGAGGGAGAACTGGTTGTCCAACCGGATATTCAAAGACTACGACGACATCGTTTCCCATTGCTGTGACGCATGGAACAAGCTGGTCGCGCAGCCGTGGAAGATCATGTCAATTGGAATGCGTGATTGGGCGCACCGGTTTTGATTAGAACGCCGTACCTTTAATCGAACCCATAGCCTGCGGCTGTAAAATAGTTTCGACATTCTTGGCTGTTGAAGAGGTTGCAGATGGATCCGAGCGCATTTGAGAGTGCGTCAAACGTGCGAGCGGCGGCGGCTCGGAGATGGGCCTTAATTTTGGCGAAGGCCATTTCGATCGGGTTCAAATCTGGCGAATAAGACGGCAGAAACAGGAGCCACGCACCAACTTCCTTGAGGCAGGCTTTGGCTTTATCGCTCTTGTGAACGCGAAGATTATCCAGGATGACGACATTGCCTGGTTCGAGTGTCGGCGCAAGCTGGGTCTCGATGTAGGTGTCGAAGATTTCCCGGTTCATCGGCCTGTCAATAATCCAGGGCGCAGTAAGACCGAAACAGCGCAAGCCTGCAATGAATGTCTGTGTCCCCCAGTGGCCAAAGGGCGCATCCGTGATGAGACGCTCGCCGCGCGGGGAGCGCCCACGCAGTCTCACCATCTTTGTGTTCACCGAGGTTTCGTCCAAGAAAACAAGTCGATGCGGTTCAAATCGCATCCGGGGTTGGCGTTTCGAAATCCAGACATCACGATCCTTTCGGATATCAGCGCGAGCGCGTTCCGACGCCATTATCTGTTTTTTTATATGTGTATCCCTGCGTTATCAAAAACCGGACGATGGTGGAATAACCAATCCATGTTCATCCTCAAGGCGACGGGCAAGCTCTGGCATGGTGATATCCGGTTTGCCTTCGACCTGTGCGACCAGGAAATCGCGAAACGCCGACAGTTTCCCTGCACCTGGTGGCCTTCCTTGACGCGCGGGGGTTATCAGCCCAGTCCGCTCCCGGCGTTGCAGCAGCTTGATCGCACTGCTGTCGCTGATTGCGAAATGACGGGCAGCGGCTCGCCGTGATTGGCCGCTAGCGACCATGGAAACAACACGCTGACGAAGATCAACAGAATGAGATCTACCCATGTGATTCACCTCCAACCGCAGTGAATCACACCAATACCCTCGTGAAAACCCCACTCGATTCTCAATTCAAGTGCGATGCTCTAGCGCTCGTTGGTATAACCCTTGTTGATGCCACAGATCGAACAACGACAATTCCTTGAAAGTCGTTACCTTGCCCGGGTACGCATAATGCGATCCATCGCCGGGGAAATTATACGAATAGTCCATGTTCAAGGGTATCCGTTGCGAGCGCCCCACAGCCATGGGCGTGACGCCGATCCTCAACCCGGACTAAGCGTCGTTGGCGGGTGCGCCTGGGTTAAAGCGCATCGGCTGGCAGTGCGCGTAAATACCCTCGACCGCGAACGGAAGCGTACGCCAGGCATCTTTGAGAATGGCCTCGGGAGGCTTGGGGAATGCCGTCGAGATCATTTGGATCAGCTCAGGCTTTGTGCATTGAGTGAGAATAGCCATAAGCGGATCGCCGGTCTGCTTTTGAGCGAACAGCGGTGCCCATTCCTCGAGATTTAAACCAATGGCCCCGAAGAACCCGTCGGCCCAGTCGCCCGCAAGCACTTCGCCCTCGTCGGTGCGCATCAATACCGGGGCATAGCGCCCGGGCGCCGTCAGCTGATGGGCTATGAGGTTATAATGATCGACGATCGTGTCGATCACCGCCTGGATCTTGTTGCCGATGAAGGCTCTCTTTTCGTGATCGCCGATGACATGGAACATCCAGTCGTTGGGCAACAGGAAGACCGGTCCAGCCGCCAGACCCGTGAGGAAGCCATTCATCATTGAGACGTCGCGGCAATGGGGTGCCGGCTCGGCCTTTTCAAACCAGACTTCCAGCTGCTCCAGGGTTAAAGGTTTCGCACGCTTGGGCCGCTTCACGCTGCTACCGCCATATTCATATCGGCATGTTCTTTCTTCCATTGCCACGGCAGGCAACGCTCAAGGGAGGTCGACTTTATTTCGCCCGACACGATGCGTTCAAGCACGTCGTGGAGCCAGGTGTACGGATCGACGCCGTTCAGCTTGGCTGTCGTCAGCAAGGAGCCTAAAATGGCCCAGGTTTCGGCACCGCCATCACTGCCAGCAAACAGACTGTTGACGCGCCCAAGCGCAATACTTCTCATATTGCGCTCCACGGTGTTGGAATCTACCTCAAGCCTACCGTCGTTCAGGAATAGGGTCAGGCCGGACCAAAGCCCCAGAGTGTACTTGATGGCGGATGCGACAGGGTCCTTGGCAGAGATATCTTTGATCGTATCCATCAGAAGCGCTTTCAGGTCAGCCATCAAGCCTTTGGTTTTCGCCTGACGAACAGACAGGCGATGCTCGGCGCTCGTGCCGCGGATTTTAGCTTCAATCGCATAGATTTCGGCTAACCGCTCGATCACCGTTTTGGCCAGCTCCGATTTGTACTTCTTATACACATCCACAAACTTGCGACGCGCATGGGCCAGACAATAGGCGAGTTTAATCGTTCCGGCTTTACGACCGGGCCGGGTCAAACTCTTATAAGCTTTATACGCATCGACTTGCAGAAGCCCGTTGTAGCTGTCCAGTTGCGACTGGATTTCCGCCTTGCCTCGACCTTGGGCAAACACATAGGCAACCGCAGGATACGCGGGACCGTTCCATGGGCGATCGTCCACCGCATGCGCCCAGAATTGACAGACCTTGGCGCGTTTTTGGCCCTTTTTCAGGACAGGCATCCGGGTCTCGTCCACAAACACCCGGCTATGGCTGTGAATGTAAGCTAAGAGCTTGTCGTAGAGCGTTTTTAGCCACCAGGCCGAGCGTTTCACCCAAACGCAAAGTGTTGATGTGTCTAAACGGACCCCTTGTCCTTTCAGCATCTGAACCTGGCGGTTGAGTGGCAGGTACCAGGCATATCGCCATACGACCACATTGCTGATCATGGCCGTCGTCGCCAGGCCGCCATCGAACAACCGCGGTTTCGCTTTGGCTTGAACAATGCCGGTTTCGCAAGCCCGGCAGGCGTACTTCGGTCGCACGGTGCGCAGAACATAAAGCGTGGCCGGCCGTGACGCGAGGGCCTCGCTTTCTTCTTCACCAATGCGATGGAGTTGCCCCTGGCAGCAGGCACATTCCAACGATGATGGCTCAATGACCTCAACGACGCGTTCAAGATGTTCAGGGAGGGCACCGAGGTTGCGGCGAGGCTGAGATTTGGAGCTTGCTTGACGCGGCGCCTTGGCGGGCTTTGGCTCATCGTTGGTCGCGTCCACCGCAACGTCACGCTCCGCGTCCCCTAGATCGAGACGGATCTGCCCTTCGAGAACCGCAATGGACTTTTCGGACTTCTGCCCAAAAGGTTGCGCGTTGGCCGCCTTCAACATGCCCTTCAGACGCTCGATTTCAGCGTCTCTTTCCAGGACCATACCGACCAGAATGTCTGGGTCCCGAGGCAGGGGTTGGCCACGGTTGAGCATGGCAAACACTAGCCAAAATTCGCGGAATTGTCCATGGATTACAATAAGATCACGCTATTTTTTCAGGGCGCTTCACGGGCCTTTGCTCTACTTTTGTCCAGTCCAGACCATCTAACAAAAGCGCCATTTCGCTCGCGCTGAGATGAACCGCCCCATCACGAGCGGCAGGCCAGGTAAAGTGACGATCTTCCAAAACCTTGGTCACCAACACCATGCCACTGCCGTCCCAAGCCACCATCTTCAAACGATCGTTGCGCTTGCTGCGGAAGATATACACGTCGCCCGAATACGGGTTCGCGCCAAGCGTGGTCGACACCAGCGCCGCCAGACCGTTTATGCCTTTCCTATTATGCGGAGCACCGCATAATGCAGAGCGTTTTTAGCGCACCGTCGCCATCGGCCTCGGCGCGCTCGTCAACGTCGATATCGGCGACGCCACGCTAAAAACGCTCTGCATTATGTGAAGCGTGCAGTTATGTGGAGTCCGCCGCGGCTCAAGCTGCTTCCTCGTTTTGTCCAATAGCTTAGATCGGTCATGAGCCTTTCCCACTCGGCATAATTGTTGTCGTCTCGAGACGTTTTTTTGTCATCGAGAGGAGACCACCCATGCCAAAATCGACGGAAGTTCTACCGGAATGCACGCAACTGATGGACGCAGGCAAATTGCGCCCGTTCGTAGAGGCGTTCACGAGCCAATTGTTGAACTTGGGACATACCCGCCTGACTGTGTCAGGCTACGAAGCTTCGGTCCGTCATTTTGGACAGTGGCTACAGAGCACGAAGATTGCCATCACTGAGATTGACGACGATGTCGTTCGCCGCTTTGCGCAGCACCGATGCCGTTGCCCTGGCAGCCGGCAAACCGATTTTCTATCGGCCAAATATGTCAATCGTGTACGCCGGTTTGTCGGTTTCCTGGTGGAATACGGGGCGGTGACGCCGCCGACACATGAGCTGCCAGGTGTGGACCATCACGAGGTCCAAATTGCTGCTTTCCAGACTTGGCTGAGACGGCATCGAGGGATATCCGAGCGCACCGTCCATCGCCACGGTCGCATGGTCACGCGTTTGCTTGCCGGCCTCGGTCGTGATCCAAAACTGTACGACGCCCGTCTTGTTCGGCAAGTGGTTCTTGACGAGGCCCAGCGAAGTTCGCGCGCCAACCTCAAAACGATGACGATGGCGTTGCGAGGCTACCTCAAGTATCTGGCTACCCAGAGTTTGTGTCAACCGGGGCTTGATCAGGCAATACCGACGGTCCCGCAATGGCGGTTATCGGCCTTGCCGCTCTACATCTCCACCGCCGACGTTGATCGGGTGGTTGCGTCGTGCGACGTCACGACACCGGTGGGCATGCGCGATCACGCGGTTCTGCTGCTGCTTGCACGTCTCGGCCTGCGCGCCGGCGACGTTTCGAGCATGTGCCTAGAAGACATCGACTGGCGAGAGGGCACTTTATGTGTGCGCGGCAAGGGCCGCCGCGAGATCCGGCTTCCGCTGCCTCAGGACGTCGGTGAAGCGATCATCGACTATTTACGGGAGGCCCGTCCGCCCGCCGCCTACGAGGAGGTCTTCCTGCGGGCTGTCGCGCCGCATCGGCCGTTAGCGAGCGCGACTGTCTCTAGCATCGTCAAGCTTGCGCTTGTTAGGACGGGTATCGATAACGCTCCCTCCCGAGGCGCCAATCTCCTGCGGCACTCCGCGGCGACCAGCATGCTTCGGGCCGGCGCCACGCTGGATATGATCGGGACAGTGCTTCGCCATCGATCGGTCAACACGACTGCCCACTATGCGAAGGTGGACATCAACATGCTGCTCCAGATCGCCCAGCCTTGGCCGGGGAGTGCGTCATGCTGAGCCAGGATCTGTCGCGATATGTGGAACTCCAGCGCACGGTGGGCTTCAAGTTCCGCGTCCAGCACACGCTCTTGAGGAGCTTCGTCACCTTCGCCGAAAGGCATGGCGATCGGCACATTGAAGTCACTCGTGTACTTGAATGGGCGACGCTTGCGCCATCCCCACAGCAGCGCCGCAACCGGCTGGTGACGGTCCGCCGCTTTGCGTTGGTACTAGCAGCCGAGGACCTGCGCCATCAGGTTCCTTCCGCAGAAGCCTTGGGGCGCAACCTGCTCAAGCGGCGGATCCCGCACATCTATACGCCGGATGAGATCAGCGCGTTGTTGCAGGCGGCCGCACGATTGAAGCCGTCAGACACGATCCGGCCGCTGATGTACGAGACCCTGTTCGGATTGCTGGCCACCACCGGAATGCGCATTTCCGAAGCCCTCGCGCTTCGACTTGAGGACGTGACCGCCGATGGGTTGGTTATCCGACAAACCAAGTTCCAGAAGAGCCGCTTACTGCCGCTCCACGACACGACGCGGGACGCCCTGGATAAGTATTTGTTGGCGCGTCGTCGGCTCGGAACCTTGAGCAGCATGCTGTTCGTTTCCGCTATGGGCGCGCCGCCGGCCTACAGTACCGTGATTGCTGTCTTCCTCCGCCTCGCACGATCGCTCGGTTTGCGGGGAGAGCCTGGGCAAACGGGCCCCCGCATTCACGATCTGCGGCACACATTCGCCGTGCGCTCCCTCGAGCAATGCCAGCCCGATCATCATGCCGTTGGCCGCCACATCGTCGCCCTCAGCACCTACCTCGGCCATGCCCACGTCAGTGACACCTACTGGTATCTGCAGGCAACGCCGATCCTGTTGAGGCAGATCGCAGCGGCTGGCGAGGCCTTGCATCAAGGAGCCGTCACATGACCGCGCTGGCTCCGCATCTCACCACCTTTCTACGAGAACATCTGCCGCAAGAGCGGCGGGCGAGCCCACACACCTGCGAGGCTTACGCCTACAGCTTCCAACTGCTGCTCTGCTTCGCCGCTAGCCGATTGAAGACCACCCCGTCCCGCATCGAGATCGAGCAACTCGATCCGCCGCTCCTCCTCGCGTTTTTGGAGCATATTGAGAGGGAGCGCGGCAACTCGGCGCGCACCCGCAACGCCCGTCTTGCTGCCATCAAAGCCTTCTTCCGTTTCCTCGAGTACCGGCTCCCTTCCTGTCTGGATCAGGCGCGCCGGGTTCGGGCGATCCCAATGAAGAAGATCGACGAGGCGCTCGTCAGCCATCTCAGCCTCGACGAGATGCAGGCTTTGCTTGATGCACCGAACCCGCGTCAGGTATCCGGCATTCGCGATCGAGCGATGCTGCATCTGGCCTTCGCTGCCGGGCTGCGCGTCTCCGAGCTCGTCAGCATCCGCCTCGACCAGATTGACCGCCAGACGGTCACCAGCATCCACATCATGGGTAAGGGACGCCGCGAACGTGTGTTGCCCTTGTGGAAAGAGACCACGGCGGCGTTGAAGGCTTGGCTGGCAGTCCGCCCGGCGAGTGGCGACACCGAAACTCTTCCTCAATGCCGTGGGACGCGCGATGACCCGGGCCGGATTCGAATATATCCTTGCCAAGCACGCCGCTACCGCGGCGCAGAAGCTCCCATCTCTCGCCGATAAACGCGTTACCCCACATGTTTTGCGCCATACCTGTGCCATGCACACTCTGAAAGCGACCCGCGATGCGCGCAAGGTGTCACTCTGGCTCGGTCACGCCAGCCTGCAAAGCACGGAAATCTATCTGCGGGCTGATCCAACCGAAAAACTGGAGGCGCTTGCAGCGATGGCGCCGCCGTCGCTCAAGCCGGGTCGCCTTGCTGCTCCCGACAAGCTACTCGCGATGCTGAAGTCCATCGGACGATCGAAAAATTATGTCGAGTAATCCCACTCCCCAACACCGCAGGCGGCAAGTAGTTGTCGCGGCGGACTCCACATAACTGCACGCTTCACATAATTCCTAAAATCGACCGGCTTGGAAGCAATCAGGATCCGCAAATCCGATCTAAGCGCAATCAAGCCGAACCCCGTATCGCGCTGAACACCGTCCGCAACGTATGCTCATCAACACCGCCGTCGATAACGACACAGGCGCGGTTAATCTCAACGCGAACGGTCAACATCTTTCCGAGAGATGGTTGAGGCTGTTCGTCGCCAACCTTCACGACCGGCACGAAACGCATCTCCTGCTCATCCGATGTGCTTTCGCGGGCGCAGCGACGCCAATAGTGCAACAGGCCTTGACTGACGCCGTGTTGACGCGCAACGGCAGAGATATTGGCGCCGGGCACAAAACTCGCCGCTGTGATCTTCGCCTTGTCCTCCGGGCTCCATCGACGGCGGCGATCCTCGCCGATGATGACTTCGACACGACGTGACGTCGATCGAGCCCGCTCTGCATTACCTTGCGCATAGTGCTGATGACTGTCATCAGCACTATGCGGCACAACTTGCTCGTCGCGCTCGATTGGCACCAGATCCATCATTCCCACCTCTCAATCTCGAAAGATCGGGATTATGCGCGAACTGAAATTCAATGAAATGTGGGGCGCTCGCAACGCTTACGTTCAAGGCGGCTGGGACCGAAACTTGAGTAAGAACGTGCCGACTGAAGGCCTTTGAATGGAGCCGAAACCCATACTTCTGAAAAACCTGCAACAATGCGGCTTTGGCTTCTGCTCCATGTGGTAATCTTGTGTCGATCCCAGAAATGCCGATCATTTCATCAGTCACGATATAAATCACGGCCGGGGCAGATTCTTCGGCGCTCGCCTCAGTAATCAAGCCGCGATCAAGAATTGTAGAGCCCAGTAAGGCGGGAGCGCGGGGGACGAAAGCAGCACGGATTCCGGTGTCGATAAACGTGACGATTGACGCGGCATCCTATCGGGAAGCGCCGGTGGGCGCGATGGCGCGCACTTTCGAGGGATCGGCCCGGCCGGCCGAACGGGCGATGCGGCGACGATGAAAGCAGTGTGGTTCTTTCATGACGTATCCCAGTACCGCAAGGGGCCGCTGACGCCGTCGAAGATTTCGATGATGATCATCTGCCCTTGATGACAGGCCGGGCATTGCCTGAGGGAACGCCCGGTGAGCTTCTCGTAGCGGTCGCGATAGTCCTTTGCGGATCGGCTGTCCGACGGCGCGGAAATCGGCATGCCGAGCATCTCACGACAGCAAGCGAGCTTTTGCGCGCGATAGCGATTGCCGAGGAAGCCGTAGTAGCGGATCCGATGGAAGCCCTCGGGCTGGACGTGTAACAGAAAGCGGCGGATAAATTCGTCGGCCGATAGGGTCATGACCTTTTGCCGATCGCCGTGCCGATAATCCTTCCAGCGAAAACGCACCGCGCCATCCTCGATATCGACGAGGCGGTTGTTGGAGATGGCGACGCGGTGCGTGTAGCGGCCGACGTAATCGAGGACCTGTTCGGGCCCGGCGAAGGGCGGCTTGGCAAAGACGACCCACTCGGCCCTTCGAACGGGCGCCAGATAGTGCCGGAAGGCGTTGCGCTCGCTCAAGGCTCGCAAGTCGGAGAAGAACTGCAGCTTGCCGGCGTCGAGGCTTTCCCCAGGTACTCCAGGAACAGGCGTGAGAGAACGCGGACCGGCAGGAAGAAGCCCGGCTTGCAGGCAATCCATCGCGTGCCGTCCGGCGAAAACCCGCCACCCGGGACGACGCAGTGCAGATGGGGGTGGTGCAACAAATTTTGCCCCCAGGTGTGCAGCACGGCGAAGAAACCGATCTCGGCGCCGAGATGCTTGGGGTCGGCAGCGATGGTGCGTAGCGTTTCGGCGGTGGCGCGGAAGAGCAAGCCGTAGACGAGCGCCTTGTTCTGGTACGCGATGGCGGCAATGGTCTTCGGCAGCGTGAAGACGACGTGAAAGTACTGTGTGTCGAGCAGCTCGGCGCGCCGATCCTCGAGCCATTGCGCACGGGCCAGCGATTGGCAGCGGGGACAATGCCTGTCGCGGCAGCTGTTGAAGGCGATGCGCCTGTGTCCGCATTGATCGCACGCTTCGACGTGCCCACCGAGCGCGGCGGTCCGGCACAACTCGATCGCCGTCATGACGCGGCTCTGAGCGGTCGACAGCGATGTGTGCTGGGCACGATAGGCCTCGCCGTAGCGACGGAATATGTCCGCCACTTCCGGCCCCGAACGGACCATCGGGAGCTCAGAAATACTCAGGTTTGGCGGGCGGCGGCAGGGAGGGCGCTGGACGTGGCAAAAGCTCGAAGGGGCTCGCCGTAGCGCAGACCTTGCTGTTGGCGATGCGCAGATAATGGGCGGTGGTCGCGAGACTGCAGTGACCGAGCAGCAATTTGAATAGTGCGCACGTCAGCACCGGCCTCCAGGAGATGGACGGCGAAGGCATGCCGCAAGCTGTGCGGCGTCACCGGTTTGGACAAGCGCGAGAGGTTGTGCGCTTTCGCGCAGGCCTGCCGCCGACATCGGCATAATGTGCACTTCCTGCGCAATACGCTCGACCATCTGCCGCGCATCGCCCATTTTGCTGAACTTGACGCACATAACCCAAATCCGCATCAACGCTCTTCTCAACAAACGAGCGCAGGTCCATCATATCATCGGTCATCGGTGATCTTTCCAAAAGGTTGTGATTGAACAACCCAACCCTACCGGAAAAAGCCGATGGCCACCGCTATCGACCTACACCACCTCTTGGGACCCCATTTGCCACGGTCAGTTCACAACCTATCAGTCGGTCCCACAAAGCGGGAGCAGTCCGGCGATGTATGGCAGGCGTTGCCGGAGGACGCGTGTCAGACCCTCACGGCTCTCATAGTGCGACTACTTGTAAACCACGCAAACGGCGAGAGCGCCTCGCAGCAGTCGGAGGCTGGTTACGATGCATGCGAATCGGGCCACACCACTTGGAACGCAAGACCATCCTGTATGTCCGCCAGTCCTCGGCCCGTCACGCTCTGCACAATTGCGAAAGCAGCGTCTTGCAATATGCGATGCGCGGCCGCCTGACAGCACTTGGATGGTCGCGTATCGACACGGTGGATGACGATCTTGGCCGTTCGCTGGTCAACGGTCTGGAGCCCAGAGCAGGTTGCGCATAGGCGTAGGCCCGATTCCCCGAAGATCCGGGCCATGCACATCAGCCATGATGGCATTTACCAAGCGCTGTAGGGGACGTCGGCACTGCGTTGGGAGTTAGGCGCCAGCTGCGGTCCGGACGCGCTTTGCGCATGCCTCGGCAACGATACGCAGTTAAGTTTGCCAACGCGCGTCAGCCAGCGTTTTCCTCAGCATTAATGTGAAATGGACACGGCAACATCCGGGACATGGATGCCTGCTATCAACAAAATCGATTTCTTCAGTCGCCAGGCAGAGCATAATAGTGGGCATGTGGCATCGTGGCATGCGTCAAAAGGAGCATACAAATAATGAATTTCACTTCCCCGATCAAAATTCCAGGTAGCCCTGAGTTGCTTGATGTCATCGACCTGACTCCCCGCGATGACCTGACTCCCCCGCGATCCTCTGACAGACTCGTAAATTTGGGGCCCGGCGACAACATATTCACGGGGACCAATGGCAATGACCGCATTTTGGCCAACGGCGGCAACGACTGGATCTTCGCTGGGCTAGGCAACGACAGGGTTTTTGGGGGGCCCGGTAACGACACGCTCTATGGCAACTCCTCGTATTCGTCGTCTCGCGGTGTCGGCTCAGAGGGGGATGATGATCTTCTCGATGGCGGCGACGGCGACGATCGCCTTGTCGCCGGTGACGGTATAGATACTCTGACTGGCGGCGCTGATCACGACCGGTTCGTATTCTCGTTCAATGACCCGATGTCCGAACCCTCGTTAGATCGCCTGAAGGTCACCGGTGTTACGGATTTCAACCTGACTGAGGACAAAATCGTACTGGACGCTGTTGACTTCGACTCTTTTGGCCGACCGCCCTCGCAGCAGGGAACCGTTGGGAACTTCATCAACGGCCGGAGCCCTATTTTTTTCACCGATCGAAGCTTCGCATCTGCCTCTGAGGCCGCAAACGCTGCTTCTCACGAAGTTCGCGGCGACATCTTGGTTTACTACAAAACTAATGCATTAGAGGGCGGAGTTGTAGCTCTAGCCTATGTTGACGGTGATAACACCGCGCATGATTTCGGCTATCTGGAAAATAAGACTATGGCTGACTTAGCCTCTATGACCTCGAATAATTTCGAGTACTGCTGACCGGTAGTTCCGCACGGGAGCACCCCAGCGCTTCCCTCTCTCTGAACAGAGGCTCCCCGAGGAGCCTCTGTTCTCATGGCGTCAACGAGGTTCTTCGGCTTTCCAGTCGGTTTCAAGCGTCGCCTCGATCGAGATGAAGAAAGACACTTCAAAGCGATCCTGAGCACAAGTTTATCGTTACTGAAAAGATTACTGGAGGTCTCGCCAATTCGATCCTGCCGAAGACTGTCGCGTTTACGAGCCTACATCAGGACGTCTCCCGCCTTACGCCTGCAGGAATAGGATATTTTTTGTTGCGCAGTAATCTCAATCGGCCACAGGTCTTTTTTGTGGCGGCGCTTTCTTCGATGAAGAAGGCCGTTTCTGGCCTGGCCATGACTAGCGCCGTCGTCAACATGCTTGCTTTGACCGGCTCATTCTTTATGCTTCAAGTTTATGATCGGGTAATTCCGGGCCATAGTCTGCCCACTCTCGTCGGTCTCGGGATCATCGCCGGCACATTATACGCGTTTCAGGGAGTACTCGAACTCATTCGATCTCTGTTGCTACTACGGGTGGGCTTGTCCGTCGATGAGCGGTTTGGAAAATCGGTATACGAATCTCTCGTTCTGCTTCCTTCCCGCGTCCAGACGCCGGGCGATGGACTTCAGTCTGTTCGCGATCTCGACACTGTACGAGGTTTCCTATCCGGGCCAGGCCCAGTAGCGTTGTTTGACATTCCGTGGATGCCGTTCTATCTCGGGCTCTGCTTCCTGTTTCACGTCTGGGTCGGCGTCACCGCCCTGGCGGGAGCCCTCATGCTTGTTGCGCTGACAATTATGGCTGAGCAGAAGTCGCGTCGGCCGGCAAAGGAGGCGGCCCAGCTAGCATCGGAGAGGTTCGCTCTCGCAGAGGCGACGAGGCGAAATTCCGAAGCGGTTCTGGCAATGGGCTTCGGTCATCAGCTTGGTCGGATGTGGAGCGACGTAAATTGCCGGTTCCTTGACAATCATTTGCGCTCGACTTCTTTCACCATTTCTCTGTCAACCCTATCCAAGGTATTGCGCATGATGCTCCAGTCTGCCGTGCTTGCGGTGGGCGCGACTCTAGTCATACGACAGGAAGCGACTGGGGGCGTCATGATTGCCAGCTCCATTCTGTTGAGCCGTGCCTTAGCCCCAGTCGAACTGGCTATTGGCCAGTGGAAGGGATTCGTTAGAGCCAGGGACAGTTGGTCACGCCTCGTCCAACTGTCCCAAATCATGCCGACCGGTCTACCCGAGATCATGCTTCCCCGGCCTGCTGATGTTCTCAAGGTGGAGAATTTACATCTCGCAGCTCCTGGCAGCCAAAACGCGATCGTCCGTGGCATCGCATTTGAGCTTCGTGCTGGAGAGGCACTGGGGGTAATCGGTCCAAGCGCGTCAGGCAAATCCTGTCTTGCTCGGGGACTTGTCGGGCTGTGGCAACCGATCGCGGGCGCAGTGCGCCTGGATGGTGCCGCTGTATCGCAATGGGATCCCCAGTTGCTTGGCGGGCATATCGGCTACTTGTCGCAGGATGTCTCCTTGTTCGGTGGATCAATTGCGCAGAACATCGCGCGCCTTGATCCGGATGCCTCATCCGAAAAAGTCATTGCAGCAGCGAAGGCGGCCGGCGTCTATGACATGGTCGTGCAATTTCATGACGGCTTCGACACAATAATCGGAGAGCGGGGATCAGCCTTATCAGGGGGCCAGCGACAGCGCATCGGCTTGGCTAGGGCGCTTTATGGCGATCCTTTTTTGGTCGTTCTGGATGAACCCAATTCTAATCTTGACGCGGACGGCGAGGCCGCATTGTCCCGCGCGATTCTCGGGATTCGCGCAAGAGGCGGCATCGCGGTCGTTGTCGCGCATCGCCCTAGCGCACTTGCGGCAGTCGACAAGGTACTTGTGTTGGCGAATGGTCGAGCTAAGTCATTCGGCCCGAAAGATGAGGTGCTGAGAAGGACACCGCAGTCAGAACCAGTAGCGTCTGCTCGACTGATGGTGCCAGGCGAGGAGACGGCGCAATGAGCCACGATCAAGCTCCCCTTGCCGAGGGCGCAATCGGGCGCCTCACTTTAATTGCCCTTGCGGCGATTATCCTTCTCGTCGGGGTATTAGGCGGGCTTGCAGCAACCGTTCACCTTCACGGAGCAGTTATCGCTTCGGGGGCGCTCGTCGTCGACAGCTACATCAAACCCGTCCAGCACCAAACAGGCGGTACCGTCGGCAAGGTGTTCATCAAAGATGGAGATCGCGTCCAAGCCGGCCAGATACTTATACATTTGGATGACGCCCGGACGCGTGCCAATCTAGCGATCGTCTCAAAGCGGATTAAGGAGCTTACAGCGCGAATCGCGCGACTGTCGGCCGAAAGGGATTTAAAAGAAGCCATCGAGTTTCCTGAAACGCTCGTCAGGGATCAAGCTAGCGTCGGCGTGGCCACGATCATTGATGGCGAACAGCGACTATTCAATGACCGTCGTTCATCGAAACTCGGGCGAAAGGCGCAACTGACCGAACGAGTACGCCAACTCTCGAAGCAGACACAAGGGCTCGCCGCCCAACAAGATGGAAAACGGAAGGCCGTTGCCATCATAAACGAGGAACTCGCCAATCTTCAACCGCTGCTGAATCAACGCATTATTCCAGCAACCCGCGTCTACGCTTTGCAACGAGATGCGGCCGAGCTCACTGGAGGGCTCGGCAGTTTGGTCGCATCAGCCGCTGAGATAAATGGCAAGATTGCCGAAACCGAACTTCAGATCATTCAGATTGAAGACGATCAGAGAACTGAAGTTTCGGATCAACTACGTCAGGCAGAGAACGAAATGGGCGAATATGCCGAGCGCCTAGTTGCTGCAGAAGATGAGTTAAAGCACATTGATATTCGCGCTCCGCAGAAAGGTGTGGTCCATCAGCTCGCCGTCCATGCGAGCGGCGCGGTCGTCAAGCCTGGTGAGGAGATTATGCAAATCGTTCCAAGTGACGATACTTTAACACCAGAACTCAAACTAGCGCCACAAGATATCGACCAAGTTGTCGTTGGTCAGGATGTCACCCTCCGGTTTTCGGCCTTTAGTCAACGCACAACACCGGAGCTGAATGGGCGAGTGACGAAGATAGCAGCCGACCTAACTACAGACGAAAGAACCGGCCAGAGTTATTACACCCTGCGTATTCTTCTGCCGGAACAAGAGTGGGCGCGTCTCGGACACCTCGTGCCTGTTGCGGGAATGCCCGTAGAAGCCTTCATTCAGACGGGCGAGCGGACTGCGCTTGCGTACCTAACTAAGCCGATAACTGACCAAGTCGCTCGCGCTTTTAAAGAACAGTAGCGTTTCTTCGCATCCGCTGCCGAGCACTCAAATGATCCCGATCAGCTCCGGGGTGCGGGTGTGGATCGCGAGCGGTCACTGCGACATGCGCAAGGGGATGCAGGGGCTCGCACTTCTGGTGCAGGAAGGTCTCGGTCGTGACCCCTTCCAAGGTGACGTTTTTGTCTTCCGCGGGAGAAATGGACGACTGATAAAGGCCCTGTGGCACGATGGGATCGGGCTATCGCTTTATGCAAAGCGCCTGGAGCGGGGCCGTTTCGTTTGGCCCGCGACCGAGGGTGGCGCGATCGCTCTTTCCGCCGGTCAGATGTCCTATCTGCTTGAGGGGGTCGACTGGCGAAACCCGCTGCAGACCTGGCGTCCGACGAGCGCCGGATAGCGCATATTTTGCCGGGATTTGCGGCTCAGAATCCGAAGAAAAGCTATGCAAATCAGGGGTTTTGTGGTCCACTTCGAGCATGGAAACCGGCTCGGAACAGCACCCCGATTACGCCGCTGCCCTTGAGGCAGAGCTGATCGTCGCACGGGCGGAACGAGCCGCCGCGGTGACCGAACTTGCCGTCGCCAAGGCCAAGGAAGCCGATGATCAGGCCATCATTCTTCGGCAGAAAGTCCATATCGAAAAGCTTCAAAGGCAGTTGCGTGGCCGGAAGTCGGAACGAACCTCACGGCTGATTGCGCAGATGGAGCTGATGCTGGAGGACGCCGAGGCTGCCGCCACTGAGGATGAGCTTGCTGCCGAAATGGCCGTCGCCTCGGCGGCTCCAATCGCTGTCGTCGGCTTCACCCGCAAACGGCCCGTCAAGAAGCCGTTTCCCGCTCACTTGCCGCGTGAACGTGTTGTTGTGCCTGGTCCGGTTGCCTGTCACTGCTGTGGCAGTGATCGGTTGCGCAAGCTCGGCGAAGACATCACCGAGACGATGGAGAGCGTTCCGCGCTCCTGGAAGGTTATCCAGACGGTGCGGGAAAAGTTCTCGTGCCGCGACTGCGAGACGATCAGTCAGGCGCCTGCACCTTTCCATGTTATCCCGAGGGGGTGGGCGGGTCCGAGCCTGTTGGCGATGATCCTTTGCGACAAATTCGGCCAGCACATTCCCCTCAATCGTCAGGTCGAACGCTTTGCGTTGGAAGGTGTGCCAATCAGCCTGTCGACCGTGGCTGACGCGATCGGTTCCTGCTGCCATGTTCTTGAGCCACTGCTGAGGCGGATCGAAGCTCATACCTTTGCGGCCGAACGGGTTCATGGCGACGATACGACGGTGCCGGTTCTGGCCGCCGGCAAGACTGCCACGGGCCGCGTTTGGTCGTATGTGCGAGACGATGCTCCGTTCGGCGGATCTGCGCCGCCATCAGCCATGTTCTATTATTCCCGGGATCGAGCCGGCGAACACCCTCAAGCCCACCTGGCCAATTATAGCGGCATCCTTCAGGCCGATGCCTATACCGGCTATACCCAGCTCTATCTTCCTGATCGAAGTCCGGGTCCGATTTATGAGGCAGCGTGCCGAGTAGGCGGGGTCGTTACCGAGCCCCGGTCACCGGAGGCAGTCACCCGCCCCCGGTTCCCACAGAACGTAGCGTGCGGATTTCCCGCACTACGCTCTTCGGCAGCTTCACAGCACCGCGAGTGCTTGCAGCTTCCCGTAAGGAAGCCGCAGCTTGGGTCGCAGCAGCGGGTTCCGTTCTTTGATCTGGTTGAAAGTGTCCCATGTGAGGCGGCCACCATCTCGGCTGCGGCTGCGTAACATTCGGCACCAGTACCGTTCCGTGGCCCGATACACCTTGAGCAGCGACCGAAGGTTTCCGGCGATGCCATAATAGGCGTAGTGGCCACGAAGAGCAGCGTTGATTTCGCTGACCTGGTCCCTGATGACGTAATGTCGAACTTGCCGCATCAGCTCCTGCAGAGACGAGAGACTACGTCGAAGCCGAGACTTCTCCGTGCGCATCCCGACCTTGAAGTTACCCTTTTGGTTCCGCGAGCAGTACAGCGTCATGCCCAGAAAGTAGATCGTCTCCGGGCGATTTCTGCCGCGTTTGCTCGCATCTCTCTGAGCAAACCGACCAAACTCGACCAACTTGGTCTTGCTCGGCTCAAGAGTGAGGCCAAACTTCCCCAAACGATGACGGAGAGCGTCCTCGACGCGGAGCGCATCCGATTGATGTTGGAAACAGATCACGAAGTCGTCGATATAACGCACCAGCCGGGCTTCGCCCTTGAGCTGGACCTTCACCACGCGCTCGAACCAGAGGTCGAGCACATAATGGAGATAAACGTTGCTCAGCAAAACGCTGATCGACCCTCCTTGAGGAGTTCCTTCATCACTCGGGTGGACAGCCCCGTCCTCAAGGACGCCTGCTTTCAGCCAGCGCCTGATCAAGCTGATCACGCGCGGATCCCCGACTCGATGCTCGACAAACCGGAGCAGCCACTCATGCGACAGACTCCCAAAATAGTCCTTCAAGTCCGCCTCCAGCACCCAGCTCGTCCGGCCGCCGCAGATTGCCTCGTTGAGGGTCGACAGGGCATGATGAGCGCTAAGATGCGGCCTGCCGCCGAACGAGCAGGGCAAGAAGTCCTGCTCGTAGATCGCCGACAGCACCGCAGCTGTGCTGCGCTGAAGCGCCCGGTCCGAAACAGTTGGCACCCCGAGCGGGCGCTTCTCCGTCTTGCCGGGCTTGGGGATGTAAACGCGCCGCACTGCCGGCGCGCAATATCCCTGGCGGTGAATGGATTGGAGCATCGGCTCTATCCATTCTCCAAAGTGCAGATTCCGAGGCAATCCGCCCCCGCATTCCGAAATAATGCCGCCCTCTGATTGGGGTGTTTGTCGGGGTGTTCTGCTGGTGAGACGTTCGTCCTTTCAGTTGCCTGAGAGGAAGGAACGCGATGCCAGCGGAGAGACTAAAGATGCGGCGTGTCCGCGAGATACTGAGATACAGATTTGAGGAAGGCCTTGGCCACAAGTCGATTGCGGTGCGCGTTGGTGCGGCGCCGTCGACGGTGCGTGAGACGCTGCGCCGTGTGGACATTGCTGGGCTTTCCTGGCCGTTGGGCGAGGACGTCAGCGATGCGATGTTGGAAGCGGCTCTCTACAAGGCTGCCGGCACGAAGACCGGTCATCGCCGCAGCGCTGAGCCGGATTGGGCTCTTGTTCACCGGGAACTGAAGCGCAAGCATGTGACGCTGCAGATCCTCTGGGACGAGTATATCGGCCTTCATCCCGAGGGATATCGCTACAGCCGTTACTGTGATTTGTATCGCGGCTGGGCGCTGAAGCTGCCGGTGACAATGCGCCAAAACCATGCGGCCGGCGAAAAGCTGTTCGTCGATTATGCCGGCGACACGGTCACGGTGGTCGTCGACAGATTGTCGGGAAAGACGCGGCAAGCCCACCTGTTCGTCGCAGTGCTCGGCGCATCGAGCCCTTCATTTGCACATGCTCGCTGGAGCGAAACGTTGCCCGACTGGATCGAATGTCACCTGCTTGCGCTTGAGGCGTTCGGTGGCGCACCGGCGTTGCTGGTTCCCGATTACGTGCCCGGGCACGTAATCGTAGTTTTGTGTCCCGAACGGTTATGTGCCCCGGCGGGCGTAAGTTTCTGTGATCAAACGACCGGATTGTCTGTGGCGGCACATCTCTGGCGAACAACGAGCGCACCCTCCCATTCCCCTTAATTCAGAATGGAGGTTGTCATGTTGGAACGCTTTTTCGTCAAACCACAAACTATCGATCGGATTATGGATTGCTGGCTAGGGCCGCAGATCGAGCAGTACGTGAAGGCTTTGTGCGAACGTGCCTATACGCCTCGAAGCATCTATCGCCGCGTTCCCGTCCTGGTGAAGTTCGCTGTTGGCTCAGCTGATTTGCTCCCAGAAATTGTCGGGGCGGAGCAAATCAGATGAGGTACATCAGCGTGACGACCAACAAAGAATTGATTGCAGCTTTAGCAAAGCGCTACCTCTCCGATTCTTCCGGAACACTTAGTATTTCGCCGAAGCCGCGGTCTCGTTTCCGCTACTGCACACCTGGTCGCCGGCCGTCGAGGCAGTTCTACCTTCCGCGGTCTTTGGCGGTCATGATCATGATGCGATGGCTGAGGCCGTTGGCCCTGATCGCCGTCGCGCGCTGGGCCATGCCCCCTACTCCATCATGCCCGCAGACAGGTCTTAGCAGAACAAGAAAACCCTCGTCAATCTGCTGCCCCCAACCGTCGGCAGCAACAAAACGATGCGAATAGGCTAACGATCTGCCAGCTGATGTGGAGCCTGTCTGGGGCTGCGGCGACCTCAATCATATGCAAGGTTCTGTGATCAAAGCACCCTAGCAGAGATGGAGTTCACCGTTAAGCATTCCGGCCTTGCTCAACTACTGTTGAACATCCGCTGACATGACCTGCAAATTATTCAGGCTACATAGAATATCTGGAAACTTACTCATTACATACCGGAACAAAGCGTCAGTGACCTGAATGCAGACATCGTATCTTTTTTCCGATATAAGCTTTGTTGCCTTATTCATAAAATTGTACTTGTATTCTATGATTCCGGCGTTTTCTAAATAATGGTTGCGATATATCCATATTCTGTCCCACGCTCCACGAACAAACTCCTGTTCTGAATCAGAAAATATTGCAGAAGCCAACGAATCCTGCCAGCGCTTATATTTCTCCACGCTGTCTACTACCGTTCGATCGCTTGTTTCAACGTTTAGTTCTATAGTGTCGCCCTTGTCTTTCAACCTACCGATTGCATACGTATAATGTGATCGCAACTGATCCAAATGAAACAACGCGGTCGAGCTACTAATTTTCTCTACGAAGAACCCTCGGTTGCGCTCCCACCGAAGGAGGCCGCGTTCACTGAGCCTGAGCATGGCCTCCCTTATGGGGGCAACGCTTACGACGTGTTCTTCGGATAACTGCTTGGGATGAAAAAGATGCATTGGTCGATATCTCCCTGAAATTATATCGCTCCGGAGCATTTCGAATGTTTCAACACTGGTCGTCATCGCAAGCCTCCACTTACATAATAGAGGCAGCGATATAGGCATAGTGCCGTGCGCGGAAGCCAACTCAAGTTGTTATTTTCAGATTATAACGCCATTGGTTTTAAAATTAATCCAACCATGTCGAGCTTTTTTCTTCGTTAGGTTGTAGCGCACAGCGAAAGGAAATGGCTATGGGAAGGCCTCGAAACAATGAAGATGAAACAGCCGGAGCAATCCGTGGTCCTTGACCTCGTCGATGCGACGGAAAACGCCAAGGGGCTACGGTTAAGCAGGAGCCGATCCCGTCCGACTATCCGTTGGGGATTTGGCGATGAACGACGCGATGCCAGCCGCCCACAGGCCGCGCCGTGGGTAGCTGAAATCAAGCAAACGAAGCTGATAGATCGTCGAAGACGAATCGAAAGCGCGGCATAACGCGTTGAACGGAAGACCGACTCGGCGGCGGCGACTTAACCGACTGAAATGATGACATAACTTGTTACTATGCTTTGTGCGGCTTGCTGCACCTGCTGACGATTTTCGCAAGGGCGGCTTCCGGCTAAGAAATATCGCCCCGCCATCAGAGCAAGGCTGCAACGTTAAAATTCTGAGGGCGCTGCAAGCCGGGGTGTCGTGAGTCCCTGCTGTACCTGTGCAGGCTTTTCAGATGATTCATGCGCACGAATTCGAACGTTCTTTTGATGGCGATGAACCGCGAAGCTTTGGTGGCCTTCCCTCGAAGCCGGCGTCGGTGACATCAAGTCAACCAAACTTTCCTGGCGTGCAGAGGAAGGCCAGGCAATTGCACGTCGAGCACTTTCCTGCGCCCGCGCATGAGCGCGCTTTGGTTCAATTCAACGTAAGCGCGCTTTTCAGTGCACGTCGTAAATCGCTTTGAAGGGCGTCGGCTTATGCTGGCTGGCTTTTGAAGTTGAAGGGCAGCAGGTCGTCGATATCAGCATCGTCGGGGCGCTGCGGCAGTTCGGTGAGAACGTGCTTCAACCATGCGAATGGCTCGACGCCAAAGGCCCGGCAGGTCAGCATTAAGCTGTAGATGACGGCACTGGCTTTGGCCCCCTGGACTGTATCGCTAAAGAGCCAACTCTTTCTTCCAGTGGCAAAAATTCTGATGTCACGCTCCAGCAAATTGTTGTCGATCGGCATCCTGCCGTCGCCGGTATAGCGCGTCAGGTACTCCCATTGATTGAGCGCATAGGAAACGGCATCGCCAAGCTTGGTGTCGGGCACGACCTTTGGCGCGATTTTGTCGAGCCATTCCTTGAGGGCGGCAAGGACCGGGACGCTGTGTTTCTGGCGAAAGCGGCGCATATAATGATCTCGCGTTTCGTTTCGCCGTCGTCGGGCTTTTCGTCCCGCACCTGCCTTTCAATCCGGTAGAGCTGGTCGAAGAACTTGATGGCCTGTGCCGGCGGCCCACCGGGTTTCTTGCGCGCTTTGAGAGCATCGACAAACTTCCGCCTGGCATGGGCCATGCACCCGACATGCGTGGCGCCTTTCAACGTGCGCCAGGCCTGATAGCCATCGCTCATCAAGATACCGCGGTAGTCGCCAAGAAAGGCCTGCGGGTGTTCCTGCCCGCGGCCGGGCTGATAATCGAACAGCACGATCGGTTGCCGGCTGTCATCGCCGCTACGGTAGCCCCACATGTAAGAGATGCTGGTGGGATCCTTGCCCTCTTCCTTCAGCACCTGAACTGTCGTCTCGTCACCATGGACCGGGTACGGCGGCGATTGCAGAAGGCAAACACCGCCCGCTCGAACGGATTGAGGCCCATAGACTGCTCGACCAGGATCGCAAGGCTGTTGATCCCGGCCCGGAAGTCGATCGGCTCCCGGTGAAGATAGACGCGCAGATCGTCAGCCAGCCGGAACATCGCAACGCCCCAACGCTTCGATCATTGCCGACAGAACCTGAGCATCCGCATCTTCAAGCTCAAGCTGAACGCCGTTCGGTAGCGTCGCCTTCAAACGTACGCGTGGTGATGTCGGTCGAGCCGACGGGGCCGGTGATCGGACAACCGAGGCTGCCGCAACCACCGGAACAAAGGCCGGCGGCGCGCTGTTTGCCATACTTGTCAACTTTCTCGCCGCGGGCCGCTCCCGGCGAAGCTTGACCCAGTTGCGCAACTGATTGGCATTGATCCCGTGGGCGAGCGCCAGGCCTGCTATCGATATCCCCGGCTCAAGGGCCGCATCGATCAAACGCTCCTTCTCAACAGGATCAAACCGCCGCTTTCCGTTGCGAAGAATCTTCGTCACCCGAAGCGACCTCAATGGGCCCACGCCAGTCAATGTCATTATGTCCACAGTCTCCGTTGTGGACACAGAATCAATCAGGACGCTCCAATTGAACAGGTGCAGGGATTTGCGCGCTTACAATTCAACGACACATCGTGGAGCATGATTTCATCAAGGGTGCCGCCCTTGAGATTCTAGGCCGGTATTGCCTTTTATGCTCTCGGCGATGCACTCGCTCAACAGAGCCATCGATGGCATCAGCCTCGCTGAGCCGGCTTCTGGCCAAGGGCCCGCGGAGCTCAACAAAAGCACCTCATGGGCCACCTCAGCTAATGGTGAATTCTCACGCGTTGTGATCGCAAGTGTGTAGGCTCCTCTGCCACTGATTCGCGAAAACCCGAGAATCCGAGTGTACGGCAAAATCTTACGATCGAAGCGTCTCTGTTGGTTTCCACGCGGAACTGAGCCGGTTTTTCCACCAAGAAGTGAGCCACCTCTAAGTATGGTTTTCTGATCAGGATTTGGTCAAGGGATTGGCTTTTTCTCCTTTCTTCTGTGCTGCGGCAGCCGAGCTGGCTTTGAAGCGGAAGCTGTCGTTACCGGTTTCCAGGATATGGCAACGGTGGGTCAAACGATCGAGCAGAGCGGTCGTCATCTTGGCGTCGCCGAAGACGGTTGCCCACTCGCTGAAGCTGAGGTTGGTGGTAATCACGACGCTGGTCCGCTCGTAGAGCTTGCTTAACAGGTGGAAGAGTAGTGCTCCGCCTGAGGCGCTGAACGGCAGGTATCCCAACTCGTCCAGGATGAGCAGATCGAGGCGGACCAAGGTCTCCGCGATCTGGCCCGCCTTGCCTTTAGCCTTCTCCTGCTCGAGAGCATTGACCAGTTCGATGGTCGAGAAGAAGCGGACCTTTCGGCGATGATGCTCGATGGCTTGGATTCCAAGAGCGGTCGCGACATGCGTTTTTCCAGTGCCAGGGCCACCGATAAGGACAACGTTCTGCGCCCCATCCATGAACTCGCATCGGTGCAGTTGGCGCACGGTGGCCTCGTTGATCTCGCTGGCGGCGAAGTCGTATCCGGAGATGTCTTTGTAGGCTGGGAAGCGAGCAGCCTTCATGTGATAGGCAATCGAGCGGACCTCACGCTCGGCCATCTCGGCTTTCAGCAACTGGGACAAGATTGGCACGGCCGCATCGAAGGCGGGAGCACCTTGCTCGATCAGGTCCGTGACGGCCTGGGCCATGCCATACATCTTCAGGCTACGCAGCATGATGACGACGGCAGCACTTGCGGGGTCATGACGCATGACGACCTCCTACGATCCGGACCCGCAAGCCATCGTAGCGTTCTACATTGGCCTTGGGTTCGCGCAGCAGGGTCAGTGCCTGTGGCGTATCGATGTCGGGACCGTCGGTCGTCTTGCCATCAATCAGCCGATGCAGCAGGTTCAACACATGCGTTTTGGTCGCCACGCCTTGATCCAGAGCCAGTTCCACGGCCCTGACGACGACCTGTTCGTCGTGATGAAGCACCAGAGCGAGGATGTCGGCCATCTCACGATCACCGCCGGGGCGGCGAAGCATCTGATCTTGCAACTGTCTGAAGGCCAGCGGCAATTCCAGGAAGGGCGCACCATTGCGCAAGGCACCGGGTTTGCGCTGGATGACGGCAAGGTAATGTCGCCAGTCGTAAATCGTTCGTGGCGGCTTATCGTGGCTCCGCTCAATGACCCGCTCATGCTCGCATAGGATATTGCCCTCGGCCGCAACGACCAGTCTCTCGGGATAAATGCGCAGGCTGACAGGCCGGTTCGCAAACGATGCTGGCACACTGTAACGATTGCGCTCGAAGGTGATCAGGCATGTCGGTGAGACGCGCTTGCTCTGCTCAACGAAGCCGTCAAATGCGGGTGGCAGTGCCATTAATGCTGCCCGCTCATCAGCCCAAACATCTGCGATTGTGCCGGGCAAGGTGCCATGCGCCGTCTCCCGCCACAGGTCCTGGCAATGCTGTTCCAGCCAAGCATTCAATACCGCCAAATCCGGGAAGTCAGGCATCTGTTGCCACAGTCGTGGGCGAGCATCCTGGACGTTCTTCTCGACCTGCCCCTTCTCCCAGCCGGCAGAGGGATTGCAGAACTCTGGCGCAAAGACGTAGTGGTTCGTCATCGCGAGGAAACGGATGTTGACCTGCCGCTCTTTGCCGCGACCGACACGATCGACCGCCGTCTTCATGTTATCGTAGATGCCGCGACCAGGTACGCCGCCGAACACACGGAAGCCGTGCCAGTGGGCGTCGAAGAGCATCTCGTGCGTTTGCAGCAGGTAGGCCCTGACCAGAAAGGCCCGACTGTGCGACAACTTGATATGTGCGACCTGAAGCTTCGTGCGCTCGCCGCCGATCACGGCATAGTCCTCACTCCAATCGAACTGGAATGCCTCGCCTGGGCGGAAAGACAGCGGAACGAATATGCCGCGGCCCGCTGTCAGCTGCTCAGCCCGCCAGTCGCGGGCGAACGCGGCGACCCGACCATAGGAGCCGGTAAAGCCGAGAACCACCAGATCCGCATGAAGCTGCTTCAGCGTTCGGCGCTGCTTGCGCGACCTCCCGGCCTCGGTCTTCAGCCAGCCAGCAAGTTTGTCGGCAAAAGGATCGAGCTTGCTCGGACGTTCCGGTACCGTGAACGTCGGCTCGATCGTACCAGCGCTCAAATACTTCGCGATCGTGTTGCGTGACAGCCCAGTGCGCCGGCTGATCTCGCGGATCGACTGCTTCTCGCGCAGCGCCATCCGACGGATGATGTTTAAAAGTCCCATGTGGATCACTCCGTGGCCCCCGTCGCTCACCGCGTTGGGGGGAAGGTTCACATGGCTCAATTCTCAATGGAAATTATGCGCCTAACCGGCTCAGTTCTGCGTGGAAACCAACACGCGGATTCCAGTTGAAGTTCGCGGCGAGCGACCTGAAGCTTTTGAACAAGTTCCGTCGTGCGCGTGAAGAGAACCCGCCAACCATTTTCGACAAGTGCCAGCCCGATGGCGGCCGCCAAATGACTCTTGCCTCCGCCTGGTGGGCCGAACATCAGGACATTAGCGCCCTTAGCGATCCATGCGTCGCCAGCGGTGATCGCCATGACCTGGGCTTTCGAGATCATTGGCACGGCATCGAAGTCGAAGCTGTCAATGGTCTTGCCGGGCGGCAGTCTTGCCTCAGCGAGATGACGTTCAATCCTGCGCCGGTCTCGTTCCGAGAGCTCGTGCTCGGCGATGGCCGCAAGGAAGCGCGCTGCTGGCCAGCCTTCCTTGTCGGCCTGTTCAGCAAATTGCGGCCACAGAACTTTGATCGCTGGCAGGCGGAGTTCATTGAGCAGCAGGGAAAGGCGTGCGGCGTCGACGGAGCTGCTATTCTTCATGCTGCATCTCCCATCTCGTTCGATGCGAGCAGAACTTCGTAGCTGGAAAGAGGAGCCAGTTGGACGACGACACCGGGTATCGCGGCCGGATCGGGAGCGAACAGTGCGTTCAGGCGCTGCATGTTCGGCAGTTTACCGGCGTCGAGACTGAGCTGAAGTTGGTCGGCGAGTTCAGCCTCGCAGCCGCGGTCATGCGCAAGTGCGAGGAGCTCGACCATCAACTTACACGCCTGCTTCTCTGGCATCCGTTCAATCAAGAGGTCGAAGGTCTGCCGATACGATTGCCGTGGAAAGAGCTGATCGCGATAAACAAGGCCGAGCAGAGCCATGGGTTTGCGGCGCAGCGAATGAATGACATGCCGATAGTCGACGATCTGACTATGCTTGCCACTGGAGTGAGCGCGCCCTCGGGGCAGTGTCATCAATGGTGTTCCGCCGACAAACAGATCAAGGCGATCGTCGAAAAGGCGAATGCGCAGCGTGTGTCCGATCAGTCGGGAAGGAACTGTGTAGAAGACTTTACGCAGTGTGAAGCCCCCGGTGCGCGCGACACGCAGAACGATCTCCTCGAAATCGGTCGTTCGTCTTTCGGGCAAACGTTGCAGATGCGTTCGTTCCACATCGGTTCGCTTGCCCTTCAGCGCATTGCGACGGCCGATAATCTCATCGATGAAGCTGCGATAGCTGTCGAGGTCGTCGAAATCATTTGAACCTCGCATCAAGAGTGCGTCTTTAATCGCACTCTTGAGATGGCCATGGGAGCTTTCGATCGAGCCGTTCTCATGGGCGATACCCTTGTTGTTGCGCGTCGGCGTCATCAGGTAGTGCTCGCAGAGCTGCTCGTAGCGTTGCGTCAAATCCCGCTTTGCGTCGTTGTCGAGATTGCGGAAAGCAGCAGAGAGGCTATCCGTTCGGTGGTTCAATGGTGCCCCACCCACCGACCACAAAGCATTCTGCAAACCTTCCGCCAGGGCGACAAAGCTCTCTCCGCCCAAGATGACGTGCGCATGCTCAAAGCCGGACCAGACAAGACGAAAGTGATAAAGAAGATGATCAAGCGGCGCAGCGGCGACGCGAACGCCAATGCTGCCCATATCGGTGAAGTCGGATAGTCCAAGCCTGCCTGGCTCATGAACCTGCCGAAAGATAACCTCCTGTTCTTGGCCATGTATTGACCGCCATGCACTGATCCGCCTCTCCAGAGTCCGCCGAATTCCCTGTCCGAGTTCCGGATGACGCCGCAGCATCTCCTCGTAGAGGGCCACAGATCGAATACCTGGCGAGGACTTCAGGATCGGCACAACTTCGGCGTCGAAGATGTCGACGAGTGGATCGGGACGCCGCCGTTCACGGGCCGGCTTCTTTTGGGATGGTAGCCTGGCATCGCTATCAAGGCGGTAGGCTGTGGCAACGCTTATGGAGGATTTGGCGGCCGCAACAGTGACCGAATGCGTCTGACGCAACTTCATAAAAAGCCTCATTTGATGATCGTTTACATGGCGACCCGGCAATCGGTGCTCCTCTCAGGAATACACCTCGATACTGGGCCGGCCGCGATACACAAACGAGCCGAAAAATCTCGCCATCAGCGCTGCTGGAACTCCGGTCGGGCTACGCCCTCCCTACGTTCCAGCAGCGCTGACAGATTCTCATCTTGATTGACGCGCATTCTCATCCTGATTGTCGCGCCGCAAGGCAGACAGATGTAGTTTTCCAATGTGTCCCGTGTAGTATCCCGCACTCGCCATCATCTTCGGAAGCAAACCGAGATGGGACGGAAATGCACCTGCGCCGTTCTGGTGGACCTGGTGTGCGATCGGATACATGCCCGTTAGGAAGCTCGCCCGGCTCGGCGTACAGATGGGACTTTGACAATATGCACGCGCGAACGCGGTTCCCCGTGCGGCCAAACGATCGATATTGGGCGTTTTCGTGCCCTTGAATCCCAGACACTGTATTGTGTCCCAACGTTGTTGATCACTGCAAATCCAGACGATATTAAAATTGCTCAACACAGATCTCCAAGTTGAGAAAGGACCTCTTCCTGTCTCTCGCCGATTTGCATCAAAGCGCTCCGGCGGCTGTTCGTAGACAATCAAATTCTGATCGGATCGCGGCATTGGCTGGGAGCCTCACTAAAATACTTCCAATCAAACCAAGGTCTTGAGCTCTCCGAAGTGCAGCACCATCGCCTCTGGCTCAAAGGCCTGCAGGTCGCTCAGTAGCTGGCTGGAATGGTGGCGGGCTCCGCCAAAGGCACAGTATTGCATTTTTGCGTTGCGCTCGGCATTGAGACCGATGGGCACTATCCTCGACGAGAAGGCATTCGCTCGGAGCCACACCCATCACCTCGGCCGCTAGTGGTTTGATCGAGACAAAAGAGTCCGATTTAGGATTCCAATTTTTGCGCGCATATGCGACGATCTGGCATGCGCACAGGTATCACATTTGAGGTTTCCGCTGACGACCGGGTTCGTCTCAACGCAATCGTTTCGGCGGGCAGTTCGCCGCAAAAGCATGTGTGGCGGGCGAAGTTTATTTTGATGAGCGACGCGGGTCTCGGAACCGTCGCGATCATGGAGGCGACGGGCAAGTCGAAGACCTGCGTCTGGCGTTGGCAGGAGCGCTTTATGACGGAAGGCGTAGACGGCCTTTTGCGCGACAAGAGCCGGCCGCCCGGCACTGCGCCGCTTGAGCTTGACCTTGTCGACCGGGTTGTGGCCCTGACGCAGGAGCCGCCCACGCAGGAAGCCACACACTGGACTGTTCGTGCGATGGCAAAGGCTGTGGGGATTGCGGCATCCTCAGTCGTCAAGATCTGGCACGAGCATGGTCTCGCACCGCATCGGTGGCGCAGCTTCAAACTATCGAACGACAAGGCTTTCGCCGAGAAGCTTCACGATGTGGTCGGTCTCTACGTCTCGCCGCCGGCCCATGCGATTGTCCTTTCCGTCGATGAGAAAAGTCAGATCCAGGCGCTGGATAGGACGCAGCCGGGTCTTCCCATGAAGAAGGGTCGTGC
This sequence comes from Rhizobium sp. T1470, assembly GCF_042140505.1. NCBI lineage: Bacteria > Pseudomonadati > Pseudomonadota > Alphaproteobacteria > Hyphomicrobiales > Rhizobiaceae > Rhizobium > Rhizobium sp. T1470. The sequence goes on from NZ_CP148093.1 coordinate 866,262, forward strand.
CGGCACGATGACCCATGATTACAAGCGCCACGGCACCACGACACTTTTCGCTGCCCTGAATGTTCTCGACGGCTCCGTCATCGGCCGCAACATGCAGCGCCACCGGCATCAGGAGTTCATCCGCTTCCTCAACACGATTGAGGCTCAGTTGCCGAAGGACAAGGCGGTTCACGTCATCCTGGACAACTACGCCACACACAAACAGCCCAAAGTCCGGGCCTGGTTGGCGCGGCACCCACGCTGGACCTTCCACTTCGTTCCGACATCCTGTTCCTGGTTGAACGCCGTCGAGGGGTTCTTCGCTAAGCTCACCCGGCGACGACTGAAAAACGGTGTCTTCCATTCCGTTGTTGATCTTCAGGCAGCCATCAACCGCTTTATCAAAGAGCACAACGAACAGCCCAAGCCGTTCATCTGGAAGGCAGACCCTGACGACATCATCGCAGCCGTCAGACGAGGGCACCAAGTGTTGGAATCAATCGACTAGGAGCAGCACGGAAGGGTCCGGCTTGCGGAAGCCGATGTCATCAGAAGAAAAGAAGCGCGGGCCAATCAGGCTCAAAAGATTTAGCGGCCCTCATGCGGTGGATCAATTCCAAGCGGGGCGTTTTCAATGCGACGCAAAACGGGATGGTGAGCCAATGGAGCAGTTCGATCGGGCCCGGCGTTGCTATTAGGATGTCAGACGTGAGGGAATGAACCTCCGCCCCAACCAGTTCCATGAAGTCTCTCGGCAAACTCAAGCCAAAAGAGCTCTCTAGGTGCTGCAGTTGATCATCCCTCTCGATTCCGGAAAGCGTTGCAGTAATCTCATCGGGTTGCACGTGGCCACCGTGGGCTGCGAGCTTTGCCGAAATGACCTCAGAGGCGATGATTTCGCTTTCCGCCAGCGTCCCGTCGAAATCGAAGATGATCAGCCGGGGCAGGATAAAACCCGGCGACTTTGCTCGGCGCGCAGCCGTCATTTCGGGTCACCCGGGCGGATGACAGGCAGCGCCTCAAGTTCCTCATGGCGATGGACCACGACATCTGTTCCCTCCAGCATCACCACATCGTACGAGGGCGCCGCAGCTACGAATATGGGCTTGCCATATTGTTCCCAGTCGAGAACGATATGCTGTGCGGTGCCACGGCTAGCGGTAAAAGAAATTCCCGACAGGCTCCCGGCTGCAGCGACGTGCCGATGACCAAAAAGCATGTGCCGCACGGATGCGTCTCGCCTGAGGATCGAAAAAACCGGTCCGTTTGCTTCATATCCCCCATTCTGAAACAGGGGACATGCAGGTTGCCTGGCGTGTGGTGCATGGCAAGCACCACGGGCCTACCCTCGGCACTGGAAAGCTGCTCTTCGAGCCATTCAAAGCGGCCACCATCGAGACAACCGAAATGGCTTACGTCATCCTTCGTGTCGAGCAAGATGATGCGCCAATCGTCTAGGTCAACCGTGGCCTGAACGAAGCCCTCCCCGCCGAACACAGTTCTAAATGCACTGCGGTCATCATGATTGCCGAGTGTCAGATAAACAGGCAGCCGGACCTTTGAGAGGATATCGTGAAGAAGCCTGTAGGCGGCAGGATCGCCCGTGTCGGCGAGATCCCCTGTGATCAGGATGAGCTTGCCATCGGCGTGGAAACGCGCCACGTGGGCTAGCGTGTCGCGCAATCTTTGCGCCGGGTCGATGCTATAGAGCATCCTGTCGGGTGCGACTAAATGGGGATCTGTTATGTGAATGATTTTTTGCATGGTTCGACACTTGAAAAAGTGCCCGAATTCCGTGACGAAGTCGGGCAAGGGACGGCGGTAGGATTGTTCAGTGAATTAACGCGTTCGTGGCGGTGACCATATCTTTCAGAGCTTCACCGGCGAAAGAGCTCGACGCTGGGCCCGATCGATGATCTTGCACTGCCTCGCTAGATTTGGGCGCCTTTGCCGCCCGGGTGGACCGTACCATGGGGCGCCGAAGGGCGCCTGTGCGAACGCGGGCAGCATAGACCAGGTTTCGAATTCCTTCAGTCGCCGGACTGCTTGTCGATAGGCATGTAGCCCGTTGTAGCGAACATTCGATGCGATTTCCGTCATCTTGGCGCGCCTTGCCCGGCACGAATGACCCGACAGGAAGCCTCTGTGCCGCGCTCAGGCTCTTCATTTCAGCGGCAAGGAGATGTTTTTCTCGATCTTGCGGATAAAGCACGTAGCTCTGAAAGCCCATTGCGAGTTTCTTGCGTGCTCGCGGAGCAAGGTCGTTCGCTGCTCGTCCACCGATCGAACGAAGCTGCAGGCCCTGAATATCCGATCGCAATTTGCTTTAGCACCGCGGTCGAGCCGAGTGCGTTCGAAACCCCGTCGATAAAGAACATCGCCCCCCATGCCATCACCTGCAGCTAAAATTGACAACGTCCCTATAATGGAGTTTTGTTTCACTTTTATGTCAAGTGGAGGAAAGTTCCGGGAGGGTTGCGCCTTGCAAGCGCGTTGAATTCAGCCGTCTGAGATGACGGCCACGGCAAAGCCTAGCGAGCAGCCGTGTACTGAGTCTTGCGTGGTGTCCGGTAACGGCCGCTGCGAAGCGTAGACAAGGAGATTGTAGGCCGGAACATACGTGAACGGATAGATAGCCCCGAAATCGAACGTGATCGGAGTAGCCGACCCTGTCTCTCAAAGGGGAAGGCGGAATCGCAGGCCGCGTCTTTGCGAGTGGTCCAAGGTGCTCCCGGGGTTCGTACCGCCAGCATGCAATCGAAGGATTTGACGTGAACAAGGGAGATCCAACCGGTTCAAGCGCAAGCTTGTAGGACCTGCCAAGCCGATGAGGCGAGAAGGGGCTGATGACCGGGTGGAAGTCAGACTGACTGATAGTACTCCGAGGTCGGGAGAGCCGGCCACATGGGGAAGCGGTCAGCGGTAGTTGAAATGTTTTTGGGCAACATGGGCTCCATTCAACGGGAGACACGGCCTTTCATGCAAAGGGAAGATCAGCTGACCATGGAAACGGGACTTGAACATATAGCAGCGAAAGCTCGGTGTGAGCCGAAACTCCGCTTTACGTCGCTTGCCCATCACATCACGCGCGAACGGGTGCAGAGGAATCTGTTGAGGATTCCGCAGCGCTCGGCCGCCGGGGTGGATGGTCAGACGGTGAAGGCGGCGAAGGAGAGCTTTGGAGAATGGATAGAGCCGATGCTCCAATCCATTCACCGCCAGGGATATCGCGCGCCGGCAGTGCGGCGCGTTTACATCCCCAAGCCCGGCAAGACGGAGAAGCGCCCGCTCGGGGTGCCAACTGTTTCGGACCGGGCGCTTCAGCGCAGCACAGCTGAGGTGCTGTCGGCGATCTACGAGCAGGACTTCTTGCCCTGCTCGTTCGGCGGCAGGCCGCATCTTAGCGCTCATCATGCCCTGTCGACCCTCAACGAGGCAATCTGCGGCGGCCGGACGAGCTGGGTGCTGGAGGCGGACTTGAAGAACTATTTTGGGAGTCTGTCGCATGAGTGGCTGCTCCGGTTTGTCGAGCATCGAGTCGGGGATCCGCGCGTGATCAGCTTGATCAGGCGCTGGCTGAAAGCAGGCGTCCTTGAGGACGGGGCTGTCCACCCGAGTGATGAAGGAACTCCTCAAGGAGGGTCGATCAGCGTTTTGCTGAGCAACGTTTATCTCCATTATGTGCTCGACCTCTGGTTCGAGCGCGTGGTGAAGGTCCAGCTCAAGGGCGAAGCCCGGCTGGTGCGTTATATCGACGACTTCGTGATCTGTTTCCAACATCAATCGGATGCGCTCCGCGTCGAGGACGCTCTCCGTCATCGTTTGGGGAAGTTTGGCCTCACTCTTGAGCCGAGCAAGACCAAGTTGGTCGAGTTTGGTCGGTTTGCTCAGAGAGATGCGAGCAAACGCGGCAGAAATCGCCCGGAGACGATCTACTTTCTGGGCATGACGCTGTACTGCGCGGCGACAAACAAGGTGAGACTCAGCGTCAATCAGGATGAGACTCGGCGGCGGGGGTGTGACGAAGGGAGGGCGTAGCCCGACTGGAGTTACACCCCCGCCGCGGCGCAATTTTTCGGCGTCTCATGATCGCGGTTGGCCCGGTAGCGTCGGTGATTTTCTGAGAATGGAGAATCACCTTTGTGCCGGGTCGCCATGTAACCGATCATCAGACGAGGCTTTTTATGAAGTACCGACAAAACAACCCCATTGAGGTCGCTGCCGCCAAGGCGTCGATCAGCCGGGCGACGGCTTACCGCATCGAGAAGGATGCGCGTCTTCCATCGCAGACCAAGCCGCCGCGCGACCGGCGTCGCCCCGATCCCCTTGAGCACATCTTCGACGCCGAGGTTGTTCCGCTCCTCAAGGCCGCGCCCGGCATCCGAGCGGTCGCCGTTTACAACGAGATGCTGCGGCGTCATCCAGAGCTGTCAGAAGGTGTTCGCCGTACGATTGAGCGTCGTATCCGATCATGGCGGGCTGTTCACGGTCAGGAGCAGGAAGTGATCTTCCGTCAGATGCACGAACCCGGTCGGTTAGGACTGTCGGATTTTACCGACATGGGCAGCCTCGGCGTGACGATCGCCGGCCAATCGCTCGATCATCTGCTTTATCACTTCCGGCTGGTCTGGTCGGGCTTCGAGCATGCCCATGTCATCCTGGGTGGAGAGAGCTTCGTCGCTCTGGCCGAGGGGCTGCAGAACGCCCTGTGGTCGGTTGGCGGTTCGCCGCTCTATCATCGCAGCGACAGCTTATCGGCCGCCTTCCGCAACCTCGATGCCGACGCCAAGGTCGATCTGACGCATCGCTACGACGAACTGTGCGCCCATTATCGCATGACGCCGACGCGCAACAACAAGGGCGTCGCGCACGAGAACGGCTCGATCGAAAGTTCCCACGGCCATCTCAAGAATGCGATCCGCGATGCTCTGCTGATGCGCGGAACCAGGGACTTTGGCGACCTCGGATCCTATCGCGCCTTCATCGATGAGATCGTCAGCCGCCGCAATGCCGCACATGGCAAGCGCATCGATGCCGAGCGCACGCATCTGCAAGCTCTTCCCGATCGTCGCACCACCGACTTCGAAGAGGTCATCGTCACCGTATCGAGCACCGGCGGCTTCGCCTTGCGCAAGGTCTTCTACACCGTGCCTTCCCGTCTGATTGGCCACCGGCTGCGGGTGCGTCTGTTCGACGATCGCCTCGACGTCTTCATCGGCGGCACGCATCTGCTGACATTACCCCGAGGCCGCGCCCATGCGAGTGGCAAGCACGATCAAGTCGTCAACTATCATCACGTCATTCATTCCCTGCGCAAAAAGCCGATGGCGCTTTTGGGGCTCGTCTATCGCGACAAGCTCTTCCCCAGGCCGGAATATCGCAGGACTTTCGACGCGCTCATCGAGCAACTGCCCGAGCGGCAGGCTTGCAAGATCACCGTGGAACTGCTTGCCTTGGCTCACGATCGCAGTTGCGAGCGTGAACTGGCCGAGGAGCTTGCCAAAACGCTCGACGCCCACAAACTGCCTGATCTGGCGGCTTTGAGAGCGGTCTTCAGCCCGGACCCGGATCAGTTGCCGATCGTTCATGTGCAACTCGCGTCGCTCAATGGTTATGAAGCCCTGATCGGCACGGCCTATGCGGGAGAGGTCGCATGAAGAGCAACATCCACACAGTCGATGAAGCCCGCCTCGGCATCATGCTCAACGAACTGAGGCTGCCGACGATCAAGACGTTCTGGCACCAATTTGCCGAGCAGGCCGATCGGGAAGGATGGCCTGCTGCCCGTTTCCTCTCGGCCATCGCCGAGCATGAATTGGCCGAACGCGCCCATCGCAGGATCGAAAGACACCTCGCCGAGGCCCACCTGCCACCCGGAAAGACGCTCGACAGCTTCGCCTTCGACGCTGTTCCCATGGTCTCCAAGGCCCAGGTCATGGCGATTGCAGCCGGCGATAGCTGGCTCGCCAAAGGCGCCAATATCCTGATGTTCGGTCCGCCCGGCGGCGGAAAGAGCCATCTCGCCGCAGCCGTCGGCCTCGCGCTAATCGAGAACGGCTGGCGCGTGCTCTTCACCCGCACGACCGATCTCGTCCAGAAGCTTCAGGTCGCGCGGAGGGAGCTTCAGCTCGAAGCCGCCATCGCAAAGCTCGACAAGTTCGATCTTCTCATCCTCGACGACCTGGCCTACGTCACCAAGGACCAGGCCGAAACGAGCGTGCTCTTCGAACTCATCTCCGCAAGATATGAGCGGCGTTCCATCATGATCACCGCCAATCAGCCCTTCGGAGAATGGAACCGCGTCTTTCCAGACCCGGCCATGACGCTTGCCGCGGTGGACCGACTTGTCCATCACGCAACAATCTTCGAGATGAATGTCGAAAGCTACCGGCGGCGTTCGGCCATGGAAGCCAAACGCCAGCGCGGCAGACCCGCCTCATTCGCGACAATCAAAAGCTCTTCCCAGCTTGTCGCGGAGCGGCAATCAGAACACGATGAAACTCTTGCCAGCGACAATCAACATGATAACTTCGCTCCAACCGCGACATAAGAATCTCATCCAGATTGTCGCTCGCGTCTCATCCTGATCGTCGCGCTATACTGTACTGCTCGCGGAACCAAAAGGGTAACTTCAAGGTCGGGATGCGCACGGAGAAGTCTCGGCTTCGACGTAGTCTCTCGTCTCTGCAGGAGCTGATGCGGCAAGTTCGACATTACGTCATCAGGGACCAGGTCAGCGAAATCAACGCTGCTCTTCGTGGCCACTACGCCTATTATGGCATCGCCGGAAACCTTCGGTCGCTGCTCAAGGTGTATCGGGCCACGGAACGGTACTGGTGCCGAATGTTACGCAGCCGCAGCCGAGATGGTGGCCGCCTCACATGGGACACTTTCAACCAGATCAAAGAACGGAACCCGCTGCTGCGACCCAAGCTGCGGCTTCCTTACGGGAAGCTGCAAGCACTCGCGGTGCTGTGAAGCTGCCGAAGAGCGTAGTGCGGGAAATCCGCACGCTACGTTCTGTGGGAACCGGGGGCGGGTGACTGCCTCCGGTGACCCAGTGATTTTAGAAGCCTGACATTTCACGGAAGGGCACGTATTTAGAAAATCTTGTCTATGGATTTAGTAGATAAATCTATTCCATGGATGTGTCGACTTCCAGCGACGAGACTTTCAACGCCAATCGAAGATCACTTGGCGGACGCAACTTCCTGTCTTCTTCAAGACTAACCAGGAGAACCCCATGAGCAATCCCGTCCTAGTCAATCAGATCATCCCGGAGTCTGATGTTGTGCCGCTGACCGGCCGCGTCGGCGCCGAAATCAGAGGCATCCGCCTTGGTGGGAATCTGCCGGACGCGACCATAGCGTCCATCAAAGAGCATCTTCTGAAGCACAAGGTCATTTTCTTCCGCGGCCAGGAGCATCTCGACGATGCGGAACAGGAACTCTTCGCCCGCCGTCTGGGCGACCTTGTCCCTCATCCCACACAGGGACCGGTTGCCGGGACGGCTTCAATCCTCAATCTCGATTCCAGCCGCGGGGGCGGCCGAGCAGACCAGTGGCACACCGATGTGACCTTCGTTGACGCCTATCCAAAATTCTCGGTTCTGCGCGGCGTCGTTATTCCAGAAGCGGGAGGCGATACGATCTGGGCTAATACTCACGCCGCGTATGAGAGCCTGCCGACGCCACTGAAAGTCTTGGCCGACGGTCTTTGGGCGATCCACAGCAACGCCTACGACTACGCGGCCGTGCGCCCTCGCGCCACCGCTGAGGAGAAAAAGCATTTCGAGGAAGTCTTCACCTCGACGATCTACGAGACCGAGCACCCGGTCGTGCGTGTCCATCCGGAAACCGGGGAGAGATCTTTGCTGCTCGGCAATTTCGTGCAGCGCATTGTCGGCATGTCGAAGAGCGATTCTGCAAAGCTTTACGAGGTGTTCCAGTCCTACGTCACTGCCCCGGAAGTCACCGTGCGGTGGCGCTGGCAGGCTGGCGATGTCGCCATCTGGGACAACCGCGCCACCCAGCATTACGCGGTCAACGACTATGGCGACCAGCATCGGGTCGTACGCCGCGCCACCGTTGACGGCGACGTCCCCGTCAGCGTCGACGGGCGTCGCAGCGTAACCCATGTCAAGGCAGCCAAACCGGCCGCGAAGGCCGCCTGAGCGGCTGAACAGGAGAAATGATTATGAAACTTCGGATCGCCGCGGCGCTTGCCGCACTTCTCGCCTCGCTTGGCTCAGTCTCAGCCGAGGAATTGACCATCCGCTTCGGCAACCCCGGCGTCGGGCTTGATAACAGGCAATATTCTCATGGGGATGCTACAACCTATGCGCGGGCGCGGGACCTCATCGAGGAAGAGTTCGCCGCAGACAAGGACATCAAGATTGAGTGGACCTTCTTTCGTGGCGCCGGACCGGCGCTCAACGAATCCGTAGCAGCAAAACAGCTCGATTTCTTCCTGCTCGGTGACCTGCCGGCAATTGTAGGCCGGTCACGCGGGCTCGATCACAAATTCGTTTTTGCCACCACCCGTCATGAGCCGGTTTATCTTGCCGTACCGGCTGACAGCGATATCAAATCGATCGATGACGTGAAAGGCAAGAAGGTCGCGCTGTTCAGGGGCACAAACCTACAGCTCGCCACAGATCGCATCTTGTCGGTCCATGGTCTCACGGAGAAGGACGTCCGCTTCATTAACCTCGACACCAACGCTGCCGTACCGGCACTCACTTCCGGCAATGTTGATGCAGTGTTTGGCGGGCCGGAATATCTGGCGCTGGCGAAGAAAGGGATCGTCAAGATCGTCTACACCACCAAGGGCGACGATCCGACACTTGGTCGCAATTCGTCCTATCTGGTCGCGACCGCCTTTGAACAAGCCCATCCGGATATAACGCAACGGGTGGTCACCACTTTCGTCAAGGCTGCGGCCTTCGCCTCCGATCCGGTCAATGAGGACGAAGTATTCAATGGCTGGGCTGTGTCGGGCTTCCCCAAAGATGCCTTCGAAGCGGATATTGAGGGCGATACGCTCGCAAACCGCCTCAACCCGCTGATCGATGACTTCGTCATCGCCCGCTACAAGGACCAGGTCGCGCGGGCAAAGGCCTATGGGTTGATCAAGGGCAACGTCGACGTCGATAGCTGGCTGGAGCCGAAATACCTGCAGCAGGCGCTCAAGGAGCTGAAGCTGGAGAACCATTGGTCAAGCTATGACGCCAAGGGTGAAATCGCCCAGCTCGGCGATCTCAACAAGAAGCACACAAACTGATATGTCGCAGGGCCGGCCCGCGCCACTGGCGCGGGCCGTCCTTGGCCAATGAGGGCGATAGATGACCTTGACCACTTCGGCCAATCGGCCCGTAGAGCAAAGACTGACTAATTCATCGGGGGTGTTAGCCGACGTGGCTTACGCGATGACGTTGCCGCTTGTCCTGCTGTTGGCGTGGGAATTTTCCGCGCGCCTCGGCTGGCTTCCGGAGCAGATCCTGCCGGCTCCCAAGGTGGTATGGGCAACGATCGTCGAGTTGTGGCGTGACGGGTCGCTCATTGACCACACGTTCGTGAGCCTGCGGCGGGTTGCCGTCGGTTTTACGATCGGAGCGCTTTCGGGTCTACTTGCCGGAGCCCTCCTCGGCCTCCTGCCCGGGATTAGAGCATTCGTTTGGCCAATCTTCACCGCCGTTGCACAGGTGAACACGCTGGCTTGGGTGCCTTTGCTCGTGTTGTTCGTCGGCATCGACGAGGAGCTCAAATATGTCTGCATTGGGTGGTCGACGGCGATACCGGTAACGTTGGCGACAACACGCAGCATCGCTAATGTCTCTCCAAACCTTTTGGAACTGGGCCGCGTGTTCAATTTCACACCGCTGCAGTGGATGTCTGCAATCGTCCTGCCCGCCGCGCTGCCGTCGATGTTCACCGGACTTCGCGAAGGGCTGGCTGCCGCCTGGCAAAGCCTGGTGATTGTCGAACTGTTCGCGTCGTTCGAGGGGCTCGGTTATCTGATGATTTGGGGCCGCCAGCTTTTCCAACTTGAACTCGTCATCGCCGCCATGCTGGTCATCGCAGCGATTGGCGTATCACTAAACGCCATCCTTGAACATCTGGAACGCTTCGTCCAGCCGTGGAACTCGGAGGCGCTCCATGGCCGCTGACACATTGCAAGTCGGGCGCCTTCGAAACGTGGCGCGCCATTGGCGCCCGTTTGCAGCGTTCGCGGCTGTCTTCTTGCTTTGGCTGGCCGCCGACCGGTTCGAGTGGGTCGATCCTCGCTTCCTCCCGTCGCCCGACGCGGTGGCCGCACGCGCCGGAACGGAGTTCACCACCGGCACGCTCGCGTTCGATATCAGTGAAAGCCTTCGGCGAAATCTCACCGGCTTTGCGATCGGCGCCTCGACCGGCCTCCTCCTCGGTCTGTTGCTTGGCTTTTCACGCACTGCGGAGAGGATCGTCGGCCCAACCTTGCTGGCCTTTCGCCAGATTGCGCTTTTCGCTTGGGTACCATTATTGTCCGTATGGTTTGGTGGCGCGGATGCGGAAAAAATCGCCTTCATCGCCCTTGCCGGGTTCCAACCGGTGGTCATCAACACATGGCAGGGCGTGAGAGGACTACCGTCAGCCTATCGCGAGCTGTCGGACGTGCTCATCTTCAGCCGGGTCGACTTTGTCCGTCTCGTTGCCCTGCCTGGCGCCCTTCCGGCCATATTCACGGGCCTGCATGCCGGTTTGATCTACGCTTGGCTCGCTACGCTCGGCTCCGAACTGTTTCTCAACGTGACGCCCGGGATCGGCGGCCGCTTGAATGAGGCCAGCCAGTTGTTCGAAATGGATCTGCTCTTTGTCGGCATTCTCATCCTGGCCTTGATCGGCCTCTTCTACAACAGTTCGGCCCATTGGCTGGAAACAAGGTTACTCAGGAGAAGAACGAGATGAACCAGATAGCCCCATCAGCCGCCTTTGAAACCAACGTCGCGCCTGTCCTTGAAATTCGCGGGCTCGACAAAAGCTTCATCATTGCCGGGCGAGACGTCAAGGTCCTGGCTGATGTCGACCTATCGGTCAGGCCCGGCGAATTCGTCACCATTGTCGGGGCATCGGGCTGCGGCAAGTCCACGCTACTGAGGCTTATTCTCGGCCTGGATCTCGACTACGGCGGGGCTATCCTTGTTGATGGTGCACAGGTCGACAGGCCAGGTCTCGATCGCTCCATCGTTTTCCAGGACCACAGGCTGCTGCCCTGGCTGACTGTCGAAGGAAATGTCGCAGCCGCCCTTCGACGCAGTCTCCTGTCACGAACCGACAAGAAGAAAACGGTGCGCCAGCATCTCGAACTCGTCGGTCTGACGCAATTTTCTAAGGCCTACCCCGCGCAGTTATCGGGCGGAATGGCGCAGCGCGTTGCTATTGCGCGCGCGCTGGTCAACCGGCCGCGTTTCCTGCTCCTCGACGAGCCGCTTGGCGCGTTGGACGCATTGACACGCCTGAGGCTGCAGGACGAACTTAAACGCATCGTTCAACATGAGGGCACGACAGCGCTGCTCGTGACTCATGATGTCGACGAGGCGGTTCATCTCGGGCATCGGGTCGTGGTCATGCAGCCCATCCGGGCCGCATCGCTGCGATACTTTCTATTCCCGAGCCGGCGCGGTTGGACCGCTCGAGCCTGGAGTTCATCCGTCTGCGGGGCAAGGTTCTCGGACTTTTAGGCGTAGGAGCCGCGGAACCATCTTCGTGATGAGCGGCCATGAGCTGGAACGCTTCCTCGTCGCCAACCGGCGAAGGAAGGCGCGGCGAGCGAAGATGCAGGTCGAAGCAAACCGCTTCTCTTGCCTGATTCATGCCGCCGCCGATCACCGACTCGACGTCCCCGACGTGATCGACCCTTGGAACGTGGCAAATCTCACTAAAGATTGGGATTCACCAGTACTTGACGGAACAGTTAAACGCCGCCAATGCAAGGCATGATGCACCTCGGTTAGGTTCTCCAAGAGTCCATCAACATCTGATGACCATGGCTGGCTAATATCTTCGCCGATTGCGGCTATGCGAGCAACAAGCTAAAAAAGCGGCTACAGAAGATGGACGGGTGGACAATGGAAATCATCAGGCCAAGGTTAAAAACCTGCCGCGCCGCTGGGTCGCCGAGCGACATTCGCATGATTGGGCAGATACCGCAGGCTGGATTTCGAAAAATCCAGCGCTTCAGCACAAGCGTGGATAACTATCGCCCAAGTCCACATGCTCACTAGACGCCTTGCAAGAAATGCATATCGTTGAAGCCTTTTCGGGTCAGATTCTGAGCTCGACTTTGTACAAAATCGGTGGTGATTTCGGGGGCATCTGAGCAGCCCTGGGTGAATCAATTCGCCGCAGGGTCCCGGCCTTGCGCCATTCGTTTGATCGGATTCGAACGAATGGATGAGCGAACAACATGATTGTAGCCGTGAGCCGGGAGACGCGGTCCCCCACATCCTTCGCAAATGGCTGTCGCCGTTTCGTTTCTGGTTTACCGCGCCAAGCTGGGAGCATCTGCTGGTCCTGGTGATGGGTGCGCTCCTTTCGCCTGGCAAGCGAACGGTGACGGCCTGCCTGCGCATCACCGGACGCGCGGAGGTAAGTAATTTTGCCGCCTATCATCAGCTCCTCAACCGAGCCCGCTGGAACCCTCGCACGTTGGCGGCCCGTCTGCTGTCCGTCATTGTTGCCCGGCTCGTGCCCGAGGGTCCTGTCGTGATTGGCATGGATGATACAATCGAACGGCGTTGGGGCCAACGCATCGCCGCGCGTGGAATTTATCGTGACCCGGTGCGCTCCAGCCATGGCCACTTTGTCAAGGCCAGCGGCTTGAGATGGTTGAGCTTCATTGTTCTTTCACCTGTCCCATGGGCAAAATGTATTAAAGCCCTGCCGGTGCTGACGATCCTGTGTCCCTCTGAGCGCCATGATCAGAAGAAGGGCCGAAAGCACAAGCTGCTGACTGATTGGGCAAGGCAAGGCGTCTTGCAGCTTTGCCGCTGGCTGCCGGGCCGCGAAATCATCTTTGTCGGCGATAGCAGCTTTGCCGTTCATACACTGGCTGCGGCTCTTCCCGACACGGCCACTCTCATCACGCGGTTGCGTCTGGATGCCAGTCTCTTTGCTCCACCAGATCAACGGCACGAACATACGCTCGGGCGACCGGCGCAAAAAGGCAGGCCATTGCCGAAACTGAAAACGCTCCTCAAAGACGCAAAGACCGAGTGGCAGCGCATCGTCGCATCGTCCTGGTACGGCAAGCAAACCGACAAAACCCTTGATGTCACATCAGGAACCGGCCTCTGGTATCGGCGTGGAACGCCCCCAAGACCAATTCGCTGGGTTCTCGTTCGCGATCCATCAGGCCGTCGTGAACCCCAGGCGTTCATGAGCACCAACGTCAACCTTGAGCCCGCTCAGATCATTGCCTATTTCGTTCGGCGCTGGCAGATCGAGGTCACCTTCGCCGAAACGCGAGCGCATCTTGGCGTGGAAACCCAACGGCAGTGGAACGACAAAGCCATCATGCGCACGACCCCGTCGCTGCTGGCGCTCTACAGCCTCGTCACACTCTGGGCATGCGATCTGCTCGGTCATGGCGTCATTCCCTATGCCGCCGCCTGGTACAAGAAAACAGAGTTCACCTTCTCCGATGCCATCGGTGCGGTTCGCATGATCCTGTGGGATCAGGATATTTATCGACAGTACCCGCCAGACCCGGACATTCCTGAAACTCAACCAAGCCGCCTCAAGCGGATGACACAAGCACTTTGCTTCGCTGCATAATGTACAAAGTCGAGCTAAGACAGCGATCGCCCAGGTGGATGGATTATCTTCCTGAAGAAGGGAGGAGAGCGCTGTTCCTTTGTCTCGCATGGGAAACACAACCCCCTGCTCCGCTCCTTCGGGTGCGCGAGCCCCTCGGTTTTATTCCCTTGCCCCTCTTCTAGCGCTGATCCGCGCGCGTTCGAAGAGCAGGTACGGGGCTCCCGCCCTATTTGGGCAATGAGCTACCTGTTTCACTGAAAGAGAAAGGGCTTAGAACGATGTCAAATATCTGCTACTGCTGGACCCGGAAATGACGATTTTACCTGTCTCGCCGCTGTTGACCGTGTGAGGTTTACGGTCGGGCATGCGATCGCTTATGACAATAGGTAAATAATCACGAGATGGAGAACCCCCGAAGAATTACAACTTTCTGGTCCCGCGCTACTATAGCGGCCCAGATGGCCATCATTTCGATCGGGAGATTTGGCATGAATCAAGGTAGGTTCGGCCATCCCCCGATGGGCGATCAATCCTCTTCCCGTTCGCTAGGATCCTACCGCCTTGGTCTGCGCCAGCCTGGCGAGGTCCGGATAGCGGCGCCATCGGGGGGCGGTCCCGGGCCTACTGGTATTTCTGAGCGGTTGAGTCCACTCTCATGTTCGCCCTTTTCAAGTAGCAGGAATAGAAATTCTAACGCCCGATTTTCTCGGACGTCGAGTTTCGTATGAGTGCGTCCTGGGGAAAGCAGGAGGCACGGTCAATGAACGAGGGTTGATCATGCTCTGATACGCGGGTTGGTTACCGCAGGACCTGATGCGTCGCGGAGCTTCCTCTGTCTAGGATGCAGCGTCGGAACGTTACCGGCTGATAGTGGAAACGAGGGGTCTCCTGCCGTGACCATGCCCCCAGCCTTGCCCAGGTGCACATGGCTTTCTGATCGGTTCTCTTCCTCCTCGATGATCTAGACTTTGGCGGCGTTCAACGGGGCGCGACCTGACATGCAATCTCCCAGACGAAGCCCGATAGTTCGCGCGCAATCGCCGTAGTCACCGTCGTTGCTGGCTTTCCGGCCTTGGTGAGCTTTCGATAGCGACTGCACACTCGCATTTGTGCTTTCCACGCCGTATCGCGGATCGTTTTTGGAAGCTGCTCCTGGCGCAGCAATTGTTCGCGACTAATTCTCGCTGGAAACCGGTAACTCCAGGCCGCTTCAATCAGCATGCGACGCGCAGTTCCGTTCCCTGCCTTTGTAATACCACCTTGACGTCGAGTTCCGCCGCTCGAATGCTCCGATGGTACAAGCCCCAGATAGGCCATCAGTTGACGCGGATTTGTAAAGCGACTGATATCGCCAATTCGGCAATCGTCGTGGCGGCGGTCACCAGAGCCATGCCACGCAACGATTGCAGCGCATGGACGACTGGGGCCAATGACCAATCGCTCAACATGATCTCGATTTGCTTCGTCAGCCGATCGCGCCGGTCCGTAGCAGCCTCGATAGTCGCGATATGATCCTCCAGCACAATGTGGTGGACCGGTTGTTCGAAGCGTAGGCCCGCCAGCCAACGGCGGTGCATCTGCGTCCAGGCCGGACGGCCATAATTGCAGCCATGGCGCAGTAGCAATCCACTGAGTTGCTGGCGAGCCTGTCGTAGACTGCGCACGGCAGCCAAGCGCGCCCGCACCAGATCGCGCATCGCCTCATGTGCGGTATCTGGTATCCAAACAGCGCTCAGCTCCCCGGCGCGATGAAGCCTAGCCAGATTGTTGGCATCCCGCCGGTCTGTCTTGATGCGATCGCCAGGCTTTCGAGGAATCAAAGACGGAGCGACGACCACGCAGTCATGACCTGCGGCAGACAGCTGCCGCTGAATGCCGTAGCCGCAGGGTCCTGCTTCGTAGCAGAACTTCAGTGTCCGCCCCGGCTGCGAAAGCCTCGACAGCATATGCGCCAGAGCTGCAGGGTTATTTACAATCTGGCCGAATGCACGCACGTCGCCCACCGCCATCGGCAAGTGCCACCGCGATCGTCTCTTTGTGAACATCCAATCCGACATATGTGATAGTCTCTTCCACGGCCCGTCTCCTATGCATGAGGCTCTGTGCGAGGATAACTCACGCAACCCTCGATGCCTGCATATTGTGAGACGGGTCGCCCGGTCCCAGGCGAACATTTAGTCTAGCAGGCTGTTGAAAAAGGCCCTGGTGTGAAGACTTTGGTCGTGATTGATTGGCTTTGTCGAGATTCGGAGTTGATGGATGCGCGGCGGCGATGTTAGAACGGTCAACTCTTCAGCTATGTCGATCTGGAGGATCGCGTTCGCAAAGATCATCCGCTACGGGCAATTCGCCGGATTGTGAACGATGCGCTCGTTTCACTGGAAGGGGAGTTCGCTGCGCTTTATTCGCCAATTGGGCGACCATCAATTGCGCCTGAGAAGCTTCTCCGTGCCATGCTTTTGCAAGCGTTCTATTCGATCCGTTCCGAGCGACTTTTGATGGAGCGATTGGAATACGACCTTCTATTCCGCTGGTTCGTCGACATTGGTATTGATGATCCAGCTTGGGACCATTCGGTGTTTTCGAAGAACCGCGACCGCTTGCTGAAAGGTGACATCGCCGCGAAGTTCCTGGGCGCAATTCTTTCGGTCCCACAAAGCGGGAGCAGTCCGGCGATGCAATGGCAGGCGTTGCCGGAGGACGCGTGTCAGACCCTCACGGCTCTCATAGTGCGACTACTTGTAAACCACGCAAACGGCGAGAGCGCCTCGCAGCAGTCGGAGGCTGGTTACGATGCATGCGAATCGGGCCACACCACTTGGAACGCAAGACCATCCTGTATGTCCGCCAGTCCTCGGCCCGTCACGCTCTGCACAATTGCGAAAGCAGCGTCTTGCAATATGCGATGCGCGGCCGCCTGACAGCACTTGGATGGTCGCGTATCGACACGGTGGATGACGATCTTGGCCGTTCGCTGGTCAACGGTCTGGAGCCCAGAGCAGGTTGCGCATAGGCGTAGGCCCGATTCCCCGAAGATCCGGGCCATGCACATCAGCCATGATGGCATTTACCAAGCGCTGTAGGGGACGTCGGCACTGCGTTGGGAGTTAGGCGCCAGCTGCGGTCCGGACGCGCTTTGCGCATGCCTCGGCAACGATACGCAGTTAAGTTTGCCAACGCGCGTCAGCCAGCGTTTTCCTCAGCATTAATGTGAAATGGACACGGCAACATCCGGGACATGGATGCCTGCTATCAACAAAATCGATTTCTTCAGTCGCCAGGCAGAGCATAATAGTGGGCATGTGGCATCGTGGCATGCGTCAAAAGGAGCATACAAATAATGAATTTCACTTCCCCGATCAAAATTCCAGGTAGCCCTGAGTTGCTTGATGACCTGACTCCCCCCGACCTGGACCCCAAGCCCATCGGCTCCGTGGCGGGGCCTTTCAACCCCGACCCGGGGTCCTGGATGGGGCCCGATCGGCCCGATCTCCCCGAACCCGACTACCCCGACCCGGACCCCGAACCCTGGCCCGACCACCCCGATCTCCCCGAACCCGACCACGGCTCCGCCCCTGACAGACCCGTAAACTTGGGGGCCGGCAACAACATATTCGTGGGGACCAATGGCGATGACCGCATTTGGGCCAACGGCGGCAACGACTGGATCTTCGCTGGGCCAGGCAACGACAGTGTTTTTGGGGGGCCCGGTAACGACACGCTCTATGGCAACTACTCGTATTCGTCGTCTCGCGGTGTCGGCTCAGAGGGGGATGACGATCTTCTCGATGGCGGCGACGGCGACGATCGCCTTGTCGCCGGTGACGGTATAGATACTCTGACTGGCGGCGCTGATCACGACCGGTTCGTATTCACGTTCAATGACCCGATGTCCGGACCCTCGTTCGAGCGCCTGCCCGGCACCAGACTTACGGATTTCAACCCGACCGAGGACAAAATCGTACTGGACGCTGCTGACTTCGACTCTTTTGGCCGACCACTCTCGGAGCAGGGAACCGTTGGGAACTTCATCAACGGCCGGAGCCCTATTTTTTTCACCGATCGAAGCTTCGCATCTGCCTCTGAGGCCGCAAACGCTGCTTCTCACGAAGTTCGCGGCGACATCTTGGTTTACTGCGATGCTAACGGAAGCGGCGCAGTTCTGGCCTATGTTGACGGTGAAAACACCGCCCATGAGTTCGGCTATCTGGAAAATAAGACTATGGCTGACTTAGCCTCTATGACCTCGAATAATTTCGAGTACTGCTGACCGGTAGTTCCGCACGGGAGCACCCCAGCGCTTCCCTCTCTCTGAACAGAGGCTCCCCGAGGAGCCTCTGTTCTCATGGCGTCAACGAGGTTCTTCGGCTTTCCAGTCGGTTTCAAGCGTCGCCTCGATCGAGATGAAGAAAGACACTTCAAAGCGATCCTGAGCACAAGTTTATCGTTACTGAAAAGATTACTGGAGGTCTCGCCAATTCGATCCTGCCGAAGACGTCGCGTTTACGAGCCTACATCAGGACGTCTCCCGCCTTACGCCTGCAGGAATAGGATATTTTTTGTTGCGCAGTAATCTCAATCGGCCACAGGTCTTTTTTGTGGCGGCGCTTTCTTCGATGAAGAAGGCCGTTTCTGGCCTGGCCATGACTAGCTAGTGCCCGTCCATAAACGGTAAACTGCTGAAATTATTGTAGGAATCGCGATATCTCCGCGGGCAAAGCCCGGCGGTTTCAGGTATACTTTAGATCAAGCTACTGATTCTAAAGACAAACCCGTAACCGCCGGAGCCGACAATGCGCCAAGAACGCACCGTCCAATCCAGTATATTCGATCTTTTTGCCGGGCACGAGATCGGCCGTGAATTGAAGGCGATGTCGCAATGGCTGGATGAGCATCGCGATCTGCTCGGGCTGGTGACGCGGGACCTGCGCCGGCATGGTCTCAAGGAGACCGGTCGCGAGGGGCTGCCGGCCGAGGCTGTGCTGCGCTGCGCGCTGCTCAAGCAGCATCGCCAGTTGAGTTATCAGGAACTGGCCTTCCATCTCGAAGACTCCGCCTCGTTCCGGGCCTTTGCCCGGCTGCCGTGGAGTTGGAGCCCGAAGAAATCGGTCTTGCACAAGACGATCAGCGCGATCCGGGCGCAAACCTTTGAAGAGATCAACCGGGTGCTGCTGGCGAGCGCCAAGCGGGAGAAGCTGGAAAATGGCAAGGTCGTGCGTGTGGACAGCACCGTCACCGCGGCACTGATCCATGAGCCGAGCGACAGCAGCCTGTTATGGGACGCCGTGCGGGTGATGGTGCGACTGTTGCAGCAGGCCGAGGCACTGGGTAGCGCCATTCCATGGCACGACCATCGCCGCGCGGCAAAGAAGCGGGCTCGGGCGATCGAATATACCCGCGGCCGTCCCAAACGGGTGAAGCACTACCGCGCACTGCTCAAGATCACGCGCACGACCTTGAGTTATCTGCAGCAGGCGAGCGAACAGTTGCCCCAGACGGCGGGCCCGGCCGGCGAACTGTGGCAGGCCCAGCTCCGCCACTACCGGCCACTGATCGCACGGATCCTCGCCCAGACCGAACGGCGGGTCCTGGCCGGGCAGCCGGTCCCGGCCGGCGAGAAGCTGGTGAGCCTGTTCGAGCCGCATGCCGACATCATCGTCAAGGGCAGCCGCGACGTCGACTACGGCCACAAACTCAATCTGACGACCGGCAGAAGCGGACTGGTCCTCGACCTCGTCGTCGAAACCGGCAACCCGGCCGACAGCGAGCGCTTGCTGCCGATGCTGGAACGCCACATCGCCTTTTATGGCCAGGCGCCGCGTCAGTCGGCAGCCGACGGCGGCTATGCCAGCCGCGCCAATCTGCGCGGAGCCAAAGCCTGCGGCGTCCGCGACATGGCCTTCCACAAGAAGTCCGGCCTCCGCATCGAAGACATGGTCACAAGCCGCTGGGTCTATCGCAGGCTGCGCAACTTCCGCGCCGGCATCGAGGCCGGCATCTCTTGTCTGAAACGCGCTTATGGCTTGGGGCGCTGCACCTGGCGCGGCCTCGACCACTTTAAGGCTTATGTCTGGTCCTCGGTGGTCGCTTACAATCTCGCCCTCTTCGCCCGCCTCAGGCCGACCTGACACCCCTCATCCGGCAGCGTTCAGAGCACACCCGGCGAGCGGTGGCCGATACCTCATGACCCCATTGCCACCAGATCGCGCTTCGCGCCATAACCTGCAGGGTTCTGTGCCATCACCCGTCCCAACAAACATCCTTCAGTGGACAAGCAACCTTGAAAACCCCAGAAAAACAGGCGTTTATGGACGGGCACTAGTTAGTCACCGCTTTATTTGTGATTCAACACACGCGCTGTAGCTATACCCGCAACGATTGTTAACGCAGTAAGTGCGGCAGCAACAAGTCCGAAAACTGCCCAAAAACACCCCCCGGAAGTTGCAGAAGCTTCTTCGGGAACCAATTCGGTTACGCTATATAACGACATATCAGAGTTCATTGTTGTCTCCATTCCTAACGCCGATGGCTGTTGCCATCGCGCAAATAGAAGCATGAACCGTGCCAACTCCCAAAAAAGAGCAAAGAGCTTCAACTCAAATGGCGTCAATGATAGCTCAGGAGGCCGCGCGAAACATTGTGAGCGCGACGAACAGCCCACGGCTTTCGGCGTTGACGGAATAGGTTTCTGGCTCTCGGTCAGAACTTCTGCTTTGCCCGCTTCGGCATAAAGTAGGTTCGGATATTGACGACTGCTTCGGCGACGTCAGCAGCATCCTGGCAGGTAGCTTTCCGTTTTGCCTCGCCGAGCTTGCGGATGGGTGCGATGATATCCCCCGTGACGGCATGACCTCGAAGGACGGGCCTCCAAAGCTTCGGCGCGAATCCGGTTCCCAGCAGAAAGCAGAGGTCCCAATCGAAGATATCAAAGGCCTGATCATCGATCCTGGTGAACCGGGGCCGGTGGTCTTTCGGTGTTTCGGAAAGGCTCGCCGAGATGCGGTTATACTCGGCAACGATTGTCTGCACGGCTTGATGTTCGGTTGTTTCCATCGGCAGGTTCAGGGCATCCGGACCGGTCGGTTCCGGGATCCATTGGCGTGGGTCGATGAACTTCGGGCCGATGATGAGCGCCGTAAGGTAGCCATCGAGACCGCTCATTGACCAAATTGGCGATGCCGGACGACGTCCCCTGATAAACGCCTCGAACGCCTCGTCGTTGAGCTTTGGTCGTTCCGTCGTCTCCTGACTGTTCTGTGTCATGCCGCCCGTCGCTCCTGCTGTGTCATCGCTTCACGTTCAGCCTTCCAGGTCCAAGGCAGGAGACTTTCCATCTTGTTGGCTTTCACTTTGCCGGAGATGATCCGCTCCAGCACATCGGCAAGCCAGACTTCGGGATCCACGCCGTTCAGTTTACAGGGGTTGACGAGCGATGCGAGGACCGCGAAGGTCTTACCACCGCGCTCGTTGCCCACGAATAATACCAACGAGCGCTAATCAAAACCGGTGCGCCCAATCACGCATTCCAATTGACATGATCTTCCACGGCTGCGCGACCAGCTTGTTCCATGCGTCACAGCAATGGGAAACGATGTCGTCGTAGTCTTTGAATATCCGGTTGGACAACCAGTTCTCCCTCATAAATTGCCACAGGTTCTCGACAGGGTTCAATTCGGGCGACCGCGGCGGCAGGAACAGCAGGGTGACGGTGTCGGGTACTTTGAGTTTCGGCGTGACGTGCCATCCAGCCTGATCAACGATCAGCACGGCATGAGCACCTTCATCGACCGCCTGGCTGATTTCGAGCAGATGCTGGTTCATGGCATGGTTCATGGCATCGGTGTCGCAGTAGGGAAGAACAAGGCCCGCAGCTTTGCCCTTCTTGGGGCAGATGGCGCCGAAGATATAAGTCCACATCGTGCGTTGATCGAGTGGTGCCGAAGGCCTTGTGCCCTTGCGTGCCCATCGTCGGGTGATCTTGTTCTTCTGCCCTATCCGAGCTTCGTCGGCCCACCAGAGCTCGATCTCGATGTTCTTGGGGAGCCTGCTTTTGATGGTTGCCAGTGTGGCGGGGAAGTTTTTTTAAAACTCTCCAGGTCACCCTCGTTCTGGGCGTAATGGCGCGGACGAGCAGACAGCTTTGCAAAGCCGAGCGCCTTCAATTCGCGGCCAATGGTCGTCTCGTCCACAGAGATCCGGTATTCCTGGAAAGCCATTGAACCAGATCCTTGCGCCGCCAGCGAACGACGCCATGCACTGCTGGTATCGGCCCGCTTTCGACAATCTTCGCCAAAGCCTGGCGATGCACAGCGGAAAGCTTTCCTTGATTGCCAGGCGCTTTGCCGTTGATGAGCCCTGACGGACCGCGGGCATTGAAGCGCATAACCCAATCGCGGACAATCTGCAGGGTCACGCCTCCGATCCTGGCCGCGTCGCTGCGTGAATGACCATCATAGATTTCGGCAAGGGCAAGAAGCCGCCGAGCCTGTGCCGCATCCTTCGTGCTCTTGGCCAATGCCCGCAGGGCAAAACCGTCGAAGTCATCGCGCAGTGGAATTCCCAATGTCATCCGCAAACCTCCGTTTGCGACAGAGATTCAGAATTCAACTGATTTGGAAACCGCAAAACGAGTCAGAAACCGCTCACGTTGGTATAACGGATGTCCTGCGTTGCTTGCAGGATGATCATCGCGCATGTGTGCCTGAGCAGCACGTGAAGGCCGGGATGCGCTCGAGCGGCAGTCGCTGCATGCTGTTTGAGCAGATAGGCGAAGCCCCATCGGCTCAGCGGCTCTCCCCGGGCATTGACGAACACCTCGGGCGCTGCAACCCGGCCCGCGAACGGCGAGCCAGGCACGCAGGGCTGCGGCCGTGGTCTTCCACAAGGGAAGCGTCCGTTCCCGCCGCCCCTTGCCCAGGACACGAATGCTCATCGACGACAGGTCGATGTCCTCGAGATTCAACCCCGTCAGCTCGGACACGCGCAGACCCGCACAAACCGCCAGATGCAGCATGGCCCGGTCGCGGATGCCATCGCGCGTGGCGGGATCCGGAGTGTCGAGCACCGCTTGCAGCTCCTCCCGCAGGAGAGGGGACCAGACGCTGATCCGTCTTCTTGAATGGGATCGCCAGGACGCGGCGGACATGCTCCAGGGCTGCCGGCTGCCTGTATTTGAGGAAGCGGAAGAAGGACTTGATGGCCGCCAGCCGGACATTGCGCGTCACCGGCGCGTTTTTGCGCTTATCCTCGAGATACTCCAGGAAGTCGCTGATGAGGCCGGCGTCGAGTTGCTCCAGCGTCAGCGCCGATGGCGAGACCTTCAGCCGCTTTGCAGCGAACATGAAGAGCAACTGGAAGCTCAGGGAATAGGAGTCGCGCGTATGCCGACTGACGCCCCGCTGGCGGGCGAGTGTCTCACCGAGGAACGCTTCGATGAGGGGAGCAATCGGCGTCATGATTGCCCCCCTTCGGTAATGAACCCTTCACCGGCCGCGGCGACGTCGCGCATGAGGTCGGCGGTGGCCTCGAGGTACCAGTAGGTCGCATAGATGTTGACGTGACCCATGTAGGTCGCAAGCGCCGCCATATGCGCGCCGCTTCGGCTTCGATCCGTCGGACTGCCTTGCAGCGCGCGACTGCAAACGTGTGCCGCAAATCGTGCAGACGCGGGCGGCGCTTCGCCGCCGGTACGATACCCGCCGTGCCGCCAGCCTGTCGAAGGTCTCTTTGACAGCAATGTAGCGCAGTGGCAGACCACGCGCGTCAACGAACACCGGATCAGTCTCGGAACAGGGCCGGCGATGCGCCAGATCGCCATTCAAGCCCGCTACTGCTGTGTCGTGCAGCGGCACCAGGCGGGTTTTCCGGAACTTGGTCTCACGGATCAGCAGGCCGTCGCGCGTCACGTCGGCGACCGTCAACTTCAGCGCTTCGGAGATCCTCAACCCGGTGACTGAGAGCAGCGCGATCAATGTCGCATAGGTCCGTGAGCGCAAGCCGCCTTTGGGTCGAAGCCGAAGGGCGGCCTCGATGAGGCGATCGATCTCCGCTGCCGGGTAGATATGCGGCGAGCGCCGCGTCTTGCGGGCGCCGAAGTGATTAACCGGCGGCAGCTCATGCCGGGCGTCTTCAACCCGGACATGACGCACAAAGCGGCAGACGGCTTTCAGTCGGGCATCGCGTTGCGCGACAGACGGTCCCCGCGCCGCCCAATCGGTTGCGGTTTGCGTGTGGACATGCGATTGCCCACGCTCGGTCGCAAAGGCGGCAAAGCTCCTGAGCAAGTATTCCGCATTCAGCATTGCGAATCCAGTGGCACGGCGGAGCGCCAGATAAGTCTCGATGGCCTTCAACATCAGAGAACCTCCGGCCAGGGCTGCGCGATTTGCTTCAGGAGCGTGACATCGGCCTTGGCGTAACGGGCCGTCGTGTCGATGCCTCGGTGCCGCAGGACCAACCCGATCTTCTCGAGCGGAACGCCATGGCGCAGCATCTCGGTCGCCGCCGTGTGTCGCAGGACGTGCGCCCCTTTGACTGGCGCCACGACGCCGGCCCGCTGCATGAGGCGTTTCACCATCGACGAGATGCCGTCACCGTTCCGGAACGGTCGAAACGGCGCGATATTGCGCAGGAACGCGTAATCGCTCGGGCAGGTTGAAGGGCGGCACGCGAGGTAGGCGGCGATCGCATCCCCGACATCTTGCGGCAGCGGCAGACGCACCTCGTAGCGCGACTTGCCCGAGACCCGCAGCGAGCCTGTCTCCCACTCGATGTCGTCGAGGCGGAGTTGCGCCACGTCGCCGGCCCGCAGCCCGAGGCGCGCCAAGAGCAGGACGATCGCGCGATCACGCCGGCGCGCAACGACTTCGCCATCGCATGCCGCGATCAGCCGGTTCACCTGCTCCGCCGATAGATATCGCGGCAAATCGGCAAGCCGGCAATGGGCATAGCCAGGAACGACATCGGCGAGACCTGCTCGGCAGCGGCCTTCGACCGCAAGATACCGCAAGAACGCGCGCAGGCTGGTCGTCAGTTTCTCGACGGTTCCATGGCCGCAATGGCTCGCGCGGTCCAGGAAAAAGCTGCGAATAGCGGCTGGTTCCCATCTTTCTGGATCGTCCCCGAGTGCCGCTAGCAAGTGGGCGGCGTCGCGGGCGTAGAGCTTGATGGTGGGATCGGACGCCCCGCGATGCTTGCGCAGCCACACTTTGAAGTGAGCCAGCAGGCACGGCTCGGCACGCTGCAATGCGGCGGCGGCGGACTGGCAAACGCCAATTTCGACAAGGTGCTGGCGAAAGAGCCTGGCGCCGAAAATGGTGTGGTGGTTGCGACGCCCGCCCTTGGCGCGCGGACATCGTCAAGTGCGTAAGTGCTCGCTGAACACCGCCAGATCAATGTCGCTGGGCATTGCCCCTTGCCGAGTCACGACATGGCCGAGGTGCGCTGCCGCCCGCAAATATCGCGCGGCCGTGCCGGCACTATAGCCCCGCCGCTCGAGCGCGGCTGCGAAACCGTCAAGGTATGGTCCGCTTGGTCCGCTCCGCAAATGCCTCAGCAGCTTCGATGCCGAGAAGTAAGTCTCCAACATGTTCGTCTCCGGTTGTGACCGGCCATTGGTGGCCGAGCTGATGGAGGCGCAGGACCGCGCTGTTATGGAGACAAAAAGCGCAACAATTCACTGAAAAATGCCGTTGCCGGCACACCTACTCCCCATTACTGAATCTGCCCATAAGGCAGCTGTTGAAGGCGATGCGCCGGTGGCCGCATTGATCGCACGCTTCGACGTGCCCACCGAGCGCGGCGGTTCGGCACAACTCGATCGCCGTCATGACGCGGCGCTCAGCAGTCGACAGCGATGTGTGCTGGGCACGATAGGCCTCGCCGTAGCGACGGAATATGTCCGCCACTTCCGGCCCCGAACGGGGCATCGGCGCAAGCTCAGAAATACTCAGGCTTGGCGGGCGGCGGCAGGGTGGGCGCTGGACGTGGCAAAAGCTCGAAGGGGCTCGAGGTGGCGCAGACCTTGTTGGTGGCGATGCGCAGGTAGTGGGCTGTGGTCGCGAGGCTCGGTGACCGAGCAGCAATTTGAATAGTGCGCACGTCGGCGCCGGCTTCCAGGAGGTGGACGGCGAAGGCGTGCCGCAAACTGTGCGGCGTCACCGGTTTGGACAAGCGGGAGCGCGCCGGCGCATCGCTATCCGAGGTCGGGCAGGTCCTGCGGCATCGCCGCGCCCTGACAACGGCGATCTATGCCAAGGTTGATCGCGAAGCCCTGCGAACGATCGCCCGCCCCTGGCCGGAGAGGTGGCATGAGCGCCCTTCGCCAAGCCCTGGCCGATTACCTGGCCATGTGTCGCGCCCTCGGCTACCAGCTTGTTCGGTCCGAGAAGCTTCTTGCCCAGTTCCTCACCTATCTCGAGGCACAGGGCGAGGACTACCTGACCACCAAGACGGCCCTAGCTAGTGCCCGTCCATAAACGCCTGTTTTTCTGGGGTTTTCAAGGTTGCTTGTCCACTGAAGGATGTTTGTTGGGACGGGTGATGGCACAAGACCGCGCAGGTTATGGCCCGAAGAGCGATCTGGCGGCAATGGGGTCATGGGGTATCGGCCGACGCTCGCCGGGCTTGCTCTGAACGCTGCCGGATGAGGGGTGTCAGGTCGGCCTGAGGCGGGCGAAGAGGGCGAGATTGTAAGCGACCACCGAGGACCAGACATAAGCCTTAAAGTGGTCGAGGCCGCGCCAGGTGCAGCGCCCCAAGCCATAAGCGCGTTTCAGACAAGAGATGCCGGCCTCGATGCCGGCGCGGAAGTTGCGCAGCCTGCGATAGACCCAGCGGCTTGTGACCATGTCTTCGATGCGGAGGCCGGACTTCTTGTGGAAGGCCATGTCGCGGACGCCGCAGGCTTTGGCTCCGCTCAGATTTTCGCGGCTGGCATAGCCGCCGTCGGCTGCCGACTGACGCGGCGCCTGGCCATAAAAGGCGATGTGGCGTTCCAGCATCGGCAGCAAGCGCTCGCTGTCGGCCGGGTTGCCGGTTTCGACGACGAGGTCGAGGACCAGTCCGCTTCTGCCGGTCGTCAGATTGAGTTTGTGGCCGTAGTCGACGTCGCGGCTGCCCTTGACGATGATGTCGGCATGCGGCTCGAACAGGCTCACCAGCTTCTCGCCGGCCGGGACCGGCTGCCCGGCCAGGACCCGCCGTTCGGTCTGGGCGAGGATCCGTGCGATCAGTGGCCGGTAGTGGCGGAGCTGGGCCTGCCACAGTTCGCCGGCCGGGCCCGCCGTCTGGGGCAACTGTTCGCTCGCCTGCTGCAGATAACTCAAGGTCGTGCGCGTGATCTTGAGCAGTGTGCGGTAGTGCTTGATCCGTTTCGGGCGGCCGCGGGAATATTCGATCGCCCGAGCCCGCTTCTTTGCCGCGCGGCGGTGGTCGTGCCATGGAATGGCGCTACCCAGTGCCTTGGCCTGCTGCAACAGTCGCACCATCACCCGCACGGCGTCCCATAACAGGCTGCTGTCGCTCGGCTCATGGATCAGTGCCGCGGTGACGGTGCTGTCCACACGCACGACCTTGCCATTTTCCAGCTTCTCCCGCTTGGCGCTCGCCAGCAGCACCCGGTTGATCTCTTCAAAGGTTTGCGCCCGGATCGCGCTGATCGTCTTGTGCAAGACCGATTTCTTCGGGCTCCAACTCCACGGCAGCCGGGCAAAGGCCCGGAACGAGGCGGAGTCTTCGAGATGGAAGGCCAGTTCCTGATAACTCAACTGGCGATGCTGCTTGAGCAGCGCGCAGCGCAGCACAGCCTCGGCCGGCAGCCCCTCGCGACCGGTCTCCTTGAGACCATGCCGGCGCAGGTCCCGCGTCACCAGCCCGAGCAGATCGCGATGCTCATCCAGCCATTGCGACATCGCCTTCAATTCACGGCCGATCTCGTGCCCGGCAAAAAGATCGAATATACTGGATTGGACGGTGCGTTCTTGGCGCATTGTCGGCTCCGGCGGTTACGGGTTTGTCTTTAGAATCAGTAGCTTGATCTAAAGTATACCTGAAACCGCCGGGATGCTTATCGCGATGGCGGCAACCCGGGGAACCGGCTTGCCCTGCTGTCGACCTATCTCGGCCACGTCGATCCGGGCAAGACATACTGGTATCTCTCGGCGGCCCCGGAATTGCTGCAACTGGCCGGCGATCGTCTGGAGCGACAGAGATGCCGCGTGTGTCGGCGACTTCCTCGATCACCTCGAGTACCATCGGGGCAACAGCGCGCGGACCCGGAATGCCCGGCTTGCCGCAATCCGGTCGTTGTTCCGATTCGCCGCCCTTCGTCACCCCGAGCATGCCGCGACGATCGAACGGGTGCTCGCTATTCCGCCGAAGCGTTTTGAGCGAAGGCTTGTGACGTTCCTGACGGAGGAGGAACTCGATGCATTGCTGTCCGCCCCCGAGCGGTCGACCTGGACCGGGCGGCGCGACCATGCCTTGCTTCGGCTCGCCGCCCAAACCGGATTGCGGGCGTCCGAACTGGTCGGCCTTCACTGTAGCGATGTCCATCTCGGTTCCGGCGCTCACGTCAGCTGTATGGGAAAGGGACGAAAGCAGCGGATCACACCCATCATACCAACGAGCGCTAATCAAAACCGGTGCGCCCAGTCACGCATTCCAATCGACATGATCTTCCACGGCTGAGCGACCAGCTTGTTCCATGCGTCGCAGCAATGGGCGACGATGTCCTCGTAATCTTTGAAGATCCGGTTGGACAACCAGTTGTCACGCAGAAATTGCCACACGTTCTCGACGGGATTTAATTCGGGCGAGCGTGGCGGCAGGAAGAGCAGTGTGATGTTGTCGGGCACATCGAGCTTCGGCGTGACATGCCACCCCGCCTGATCAACGATCAGCACGGCATGAGCGCCGTCATCGACGGCCTGGCTGATTTCGATCAAATGCTGGTTCATGGCGCTGGTGTCGCAGTAGGGAAGAACGAGACCCGCACCTTTGCCCTTCTTGGGGCAGATAGCGCCGAAGATATAGGTCCACATCGTGCGTTGATCGTGTGGTGCCGAAGGCCTTGTTCCCCTGCGTGCCCATCGCCGGGTGATCTTGTTCTTTTGGCCTATCCGAGCTTCGTCGGCCCACCAGAGCTCAATCTCGACGTTCTTCGGGAGCCTGCCTTTGATGGCTGCCAGTGTGGCGGGGAACTTTTTTTAAAACTCTCCAGGTCGCCTTCGTTCTGGGCGTAATGGCGCGGGCGGGCAGACAGCTTTGCAAAGCCGAGCGCCTTCAATTCGCGGCCAATGGTCGTTTCATCGACGGATATCCGATATTCTTGGAACAGCCATTGAGCAAGATCCTTGCGCCGCCAGCGCACAACGCCATGCACCGCCGGTATCGGGCCACTTTCGACGATCTTTGCCAAAGCCTGGCGATGCACGTCGGAAAGCTTTCCTTGATTGCCGGGTGCTTTGCCATTGATGAGCCCCGACGGGCCACGCGCATTGAAGCGAATAACCCAGTCGCGGACAATTTGCAGGGTCACGCCTCCGATCCTGGCCGCATCGCTGCGGGAATGGCCATCATAGATTTCGGCAAGGGCAAGAAGCCGCCGAGCCTGTGCCGCATCCTTCGTGCCTTTGGCCAACGCCCGAAGAGCGAAGCCGTCGAAGTCATCGCGCAGTGGAATTCCTGATGTCATCCGCAAACCTCCGTTTGCGGTATTGATTCAGAACTCAACTGATTTGGAAACCTCAAAAAGAGTCAGAGATCGCTCACGCTGGTATCACCTCCAACATGGCCGCGGTGCTGCGCGTCTGGCTGGCCGAACGTGCCGGGCAGCCGACGAAGCCTCTCTTCCCCACACAGACCGGCAAGATGCTCAGCCGCGACGCGCTCGAGCACCGGCTCGCGAAATATGTCGAGATCGCCGCCAGAGGCCGTCCGTCGCTGCAGCGGAAAAGGATCACCCTACACGTCCTGCGTCATACCGCGGCAATGCGATTGCTGCGTGCCGGCGTCGACGTCTCGGTGATCGCGCTGTGGCTTGGCCACGAACACATCGAGACAACCCACGTCTATCTGCACGCCGATCTGGAGCTAAAAGAGCGCACCCTGGCAAAAACCACGCCGGCCGATACGGCGCCCGGACGCTACCGGCCGTCCGACAAGCTTCTCGCTTTCCTCGAGGCGCTCTGATTATGCCGACCCCATCGCAGCGATCCCCGCCTCCAGGGCCGAGTTCCAAGCCATGGTCGGCATAATCCGGACGTCGGCATAATGAACCCTGCAGCGCTGCCAGGTGGCGGAAAGAACCTTCGACACGGCGGCCTTGATGCCTTCGTGTGCGTCGGAGACGACCAGCTTGACGCCGCGCAGGCCGCGCCGGGTCAGCTTGCGCAGGAACTCCATCCAGATCGGCTCGGCTTCAGAGGTGCCGATTCCCATGCCAAGAACCTCGCGGCGGCCGTCCGTGTTGACGCCCACAGCGATGATAACAGCGACGGAGACGATGCGGCCGCCACGCCGGACCTTCAGATAGGTGGGATGAGTAGGCGATACGCGCCTTGCCGCATTACGGCGGCAGGTTTCGCATCGCACTGGGTCACCGGAGGCAGTCACCCGCCCCCGGTTCCCACAGAACGTAGCGTGCGGATTTCCCGCACTACGCTCTTCGGCAGCTTCACAGCACCGCGAGTGCTTGCAGCTTCCCGTAAGGAAGCCGCAGCTTGGGTCGCAGCAGCGGGTTCCGTTCTTTGATCTGGTTGAAAGTGTCCCATGTGAGGCGGCCACCATCTCGGCTGCGGCTGCGTAACATTCGGCACCAGTACCGTTCCGTGGCCCGATACACCTTGAGCAGCGACCGAAGGTTTCCGGCGATGCCATAATAGGCGTAGTGGCCACGAAGAGCAGCGTTGATTTCGCTGACCTGGTCCCTGATGACGTAATGTCGAACTTGCCGCATCAGCTCCTGCAGAGACGAGAGACTACGTCGAAGCCGAGACTTCTCCGTGCGCATCCCGACCTTGAAGTTACCCTTTTGGTTCCGCGAGCAGTACAGCGTCATGCCCAGAAAGTAGATCGTCTCCGGGCGATTTCTGCCGCGTTTGCTCGCATCTCTCTGAGCAAACCGACCAAACTCGACCAACTTGGTCTTGCTCGGCTCAAGAGTGAGGCCAAACTTCCCCAAACGATGACGGAGAGCGTCCTCGACGCGGAGCGCATCCGATTGATGTTGGAAACAGATCACGAAGTCGTCGATATAACGCACCAGCCGGGCTTCGCCCTTGAGCTGGACCTTCACCACGCGCTCGAACCAGAGGTCGAGCACATAATGGAGATAAACGTTGCTCAGCAAAACGCTGATCGACCCTCCTTGAGGAGTTCCTTCATCACTCGGGTGGACAGCCCCGTCCTCAAGGACGCCTGCTTTCAGCCAGCGCCTGATCAAGCTGATCACGCGCGGATCCCCGACTCGATGCTCGACAAACCGGAGCAGCCACTCATGCGACAGACTCCCAAAATAGTCCTTCAAGTCCGCCTCCAGCACCCAGCTCGTCCGGCCGCCGCAGATTGCCTCGTTGAGGGTCGACAGGGCATGATGAGCGCTAAGATGCGGCCTGCCGCCGAACGAGCAGGGCAAGAAGTCCTGCTCGTAGATCGCCGACAGCACCTCAGCTGTGCTGCGCTGAAGCGCCCGGTCCGAAACAGTTGGCACCCCGAGCGGGCGCTTCTCCGTCTTGCCGGGCTTGGGGATGTAAACGCGCCGCACTGCCGGCGCGCGATATCCCTGGCGGTGAATGGATTGGAGCATCGGCTCTATCCATTCTCCAAAGCTCTCCTTCGCCGCCTTCACCGTCTGACCATCCACCCCGGCGGCCGAGCGCTGCGGAATCCTCAACAGATTCCTCTGCACCCGTTCGCGCGTGATGTGATGGGCAAGCGACGTAAAGCGGAGTTTCGGCTCACACCGAGCTTTCGCTGCTATATGTTCAAGTCCCGTTTCCATGGTCAGCTGATCTTCCCTTTGCATGAAAGGCCGTGTCTCCCGTTGAATGGAGCCCATGTTGCCCAAAAACATTTCAACTACCGCTGACCGCTTCCCCATGTGGCCGGCTCTCCCGACCTCGGAGTACTATCAGTCAGTCTGACTTCCACCCGGTCATCAGCCCCTTCTCGCCTCATCGGCTTGGCAGGTCCTACAAGCTTGCGCTTGAACCGGTTGGATCTCCCTTGTTCACGTCAAATCCTTCGATTGCATGCTGGCGGTACGAACCCCGGGAGCACCTTGGACCACTCGCAAAGACGCGGCCTGCGATTCCGCCTTCCCCTTTGAGAGACAGGGTCGGCTACTCCGATCACGTTCGATTTCGGGGCTATCTATCCGTTCACGTATGTTCCGGCCTACAATCTCCTTGTCTACGCTTCGCAGCGGCCGTTACCGGACACCACGCAAGACTCAGTACACGGCTGCTCGCTAGGCTTTGCCGTGGCCGTCATCTCAGACGGCTGAATTCAACGCGCTTGCAAGGCGCAACTCTCGTAGAACCGTACGTGACACTCTCGCGTCATACGGCTCCCATTGTTCGGCCGTGCCCAAAGAGCAGGCTCCAGTGAGCAAACAGCCCAGTCTGCCTGCGCGCGACGCGCTCCAGCCATTGGACAGCCCGTCTTCTGTGCCTGCACATGGACTTGAACTTCCGATTGGCCCATCGCGCCAGGGAGACGTCGATATGCCTCAGGGTCGGGTAGAGCGCCGACGGGTAGAACCTCCCGTAGTAGTTAATCCAGCCACGGATGTGCACATTGAACATCCGCGCCAGATCGTCCAAGGCCTTATCACTCTGTTCATGGAGGGACCAGCCGCGGACCGTCTGGCGGATTATCTTGAGAGCTTTGTCACTGGCCGCTGGGCTAAACGAGACGCCCACCCTTCCGCCCCTTCGGCGCGCCAGCCTCGGCCTGAAGGTATAGCCGAGGAAGTCGAACTTGTGGTTGGAATGGTTTCCGCGTCGATCATCATCCTTGCAGTAGACGATCTTCGTCTTTTCCGGATGAAGCGTCAGCCCGCAGTCTGCGAACCGCTTTTCAAGAGCGTCGCGCAGCGCCACTGCCTGTTCTTCGGTTCGGCAATGGCAAATGGCATCATCGGCATAACGCTCAAACGGGATGTCCGGATGGTTCCGCTGCATCCACATGTCGAACGCGTAGTGGAGAAAGAGATTGGCCAGGACAGGGCTAATCACCCCACCCTGCGGCGTCCCTCTGTCCCGGCCGATGAGGCTCCCGTCCGCCATCTGCACCGGTGCTTTCAGCCATCTCTCGATGTACATCAGCACCCACGGGCAATCCGTGTGCTTGCGTACCGCTCGCATGAGCAGATCCGTGTCGATGCTGTCGAAGAAGGCCCTGATATCAAGATCAAGAACCCAGGCATGGCGCCAGCATCGCTGCCGCGCCATGCCGACCGCATCGAGCGCCGATTTTCCGGGCCGGTATCCGTAGGAATCCTTGTGGAACTGAGGCTCCAAAAGAGGTTCCAGGAACCGTTTGACCACCATTTGGGCGACGCGATCGGCAACGGTGGGAATTCCCAGCGGCCGCGTCTTGCCATCGTCCTTCGGTATGTCGACCCGTCGCACCGGCGGCGGAAAGTAGCTGCCGGACGACATCCGATTCCAGAGCTTGTAGAGGTTGTTCGAGAGATCAGCCTCGAAGTCCGCAATCGTTTGGCCGTCCACGCCAGCCGCACCTTGGTTGGCTCTAACTCTTTTGTAGGCTTCCCACACCTCCCGTTTCGGAATGTCATATGGCTTCG
This sequence comes from Rhizobium sp. T1470, assembly GCF_042140505.1. Classification (NCBI taxonomy): domain Bacteria; kingdom Pseudomonadati; phylum Pseudomonadota; class Alphaproteobacteria; order Hyphomicrobiales; family Rhizobiaceae; genus Rhizobium; species Rhizobium sp. T1470. Next base: position 899,847 of record NZ_CP148093.1, read on the forward strand.
CTCTATCCATGAGGTTCCTCCCGTTGCCGGTTGACCTCCGTCCAGAGCTGAACAACGCAACCCCTTCGCTCCAGCCCCATTACAGCGCCTTCGTCACTACTACGGGTTGCTCCGTCCCTGTGCCCCGCATTGGTACTCTCACCCTCGTAGGGGCCACCTACTTGGATTTCTCCCTTCGCATCGGGGCGACAGGGTTCCCACGTTCCACACAAGAGCCTGCCCCAGAGTCACGCCGCCTTCATGCCGGATGCCGTCTGGGCAGCAATCAGGCCATCCCCCAGACTGATCCCGGGTTAACGACTTCCCCCCGGTTTCGACATCATCCATACGCTTTCGACACTTCATCAGCGGTTCGCTTTCGCTCGTCTCTCTGAGCCTTACCTGACGGGATCAAGTCCCGCCTTTTCCGCAACGCTCACCACCACGGCTCTTTACCGTCGCAGCTTGCGGTGGTTTGGAGCCTGCCCCTGACGGCCGGCTCCGAGGGACCTACCCTCATCTCTCGTGCAGTTCCGCACCTCCATTGCTGTCGGTGCGTTCGTGGCACACAGTCATCGGCATAGCGCACTGGCAGAAACATACAGCGACCTGCTATGCGATCTGTATCGCGAGCGCTCGCCGCCGCATTCACCCCGTTGCTCTTGCAACGGGTTTGGGTTTTCTTGCGGTGATATGTCCACCTCTCGTATCGCTCTTCAATCGCACTCAAGGCGATATTCGCGTCTTTCAAATCTTTTCCTGCACAATGCATTTGATCTTTGGATGGACGGACATACCCCGACCTCCCATGGTGCCGGTATGCGGAAGACGGTCTGGTGCACTGCCGGACCGAACAGGAAGCGGAGGCTATCAAGGCTGCCCTTCAAGCAAGGCTGGCGGGATGCCAGCTGGAAATGCATCCCACGAAAACCACGATCGTCTATTGCAAGGACGGAAAGCGCCGTGGCCTGTATCCGAACGTCACGTTCGACTTCCTCGGCTGCGAATCGTGAAAGATGGGCTAAGGGTGTTTGGCGGCGGATACGGCAAACGCAAGAACAACTCCGAAAAAGGCTCCCACTGCCGCGGCAGCATTAACAAATCCTCCACAAGTTTTAGACGCTTCGGCGCGGGTTAATTCAATCACACCACAAGATGACATGTCGGTCGTCATTGTTTTCCACTTTCCAGATGCCCATAGGGCTGTTGCGACAGTCGCTAAGAAGCATGAACCGTGCCAACTCCCCAGCTCCCAAAAGAGGAAAGAGCTTCAACTCAAATGGCGTCCATGATAGCTCGAATGACGCCGCGCGGAACATCATAGTGTCGCGGACCCGACAAACCCGACAGGGGTTGCACGACATTTTGACGGATGGCGGACAGGTTTGGCGCCATCGTAGCTGAGGAGTTTGGAGATCGAAAAAGTCTGCAATCCCGTGTCGACCCGCGGAAGTTCATGCTGGGTCATTTCTGCGCCCCGATCCCAAGTAAGGCACTGGCCCAACGTCTCCAGAAGACTTGTGACGATCTCGCGATGGCATTGCATACAGCTTCGGCAACGTGCCGGATAGTGCCGGAAAATCTTTGATGCTCCATCAGGGTTTGATAGCCATCCATGTGCGGTAGGTGCAGCAGCGCCATGAAGCGTGTTTGGCGACGAAAGCATCAGCCTGCGCAATGAACGCCCACTACAAAACACGACCTAAAACGTTCGCGGTAGGGACGCTCATTGCTGCTGGCGAATTCCGGCGACAAGGGGAGCGCGATCTAAGAATGCATTTGTGCGAACGCTGATCGCCTTGTTTTAGCGAATGATCCGCCGGTCAGCCAATCATCGATTCGAGCCACGTTCATCGCGAGAGCGGTCACAACATGTTGAAACCGGGTCTTTGGCAGACCGATATAGCGACATCGTTGCAGCCCGAAAGCCCGAATCCCTTGCGATAGCGTTCCCTCGATGCCGGCCCGTTTGCCGTAGTGGGCGCGCCATGTGTCGGTCGCCTGTTGCTGGCGTCGCGTTTGCAGCAATTTATGCTGCGCCTGAGGGCGCATCATAATTTCCCGCGGTCCAGCCTTTGAACGTGTGCATTGCGGGCGCTTGAAGCAGTCCGCGCAAGTCGCGCGATCAAATCTGACATCTACACAGTCGTTACCAAAATTGTCACGGCGGATGGCCCAGTCGGATGTGACTTGCCCTTGGGGGCATGTAGCTTGTTTCACTTTCCAGTCGATCTTGAAGGACGAAATATCGAAGCCCTCTGCGGCCGTTGCTTGTCAGCTTGTATCGGCCAACACTGGACCAACGACATCAATATTATGATCGAGGAGGCTACTGACCACGATTTCGGCGTCCACATAACCGGCGTCAAGTAGGTGAGTTGCAGGAGACAGCTCGCGATCCGCCAGTGTCTGGTGGATTAGCGCGGTCATGGCGCTGTCGGAAACCGGCGCAGAGGTGGTTTCGACGTTGATGATGAGATGTGGGGAATCAGTGTCGCATGTCTCCGTCACATGAACCTTGTATCCGCTCCAACTTGTGTTGCGCTTCTTGCTCTAATGGGCATCGGTATCGTACGGTGAATCGAAGCGTATACTTGCCGGTGGCAGATCTTCGATACTGTGCAGGCGAATGATATCATTGTCGACGTAATACTGGTGTATCCAGGCGATACGGAGTGTCTGAATAGCCGCAAGCTCGCGCAGCCAAGCCGGCGCCGTCGCGGTATAAACTGCAGCCAGAAGCAGATACCCATCTGCGCCGACGTCTGAGCCAGGGCGGCGCGTGCTGCCTCACTCTTTGGAAATTTGTATTGCTCAACACGGGTGGAATAACGGTCAAACCAGTCGGAGGAAATCAAACCAGCGAGCCAATCCCGCTTCGACCAGAGCCAGGGTGTTTAAGGCTGCCCGCAATGTCTCGCCGACGAATTCGAGCCGGTTGACACTCCGGACCACAGCCAGGACATGAGTAGAATCCGTGCGTTGTTGGCCCCGCGCCCTCAACAGGCCACTTTCCTTGAAGCGCGCCAGCATCGCGTCCAACAGTGCCGGCCCGGTACCGCCATCAACGAGCCGGGCGCGGAACTCGCACAACACTGAAGCATCAAATCCAGGGTCGATTAGTTCCAGGCTGAGCGCGTATTTCCAGTCAATTCGGCTGCGAACCGCGTCGGCTGCCTGACGGTCGGAAAGACCTTCAACGAATTGCATCACCGTAATCAGCGCTAGTCGCCAAGGGCTTTCCGCCGGCTGACCGCGTGCCGGAAACAATGGGGCGAACATCAGATCGTCGAAGATCGGCCCGATCTCATCGCGCATGCGGAGGTATATGTTCCCTTTGGGAAAGGCAGCCCAGGCGATACGGCGCGTGTCTTCGGGAACCGGGGCAATCTCTTGAGGCTTGAGCAACATTACTATCCTGTGCGAATCTGAGGCCGAGATGGGCTCCGATTCTACAAGCGTCGTATAGGTCTGATACCAACGTGAGCGGTTTCTGACTCGTTTTGCGGTTTCCAAATCAGTTGAATTCTGAATCTCTGTCGCAAACGGAGGTTTGCGGATGACATTGGGAATTCCACTGCGCGATGACTTCGACGGTTTTGCCCTGCGGGCATTGGCCAAGAGCACGAAGGATGCGGCACAGGCTCGGCGGCTTCTTGCCCTTGCCGAAATCTATGATGGTCATTCACGCAGCGACGCGGCCAGGATCGGAGGCGTGACCCTGCAGATTGTCCGCGATTGGGTTATGCGCTTCAATGCCCGCGGTCCGTCAGGGCTCATCAACGGCAAAGCGCCTGGCAATCAAGGAAAGCTTTCCGCTGTGCATCGCCAGGCTTTGGCGAAGATTGTCGAAAGCGGGCCGATACCAGCAGTGCATGGCGTCGTTCGCTGGCGGCGCAAGGATCTGGTTCAATGGCTTTTCCAGGAATACCGGATCTCTGTGGACGAGACGACCATTGGCCGCGAATTGAAGGCGCTCGGCTTTGCAAAGCTGTCTGCTCGTCCGCGCCATTACGCCCAGAACGAGGGTGACCTGGAGAGTTTTAAAAAAACTTCCCCGCCACACTGGCAACCATCAAAAGCAGGCTCCCCAAGAACATCGAGATCGAGCTCTGGTGGGCCGACGAAGCTCGGATAGGGCAGAAGAACAAGATCACCCGACGATGGGCACGCAAGGGCACAAGGCCTTCGGCACCACTCGATCAACGCACGATGTGGACTTATATCTTCGGCGCCATCTGCCCCAAGAAGGGCAAAGCTGCGGGCCTTGTTCTTCCCTACTGCGACACCGATGCCATGAACCATGCCATGAACCAGCATCTGCTCGAAATCAGCCAGGCGGTCGATGAAGGTGCTCATGCCGTGCTGATCGTTGATCAGGCTGGATGGCACGTCACGCCGAAACTCAAAGTACCCGACACCGTCACCCTGCTGTTCCTGCCGCCGCGGTCGCCCGAATTGAACCCTGTCGAGAACCTGTGGCAATTTATGAGGGAGAACTGGTTGTCCAACCGGATATTCAAAGACTACGACGACAAAGTTTCCCATTGCTGTGACGCATGGAACAAGCTGGTCGCGCAGCCGTGGAAGATCATGTCAATTGGAATGCGTGATTGGGCGCACCGGTTTTGATTAGCGCTCGTTGGTATGACTGGGTGCGAGCGACCGGCTTCGAGATCGACACGCTCGCTGTTGGCTTCGCCGCATCGGCGTCGGTGTTCCAAGTTAGCAAAAAAGCGCGTGCTCCGCAGCGTGCGGCCGCGCTGTTCCTCTCTTATCTGCACGAGAAGAAGATTCTGCCTCCAGAACTGCACCCGTCGCTGGAAGAGACCTGGCCGACGCTTGCCGCGTTCCGATGCTGGATGAGGGAGCAGCGTGGCATCAAGGATTCCACACTCGATACCTATCAGCCGATCTTGATCGACCTTCTGGTGTCGCTCGGCACTGATCCAGAGGTTTATACGGCGGCCGCGATCCGTGGCTTCGTGCTCGATCGCGCGAAACCGCATGGCCGCGCACGGGCTCAGAGTATCACTGTCGCAACGCGGGCATACCTCAAATATCTTGTGGCGATCGGGCAATGCCCAATCGGCCGGCAATATGCGGTTCCGAGCTTTGCGAGCTGGCAACTGGCGACGACACCGCGTTTCCTTGGGCAAAGTGATATCGACCGCCTCCTTGCCACTTGTGACGGAGAAAGCAGGTTACGCGACCGCGCTGTCATGCTGCTCCTGGCTCGGCTGGGCCTCAGGGCCAGCGAAGTCGCTAATCTCACTTTCTGTGACATTGATTGGAAAAATGGCCGAATAACGCTTGTCGGCAAGGCCCGGCGGGAGGAACGGCTCCCGCTACCTCAAGACGTTGGCGATGCCATTTTAGCTTATATCGAGCGGGCAAGGCCGCGCATTGCGACGACTCGAGTGTTCCTGACGGATATTGCACCGATCAGGCCACTCAGCCGAATTGCCGTGAAATGTATCGTGCGCCGCACACTCGACAGAGCGGGGATTGAAAGTGTCCATCGAGGTGCGCATGTGCTGCGGCACTCGGCGGCGACCGCGATGCTGCGTAACGGCGCAAGCCTTGCCGGCGTTGGAGCCGTGTTGCGTCACCGTTCTCCATCAACGACCGCGCTCTACGCCAAGGTAGACATCGGCCTCTTGTCCGAGATCGCGCAACCATGGGGCGGGAGGTTGCCATGCTGAGTGCCGACGTCAACCGCTATATCAGTCTGCGCCGCGCGCTAGGTTATAAGCTTGTGCAGGCCGAACGGCATCTTCTCGCGTTCGCGCGCTTTGCAGCGGAACGCGGCGAGAGCCACATTCGCACTGCAACAGCTCTTACGTGGTTGCCCATGGCGGCCAAAAGCCCAAACGCCATGGCGCATCGCCTGACAGCCATTATCCTGTTTGCTCGCTTCCTGCAGGCGGAAGACCCTCGCCACGAGATACCGCCCCCAGATATCAAGCGGATCACCAATAGGCCGGTTCCCTACATCTATACAGCGGACGAGATAGCCCGGATTCTCGATACTACCGGTCATCTAAGGCGCCAAAGGCCCAATCCGCTGCGTCGCGAACTCTATGCCATGCTTTTTGGGTTGATTGCATCCACTGGACTGCGTGTCTCCGAGGCTCTTGCGCTCAGGCTTGATGACATTCTGCATGACGGCGTGTTACACATTCGCGAAACCAAGTTCCGTAAAAGCCGGTTGGTGCCGCTGCACGCGACCGTCGTCGAGGCGCTCAAAGGCTATCTTGACGCGCGATGCCAACTTGCAGGCGAGAGCGATTGGCTCTTCCCATCCGTCAAGCACCGACAGCTTTACCCATCGACGGTTAACTATGCATTCCGCTGCATCCTGCGACGAGCGGGCATCGCTCCGGATCGAAGTCGACAGCCGCGCATCCATGATCTTCGACATACCTTCGCAACCCGTGTCCTGGAACAATGCGGCGCCGAGCGCGGCACGATTGCCAAGCACTTCGTCGCCCTGTCGACCTACTTGGGTCATGCCAGTATCCACAATACATACTGGTATCTTCAGGCGACGCCAGAAATGATGGTCGATATCGCAGCGGCCGCGGAAAAGCTGATTGGGGAGGGTGACGTATGACGAAGCTCGCTCCACTCATCACCAGCTTTCTGCGTGACTATATGCCCCGACAAAGGGGTTACAGTCCGCAAACCTGCGAGACCTATGCGTACTGCTTCAAACTATTGTTCGACTATGCGGCGAAACGGCTGGGCACCCGTCCCTCTTTGCTGACGATTGAGGATCTCGACGCACCGATGATCGTCGCCTTCCTTGGTTACATTGAACACGATCGCGGCAATAGCGCGTCTACGCGCAATGTTCGGCTTGCTGCCATCAAGACGTTCATGCGCTATGTGGAGCACAAGGTGCCCTCCGCCCTAGAGCAGATCGGCCGGGTCCATACGATCCCGGCCAAGCGCCACGACCAGAAGCTCATCCGTCACCTGACAATGGAGGAAATGCGAGCAATCCTCAACGTTCCCGATCTTGCGACACGCTTTGGCGTGCGCGACCGGGCCATGATGCACCTTTGCTTCGGGGCAGGCTTGCGGGTCTCCGAACTGGTCGGCGTTCTCACAGAAAACCTGTCACTTCGACACGGCGCGACCGTGATGGTTCAGGGCAAGGGCCGTAAGGAGCGCTGCCTACCGCTGTGGAAGGACACGGCTCGAGACCTTCGCGCCTGGCTGAGCGTCAGGGGCTTGGTCCGAGTGCCGGAACTATTCGTCAACGCACAAGGGGATGCGATGACGCGTGCGGGATTCGAGTATATCCTGGACAAGCATGTCCGCAAGGCGGCAGAAACCTGCACTTCGCTGCGTGATCAGAGCGTCTCGCCGCACCAGCTTCGACATAGCTGTGCAGTCATCATGCTACAGGCTACCCATGACATCCGGAAGGTCGCCCTGTGGCTGGGTCACACCGACATCCGTACAACGGAGGTCTACCTCCGCATGGATCCTACCGAAAAGCTGGAAGCGGTCGAGGCGGTCGTCCCGCCAGAACTGCGACGCGGACGATTCAAGGCACCGGATGCTTTGATCGCATCGCTGCTTTCGGACTTGGAAACACCGGCGCGATCGGATCGGTTACAGATCTGAGGCGGCTTCGGCGCACCGCGTGAGACGCTTGGTTCCACCGGCATCCTGCTTGACATGGTCCGCACCATGTCGAGCGGGATTGGTGTCGTCGGCTCGGAGCATGGCAATGACATCGGTAGGGGCGATGACGCTGCGACAGCGGTGTTCATGCTAATGTGGCTCTGATCATCCACGTCGTTCTCTGCCGACAATGCCGCGAAGCCCCGATACGGCCTCTCATCTCGGCTGGTCTGGCGCCGGTCCGGCCTTGGCCTGCAACGGCTTCGCCGACCTTCTTCCCCTGACCGCAAGCGGCCTATAGCGCGGCGATCTGGATGAGAGGCGCGCGACAATCTGGATGAGAATCCCGTGTGTCGCTGGCTGGGTGAGTTTATCTGTTTGATTGACGCTCGCAAGCGTCATTCATTGGTCTGATTGACGCTCCGCGACAATCTCGTTTGTGTTGTTGATTGTCGCGTAGGAGGACGGTCTTCCACGTTGGCGTTTTGCCTCCATGGCAGAGCGACGCCTGTAACTTTCGACGTTCATCTCGAAGATCGTTGCGTGATGAACAAGCCGGTCCACCGCGGCGAGCGTCATCGCCGGATCCGGGAATACACGGTTCCATTCTCCAAACGGCTGGTTTGCCGTAATCAGCATGGATTTACGCTCGTATCGCGCGGAGATCAGTTCAAACAGAACGCTTGTTTCGGCCTGATCCTTGGTGACGTAAGCAAGATCATCGAGAATGAGCAGATCGAATCTTTCGAGCTTGTTGATCGCGGATTCCAGTTGAAGTTCGCGGCGAGCGACCTGAAGCTTTTGAACAAGTTCCGTCGTGCGCGTGAAGAGAACCCGCCAACCATTTTCGACAAGTGCCAGCCCGATGGCGGCCGCCAAATGACTCTTGCCTCCGCCTGGTGGGCCGAACATCAGGACATTAGCGCCCTTAGCGATCCATGCGTCGCCAGCGGTGATCGCCATGACCTGGGCTTTCGAGATCATTGGCACGGCATCGAAGTCGAAGCTGTCAATGGTCTTGCCGGGCGGCAGTCTTGCCTCAGCGAGATGACGTTCAATCCTGCGCCGGTCTCGTTCCGAGAGCTCGTGCTCGGCGATGGCCGCAAGGAAGCGCGCTGCTGGCCAGCCTTCCTTGTCGGCCTGTTCAGCAAATTGCGGCCACAGAACTTTGATCGCTGGCAGGCGGAGTTCATTGAGCAGCAGGGAAAGGCGTGCGGCGTCGACGGAGCTGCTATTCTTCATGCTGCATCTCCCATCTCGTTCGATGCGAGCAGAACTTCGTAGCTGGAAAGAGGAGCCAGTTGGACGACGACACCGGGTATCGCGGCCGGATCGGGAGCGAACAGTGCGTTCAGGCGCTGCATGTTCGGCAGTTTACCGGCGTCGAGACTGAGCTGAAGTTGGTCGGCGAGTTCAGCCTCGCAGCCGCGGTCATGCGCAAGTGCGAGGAGCTCGACCATCAACTTACACGCCTGCTTCTCTGGCATCCGTTCAATCAAGAGGTCGAAGGTCTGCCGATACGATTGCCGTGGAAAGAGCTGATCGCGATAAACAAGGCCGAGCAGAGCCATGGGTTTGCGGCGCAGCGAATGAATGACATGCCGATAGTCGACGATCTGACTATGCTTGCCACTGGAGTGAGCGCGCCCTCGGGGCAGTGTCATCAATGGTGTTCCGCCGACAAACAGATCAAGGCGATCGTCGAAAAGGCGAATGCGCAGCGTGTGTCCGATCAGTCGGGAAGGAACTGTGTAGAAGACTTTACGCAGTGTGAAGCCCCCGGTGCGCGCGACACGCAGAACGATCTCCTCGAAATCGGTCGTTCGTCTTTCGGGCAAACGTTGCAGATGCGTTCGTTCCACATCGGTTCGCTTGCCCTTCAGCGCATTGCGACGGCCGATAATCTCATCGATGAAGCTGCGATAGCTGTCGAGGTCGTCGAAATCATTTGAACCTCGCATCAAGAGTGCGTCTTTAATCGCACTCTTGAGATGGCCATGGGAGCTTTCGATCGAGCCGTTCTCATGGGCGATACCCTTGTTGTTGCGCGTCGGCGTCATCAGGTAGTGCTCGCAGAGCTGCTCGTAGCGTTGCGTCAAATCCCGCTTTGCGTCGTTGTCGAGATTGCGGAAAGCAGCAGAGAGGCTATCCGTTCGGTGGTTCAATGGTGCCCCACCCACCGACCACAAAGCATTCTGCAAACCTTCCGCCAGGGCGACAAAGCTCTCTCCGCCCAAGATGACGTGCGCATGCTCAAAGCCGGACCAGACAAGACGAAAGTGATAAAGAAGATGATCAAGCGGCGCAGCGGCGACGCGAACGCCAATGCTGCCCATATCGGTGAAGTCGGATAGTCCAAGCCTGCCTGGCTCATGAACCTGCCGAAAGATAACCTCCTGTTCTTGGCCATGTATTGACCGCCATGCACTGATCCGCCTCTCCAGAGTCCGCCGAATTCCCTGTCCGAGTTCCGGATGACGCCGCAGCATCTCCTCGTAGAGGGCCACAGATCGAATACCTGGCGAGGACTTCAGGATCGGCACAACTTCGGCGTCGAAGATGTCGACGAGTGGATCGGGACGCCGCCGTTCACGGGCCGGCTTCTTTTGGGATGGTAGCCTGGCATCGCTATCAAGGCGGTAGGCTGTGGCAACGCTTATGGAGGATTTGGCGGCCGCAACAGTGACCGAATGCGTCTGACGCAACTTCATAAAAAGCCTCATTTGATGATCGTTTACATGGCGACCCGGCAATCGGTGCTCCTCTCAGGAATACACCTCGATACTGGGCCGGCCGCGATACACAAACGAGCCGAAAAATCTCGCCATCAGCGCTGCTGGAACTCCGGTCGGGCTACGCCCTCCCTACGTTCCAGCAGCGCTGACAGATTCTCATCTTGATTGACGCGCATTCTCATCCTGATTGTCGCGCCGCAGCGGCCATCCTCGCGAAGCAACAAGCTCGGCTACCGCCGTCCTCCGCTGGCGCTGTGGTCCTTTGGATGCAGCAGGCCAACCCGTCGCCTCTCGACCGCCATCGAGGCCGCATCGGGCGGCTTCGAACAACTCTCAGGAGAAACGACAATGGCTCAGATCGGCACCTTCACTCGCGACGAAACCGGCGCCTACAACGGCACCATCAAGACCCT